>CAZTSI010000004.1:51240-127154 GCA_964616755.1 uncultured Saprospiraceae bacterium | reverse complement strand
GCACCTCATTTTTCATTTGTTCGGCTCCTTCTACATTTGCCTTAGCTATATTGTAATAAGTCGTGATATCATCTAACTCCTTTCGCGTTACACTTTTTTGTTCATACAAAATATTAAAACGATCAAGATCCTTACGAGCGCCTTCTGCTGCCACATTAGCGCTTTGGATTTGGGCTTGAATTTGAGCCAATTTAGCATCTAAATCATTAGTACTAATAGTTAATAAGCGCTGCCCCTTTGAGACCCGATCACCAACTTTTACCTTGATTGATTCGATATATCCCATTACCCGCGTACTTACCACAATTTCACTTTGCGGTTGTATATTACCACTAACAATAAAGGATTGTGGCACGTCCATAGTCATAATTTCTTGTGTCATGACGCTAATCGCAGGTATATCCGCAGAAACATGAAGCGATTTTTGATCCGACGAACAAGACACTAGCAAACTCAATAAGGCTGCTGCTCGTATGATATGAATAATAAATTTCATGGTTTTTATAATTTTTAATTTGATTAAGTTAATAAGGTCAACGACTTAGAAATTCGGCTAATAGTTGAGTATAATTAATTTCAAAAATCGCTTGATATTCCATTAGTCTTTGTTGGGAATATTTAGTTTCGGCCATGAGCACATCTGTTGCCTTTTCCAGTCCTTGACTCAATCGATTAGAACGGATTCGTAAATTTTCCTCTGCTTGACTAATAGCCAATTTGACTGTTTTATATTTAGCAATCGCCAAATCGTTAAGGCGTAATGCGTTCATAAACTCGACATTATTTTGTAGTATAAACTGTTCTGTTTCAAGTTTAGATTTGTTGACTATTGCCTTCTGGCGTTGGATATTAGATTTTCGTTGATTACCATCAAAAAGATTCCAATGTAATTGTAATCCAACAAGGTAGTTGACCGCACCAGGCACCAACGGCAAGTGGTCATTGGCTTCTATATGTGCAAACATATTCACACGAGGTATAGAACCCTTTGTTGCAGCTTTATACTGCTGTTCATAAGCTTCATTGGCCATATACATGGCTCTAAAATCCACTCGCTCACGAGAAAGTGATTCTGGCATAGACTCAAGGCTTAGTGTCAATTCATCGCTTGGCACTATTTGCTCTCGCATATTATCCTCCATAAGGTAATGCAATTGATCAGATAGCTGTACCACTTGATTCTCTACGTTGAGTAATTCATTTTTCAACTCACTGATTCTCATCTCAATAGCTAAAATATCTACCTGTTGAAGATATCCCACAGCCAAAGCATTCTTGGCATTTTCATAATTACTCAGAGCCGTAGCAATAGCTTGGTTGATTACATCCATAGTCTTATAACTCAATTGCAATTTCATATAAAGTCCTTCTACTTGAAAGACCAAATGACTCAAGGTTCTCTGCCTTTTTAATTCTGTGGCTTCCATCCCCAATTGGGCGGCTTGTCTTAAGTGAGTCTTGTCCGGGTTGAATATGGGCTGTTGAACTTGTAATTGATAAGAAAAATTTTGGGTTGCACCTGGGCTATTCAATAGAGAAGGGTTAAAGTCACTTTGCTCAATAGTCGCTTGATTTAATCTGGACCCAAAAGCCATAAGCGGACTATTTGTGCTGATGCCATTGTAGCTCATTTGAATATTCGGTAATCGCAACGCATCCATTTGTTGAAAGTCAGACCAGCGTATCTGGTACTCCTGATCGGCAATTCTCAATGCCAAGTTGCTTGAAATAACCTTTTCAACAATTTGTTCTTTAGACATAATATATTGTTGCCCAGACAATTTGGTAGTCCAGAGTATCAAGCCGACTAATGTTACATACATAAGGGCTTGATATGACTTATCCCACGTATTTTTAAATAAATTTCTTCTCAATTCAAATTTTTTGAAATAACCAGTCCATACACCATATATCCAGCTAATAATACGAATCCTTTCAATCCATTTTTCTAAAAAACGACCATAGACACCTGACTGATTCCAAAGGAAAATTGACCATAAACTATTCTGATAATTCAAATTTTTGTGCATGGCTTTTGATTTTAATATTGCAAGAACGAAAAACATTATGATCATACTAAAAATTAATCTATTCATATAATAGTAAGCACACTATCAGGGTGCGCAACATCGGCAATCTGTATGGTCAAATGATTTAGGTCAGTGCAAAATAAAACTTGCACTTACATTGACCAAAGTGTAATCCTAAAAAATAGCTCAGTTTAAATATATCGAGGTTCAATCAATGCCTCGCAGAGCTAATGCTTTGTAGAAAGCATACTAGTTTATTCTACAAATTACAACAAAGAACATGTTTGATAATGTGACATTATCAAAGACCACCTAACGTAGCCAATGTCCGTACTCTAGAGATATTTAAAAATGTGTTCTTTAGTTTTGTCATCTTCTTATTACATTCATTTAATACTTCAAAGTTGTATAAACTATTCCGTGTGTACCGTAACTTTGGTTACACAAGTCAACTAAGTTCAAATAGGCTGCTATCTTATAAAATAGTAAGCTAAAACATAATATATGAACATATTAAAGTACTCAATTTAATGGCAAGTACCATCGAAGCATTAGATCGAGATCATATTTCTATTGCGCAGTGCCACTGCACCAAATCTTGGTAACCTACCCATCCCCTATTCGGCGTGCATTGTACCTACCTACCGCCAAGACAGATGAGTGACGGAGTGAACCTCAATCTTTGTTTTCTGTCAATAGTTAACATCAAAGAGCTTTATTATTCATATCTAGGTAAAGCCATATTCTTAACCATTACTTTTTATAGGCTACGTCTTATGCGGAATTTTTATTTCTAGAAATGCTAAAGCAGTTATCTTACAAAAGCTCGAAAACCAAAGCATTGTGAACGATAAGTACGACTCAATGCTAACTTACCGACCAACGAAGAAGAAACAGACCTCGTACATATGTATGAGTGCGAGAAAATTGGATAATTCGTGTTTAATAAACATAAATATAGAAAAGTGAAAGTAAGGGAACATCGATATGAGATAGAACTAGGCATGCTGGCCGTTATCTCCATGCACGATAGTGTCGATAGATTACTTTATATGAATACAGAATATGTTCGTAATTCATGATCTAATCGTAAACATTTCTCAATCTTCGCTATATAGGTGTCTAACTAAATGTTAATTTTTTTATTCCTAAGAATATTTTATTATATTTGATTTTAGCATACCATATATTTTGCTAATCTGGTAAATCGTAAAACATTCTATATGAAAAATTCAATGATTCTCTTTTTGGGTGCAATCCTATCTTTGTTTTTTTATTGTTCGCCAAAGAGTGCCTCTATATTAGATGCGCCTGTCATAACACAAAAAGTAGCGGCAAAGGCACCTGCAAATTTGGCATCAGATGCACATTCAAATGTCAATCAAATCCCGGTAGACGAAAGAGTTGTTAAGGGTAAATTGTCTAATGGGCTAAGCTATTATGTACAGAAAAACAACAAGCCCGAAAATCGAGCAGAGCTGCGATTGGTAGTAAAAACGGGCTCGATCATGGAAGATCCCGACCAGTTGGGATTAGCCCATTTTGTAGAACATATGGCTTTTAATGGAACTAAGAACTTTGCCAAAAATGAATTAGTCAACTATTTAGAATCTGTGGGTACACGATTTGGGCCTGATCTAAATGCCTATACCTCTTTTGATGAAACCGTATATATGCTCCAAGTCCGTACGGATAGTACAGAATTATTTGATAAAGGCATGCTCATTTTAAGGGATTGGGCTTCGGATATTAGTTTTGATCATGAGGAAATCGACAAGGAACGTGGAGTTGTGATTAGCGAATGGAGATCAAGATTAAGTCCAGATCAACGAATGCAACAAGTTTATTTTCCTGTTATGTATCATGGCTCACGATATGCGGATAGATTGCCAATTGGTGAACCGGATATTATCCAAAATGCAACCTATGAAACAATTAAGCGATTTTATAAAGATTGGTATAGGCCCGACTTGATGTCAGTGGTGGTGGTAGGTGATATTGATATCCCGACTGTAGAAAGAAAAATCTCAGAATTATTCGGCGCACTGGCACCTGCTACGCCGCAAGCACGGCCTCGTGTAGAGTATAGCGTGCCATCACATCCAGAAACACTGGTTTCAATTGTAGGTGACAAAGAAGCTTCATTTACACAAATTCAATTGATTTATAAACATCCAAAACTAACCAAGACTAAGCTCAATGATTACCGCGATGGATTAGTTCATAACTTATATAATGAAATGTTGGGGGCGCGATTGTCCGAACTTACTAAGTCCGCTGATCCTCCATTTGTGTTTGCATTTTCAGGATATAATGCCGATGTCGGTGATATAGACAGCTACAGCTCATTTGCAATGGTTCCTGAGGGAAAATCACTAACAGCTTTAGAAACCTTGCTTACCGAAAATAAAAGGGTCATGTTACACGGATTCACCAGCGGCGAACTGATACGGGCAAAAAAAATCATCATGGAAAGAATAGAGACCAATTACAAGGAGGCGGATAAAACAGAATCTGCAAGGCTGGCTATGCGATATGTCTATAATTTTCTGGAACAAACACCTATACCAAGCCCAAAACAAACATTGGAATTATATGAAACGTACATGCCAACTATTGGGATAGAGGAGATCAATATGCTGGCCAAGCAGTGGATAAGGGATGAAAATAATGTAGTCGTAATTACAGGCCCCTTAAAGGAGTCCATTCCATTGCCGACGGAGGGTCAAGTGCGCAATACGTTGTCTGCTATAAATCAAGCTGTAATCGATCCTTATGAGGATGAACTGATCGAGACCCCCTTTTTTAATCATCAGTTGACTGCCCAGGCAATAGTCAAGGAAGAATCGTTTGCTTCGACAGGAATAGATTATTTGGAGCTTTCTAATGGTGTGGGAGTTTACCTCAAAAAAACAGATTTCAAAAATGATGAGGTTTTGTTTACCGGAATGAGTCCCGGTGGTAGCTCCTTGTATAATGATGAAGATTACGATAATGTCTCTAATGCAGCTTCCATTATTTCTGAGTCAGGATTGGGCGATTTTGATCAAGTACAGCTGAGTAAATTGTTTGCAGGCAAAAAGGTTTCGTTACGTCCTTATATTGGCGGACTTTCAGAAGGATTTAACGGATCAGCATCTCCTGATGATATCGAGTTGCTATTTCAGATGTTGTATAAGTATTTTCATGAACCAAGGGTGGACAATAAGGCCTTCGAATCATACAAAGCGAAGCAAAAGGGTATTTACAAAAATCTGATGTCCAACCCCAATTTTTTCTTCTCTGATTTTGTCAGTAAGACAGTCTATCAGAATCATATGAGAGTTGGCTTTCCGGATCCAAATGGATTAGACCGAATCGACTTTGATCGGGCTGTCGAAATTTTTAGAGAACGATTTTCTGACGCAGCAGATTTTAAGTTTACGATCGTTGGCGCTTTTGACCGAGAGGTACTTCTTCCTTTGATTCAGAAATATCTAGGCAATTTACCCTCCAAAAAAACCAATGAAACTTGGAAGGATATTGGTATTAGGCCAGTCAAAGGCGGGCTCGTAAAACGTATCCAAAGGGGGGAAGCACCAAAGACAAATGTTAATCTTCAATTTTTGGGTGATTATGAGTTCAATGATGATAACAACTATCAAATGCAATCAATGATCGACTATCTGCGAATAAAGCTAAGAGAAGCACTTCGTGAGGATTTGGGAGGTGTATATGGAGTTGGTATATATGGGGGTGGAAGTAAAAAACCATATGAGAATTACACTATAACAATTTCCTTTAATGCGGATCCGCCTATGACAGATAAGTTGATAGATGCAGCTAAAGAAGTTATCAAAAAGGCAATCGATGAAGGTCCGAGCGAAGAGGACTTAACAAAGGTTAGAGAAACCCAGCGTCAAACAAGAATAAAGGATCTCCAGGAAAATCGCTTTTGGCAACAAAATATCAATCAGCGACAAGAGGAAAATAAGCAATTTGACAATATATTATTGGAATCATTAGAAAAGCGAATTAATGCATTATCAACTCAAGAGATACAGGCGGCTGTAACTAAGTATTTCGATTTCAACCATTATATTCAATTAGTCATGGATCCAGAACCTAAAGCAGAAAATTGAATTTCGAATTGCGTCGATGTTCAACTGCGTTGCGATTTTTTTTCTAACCCTACACTTACGAAACCCCGGTATGGACAAGTAGCTTTATCGCCCTTTTTCTTGCGTTTGACACCAAATTGCATTATAGAATGACGATCAAGTTCCTTGTCATTTTACCTCAGGTCAAGCTATACCTGTTTACAGTTGTAGTCAGGTGAGTATTGAGTGCAACACCGTGTAATAAAGCAGATCTATCGTATTGATCAATCTATGTCCGCTGTCCTGACAAATTGTAAACATAATAGGTACTTGTGCCAGTTATATCGCCCTAATCTTACTACCCCATCAATCAATGCAGGTGATCATCGCCTTGTTGTACTCGTCTTTGGTCACTTATTTAAAGATCATATTCGCAGCATACCATCTATCAAAAATAATATCATCACTCTTAATCAAACTTCAATTTACTTTCACTATGACTCCTTCGTACTTTATCGCTTCATCAAGCTAATCTCTATTGGCTCGAATCCCTTTTGACGCAATAAATCACGAAGCGCATAGCCAGTACCTGCAGGCCAATACTTAGCTTTGTCAAATGGAACACATCTATATTCATCTAGCTCATCATTCAGCTTTATCTCGCCAGTAGCTATGATATGATAGGCTATGATTATTTGATTCATGCGCTCAAATTTATAGTGCCCTAAAAATTTCTCAACGCGCCCATCTAAGTTGATTTCTTCCTTCACTTCTCGTATAACGGTCTCGTCTGGATTTTCGCCCTTTTCTACAAATCCCGTTATTAGGCCAAAGAACTGCTGTGGCCAAGACACATTATGCGCTAAGACGACATGACCCTCTGGATACTCGACTACGGCAGCTACCACTGGTGTCGGATTGTCATAATGAACAAAGCTGCAGCCTTTATCTAAGCATGCATTATACCCCAATTGATCGGCTGCCATTTCGGACTTACACATAGGACAGTATTTGTACATCTTTTTGATTTATAGATGAAGTTGCGCATTTTTTGGCATCATTGCCCTCAGATTACAGATTATAAACAGTGTCGCATCATTTTTTGTCGATCGGCGCGTTAGAGATGGCGATACGCTTTGTAGATGAAATATTGGATTTTGTGTTTGATAAGTTTCTGTCTCTTTGCTGAGACAAAAGGGCAAGACCTACAATACAGTCAATTTTATGCCAATCCAGTACATCTTAATCCCGCGTTGACAGGTGCGCACAGCGGTACTTTTCGGGTAATGTCTGGATATAGGGATCAATGGAGGCGGGCACTCGAGGCACCTTTTACCATGATGACTGTAGCAGGTGATTTTTCCTTTCCGTTAAAAGCATCTGGAAATTTCTCCTCTGGATACGATCATGTTGCGGCGGGAGTTGTGTTCAGTGGGCAACGGTTGGGCATTTATGATAACAACACCAATAATCTTGGTATAAGCGTGGCCTATCACAAACTTTTAGCAAAAGAGAGCAATCATTATCTCAGTGTTGGGTTTAATTTTGGTTTGGGGCTCAGAAGTATCAATTATGAGGATATCAACTTTGGCGACCAGTTTAACGGGGTCAACGGATATTCTGAACCTACCCAAGAAATTCTTCCAAATAACGGCGTTTCTTATGCGGATGTAGGTTTGGGCTTGCATTATAGTATTGCACCTGATAAGTACCGAAAATACTATCTAGGCATAAGTGCCTTTCATCTTAATAATCCTAATATTTCATATTTTGACCGTGATATTCGATTTCCCGACGAATATGAAGCGCATTTATTACCGAGTAAATTTTCGGCGCATGGTGGTGCTGTTTTGCCCATTGGCCAAAATACTAGTCTAGAGCCAAGAGTTGTTGTTTTTTCGCAAGATCAACATATGAGTTTGACCGCTGGCAGTTCTATAAGGTATTTATTTAAGCATTCGGACAATATTGCATTGCACCTAGGTGCATGGATTCGTTCATCACGCAGTTTAACTACATTTCAGCCAACCGATGCAATATTGACCGCAGGGTTTGAGCAAAACGGCTTGATAATAGGCTTTAGTTATGATGCTAACCTTCGGGGGTTAGCCAATTTTCCTGGGGCTAACGTGTTTGAGTTGAGCATCTCATATATCGGCAATCACGAAAATGCTAACGGCATTTGCCCTAACTTTTGATGCAAGCCTCTCATTTTTCCAGCTACAGAAAGATTACTTATTTCCCTTGGCCATAAGACTTATAGCCAACGATCTCCAGCCCATACCCTTCTAGACCTACGCGCTTTCGTGGGTTGTTAGAGATTAGTTCAATTTTCTGCACCCCGATACGACGCAATATTTGAGCACCTACACCGAAATCCTTCTGAACTTCACTACTCGTCTGCGCCGAACCTACTTTGCCATCTAGTTCGTGCAGTCTATATAGCAAATCTAAATTTCGTTCACTTTGACGCATTACAACGATGATGCCATTGGGCGAATTCTTAATTACTTGTAAGGCTGAATCAATAGGAGAAGGTCTGTTGGTCAAACTATTAAACAATTGCTCTCCAGCCATGACCGAATGCATTCTAACTGGCACAGAAACTTGACTGTTGACGATTCCTTTAACAAGGGCTAGATGGATATCTTGCGTCGTCACTTGTTCAAATGCAATGACTTGAAAATCGCCGTATTCTGAGTCAAATCGTGTCCTATACACTTCTTGTACAATACTCTCATGTCTCATTCGATAAGAAACCAAATCTTCAATACTGATGATTTTAAGCTGATGCCTCTGAGCAATTTGGATTAAGTCGGGCAACCGAGCCATGCTGCCGTCTTCATTTAAAATTTCAACCAGCACCCCAACCGGCGCTAATCCAGCCATACGAGCTAAGTCTATGGAGGCTTCTGTGTGGCCTGTACGACGAAGTACGCCCCCTTTCTTTGCTCTTAGCGGGAAAATATGTCCAGGGCGCGCAAAATCAGATGCTTTACACGATTTTGATGCCAAGTGAGCGATGGTTTTGGCACGATCCTTCGCTGAGATGCCAGTGGTGACACCATCTCCGTCAAGATCAATGGATACGGTAAAAGCAGTTTCATGCAAAGCCGTATTTTTATTGACCATTAAAGGAAGGTCAAGTGCGTCCGCCTTACCTTCTTCGATAGGAGTACAAATTAAACCTCTGCCATGCGTCGCCATAAAGTTGACGATTTCGGGAGTGATTATTTCTGCCGCGCAGATAAAATCTCCTTCATTTTCGCGATCCTCATCATCAACAACAATGATCACTTTTCCGTTGCGAATATCCTTTATAGCTTCTTCTATGCTATTGAGTTTAAATTCACTCATTCAAATGTTTTTCGATTAATTGAATCAGCGGCTGGGTGACTTTTATCCAATTATGCTCTTTCTCAACAAATGCAAAAGCATTTTCTACTATCCTTTCCGCCTTTTCAGGATGCGAAAGTAAATCATTTATATGGGCTACAAAACCTTGTGGTTCATCCGCTGACAAAATAATATTCTCCCCAGCAAATAAAGCCTCTCTTACAAAACTCGTCGTAATGACAGGAGTATGGTGCGCCATAGCCTCTAAGACTTTGTTTTGCATACCAGAACCGCTAAAAATAGGAGCAATTGAAATACTCATCTGGTCATAAGCCTCTTGAATATTTTTTACGTAGCCTATATAATTAACTTGCGGATGCTTAAAATGAAGCAATCGCACATACTTACCTGCCCCGGCAAAAATAACCTTAATCGACTTATCAAGCCTCGGCAAGATTTGATCTATCAAAAAATCTACCGCCAATTGATTGTGACGATAGGACAGGTTGCCTACAAATCCTATATTCATAGAGATACTTGATGTTCGGTAATTGACTGAACGTTGGGAAGGGGCTACCCCATTGGATACTATGGTCAATAGGTCCTTCAGTGGTTCATCGATACTCTTTCTATCCCGCGTCGAAATAATGGTATGACTTTTAAACAAGGGCGCGATCTGTTGTTCAAACCTTTTGATTCGCTTAGTCTCCCCTTGTAATAATAGCCGTTTGAATACATTCGTTTGATAATGCGCAGCCAAATTGTTGAGGCCGCCCGAATCCATATAATCTATGATCACTGGTTGTACGATACCTTGTGCGTATAGAGCTGTGCGTATTAACTGGCAATAGACCAGATCAGGACGAATCAAGTCAATAACATGCAGAATCTCTTGATGCACGATTTGATCAAAAAAATAACTGACTTGTAATGGTCTTGCCCCGCCATAAGCTTTAGCCATACTCCAGTATCTTCGTGTATGTGTCAGAGGAAACAATCGAATGGATTGGCAAATTTGCTTTAACGGCAAGAGTTCATCTTCAGGGACCACACGATGACAGAGTGCTATAAGGTGAAGGTCGTAATGTGTTGCCATTACGACCATTTGATGATAGAGTCTGAGTTTATCCCCTTTGTCTAAAGGCCAAGGGATTCGACTGCTAATTATAACGAGTTTTTTTCGCCTCATAGTCCAAAGGTAAGTTTCCTAGGTTTTGTCGCATCTGTTGATTACACACAACTTAAGCAGAATACATGTATTCCCATGCGCTCTTGTAAGTACCGAATTTTTCAATGTGTTCAGCCAAATTGAGGTACAGTCCATCACTGGCGAGTGTTGACATATCACCTATAATGATCAATTTCATTTTGGCTCTAGTCAAGGCAACATTGAGACGTCTAAAATCTTTTAAAAAGCCAATTTCCCCTCTTTCATTGGATCGCACAAGCGTGATATAGATCACATCTCTTTCTTGCCCCTGAAAACCGTCAATTGTATTTACTTCGATATGCAGATCCCTAAAGCTCGTATCTTGTTCAATCTCATGGCGAATGTTATTGACTTGGAGTGCATAAGGGCTAATAACTCCTATTCGAACACCCTGTTGATATAGCTGTTGATTAGCTATCAGATGCTCGCGTAATATGTGATACTCTCCAAGATTATGAAGACTCCGCCCCCCTTGTTCTCTTATTTCTTCAAACCCACAACCACTAGTATCTATAAACGTGACGATTTCTTCATCATTTGAGAGACATCTATTCTTCACAAAGCTGGCCGACGTTAGTTTTCCTTCATAAAAATTTTTATTGCTAAAACTGAGGATATGATCGTTCATTCTGTATTGAATACTCAATAAATGGCTTTGATCGCTCCTGTTTTTGAGCAAATCTAGCATAGTAATTGCTAATCCTAGATCTTCAGCCTCCTTTGACCGAACAGTTGGGGGCAACTGCAAATGATCTCCAGCTATAATCGTTCGCTGTGCCATGAGCATAGGCAACCACGTTTCTGGCTCCAAGGCTTGTGAACCTTCATCGATTATGGCCGTATTGAACGTCCAATGTTCAATATCTGAATGGGCACATCCGATCAAAGTACTACACACCACTTGACTTTCGCTAATGATTTTTTCGGTAAGTTGCTGCTCCAGTTCGCGTGCCCATTTCTCCAGCTCGCGCGATTCTTTTTTCAATCCATGGCGATCGCGGTGTTGCTGAGGGCCAAATTTTCGTTTAAAGCGTGATGCTTCGACCTTGGCAGCTTCGGCTTCTATACGGACTTGCTTGATATATTGCCATTCTTGATGTTGGCGCACCTTTTCATCCAAACAAAGATGACCGATACTGTCACCGATGCGAGTCACGTTGCCTATGCGTAGCACATTGAGCCCTACATCACTTAATCGCTTGGCTAATAAGTCAACAGCGTTGTTAGAGGGTGCTGTGACTAGAATTCGTTTTTCCTTTTGCGCCAAAGTAGCAATCAAAGCCACCAATGTAGTCGTCTTACCAGTACCTGGGGGACCGTGAATAACGCTAAATAGATCTGTTTTAACGGCGTGTCTGATAGCGTCTAACTGGCTTGGATTGAGTTGTTCTTGTAAATGAGCCATTATCTGCAACGACGCATCGATGGTAGTTGTCGGCGTCGCAAAATTTTCGTCGTTCAGAATTTGCTTCATGGCTATTTGCCTAAAATCCGTGGTTTTCTTAACGCGATCTAAGGTAGATAGCATTACACGAAAAGGGCGATCATCATAGATCAATTCTACACCAATAGCAGTGTTACTTATTATTTGATCTTTCGATAAAGTACCGTCATTAAGAATAATGCGCATGACCGTTTTAGACAAAAAACTGATCGTCCCTCTGAAGTCACGTCGTTCATCCTCGTTGATAAAGAAAATAACGCCTGCGCCTACCTTAAACAAGTTTCGGTTATTGCCAGCGCCCATATACTGCGGACTTACTTGAACTTCAATTTTTTCGGCAATGCTATAGTGTACTGTGTGTATTTCAAGCGGATACCACAATATGCCCGAAGCTATTCTCTCTTTGAAAGTTTTGGCATGCGTGATCTCTCGAAAAAACTTTTCTTCTGCCAACTGCTCATGGCGAACGGCCTGGACTAATTGATCATATCGCTCATTTTTAGCTTGCAACGCTAGATTTTATAGAATAATTGATAACCAAAAAAAAAGGCGCGAACCATCTCCGCGCCTTTGTTATATTAAAACCTGTGGAGCCAACGGGAGTCGAACCCGTGACCTCTTGACTGCCAGTCAAGCACTCTAGCCAGCTGAGCTATGGCCCCATGAGGTCGCAAATGTAACAGATAAATACGAAAAATCTAATAGCCCAAATTCCATTCTTCAAAGTATTTGATAAATATTTTAGCCAAATTTTGGGCGTCGCTAATGGCTCTATGATGTAGGCCCGTGAACTCAAAACCTTCATCACGCACTGTAGCTTTGAGTCCTGATGCATTTCTGAGACTTTTGAGGTTTCGATATGCCTTCTTTAAGTCCCTATATTCATCTACCCAATCATTATCAACCTTATGCATACGACAATCATTGCGCAACAAAAGCCTATCGTCAGCCCCCCAGCTGAGTAGGATATATTCCTCCTCATATAGATTAGACCACTGAATGAAGTCTTCAATCACTTTGTCAAACGTCTTTGCACGCTCTACATTCTCTTGAGAAATATTCGTCAGCTTTTTGCAAAAGTCGCTCAATATCGGATTAACTATAGGCTTAACAAATTGGCTAAATTCCTCCTCTATCCGTCCATATCGAGAGACTTTACACGCACCAATTTCTATAACTTCTGTTATTCCCTTAGGCGGCCGCCCTCGCCAACATGTTGCCTCTAAGTCAAAAATGATATAGTTCACGCTATGGGTTATAGAGGGTTTTGGATATTTTTAGTGATTTAACATCCTTTACCTGGATCAAATCTTCGAGTGCATAACAGTCTAATCTATTATGATAGTAGAATAATAGTCTAAAATCATCGCTGTACAAAAATTCATCACGGATATTGAGAGGTGAATAGAAATGATACGTATTGAGTTGTCGAATTCCGTCCCTTAAAACTTCTTGTGCATTCAACACTTTTAGCTCGGGGCTCAATTTGAGTTGACCTTGAGCACTTAGTCGCTTAAGTTCTTCAAGTAAAACATGTACAACTTCGGAAGTTTCTATGACGGAAAATTTAAAATATTCATTTGGGAGCGTCAACCGCGCAAAGAAATCCATATTAGGAAACCGCTTGGTGAACATTCGATAAGCCACAAAGGCAATCAGATGGCTTGTCAAGACAACATTCTCCCTTTTAAAACTGTCGACAATAGCATCTGCCAGATATCGTGTATACACCCCATTTCGCTGTCGATCAATGGTGATCTGACCATCGATCATAAAATGTTCTGATATATCGACGATCTCTTGGTTTTTGGTACTTCTCCCTTCTCTGTCTAGCTTGTTTCCAAAGATATCCAATGGTTGCCCAAAAGATAAGGTGACGTTAGAGCCCGACTTTAGAATCCGCTTGATAAATCGCAGATTTTGAAACCGTGTGTTCTTTCGCTTATATTTTGAAATATAGTTTTCCTTTCCTTGTATTCGAAGATGTTGATCGATAAGAGATCTTCCTTCAAAGGTGAAATGATAGCTGATCACCAATGGAACAATAATGATTTTCTTATTAAAGTTGCGCAGGTAGAACTCATTTTGCGAGTCTACGAGCGTGCTGAGTATCCCCAATTTTAAGGTGTCTTCAATATGTCCGCTACGCGATCTTGTGCCCCCGGGAAAGAAGATACTATTCATCCCCTCTTGAATAGATAAAACCGAAAACTGCTTTAAGGTTTGCAAATAAATGGCATTCTTTTTACGACGATCTATCTTATATGCGCCTAGCTTACTCATGTAATAAGCTAAAAGTTCATAGTCATAAAGATTAAGGCCCGCCCCATAGGAAAACGCGGGCATTCCTGTCAACATTTCGATACCAAAACCTACCAAAATGGAATCAAGGTTAGAAAAATGTGTTGGAAGCACCAATACTGTCCCTTTATCGAATAAGGCTTGAATGTGATTAATGGGGCCTTCGATGCGAAAACGATCAAGCAAGTCTTCGCGTTTGCCCCAAAATGCTCCTTGTTTGACAGATTTGAACGGATTATATATGAAACGAAAAATGCCACTAAGCATATTTCGAGCAAAACGGAATGTCTTTGGTTTAAAATCACCATGAATTTCTTCAGAATATCGGTAAATGATGCGTCTCAATAAATCTCGATGAAGCAAATGTTGATCTACTTCTTCTCGAATCCCTTCGCTCATTTCGTCTTCGAGTTTTTTCCAATACTGAAATTCCTCGGGCGGATCTACCTTATAAACATCCATCTTGGCACGCAGCTTTTCGGCATAGATAGTCTGATTGATCATCCCCGCTAGATCCAACTGAGGAGAAGAAAGAATATGCTCGATCGTTTGTTCGGCCAATTTATTGACCATGCGATCACGGACGCGATAAAACTTGGTAATGGGCCAATCTTCAATGCGCTTTATGATATACGGTACTTCCTTCATCAGTTCATTCTCGGGGCAAAGATAAGGGGCTAAATGGATTCTGATGACCATGAATGAATATAGCCCTTCACTTCTCCAAAAAGATCCCCAAAATTGGCCGAAAACTCCTCACGATGATCAGCGATATTTTTAATGGCCAACGCAAAGTTTGATGGGAATCGGGTGCGCTTATCCATACGTTTCATGACATCGGCAATCCCCTCTATTTGGCTGTAAGCATGTAGATATCGGTATCGCAATAATTGTGCTAAGCGCGCCTCTGCTTTGCCAAAAAGTTTGTCTTCAAATGGTTTAAAAAGTTCATACACCTCTTCAATAAAGTCATCGTGATCTATTTCCATGTACTTTCCCCATTCGGATGCGAGGAAATAATCATTGATGATATCCAAAACGACAGCAGCATACTTACCATGATCAGGCCGTAGCAATTGAAGGCTTGATTTGAAGGCGTGGTGCTCGTCGACAAAACGATCGATGGCATAATGCATTTTGACACCTGAGTCTATTTCAATTGGTAAACCTTTGCGATCAACAGGTCGAAGTCCGTCAGCTATAAAATTTCCCACCATATGCGCCGGATTCGGATAGGCAAGAACGATATGCCCTAAAAAATTCATAATTGATTGCCCTCAGTCAAGGTCATGCCTTCGCTTTTTGGACGTCAAATCGACTCATGCCATAAACAACAACGATGCCTAACAGAATAGCTAAGGCAACCATGAATATGCGTGGATCGCCAAAAATAGCGTAATCAAAAGGCAGCAAATTTACTTCACCAATAACTTTATATTCTTCTGGATGAACCAAATAAATCGCATCTGCGGATTCTATGGACATGGTTGATTTATTCAATACACTCGTGATTTTCTTCCATGGCCATAGTTTATTTAGTGACCCTATTAAGACACCAATCATGGCCGCCATTGTAAGTTCATAATATTGTTTGAATAAGTAGGAAAGAACCCTCGCAAAGCTAAATAAGCCCACTAACATACCCGCTGCAAAGACCACAAGTATCATTGACTCGGATGTAAACGACCTCTCTGTCAGCACATTTTTTACTGTCATAATAATCGTGTCATAAAGGCCAAAAAGTAACAATATAAAACTACCCGAAATGCCCGGCAACATCAATGCTGAAATAGCCACAGCTCCTGCGACAAATACGTATACATAGGCATTTGAGCCCGCAGTTGGCTCTAAAGTAGTGATCCAAAAGGTTAAACAAGCCATGATTACGGCCAAGAGAATTCCTTTCACATTCCAACGTTGAGCTTTCGAAAAATGCACTATGGACATAAGCACTACACCCAAAAAAAAAGCCCAAAGAACTTCTTTATGACTCAATAATAATTTACTGATTACTAAAACACCGATGCCCAATCCGGCACCCATCCCAGATAGTAATAAGAGTAGGAAACCTCCATTGATGTTTTCAAAAAATAAGCCCGGTGACCTAAAAAGCAATTTTAGATTGCTAGGATTAAATGCCTTAATCGTATCTAGAAGCTCTTGATAAATGCCCGTTATAAATGCTAGTGTACCCCCCGACACGCCCGGTATAGCCTCCGCGATACCCATCGCAAGGCCTTTCCATAATAGGTCTAATCTAAGTTTATTCATTATCGTGTGTTCTAATTTTACTGTTAAGGGAGCTCGGCAACTCGGGCTCTGATGCTTCTTCTTGCTGGGATACTAAGTCAATTTCTGGAGAGCCTGCATCGATCCATGCGGTCAACCAACAACTCGATACGGCTAATATGGCTTTTCGCATTTGCCGCTCAACCATTCCATCTAATCGCTCGGCATATAGCCGTGTGTAATCTTCGCATTCTAATCGCACGACGATGCCATTTCTCTCTTCATAACAAAAAGAAGTAACGGACTTATCAGCTCTAAGCTTAGCATCTTCCTCTAAGACTTTTACCACAAGGCTGTTACTTTCGAGAAGTATATCCCAAAAAAACTTTTCCATGTCGTCAATATATTGCGAAGAGCCCACCCATAAATCAAATTCGCGGACAGCAAATAATTCGGGTACTCGACTTTCCCAAAAAGCATGAATACCCAGCTGATTCGTCATTTGACCATTATAATTACTTGTCGTATGCAACGGCACATGCGCATCTGAAATATAATGCCCTATCTCCGCCGCCAATCGCAACACGTACATCCAATCTCCATCTCGCATACCTTTTGTAAGCCGTCGCTGATAATCGACTAAATGATAGGGCAAAATGCCATGTTCACTAAACAAGTCATTGAATTGTAAACCTACAGTGCCGCGCGGCCAAGAATGTAAATCCATATATTCTGGCAACAACCTAAAATGGCCATACTCATACAATTTGTATAAATGTTTCGCAATATCGAAACGTAGAGCATTTGATGCCTTTTGATAAAAAGAGTCAATTTCCTCGGGCAAGAATGTTCTTATGCTATCGCCCGCTTCATTGAAAGCAGTGATACTGCTATGTCTTAAGATTAAGTCGATCTGATTGGGGAAACCCTCGGACTCCAGTAAATCTGGATATTTATCCATGTCCATATAATGCCGAATTCCTTCAATCGGAGATGCGTATCGGCGCTTGTCAGGCGCTACCGATTGTTGTTCGATGTAATTGACATTAGCTTTAAACAATTTGTTTAGGGGAGGCGGCAAGGTAAATACAGCTAAACGATTAATGAGCCGATGACCGTAAAATCCCCAATAGGGTTCATCAGAGTTGCTTATTTCATTTGCCGATAATGCGGTGCACAAAACAAGACCACTAATCCAAATCGATAATATTGTATTTGCGACGACGGCCATATTGCACCAAACTTACTAGAATTATCCCTATAAGCCATGCCCCAAGAATATAAAGCGCATAAACGTTCTTGTTCTGATAAAAAGCTTTTTTGTCGATGGGCGAGTACTTACCTTCTTCTCCTAAGAGTGTTATCGTTGGGGCGTTTGTTACTTTGTCAAGAAGAGCTTTCATCAGTGCCACATTTCCTTCATATAGCTTTTCTTCCCACTTGTTATAGCCAATTGGGAAATATGCACCTCGTTCATCTCTCATCGGAAACAAAAAATCCGCATCACTAACTACTATTACATGCCCTTCGGATGTAGCCTCTGTAAATTCGTTGCCCGCCAACAATTCGATATCCGCCGAAGTTAGTCGTTGGTTAAAAAGACTTTGCATAGGCCCTTTAACTTGTATCCCTAAGATTCGCTTCGTTTGTTCGTATTGAGACACATCGGGTTCGACCCTAAGTTTATTGAGTGAAATATTGAGCGGAAGGGATTGCACTTTTGAGAGCTCGCTAGTGGTGATAAGAATATTCTTATTCACATCTGTCGCCGTCCTTATGGTGTCCAAGCTCGACGCAAAATACATAGCCACCTGTTGCGATACGGAAAGGTCTTTGGCTATAGCTGATGATCCAAGCACTAAATGATAATCAAAGGGAACTTGAATAATGTTTGGATCGCCAGCTCGTGTGCCTGCCACTTGTGGTATTAATCCAGCAGGGAGCCCTTGGACTATAGAAGGATTGATACGGATTCCCCATTTTATTAGTTGATCTTCCACTAAAAAGTCATTGCTCTGGGCAAAAAATTCGCTATTGGTTAAAAACGAATCGAGATGCACTCGAGCTTTATCTAACAAATATATCCCTGCAATGTGCTTTTGTAAAGCTTGATCAGCCGCCAACATATCTGCCCTACTCAAGCCATCTCCACTTCCCAACATTAGAAAACCGTCGATAAGGATGGAGTCTGGTAATGAGAGCCAAGTTGACCCATCAATGGGCGCAAACCTATAGCCATCAAGCTGCGTCGTTTCTCTATTGAGTGCTTCTGCGATTAGCCTATTTGATTTACCTAAAACAACAATATTCTTAGCTTGAGATTGAAGCAAGGAAGATAGAGCAGAGAATAATTTGACCGGAAAATTTTTGATAGACGTTTGAATAGCCTCCTCTTCACTTTGGTCTGGAGATTTGTTATCTAATATATCGATGACATGCACCTTAGATCGAGTAGAAACTAGCACGAAAGGAAAGATCAGACTTTTGCTCACTTGATCTGCAGAAGCAATGGTTCTCGACATTGGACTTAAGCCCCGTGCAGTTAAAATTTCTTTGATCGTCTGAGACTCCTCAATGGTGGCCTCAGTCATATCTAAATAATCGACTACAATATTATTATCGAATCGAGATAAATCGCCTAAGTAATGTTCTAGATACGACGTCAAATGTTTGAAACTGGGAGGAATATTACCCTCTAGCAACACCGTAATATCAATTTCTTCGTCTTGATGCCTCAAAACAGATTTAATATCAGGGTGAAGTGTGTACCGTCTGTCTACAGATAAGTCAAGACGGACATCAAATGACTGAACAGCTAGATTAACGAGCCATAAAGCGATAATCAGCGCGGGTATTTTCCAAAAGCCTTTGAATTCTTTCATCTTGCGCGTTGTAATCCACCTTTTAAAAGAAAAATCGTAGCGTAGTTAAACGCAATGATCAGCGTCAATGTGTACACAAAGCTCGATAAACTAATGACACCACGACTCACCAAGCCGCCATGATAAGCTAAACCGAAACTCGCAATACTGCTATTCCGTACGCCCCAAAAGCTCGGTATTTGAGCGACAAGTTCGAAACCTTGATAAAAAATAAAACACAACAAAACCGAAATAACAACCCCAACGATGGGTTGGATTATATACATCGAAACCCATAAGGACATGCTGAGATAACAACAGAAAATTAGAAGCATAGCCAGAAAAGATACTGCAAATTGATGTAAGTCTTGAAGGCCGTGAATACCAATATCCGCTAAGACAATCAAATGAACGGATGTTAATGTACTGAGTAATACAACGATTAGTGCACCCGCAAAAAATTTGGCCCAAATGATCGAAGACCACGCCGTAGGAATCATTCCTAAATGATCTAACATACCGCTATTGCGTTCGTATTGGATAAGACTACCGGCAATAATAGGAATCCAAAGAATAGCTAGCCAATTCATTAATTCTAAGAATAGTTCCGTCGACGCTACGCCGTATGACAAATAAGAACTATCAGGAAAAATCCATAAAAAGCCACCGCTTACTGCCAAGACAAAAAACAACAGCCAAACAAAGGTGAAATTCGAAAAAAACATACTTAGCTCTTTGCGAAATTGAGTCATGAGGTCGCTGTGTTTAAAAACAAGGAATCTAATGAGTTTTTAACTTGCGTCAATTGCAGAACCCCAAGGCCTTCATCCAACAAGACTTGTAATACGTTGTCTAATACTTGATCGTCAGCTACTTGGATCATATAATGCTTTGGAGCATAGTCAAAATGTACAACCCCGTGAATCGCTCGTAAATGATTCATATCAGGTCGATATACTCTAGGAATTATCTTGTAGGCAGTACCAGAAGAAAGCTTTGATACATCTCGCAACTGTCCGTCCTCCAGTAGCCATACTTGGTCACAAAGGGCTTCTATTTCTTGCAATAAGTGGCTAGATAACACGATAATTCGATCCGCCCCTTGGTCACGAATGATCTGACGCATTTCTATAATTTGCGCTGGATCTAATCCATTAATAGGTTCGTCGAGGAGACAAACTGCAGGTTTCCCAATAAGAGCCGCAGCGATGCCTACTCGTTGTCGATACCCTTTGGATAATTCACCAATTCGCTTTTTAACTATTCCATGGAGACCCATTTCTGAGGCAATGTGTTTAATATCATCCATAGATGTTGATTGCAAATAGCTCTGCGCTACCCAATTCAAGTATTCAAACACATACATTTCCATGTATAAAGGATTAGACTCGGCCATATAACTTAAAGGCCGAGTCGTCTTAGTCTCAGGCATGATTACTGTCCCTTTATCCGGATCGATTATACCTGCTAGGATTTTAAGCAAAGTCGATTTACCCGCTCCATTACGTCCTACTAAGCCAACAACTTTAGGGCTTTCGATGGTAATACTGATTTGGCGCAATACCTCTTGACGGCCATATGATTTGGATATGTCTTTTAGTACTAAGCTCATTTACCTATTGCTGAAGAGCTAAGTTATTAATTTGTAGCACCATTTCTTCAACGCTCCATGCATGAGTCACCTTGTAATCACCAATAGATTCTCTGCGCAACTGGTGCAAATATGCTCCTGAGTGCAAAGCCTTGCCAAGGTCAAACGCTAATGACCGAATGTACGTTCCTTTACTACATTTGACTTTAAACTTCAACATGTCGTGGCCATGTTTTTCGATGTCGAATTGATCTATTCGTATATTGCGCGGTTCGAGTTTTACTTCTTGACCTTTTCTTGCCAACTTATATTGAGCAACGCCATCTCTTTTTATCGCTGAAAATGCCGGAGGCATTTGATCCTGTACACCAATCCATTGTTGCGCGAATTGCGTATAATGCGCTTGATCTATGGTAGGAATTGGATAATAGCAATTGATAGGCGACTCTGCATCATAAGAAGGAGTTGTAGCCCCCAAGGCTATTTCACCAGTGTACTCTTTATCCAATCCCATAAGCGACTCAATTTCTTTGGTATAAGGTCCAATACAAATTAATAGGAGACCCGTGGCTAGAGGGTCTAGTGTACCCGCGTGCCCCACCTTATACTTTTTAATTTTTAGCACGGAACGGATAGCAAAGCGCAATTTATTGACTACGTCAAAAGATGTCCATGCATACGGCTTATCGACAAGGAGAAGGGCACCATTTTGCAAGTCATTGAGCTGCAAAGCATTATTTCGTGTGATGATTTTTTCTACAGCCATGTACTCAATAATACGATGGCACCAACGGCAAAGCAGTAATAAGCAAAATAGCTCAATTCACTTTTTTGAACGATTTTTAGCATCCAAGTACAAGCCACAATACCCACCAAAAAAGCAGAGAGCAGCGCCACTAAAAACGGAATTGCTTGCTGTGCTGTTACCTGAACTTCCCCGCCGATGATATCCAAAAACATTTTTCCCAACAGAATAGGCAACACCATTAGAAACGAAAAACGAGAGGCCTTAGGTCGAGCCGCCCCTAGCATTAAGGCGCAAGCAATGGTCGCCCCTGAGCGAGAAATGCCGGGCAAAATCGCTATAGCCTGAGCCACACCAATCCACATGGCCATCATCCAACTCACATTCGCTTCTTGATCTTTCGAATACCTAGGAAGAATCCATAGTATCAAACCAGTACACATCAGAAAAAAAGCAACAAATCGAATAGATCCTGCAAAAAGTAATTCGAGATCCTCCTCAAATAACAGACCAATGATTAAAGCAGGAATAGCGGAGAGAATAATCTTCCAAGCTAGGTCAAAATGCTCATCTTTTCGCCAAAGAAATAAACTCTGAATGATTAATGCAATGTCCTTTCGGAAAACGTAAAGTATACTCAATGCCGTTCCAAAGTGTACCAAGATAACCATAAACAAATCAGAGCCCAAACCTGCCGTAGATGGCCAGATGTAGTTTAAAATTTCTAAATGACCGCTGCTACTCACAGGCAAAAACTCCGTCAAGCCTTGCACCAAGCCCAAGAGCAATGCTTTTAAGATATCCATAGGCTATGGGCTATTTGAAAATAGCGTAAATCTCTACCCCTAATCCAGTAAGAATGACAATCGGAGCTAAGGTAGTTCGTCTAAAACCATAGATAAGTTCTTCGTCCCATACATTTGGATCTGTATTAGCTCCGCCAGACATCAACATCATACCAATGATAATAAGCCCTACACCTAGCAGTATCCATTTATAGTTTTCGCGTCCAAAGATCACTTTATTCGCGACTGTCGAGTGAGATGCTCTCGATTTCGTAGGGCTCAAGCTAGCCGCTGAAGATGGTTTGTTTTTTCTATCTTTTTTATAAGTACTCACTTTTTTAATTGTGTTTGATTAAAAAATTGGTTGCGCTCCCAAAAAGCACAAATGATTGTAACGATTAAAATGCCTAAAAGTATAGCGCTTGCCCCTATTAACACTTCATTGAATTGATCAATAAACGAGAAACTTGCTTGAAGTAGCCAAATCAATAATAAACAAGCCATAGCCAACAAAAAAAGCTTAATAGCTCTCTCAGCATAACGTTTATAAATCATGGTCGATAAAGAAGCGAAGCTAGCTCCTGCAATTAGCTGAAGATGCAAGTTTTTACTTTCACCTGAAGAAAACAAGGCTGCCAACATCACACAGAACAACAACAAAATCAATCCTATAATTGCCGAAGTATGAAATTGCCCTTGAACATTTGTGTTTTGCCTAGGCGGGATAACATCAATCTCTATCAAGCCACTTATTACCAAGAGTTTACGTTTTAATTCAACTAATCGCTCGGGCTGCGCAGAATATTCGATATAGACGAAATCTTGCACATCTGCGAGCACATCTGCTTTTTTTATTCCTGTAGCATGGGACACTACGTCCATCTGATGCTTTTTGTTGTAGCGAGTGACGTTCTTAATATCTGCTTCCAAGACTTGTTCTGCGGCCTCCATAACATCTCGCTCCGTATTGATGCTTAGACCATCTGGGATAATAATAGCGAGCCCCCCTAATGGTTTATGCGCCTCAGCCACTGCCAGTTGCTGAGCTAGCAAATGTGCCAAAAAGCCCATTAGTATAGAATAAAATAGAAGGTACACGGTTTTTCTCACAGCAATCCATCATGATAGCTTTGCAAAGGTATTATAAAAAAACAGATATGATCACCACCTTGAGCATATGTTTATTATCACTAAAAATAGTCAATTTAACCATGCTTGATAAAAAAGATGAAAACCTCTGGATCAGATGACAAGGATCTTTTTAATTTGCAGGATTATTAATAAAACCAAAAAGATTATGAGAAATGCATTATTTACACTGTTGATTATAACAGCTTTTTCTTTGACTGCGAAGGCGCAAGATTTTAAGTCGGCCATTGGACTTCGTTTAGGATCACCTGTATCCGTATCTTATAAGACATTTTTGAACGAGACTGCTGCCGCTGAAGCTTTTGTGGGCTTTAGAAATTTCGGGGGTGTCGGATCTTGGATTAATGTAGGTGCCGCTTACCAGATTCATAAGGATATTGGAGAAGTAGAGAATCTTCAATGGTACTACGGCGGTGGTGCAAGTGTTTTCTTATGGTCTTTTGACAGTGCTTTTATTGACGATTCAAGTGTTTCTTTTGGTCTTCAAGGTTATTTAGGCTTAAGTTATACCCTTGAAAATACCCCACTAAATTTTAGCGTTGATTGGGTACCTACCTTCTTTTTAGGTGGCTATGGCTCAGGTTTTGGAGGAGGTTTTGGAGCGCTTTCGGTTAGATACGTTTTAAATAGATAAAATAGCTTGTGTTAGAATGCTTGCCATTTATTCTACATAAATCCGAAAAAAAATCGCAAGAATGCCTTTTCTATTGGAACCAAAAGGATATAAAACAAGCACTAATTAGGACATAAATCCGCACCTATACGCCAAATTTGGAGCAAATTTTCTCTTTGATTGGGCGTATAGGTGTTTGTATTTTTATCTTACTCCCCTCCCTTTACGATTATTTGTGTGTTCTATTACTGTCTAATTTGTGCTTTGAGCATTCATGACTGTTCACATGTGGATTAATCATAAATGTCGTTTCGTTTTTCGGGGGTTCGTCGTACAGAGATTTATCTTTATGTTAGCCTTTATTTCTGTGTGCATCGGCATTCTCTTCTTGACCACACATGTATCTGTTTCGAAGATTTTTCGTATCTTGCCACCCAAAATAGAGAGCATGAAAAAAATTATTTTCACCCTATGTCTATCATTTATTGCCTCTATGGCCTTTAGTCAGTTTAAGGTAGGCGCAGGAATAGGCTGGGACTTTGACGACAAATTGACAGGTATAGGCGGCAAGCTACACTATACTTTTTCAGATGAATATGCAGGACAGGTGGGACTCAATTACTTTTTCCCAAAGAGTGGTTTCAGCGCCTTTGTCGTTGATTTAGATGTGCACTATTATGGTGTGAAAATTGGCGAAGTGGGCGGTTTTATTATATCACCTTTTACAGGCTTGCAAATTGTAAGCTCGAGATTTGAAGTAAATGGATTTAAAACATCGGACACAGACTTAGGGTTAAATATTGGTATTCATGCCAATGTGCCAATTACAGATAAATTAGCACTCTACGTTGAGCCAAAGTTCGTATTGGATGGTTTAGACAACTTTGTGCTAGCTGTTGGAATCTTTTTTTAACATTAGAATGAACCAATTCGCTGCAATTATTGCAATGAGCATTGCTTTAGTACAGTTTGCTTGTCTAGCATCTTGTCAACAAATGAAAACTCACGAATTATTAGACATACAAGGTCATAGAGGGTGTCGCGGGCTGATGCCAGAGAATACCCTTGATGCATTTCAAAAAGCACTTGAACTTGGGGTCACCACTTTAGAATTAGATTTAGCAATTAGCAAGGATCATCAGGTCATCGTGTCTCATGAGCCGTATTTTAGATCCGCCATCAGTCTCCAACCCGATGGCCAAGAAATACCCAAGGAATCTGAAACAGAGTTTAACATGTATCGTATGGACTATGATTCTATAAGGATGTATGATGTCGGAAGCAAACCAGATCCCAGATTTCCCGAACGAGAGAATCGCAAAGCTTATCGACCATTATTGAAGGAAGTAATCGAATTGGCAAAGGTTTATGCCACAAAAAACACCTCTCCAATACCTTATTTTAACATTGAAATCAAGCGCTCTCCAATGTTCGACACGATTTTTCATCCGGACGCCGAATCATTCGCTGACTTGGTGCTTGAGGTAGTTAACCAGTCTGGGGTCAAAGAGAAATTCATCATACAATCGTTTGATTTAGAGAGTTTGAAGCTTGTACACTCCAAAGACCCAAGTATACCATTAGCTTTACTTATCGAACATGAACTGGACTACCGGCAAAATATTGAAAAGTTAGGCTTTATACCTGCGATTTATAGCTGCTATTTTAAACTAGTTACTCAAGAATTAATCGATTATTGCAAAGCAAATGAAATGAAATTAATTCCTTGGACAGTCAATGAATATGTTGATATACAATCCATGCTCGACCTTCAAGTAGATGGAATAATCTCAGATTATCCTAATCGCATAGTAGAACTTCTCGCCAAATAAGTTATGCCTGTTCTCTACCCCAATAATTATCGACCTAAAGGTTGGTACAGAAATGGTCATTTCAATACGATCGTTTCTAATTCTCTTTTGAGAAGTCCTCAATTGACCTATCAAAGAGAGCGGATACAAACACCTGACGCTGATTTTTTAGATCTTGACTATATCAGGATTGGTTCCGACAAAGTCGTTTTGTTGTGTCATGGATTGGAAGGCAGTAGTCAATCCAGTTATATTCGCGTTTTTTCGCAATTTTATAAGCTCCAAGGCTGGGATATTGTCGGGATGAATTATCGCGGTTGCAGTGGCGAAGATAATTTAAATGTTCGTTCGTATAATAGTGGTCTGACAGACGATCTCCATTTAGTCGTACAGTTACTGGCTAGACAATACGAGCAGATCGTACTAATAGGCTTTAGTCTCGGAGGTAATTTAACCCTAAAATATTTAGGAGAAGGGGTGCATCCTATTTCGCAAAAGCTTACACATGGTATTGCTATCTCAGTACCCGTGCATCTTTCAGACGCATCAAAAACCTTGCTTAAAAAGGAAAACTTCATATATCAAACCAGATTTCTTCGAAGTCTCAAGGCCAAAATCAAGAGAAAGGCTCAGCAGTTTCCAAACGCAATTACGGTATATTCGGACTCCGTTATTAATACGCTTTACAATTTTGATGAATACTATACTGCACCATTGTTCGGATATCAAAGTGCCGAACATTATTATGCCTGTAATCAATCAATTCAATGGCTTCATAGTCTTTTGCGACCCAGTCTGATTGTCAATGCTATTGATGATCCCTTTTTAGGCAAACTCTGTTATCCTGATGAGGTGGCGGAGAAGTCTGAAATTTTATCTTTGTGCCTGCCAAGGCATGGTGGACATGTAGGATTTACTGAAAACAGTCGATCTCGCAATTGGATCTGCCAATATACCTTGGATTACATTAATGCTAATATCTAAGCTCAACTTTCGATTATGATCGATTATCAACAAATCGAATCCAAGTGGCAAAACTACTGGGACGAACACAATATTTACCAAGTCTCAAATGAATCTGATCGACCCAAATACTATGTCCTAGACATGTTTCCATATCCTTCTGGTGCAGGGCTGCATGTTGGTCATCCTTTAGGTTATATTGCTTCTGATATTTTTGCTCGTCGCAAAAGAATGCAAGGATTCAACGTGCTTCATCCTATGGGATTTGATGCGTTTGGTCTTCCAGCCGAAGAGTATGCGCTAAAGACAGGTATTCATCCGAATATCTCAACTCAAAAAAACATGGCGCGATATCGAGAACAGCTCAAAAGCCTTGGTTTTTCATACGATTGGAGTCGAGAAGTAAGTACTTGTGACCCTAAATATTACAAATGGACTCAGTATATCTTCACCTTACTATTTGAACATTATTATGACAAAAAATTAGAAAAGGCATTACCCATAAATCTTTTGGTGGCGCACTTTGAAGCACAGGGCAATACTGGGCTGCATGTCGCCAATGCACAAAAAGAAAGCTTTTCTTCCGAAGATTGGAAAAAGTGGAGTCGCAAAGAACGTGAAGATGTCCTTATGAACTATAGACTGTCCTACAAGAAAATTGGCTATGTCAATTGGTGTGAGGAGTTGGGAACTGTATTAGCAAATGATCAAATCAAAGATGGTGTCACAGAACGCGGTGGGTTTCCTGTAGTCCAAAAAGCCATGTCGCAATGGTATTTGCGAATAACTGCCTACGCTGATCGGCTATTGAATGGTCTAGAAACATTGGATTGGTCTAATTCTCTAAAAGCTATGCAGTCCAATTGGATTGGGCGCTCAGAGGGAGCGAGTATATATTTTGCTGTAGAAAATTCATCTGAGTCTATTGAAATATTTACTACTCGTCCTGATACCATTTTTGGGGCCACCTATATGGTCTTGGCACCCGAACACGAACTTGTAGCTAAGCTCACTACCCCTGCACAAGCGCAAAAAGTACAAGAATATATTGACTACGTCGCCTCTAAAAGCGAAGTAGACCGTATGGCTGAAAAGCAAGTCACCGGAGAGTTTATAGGAGCCTATGCCGTCAACCCCTTCACCAAAGAGCCTATTCCTATTTGGATTGGAGAATATGTTTTAAAGGACTACGGCACTGGAGCTATAATGGCTGTACCAAGCGATGACGAACGAGACTTAGCCTTTGCAACTAAGTTTGGTCTCAAGATAATTGCGGTAGTTGACAAAAGTAAATATCCACATGCTACACTGCACGACAAATTGGGGGTCCTTATAAATTCGGATTTCCTCAATGGAATGGAAGTGCCTGAGGCGATTGCCGCTGCTAGCCAAAAGATCGAAAAAATGGGTATCGGTGAGGCGGTCTCCAATTATAAAATGCGAGATGCCGGCTTTAGTCGACAGCGCTATTGGGGCGAGCCTTTTCCAGTATATTATGATACGGAAGACATTGCGCATGTATTGCCCCTTGATCAATTGCCATTAGTCCTTCCTGATACTGAAAATTTTCATCCCGCTAAAGATGGAAGCTCACCCCTAGCTCGCCTAATGGACTGGGTGCACATGGATAATGGTCATCGACGCGAAACGGATACCATGCCCGCTGTTGCTGGATCGTCGTGGTATTATCTTCGCTATATGGATCCACACAACGATAAAGAGTTGGCAGGCGAAAAGGCTTTAAAATATTGGCAAGACGTTGATCTGTACATAGGCGGTGCAGAACATGCTGTAGCGCATTTATTGTACGCCAGGTTTTGGCACAAATTTCTTAAAGATATTGGCATTACGCAGACAGAAGAGCCCTTTAAGAAATTGATTAATCAGGGGATGATTCAAGGTATCGTCGAGTCGATCTATTTGGATAAAGAAAGTCCTGAGCATGAGCGAGTTTTCTATTCCGCAGATATGGTAGAAGAAAATGAAACCAATCGATTTGCGCGCATTTCCGTTCATATTGATTTTGTAACCCGTTACGGCAGCCCAGAGTCTCACCTGACTGTAGAGAACCTAAAGGCGTTTCTTGACTGGAGTCCTAGCTACAAGAAGGCGAAATTTATAACGAAAGATGCTACTTTTCATTTTGGTGACGTGAAAGGTAAGAAAGAGGATTTTAAGTTTTACACTCACTCCGAAGTTGGCAAAATGTCAAAGTCATTGTTTAATGTTATTAATCCAGAAGTTGTAACGGCACGTTATGGCACCGATTGTTTTAGAATGTATGAAATGTTCTTAGGCCCAATAGAGCAAGCTAAACCTTGGGATACTAATGGAATTGATGGGGTGAGCAAATTTTTAAGAAAATTTGTTGACCTGTTTTATAATCAAGAGGAGATAGTAATATCAGATATTGTGCCTACCAAAGAAGAATATAAAATACTTCATACGGCCATTAAAAAAGTAAACGAGGGAATTGAAAGCTTTTCATACAATACTTGCGTCAGTGCAATGATGATTTGCGTCAACGAACTTCGAAAAATTGAATGCAACAAGAGAGAAGTTCTTGATAATCTCGTTAGACTTATCGCCCCATTTGCACCGTTTTTATCCGAAGAGATATGGTCTATTTTGGGTAATGATAACACTGTTCATTTGGCAGAATATCCATCTGCTATTGAAACATACTTAATTGAAGATACGGTATCCTACCCCATTTGTATTAATGGCAAAAAACGAGGTTTACAAGAATTTGATGCCAATACAAGCCTAAAGGAATTGGAGACTGCTGTCATGCAACTAGATTATGTGCAAAAATGGCTCGAAGGCACTCCACCAAAAAAGGTGATCGTCGTGCCTGGGCGAATGATTAATATTGTACTTTAGTCGATGCCTAAATATAAAAAATAAACTTTTACTAAAAGCACATGTAGATATAGAAGTGTTATTCATCTCTTTACTTTTCTGAATTTTTAAAATGACATTTCTCATTGACATTTAATTACTTGATTCATAAACATTATAATTAGTATTTCATTTCACCCCAAATTTTACTCTTGACATTTAATGTTGAATAAATCATTAATGAAAAATTAATAAAGAAAAGATATCTCTACCTTTTTTCAAAAAAAAAAAATAGGCCACCCACCTTTTGGATGACCTATGTGAAACGTTATTACAAATGATTAAAATATTATTGCGTTTTAATGACCTTCTTTTGATCTAACATTTCAGCCGAAGAACTTAGCTGAAGATGATAAATGCCGTTTGCAAGATTATCAATATTCAATTGAAGATATTCTTGTCCGCTCGCAACATTTTGACGTAGACGCAGCGCGCCTAACATATCGTAAACGCTTAGTTGAGCATTTGTTGAAAGTCTTGAAATAGAAACATTAAGAACCGAACTCACGGGATTAGGATAAACAGTCATGAAGGTTGTTTCAATTTCATCTTCTATTACTTGAACATCTGCTGATCTCGAGGAGGCAAAAAGCCCTACATTTGAAACATTGCCAACAGATATCTCTTGGCTAAATTCTGATAAACTGCCCCCTTCACATACGGCTCTCACTTTAACAAAAAGAGCCTTTCGGCTATTGATGCGCACCGAACGACTCCTTACTGGCACTGTAAAAGTCTTACCATTTTCTGCAGAAGTAACAACGATTTGATAAGAAGTAGCCCCTTCAACTTTTTCCCAAGACAGATTAGAAAATTCACCAGTTGATCTTACTCTGACATTTCTCGGTGCATGGCAAGTTTCGCTACACTCTAAGGTAGTTAATATTGTTATGGCCACGTTACTAGAAGAAAGCTCACCACATGTGTCGGATGTCAGTGCAGTAAATAAAGCTCCAACAACTGGCGCGCTTTGACTGTCTGCACTCCAACCATATAAAGTGTATTGCCCAGAAGCCAAGTTAGGTATCAAAAGTGTATTGCCATCTTGAGCCTTAAATACCTGGACGATAAGCCCACTGTCGTCAATAATAATATAATAATACACTAAAGAAGAGCTAGAAATATGACGCACTGAAAAGAGAACCTCTCCAACGCATTGGGATATTGTCGCCCCCCCACTTGCTAGGATTATTGAACCACCATCAGCATCACAAGCATCTAGGCATTCTGCACCTATAAGGCGTTCTACTATTATTGGGTTTGAAAGATCGAAGCATCCTGTAATATCAGATAGTCTGCCCCCAATCGAGGGCAAAAAAGCATCCGATCTATAACTGATGTTGTATATCTTGTAATTCCCGTTACCAGCTCCCTCTAAATCGAATGGGCCACTTGCGGGTAATCCTAAAATATTATCATTTGCGTCAGTAATAATCCATGCGCGCTTATCGCCAAGGTTATTCATCAGATTGAGATTAAACGCATCTGATATTCCATCACCAGCGCAGATGCTAACGAATGTTCCGCCAGATATTGTCGTTAAATTTCCCCCAGCTACCGTGCAAATTTTCTCTTTATCTTGATTTCCTGACACGAAAATGGCAGAGGCCCCAGCAAATGCACTTATATATGATGGAGTTGCATCTCCATTACCTAAGCTAGCTGAAAACCCTAAAACCTGTCCTCCTTTACTAGCACGTTCGGCGACATAAAGCATATTTCTGTCTTGATCAAAACCTATATCCACAGGATTTCCCAATGAAGAATTTGGGCCAGATATGCGAACTTGTTCTGACAAGTCCACCATATCATCTTGAATAACTGACAAAAAGCTCTTAACAATGACCACTGCACCATCAGTTGCACTTGCCGCGTCACCTACATCCGTTAAAAACATAATGTCTGCGTCTGCGTCATAAAAGAGGCCATGCGTTCGTACTAAGGCTTCTATCGAAACTGTTTTGTCAGGTGCAATGGCCCCAGTAGTTCTGTCAAAAAAATCATTATAGATTGCTATGCGGTTTGAATTATCTACTACTGCATAGAGGGTTGATCCTGTCAGGTGAACACCCCACAAGTTGATGTCAACGTTATGAGACTTCTCTAAGATAATATTCGTTGGGCTAGCATCATATACAAATAATTTGTTTTGATTACCATTGGATTCACTTGCGTCTTGCGTCACTACAAGCTTGCCGTTACTCATGGCTATTTCTCTTCCATTCGTAAAATCAGCTGAAGACGTTGCTGTTAATGAGGGTATCGAACCGTTTTTAAGACTAGCGTTTACACCACTGTAGGCATTAATAACATTAGCGCTACGGCTCAATTGATAGAGGACATCATTTGTCTCATCGTACACAATACCATCTGCATCCCTATCGAAAATATCAAAACTTGACATGGAGATGTCGTTATCAGCGTCAATGTTATACACGCCAACCTTGGTCTGCAGATTCGATGAGACAAACATTTGTGCTACGGTCTCACCTTGTTCAGCATTATTTTCTATGAGTTCGCCACTACATGAGCCCGTACCACCGTGCGGCATGGCCAAGTATGGAAATGTAGTTGTAAATTCCTTATCATTCTTTTCTACACCGGTGGAATAGCTGAGGACATTCAAAAGATGCTGTGTAACTGGACTAGCTGAAGTTTGGGGTATAAAATCATCATACCATAATCCGACGGCAGCCAAAACGACTCCACTTACTGCTTGTAATTCAATGCGCGTGACATCATCTTCTAGTCTTCGACCATTCGGAAAACCATCCATATTGGGCAAAAACTCCAGATCTGCATTTGTATTAAATGGAGCTACGGTTAAACCAATCGCAGCAGCTTGAATCAAGCCCAATGAACTGAAGTTTGCATCATCTCGAGGTGTCAAAGGAACGGCCATATTGAGTCGTAGCATATCTCCGCCATTCGGTAAGAAGTTATTGACAAAAGGTTTTCCAACGGCTAATGGATTCCCGTTTTTGCCTGTAGCGAGTTGGTATGGTATGACGTTGGGAACGCCAGTATGGAAGGCTGGCCATAAATCAACTGAGCGCGGCATACCTGGACCCGGCAACAATAATGTTCCGAAAACTGCATCGTCCAAAGCAGTACCTGCTAACGCAGGATTTCCTTTCAATCCGAATAATCCATCAGCACCATTTGTGAAATCAAATGCACCTAATGAGCTCTTTTGGATTCTAAGGGGTGCAAATGCTGGCACAGCGCCACCAAATAAATCATCGTCCATATACAAGGCCAATTCAGGATTGAAAAAGTATTGATCCATCGTGGTTTCGGCGATCTCATCGTAAGGCGTGATGCTATTCCAGTAGTCTTTATCCCCTATCGGAATAACCGCCTCGTTGGTCAAAGGCATACCCAAACGCGACACCTGCACCCAATCACCTGAGTATATTGGATCCGCACTTTTACTCAAGGTGCGGATAGCCGGGCGACTGGCTGATGCCCAAACTCCGATAACATAATCGCTGTCCAAAATATTTTGCGGTTGTGCTGCTGCCCCCGATTTTAAAAGTGTAGAAATTGGAATTTGAATGGCGATACTATGTACGTTATAACAAGCTAAACCATCTACTGCCTTTCCACTCTGTCTAGGCGCATCACCCAGATCAAATATACCACCTAAGTCTACGAAAAATGGATCATCTGTTGGCCCGGCAAACACCATTTCACCGGTACTCGCTTGCGTAATGGCATTTTTAAAAAGGGTAGCATAATCTGTATTAAGTCCTACACCACTCTCAATAGATCTTGGTCCTATGTTGTTAGGTGGTACGCCCCCCCTTTCTACTATTGTTTGAAAACTTTTTCCACCATCAATGGAACGCTCCAATTTGTAGGTGGCCTTCTGATTTTGTTTACTAAGCCGAATATTAAAGAATGTAGTAGGATCTTCATTCTCAATATTAAAAGTAAAGCGGTAGGTTATTTCATCCCCATGCATAGATGCGTCGTTATCTACGTGAATTTCGTACCGGACATTCTCGCCAAAGTTGTAATAATTTGGACCACCATGCGGTAATTGTAAAGGCACATAAGTGGCTATTATCGTGATTGTGTTGGGATTGTCGGGACTTTTGAATGCATATAAATCCACATTGTCTGCTAATGGATCGTTGGAAATCAAAGGTGCCTCTCTATGGCTTGATGCTGTCAAATTGCCCAAAAGGAGTAGTTGTAAGACTATACCAAAGGACCAAAGTTTAGAAAAATGTATTTTTTTCATTTTGAAGTATATTTTTAACTATTGTCTAACTTCCGTTCCACTCCAAGGAGAAGCGACATATGGGAAGCTTGATTTGAATAATTTGTCATTTTTATCGACTCCTGTAGAGTAGCTCAATACACTGAGTAAATTAGGAGTTAAAGGGCTTGCTGTTTCGCCAGGCACAAAATCGTCATACCATAAACCGACTGCTGCTAAAACAACACCAGCGACGGCTTGTAACTCAATGCGAGTGACATCATCTTCAAGTCGTCGACCATTTGGAAATCCATCCATATTAGGAATGAATTCAACATCTATGCGTGTATTAAATGGTGCTACAGTTAAGCCAATGGCCGCCGCTTGAATTAATCCCAAAGGGCTGAAATTTGGATCAGTTCTAGGCGTCGGTGGCACGGCCATATTGAGTCGCAACATATCACCTCCATTCGGCAGGAAATTATGTACGAATGGTTTTCCAGGTGCTAAAGGATTTCCATCTTTCCCCGTAGCTAACTGATATGGAATTACATTAGGTACCCCAGTATGAAAGGCGGGCCATAAATCTACTGATCGCGGCATTCCAGGCCCAGGTAATAATAAAGTGCCGAAAACTGCATCATCCAATGCAGTACCAGCCAAGGCCGGGTTCCCTTTCAATCCAAAAAGTCCATCAGCACCATTAGAGAAATCGAAAGTGCCAAGAGATTTTTTTTGAATTCTTAAGCTCCTGAATGAAGGTACAGCACCACCAAAAGCATCATCATCCATGTATAGAGCCAACTCGGGGTTGAAGAAATAAGCATCAAGTGTAGATTCGGAAATTTCGTCATACGGGCTGATTCGGTTCCAGAAATCTTTTGCGCCAATTGGAATAACGGCCTCATTTGTCAAAGGCATACCCAATCGTGAAACTTGAATCCAATCACCATCAAGTGTTGTTACTTCGCCACCTCTGAGTGTCTGGATGGCAGGGCGGCTTGCCGAAGCCCAGACTCCAATGACATAATTAGGATCAAGGATGTTAACAGGTGTGAGTGGTGCGCCAAATTTAAGAAGCGTAGAAATCGGAATTTGCAAGGCGATAGTGTGCACATTGTATTTACTTAATCCATCCCTTACTTGGTCATGTTGACGTGGGGCATTTCCGAGGTCAAAAATGGCACCTAAATCCACGTAAAAAGGATCATCCGCAGGGCCGGCAAACACCTTTTCGCCAGTGCTCGCTGTCATAATAGCGCCTTGGATAAGAGATTCATAACTGGAGTTAAGTCCTACGGCACTATTAATACTTCTGGAGCCGATATTATTAGGCGGTACGATGCCGTGTGCGACAATAGTTTGAAAACTAACTCCGCCATCAATACTACGCTCAAGAGTGTACGTCGTCTTTAAATTTTGCTTACCTAATCGAATGTTAAAGAATGTCGTGGGATCTTCATTTACTTGTTTAAAAATCAAGCGATACGTTATCTCGTCCCCGGGCTTTGATACATCATTATCCACATGGATTTCATAGCGTATATTCTCACCAAATGTGTAATAGTTAGGACCACCAAAAGGCAATTCGCCTGGAATGTAATTAGCGATAATTGTAATAGTATTAGGATTATCGGGACTTCTAAACGCATACAGATCGGTGTTGTCAGCCAACGGATCATTCGCTATAAGCGGTGCTTCGCGGTGACTAGATGCAAAGATGGAAACTGAACTCATCACCCATCCTATGAAGAATAGGTATCGAGCAAGCATATCAATCCTAGCACCATTTAAGGTATTACTTATCATAATAATGAAATTTGTCCTTCAGATTATGTGAAGGGGGTTAAGAAATAATTGTGTTGAAGATTAATATATTACGTTACTGAGGGAGGTTGCCTCACTCGCTACTAATAATTTTTTAATAGTAGGATCTTGACTATTGGTGCTACCAGCTACTTTGAGATGTTCTTTCGCTCTTTCATAGTCCTTTTGAGCAATGGCAATTGAAGCTAATAGTTTGTTGATATCAATATTTTTTGGTCGTTTTGCATATTCTAGATTTGCATAATGTTTTGCCTTCGCAGGATCCTGAAGAATGTCCAAATAGAGGTGAGCATATTCTAAATTCATATTGTGCCCATTTGTCTCATCATCTTTGAGCATAGGCAAAATTTCCTTTATCATATTGATCATCTCCTTTCTTCGATTCGTTTTGTTATATAGATCGGCCAATTCAACATAATATCCTACTTCTGGTATAATGGAAATAGCCTCTTTTAATTTCGTTTCGGCTTCGAAAAAATTTTGTTGATCTTTCGCTATCGCACCTAAAGCGGCAATGGCAAATGGATAATTTTCTCTTTCGGTTAATATGGCCTCAAAAACATTTTTAGCTTCATCCATGCGACCATACTTTAAGAGCAATTCGCCTAAGGTGTGCATAGCCCAAGACCGCTCTTCATATCCCGGCACTCCGGCATCAATCGCTAGCTGAAGCGCTTCAAGAGCACCAGTTATGTCACCATGAATCTCTCGCAAATAAGAAATACGCGCATATGAACGAAGGTCTGGTTTGATATTGATCATTTTGTCGGCTAATCTAACGGCCTCATCATACTCCCCTAATTCGACATGAGCATCAACTAAGACACCATAGACCTGAGCATTATTGGCGTTAATGTCTAATGCTTCTTGACCTGTACGCCTGGCGGCATCAAAATCATGCAAAGACAGTTGAACCCCAGCTTTTATTACGAGGGCTCTAAACCGCAAATCAGGGGAAGATGTTTCAGAGTTCAATATTTGGTCTGTCATCTTGAGCGCCGCAGGATAATAATGTCCGTGCTCACCTGTTACTCGAGCCTCGCGTATATAAATAGCGGCAAGATTCAGATAGGATTCTACGTTAGTTGGGTGCATAGCTAATGTATTGCGTTGAGCAGCAAAGGCGTTTTGAACAGCATCCCATTCTTTACCCATTTGAATTTTTTCGGCCCTTTCTAAAAGTTTGGGCAAAGCAACGGTCACAGGCTCCCTTAATGAGTACTTAATAAAGAAAATACTTCCGGCAAAAAGTATAGAAAGTGTAAGTAAGGTCGTGTATTTCATTTTTTGACTAATTAATAATTAACAGATATCGATTGAGATTTTATAAGATGACTTGATCTAAATCTTCTTTCATTGTTACATACGAGAGCAACAATACTCTTGGATGTCTGAAAGCGATTTTTTTTAACCTCACGAAACTTTTGGCCATAAATACCCTCGTTAAAATTTATGAGTTATTTTCGCCGTTGTTAGTTACGAATGGATACAGATAAAGACATACAAGAAATCGTAAGAGGTATAAAAATGAGGCAAGCTGATGCTCTTCAGGTCTTGTATCGGCAGTATGGTGGTGCATTGAATGGAATTATCGCACGGATGATACCTAGTGAAGAGTTGAGCCAAGAAGTGTTGCAAGATTGCTTTATGAGAATATGGGATAAAATCGACCAATATGATGAATCCAAAGCTCGGTTTTTCACTTGGATGGCACAGATCGCCAGAAATCTTGCTAAGGATAAGTTAAAATCAAAGGAGTTCTCCTACAACAATAAAACCGATTCACTCGAAGGCGTCGTAAGTAAGGAGAATCAACTTCATATTTCTGAAGAAATGCGTGTGGATGATATTGGTGTTTCAAATTTGAAAGGGTATTTGCGATCAGAGGAACGATTGATAATAGAATACCTTTATTTTAAAGGATATACCCATCAAGAGCTATCGGAAGAAATGGACATACCTCTTGGTACAGTGAAAACTCGATTGAGGATGGCTATTACTAACCTGAGAAAGGCTCTGGCCATAAAAGAATAAAAGTGGACATAAAATCATATATAGACTCAGGCTTATTAGAAGCATATGTAGTGGGCACGCTTCCGACCCATCAAATAGAGGAAGTAATTGACCTTGCAGCAAAGTATCCGGAGATTAGATTAGAAATTGCTCGGATTGAGGAAGCTCTTGAAACACTTGCTATGAGTGAGCAGGTAGCCCCTATGGCGCCTGAATTGAGTGACAAGATGCTCTCTACACTCAATCGCAAAGGAAGTTCAAGCGCGTCGAATGGACGTAAGAGCTCGAATACTTCTTCATCCATACATCCTATGATGATCATGGCTGTTCTTGCCGGAATTTTGGCCATCGGTGGACTGTTGTATGGTTTTTGGGCTCACCAAAAAATAAAAAAATGCGAAAATCAGCTTAGTGCAATAACCACTCAGCAACTAGAATTCGCCGGGACGTACGAAACTATCCAAGCGGACATTGCACAACTAGAGTCGGCAGTTGCCATTATGGGTAATAAGGACTTCAAAAAAGTAGAGTTACTTGGAACTGATAAAGCGCCAACAGCATATGCTAGCATCTTTTGGAATAAAACTACTTCAGAACTTTATTTAAAAGCGGGTAGTCTAGCTAGTCTAGCTTCAGATCAACAATATCAACTATGGGCTATAGTTGGGGGTAATCCTGTGGATGCTGGAGTGTTTAGTTTGGATAGTGATTATCTCCACAAGATGAAAGGCATTTCTGGTGACGCAAAAACATTTGCAGTTACTATCGAAAAAACTGGTGGCAATGCCTCACCTACCCTTGAAACCATGCAAGTAGCAGGAAATCTATAAGCGAAGACAATCCATATATTTTGCTAACTGAGTTACGAATTAGGCAATTCTAGTCGTGAAGCAGTTTTGGCTTGCATTATACTATAGCATTCGCTTAAATTAGTTGACTCTACTTACCTAATTCTATTTAATGTATCCATTGTCTCGCCAATGGTGATACTATCTATAGGAATGCTAATAGGTAAAGCTAATGAATCAAGCAAATCTTCTGAATACAAGTGGCCTGAATCAATATAATTCGAATCGTTAAGGTAATTGATCATCTCCTCGGCGGGAAGATCGCTGCGGATAGGGCAAGGAAAATCTGCATTTTCAAAAGAAAAATTATGAATAATGGGCGTTTTCCACATTGCCAAATCCCCGAATACGCGTCCGACAATAGGCAAGGCTGTACTCGCCCCTGATCCTAATCTGAGCGATTTGAAGTGTATACGCTTATCCATAGTGCCGATCCATGCACCTACACATATATCTGGGAGCGCACCGATAAACCATCCATCAGACTGATCTTGGGTAGTGCCCGTTTTACCAATTACGTTGTAATCATGAACATAATATTTCATAGTTACGCCAGAGCCATGGGTTACAACTCCTCTCATCATCTTTTGAATAAGTTCTATATTTTCTGGCGACGCAATCGAACCACCTCTTGCGCCTCCGAAATTAAAAACAGTTTTTCCCTGTTCATCAACGATTTTTCGTATGACAAAAGGGCTAACTTGCTGGCCTCCATTAGCAATAACGGCATATGCTGTAACCATTTCCTTGAGGGAAATATCTGCTGTACCCAACACTATAGAAGGCACAGACGGCAGCGATGCGGTGATGCCTAAGGCTTTGGCCAAAGCTAATACTCTTTTTACACCAGCTTTTAGGATGACCTGCACAGAAACCGTGTTGATTGACTCGGCTAAGGCCCCATGCATTGAATAACTACCTCCGTAATTGCCCGCAGCATTCCTTGGTCGCCAGCCCTCATATTGTCCATAGGTTCTAAGCTCATTATCAAAATATTCGCATGGAGTCAGGCCACTTTCTAATCCAGCCAAATATGCGATAGGCTTAAAAGTGCTTCCGACTTGCCGACGAATAGATACTTGGTCATATTGGCTAAATCCAAAATCAGCGCCCCCCGCATAGGCGGCTATACTACCGTTTTTGGGGTCTATAGCGATCACTCCACCATGTAAAGCCGTTAAAAAATGAGCTAAAGAATCCATGCTTGAAAATTCGCCCGAAATAGGTGATTCGATGGAATAAAATTCTTGAGTTCTAGGGGTGCTGATTTGCTCTAAAAAGGATTGAGATTCTTTGTCAGAAGCAGACAGATTGAATTTAGCTTGATGTGCTAAGCTCATCATCAAGAATGAATCGCGGGTACTATAAGTCGTTGTGACGTCCCAATTGTCATTTCTGAAGACTGGCTGAAGTCTTGAAATGTGCGATTTTAGTGCCTTCTCAACTGAACGTTGTATAGAAGGATGAATCGTAGTGTAAATTTTAAGCCCGTCTAAATCAAGATCATAGGGTGATCCATCTTCTTTCGTATGTTTTGCTGCCCACTTATCAAATTCTTCGCGAATCATAGCCTTATAGTACCCTGTAAAATCTTGACTTATTTTAATTAATTGATAATCCAATTTAATTGGCTCTAACTGGTATTTTTGATACTCCTCGGGCGTCAGATACCCATATTTATGCATTTGTGACAATACTGTATTGCGACGAATTAAGGACTTTTCAGGATTTGATCTAGGGTTATAATACCCTGGCGCCTTTAAGACACCCACTAAAACGGCCGCTTCTGAAAGGCTCAGTTGGCCTGGCTTTTTGTTGAAAAATCGATGAGCGGCTTTTTCAATACCATACAAATTTTCACCAAACGACACCGTATTTAAGTAAAGGATGAGAATTTCCTTTTTTGTATATACTTTTTCCATTCTCCTCGCGATCATCATTTCTCTCATCTTGTTGACTGGGCTGGAAAGGAAAAACAACTTTTGACGACCGTATAAATTCTTGGCCAATTGTTGTGTGATGGTGCTGCCACCGCCACTTCGTTTTTGTTGGAGCAAAATACTTTTCACCAATACACGGCCTAGGCTTCTATAATCTATACCTTTATGCTCATAAAAGCGTACATCTTCAGTGGCTACAAGTGCATCTAAAAAGTGTTGTGCAATTTCGGTACTGTCAATTGTCGAGCGATTTTGAACGTAGTAGTAGTCTAATACTTGATTATTTGATCCGTAAATAATAGAGGCAATTGGGCTTTTGATATTTTTCAATTGCCCTTGCGTAGGTAGCCGGCCAAAGACACCAATGTAAATCAATAGCGCCAAAAACAACACTGCACCTAAACCCGCTAGAGACAAATAAAGCAAACTCTTGAGTTTATTTGTGCGCACCCATGCAAACAATTGAAAAGCCTTGACTTTTATATTATATTGATGAAATCTGACTGTGAAGAGTTGAATGATCTTCAACAATTGAGGCATAATTTTGGTCTATGAAGCAACGAAGATACAGTACATTCCGATTCGCTAATGACCTATTTTTTTGAAGTAAACTTGTCCGTTTTCTACTACACGTGTGACTTGTTTTCTCTCAGTCAATAAGTCCAAATAGGCTAGCACCATATTGAATGCAGGCAAATAGAATTTACCCGGATACATTTGGCGGTATAAGTCGACGGCCTGTAAATTACCTCCCAAAATAAGCTGATGACATTCGAATGTCCTTTGTTCGATTCGACCTATTTGTTCTTCTATTTTCAAGTCAGGGTCGTCAAAAGCTCTGTAATGTCCAGGATACACATGCTTGATCGGCAATGATTTTATACGTTTTAGGGAATTCATCATTTCGACGATAGGGAAACGGTAGTCACAGCCATCCTTTCTTGGCTCAATAACGGGGGTCGGAGTCAAGCGCAGCAAGGCATCCGATGAGATAAACCATTGGTTTTGTGCTTGATAAAAGCCACTTTGCGTAGCAGCATGTCCTGGCAAATGAAGTACTTGCCATGTTTGAGTGCCAAAGTTTATAGGCCCTTCAGACGAAAAGACATGGACCATTTCACGCGGTACAGCTCGCCATACCGCCATGACCTTATCCATCATATCAATGTATGAATGAAAAAAAAGTTGACGCCCCTCTTCTCCCAAATAATGTGAAATTTGATTGCCCAAATAATGCTCCCTTTCTTGCCAGCAATGTTCAGTATCCACTGCCCAGGGAAAGACTAATTCTGATACCCAAATAGAGATGTCATGCTCCGTAGCCAGCCAAGACGCCATACCAATATGATCTACATGAGCATGACTTATGACGACCCGATCAATATTTGAAATTTCTAAGCCATGTTCTTTTAGACCAATAGTCAAGGCTGCACGACACTCGAGCGTATCCTCCCCACAATCAATAAGAATGTTCTCCTCCCCCTTTAACAGCCAGCTATTGACTGACTTCATTCCAAAAACAGTAGGCAACTTTATACGGATGGGCGCTAAAAAGACTTTATTCATAAGGCCGCAAGATTAATTAAAATAGTGGATTAAAGTCGCCGCCATCAACAGCCAAATTTGGCGTATTCAGACAAAGTTCAATACCTCTGAACTCTATGCCATATGACAAGATAGGACACCACGCCCAAGAAAACTTTGCACAACAAGACAATTTGGTGAAGAATAAAAAATAAAAATATTAGACCCATAGACTTTATACCTACACTAATCTCTAACCAAAAGACTATAACATATAACAAGAAATAAGCGATAGCCAAAAACAAAAGAGTTGGAAATAAGGCAATCCAATCACGCCATAGGCCTTGAGCTGCGGTGCGCATGGCTATCCACGAAGAGGCTCGATGACCGCTGATAAGTAAAAATCTTGATTTGACAGACCAAGTAAAAAGTAGAGAAACACCCAAAAACCAAAAGACAAACATTACAATAAGTAATAATACAATGGGCTTTTCAGATGAAAATGACTCAATCAATGGAAATAATTGCGTCAATATCGGAAGCCATAAAAGTGCACTAAATAGTAGCAAGGCAGCTACTGCAATTGCCCCAATACAAAATGATTCGAAGAAAAATTTAGAAGCACCACCCCAAAAACTTTCAGTGCTATCGATAATTCGTTGAATTAATCCCGCATGAACAAAACTGCTGATCACCAAATACAAAAGAACTACCCATCGTAGCAATCCAATAAGTGGACTTAACGAAGCCCCGTGGACATTGATGAAGTCCATCAAAATCGTATAATTGAATCCAGTCATCATCTCATCGACGATCATGGATTGGCCAAACGAAGCTTCAAGCACTTCAAATATTTGAATGCCAATAATCAGCGCCAAGGCAAACTGTAAAAGGTACAAGCCCATAATGACTTTGAACAAGTGGCTACTCTGAAGGATAGCCCATCGGATGCGATGTAAAGAATGCTTCACATTAAAAAGCTTGAAGCTTGTAGAATATTTTGCACCCAAAAAATGGTTCGTTCGGCATACTTTAACAATGCATCCTTTTTAGGGGTTAGTGTAAAGCTATTATTATTAAAATCAATATCCAAGGTTAACAAGTGTTCAGGATCTAAGTAGGCTGACACTATTTTTCGTCGATTTCTAAAGTTGATATCTTCAATAGTTTGTCTCCCATCCCAAATGAAATCTTCTTCGCTTCCATCTTCCCAAGTAATCCTAACTGTTGACGGCAAAATCATCGACCCTTTGCGCTCTAATCTAATAGTCGATAAGATTTCACCAACGTCTTTCGAATGATCGTGCGGCACAAACGCCTTTCCATCGCCCCGTCCAAAAATGCCTGTAGGATGATGATCTACAGTATGCCTAATATTGGTTACCGCATAATCGCATACCTCTGTGCCGTCAATCGCTTGATGTAGGAAAGCCGAAATCGTCGGACAAATTAGACAATCGTGATTCGAGGCCCAAGAAGTAACGATCGCATAAAAGTCCTCCTTCCTAGGATGAGTAAACGCATGTTGACGGTAGTATTCTTTCATCATTTCATCAAACCTCTCTTCCCCCATATAACCCATAAGGGTGCGTAGTACTGTCGCGGCTTTACTGTAAACGGTGCGTTTATAGCTTCCCTTTATCTCCCAACTCTTTGTACTTATGGCATCAGATCGCAGATTAGACTGGCTCGTATATTCATTTCTAGATAACGCGCTATTGCCAACTTTGTAGCCCAACAAGTCTACAAACGACTGTCTTGCACCAAATAAATGATCAGTAATACGATCTTCATAAAAACTAACAATGCCCTCATCCAACCAAGGTTCTTCTTTTTCATTATTGGCTAAAATTCCCATAAAGAACTGGTGGGCAAGCTCATGAATGATCAAAGACTCTACGCCATGATATCCTTTGGGAATACCATAAAATGATCCGCCAGTAATTAATTGTGGATATTCCATAAATCCACTATTTAGTGCATGAACAGGTGGATCTATGATCGTCAATTGATTATAAGGATACCTACCAAGCCGTTCTTCTAAATAGGCAAACGCCCCAGTTGCCGAGTGCAAAATGCGCTCTTTCATGTCACGGTGCTCTGGAGGTATAAGCAATTTGAGCGTAATGTGTTTGTATTTTTCTATATATTCTTCAAAACATGGAGACACCGTCCAGGCAAAATCAATGACATCCAGCCCTAGATATCGCCTTTTAATCAAACCACCTTCTATTCGTTCTTCGGACATTAGACAACCTGTGGCTCCTATTTTCAAATGATCTGACGTGCTCAAAGTTATGTCATAGGTGCCAAAATCCCCATAAAACTCCATTTGACGTAAGAATTGATGACAATTCCAAGCCCATACTCCCTTGCTATTTTTCTCATATACACCCAACTTGGGATACCAATGGACGAAATGAAAAAAATCATCCTTACTATAGCCCGACCGCACCAAGGTTCGTGGCATCTTACTCGTAAATTGGGTAAACAGCACTACTGAATCACCAGGCATTACGACTTGATCTAATTGAACACTAACCACACTCTCATCATCCATATTGCCATCTATATCTCGTTCAAATCTTAAGGAAGAAATAAGTTCTTTGCCTGATTGAATAATACTATGAAGTTCTATCCAACCCCATTCTTCTTCAGCCCGATCAAATAGATTCTGTCCAAAAAAGAGACCGTCTAAATCTCGTAAGTAGCTCGTTTTATTGTTTTTAAACGCATTCAAATACATATAAAACCTTAGCTCCTTGACGGTGTCAGGAGATGTATTATGCCAAACAATGACTTGGTTACCACTTGCTGTTTTAGTTTCATGATCTAGCGTAACATTCATCGTATAGTTAGCAATACGCTCACTAAGTCGAGTATCATGGAGGCAACTCTGCTGAGCGTTTAGAGTATCGTTAAAGCAAAATCCCATTACGATTAAACAGACCTGGGCAAATTTTGAAGGGTGTCTGAAAATTGTTGATCTCACGATGAATATGGCTGCATATGAAAAGACAAGATATAAATTATATGCATGGTTCAATACAACATTCTTTATAAGCCCAGTGTCATGCCCTGAACGGCTAGGTTAAAACCCCGCTCATGCATAGATCTATAAGCCTTACTCGAAGAATCTAATAAGGGATTTGTATGATTTAAATCTACAAAATGTACTTTCAAGTGATCTGCTCGGGGCAAGGAAGATAATTTTCTCATTGTCCCTACCGTGAATAAATGTGGTATCATTATCATATCTCTACGTGGCAATTCTACATTCGTATAAAATCTAGCATCGAGAAAAGCATAGTCGACTCGTTTTACCCATTCTGCAATCTCCTGATTCCGAAGATTCCACTTCTCAATTTCTGGAATGAACAATGCAGACTTATAAGGCCCTACATTATGATATCCGACCGTCTCTGAATACTCATCTCCATCAGGCGCTATAACCGAATGAATCTTGACGGTCGACCCGATAGTGCAAAGGTTGTCAAGTGTGCGTCTATGTAATAGCATATTCTCTAATTGCACCAATTGAGCCCAAGGGCCATTATCCGTTATGAAAGAGCTCTTAGTATCCATACAATAAACGGGAACCTGCTTAGTCGCCATATCTTCACGCCCTAAGTGAATCAACCCGACATAATGGCAAATGTGAGCACGTGTCAAAAATATTCCCCGAAGCTCCAATCCCGTTTGAGTCAATTCGCGATATTGATCTTTAAAGTCTAGAGTGGCGTCAATAATATAGACTTTGTTTTGTGCGAGAGCTTGGATACAGATACTGGCGACGTGTTGAATAGTACTTGGATCTGCCCACGCTCTCGTGCGACACTCCTTAAGGCAATCAGCTTGTGGATATCCAGCATTTGGGGCTATGCCCGACACATGAAGTATGACATCCCGAACTACGACCGAAGAATGTTTTGCTGAAGCACATTGCACCAAGCAAAAGCAGAAAAGCAAACATTCTGTACGCATTATTAATGAGGAAGTTTTGATTTAGATAAACCGTATAAAAACGTTCCAAAAAAAGCACTGAGCAATACAACCCCAACACTCACAATGCCATGCCCAAACAACACGTATAACGGCCCTGGACATGCACCTGTCATCGCCCATCCTAGTCCGAATAGAGTACCGCCACATATACTAGCTACGTAGGTCTTTGGTTTCTCTTCTAAGGCGATAGTCGAGCCATTTAGCCCCTTTATCACCCCCTTTTTAATGAGAAGGTGAATCAAAACACCAACCCCTACGGCAACCCCAATGATACCGTACATATGGAAACTCTGAAATCGAAACATTTCTTGAATCCTAAACCAAGATATAGCTTCTGATTTGGTCATAATAATACCAAACAAAACTCCGAGGAATAGAAAAATTATATTCTTCATGATTATTCTTTTTAAAAGATAAGCGGAAATAAAAAATGGGTCATAGCAAGACCACCGATAAAAAAGCCAATGACAGCAATCAAAGAGGGTAATTGAAAATTGGATAAACCGCTAATGGCATGTCCAGAAGTGCATCCACCAGCCCAACGCGTACCAAAACCTATAAGCAATCCACCAATGACTAAGAAAGACAAGCTACCTGCATCGGTCAGTGCTGAAAATTCAAACAATTCCATAGGCACATAGCCCTGCCCTTCTTCCAACATAGTAGGAACTATAATTCCCAGTTCCGCTAAGTCTTGTGTTGTTGAAGAAGAAATTTGTACGGGTAATTTAGAGCCTAAATAATGTGAGGCTACGAATCCCCCTGCCATCGTCCCAACCACGAAAAATAGCAACCAGCCGTCCCTTTTCATTTCGTATCGAAAATATTCACTATACTTCCCCGCCCCGAACATTGCACAAACAGTGCGAAAGGAAGAAGAAATCCCAAATCGTTGCCCTGCCATAAGCAATAACAACATGACCATAGAAATGGCAAATCCTGAAAATGCCCAATGCCACGGGGCGCTGACGATATCTATCATATTATATGTGCTTTTGTAGTTCTGCCTTCAATTTTCCTATCGATTGACCTCCGCTTGCTTGCCATAGTATTCTTCCCTGCTTATAGATCATAAACGTAGGCACGCTTCTAATGGATAGTTTCGTGGCAATTTGGTTATTCTTATCAATATCCACTTTCAATACCCTTATTTTGTCACCCATATCTGCTTTAAGTTGCTTGACGACCGGCTCCATTGTCTTGCAAGGGCCACACCACGTAGCAAAAAAATCAACCAAGGTTGGTTTTTCACTATTTACGATATCATAAAAACTTTGTTTAGCCATTTTTTCAGTTATTATTACAATTAAAAATATTCGAAATTAATTCTGTGTTTTGGTTTACTTGAAATCCTTGTCGAAACTCAATCGAGTTTGAGCTCTCAAAGATAAATGATCGCTCTTGAGGTAAAAATATATCACTGCTCAAAAGTAATTCTCCGCGATAATAATCTTGAAAAGAATCACGTACATATAATGTATCCGGAGCACAAACAATCTCGTCATCGATGATCACTAAGCGCGATGCTACACATTGAGTCATCTCGTCATCATCATATAAGCAAGTATTCATGTACTCCACAAGAGGTCTATAAAACGCAATATCGTCTATATACCAACCCTCCAAGCCTACGGATTCATCAGAGGCCGCAAGAAATCTTATCCGTATCGTTTTACCATACCAAGGAGTTAAATCAATAATGGTTAATTTGTAATCATCACGTGTCGAAGTGAAGGCTCTACGGCCGCTAACAGGAGAGGAAGCTTGTATATTTAATGACGCATCGTATCCATTCTTTAGCATAAAATCGGCCAGATCAAACCAGTTATTCCCATTATCATCTGTAATTTCTACCACGCCACCATCCCATTTATCTTCAAATGAGTATTTATGCCAAAAGCTCATGATAAGGCTATCAAGCAATAGCATCGGCGGAGATACCATATAGGCTGACTGCCTGTTAGCATCATTTTTTACAAAAAGATGATGAATACCAGAAACCGGATCAGTTGTGTCTAATATCCATGAGCTACCCAAGAAAGTGTTATCTGACCAACCATTAAACCCATGCTCCCAATTATGATTTTGAACAACTCTTCCTGGACTAGAGCCATTCAAAACGCATGTATACTTATACTGTAACTCTTGATTCACTTCGAGTTGGGCGATATCTATCACCAAGCGATTGCTAGCCATCTGACCAGATGTTAATGACCCATCAATATAATGCATCGAAGCCGATAATGTATCGTGAATGGCCAAGTCAACTAATGGTATATCCAAATTATTGCGAAGTATAAGTGTCACTTCGAGCGTATCTCCAACTGCACCTCCTATCGAAAACTGCTTAGCAAAATAGATGGACTCCGAGCATAAAGGTGGTAAGTCGAAAGATTCGATACCGTCAGATCGAAGCGCAGATGAGCCTTGATTAGCCCCAAAACCTAGGCCTCGATTGGCAAAACTCTGCCAAATAATACACTTGTTTTGACCCTCATAGAGCAATTGGTCAGCCGCCAAAATAGCATCTCGTCCATCCACAAAACCTGGAGCACATGGCTGCAGTTTCAATGCTGTAGTTACTAGCTGCAATGCAATATTATTTCCGCCTGAGCCTGTATATATATCTTCATCAAACCCGTGTTCCTCTATCAATGCCCAGGTCATGTCCCACAACATGGTGGCCCACACCGCCCCTAATCCATGCGGAACTGAAGAAAATTTTATCCAATTGTAAGTCATAGGATTTTGAGCCATGTCGGTCGTATATGGATAATTGCGTATTCCTTTACTAGCATTTGGCAAGTTGGCGACATATGCACCAATACCTATTATGTCCGTACTAGCGGATTGTTCGTCCAGCCCCATCATAAGAGCATACCAATCACTCCATCCTTCGCCCATCTGTTCTTGATTATTAAGGCAACTACTGATCGACGGACCACCTGTCAGACGGATACTGATGCCATGTGCAAATTCATGCGCGATAATGCCATTGTCTAAGCCGCTGTCTAACGCTAGATTAAACTGAATGTCCATGACAAGACTATCTAAAAAAAGCTTTAAGGTATCGCAGGAGGATTTTGACATCATGATAGCTGGAATTAAGATACTGGAATCAGGTGTGCCGCCCATCGGTGAATGACTATTCTCATTATTGCAAATGATCACAGCTGCAGCACCTGCTGCCTGTGCCCGCTGAACCTTATGGGTAAATGAACAACCTCCTCTGTCGATTAGAGCAATGTTTCCATCCAGAGCGCCGGCATTATTAATAACCGAACATGCATCAGAGCTATTTGCTTGAATTACTCGACCTGATACTTGAATATAATCTGGGGCAAAACTAGCCGACGTCGCCGTAAATGAGCTATTCGCCAGGGCGGGATAGCGTACCTTAGAATTAACCGTGCCATTCCATAAAAACATTTGCATGACCGGTGAATATCCATCTGGTGGTGACGAGAAGTTAGCATTATTAATGCCTGCCCCATCTTGTGCCTCTGACAATAAGCGATCATTCCCTAAACCTTCATTGGTAAAATTAGTGAGTTGAAAATTTCCAGCAGCTTCATCAAAACCATATTGATACATGATGTCATGCAACATGTTATTCCAATAAAACATGTTGACAATTACGGGCTCAGTTTGTAGTTGGATGGGTTGAGCTACATCTAGTGGGAAGTCAAAACATAAGTCTGCACCGCCATTGGGTGAAAATCCTGGAAGATTGTTAGCGCTTTTATCTTCGTAGGCATAAACGTTATTGCCTCTTGTGATCGTAGTATCGTGCCAGCCTTGTGGCGAAGAATTAGGGGCACTAAGCCACGGCGCTAAAGACAAGGATCTGAGACCATCCAAAGGACTCAACAACGGTCGGCCAAACACTCGATATGCGTGCTGGCATGACCCAGTATGAAGTTCTTCATATTCTTGATGAGAATGCATGGTGTGTTGTGCCTCTGCGGACAAATAGTCTCGATCAAAACTACACTCAGTCGTAAAACTTCTTAGCATTAAAAGGGAGCCATTCTTCACATCCACATAAGACTGCTTCCATTCACCTAGATCATAGTAGCTGTATTCATAACATCTGACTAACAACTTATCCTTTAATACATACACCTCTCTCCAAGAAATCTCATCCTTTACCAAGGCGGCATTCACCTTGGAGTTGGTAGCCTTTAGTTGCTTAGAACTTCTAGACAAGGACTTGTCCGATGAAGTATTGAAACGCTGCCATCCGCTTATAGGACTTACGGATGCCTCAGTGGATGATTCATCTACGACATGCGACCAGCGAAGCCCAGTGTGCATGAGCTCCCCCTTTTTGTCTACTACAATGGTGGTGACATGATCAATCAAATCTAACCCATTGACGGTCTGGGCAAAATGGTAAATATCCGCATCAAGTCCTCTATCATAATATTTACTTAATAAGCGGGTATCTTGATGATATGTACGATGTTTAGAGAATGCCGCTTGAACAGACGCTGGCACCTGCGCTGACATACGTCCTATGCCTAACAGAGCAAAAAAGAGTAATAACTTAAGATCAGGCCAATGCATAATGATCCAAATGTAACCACTATCTAAGAGTTTACCATAGAGATAAACAAAAGAATGTGCCTAAACTCCTCAAATTACTTGGTAGTCTGACAAATGAAATGTAGTTTTACATATTAGAATTTTTTAACATGTGTAATAGACTTTTTATCAGTGGTTTAATTTGGGCTTTTGCTTTCATCAGCCCCATAGTTAGCCAACAAAATCTGCATGCCAAGTTGCGCATAACATCGCAAGAAAAGCTAGATATGTCCGCCTATTTGAGCGCAATAACAGACATGGAGCAACCCATAAGTATTGACGGTTCTGAGGAATTGAGACAATACATAATCGCTACATTGGGGGAACGATTACCAGAAATTAGCTTTGCCCTTCAACGGTCGCCTGAATTTATCCTTAATGATCCTGCCATAGCCGAGTTACTTATAAAAGTGCTCAAAGAAGAAGTGGCTCTGGGCATCAGCCCTTCAGACAATCCGAATTGGGAGAATATGAGTCATCTTGATTTAAAGAAGAGCGACTTAGCTTCTATTGAATTTTTATACGGATATGACCTATTTAGAAAGAAGAAATTTCAAGCAGCTATCAAATCATTTGATAAAGCTCTGAAGCATAAAAGTGATGATTTTGAATATGCCGCGTATTATGCTGGCATTAGCTCTATTCTACTCGAAGATTATACGAATGGCTTACAGTATTTGACTAAAATTGGAAAAACCGAAACGCTGATTAAGCACAGTCCGTACTATCTTGCTATAAGTCATTTCGCACTTAAGGATTATACGACTATAATAAAATACTACGCTAAGAGGGTAAATGAAACAAAACTCTTCAAACTACCTGAAATCATCCATGTTGTGGCCATGAGCCAATATTATACAGGACAGTTTAATGATGCCCTTGCCTCTATTCTTCTGATTAGTACTCATAGAAAATTAACGGCGGATGAGAGCTACATCAAAGCAATTCTTGATAACAAACTAGGAAATACTGAGAACTCACTTGCTCAATTATCACAAATAAAAGATAATAGTCCATTGCATTCAGCCGCATTACAAGAGCTAGCCATAATCTATACCCAACAAAACAAGCTTTTAGAAGCCCTCCAAGTTTATGAACAACTAGAAAATACTGGAAATGTAAACCCCTATGATATTAAATGGAATCAATTGGTGCTGCATTATCGACTCAAAAACTATGATAAATGTGCTTTGATAACAAAACAGCTCCAAAAAACACATCCTAACCCCGATATCAATGCCTTCTTAGCTACCCTACTCTCTGATGTAGAACATATGGATCTATTTAAAGACATATGCCTGCAATTGAACGCGTTCAATTATGATCACAATTACATTAAAGGGGCAATCTATAATAGAGCAATGGGCGCTATTAAAACAAATCAACCTGCCACAGCTCTTTCATATTTTGATTTGTATGAATCTATTTTCCCCAACATCGATGAACACGCCAATGTAGCCGCATGGCGCGGGATATTAGCATATGACAAAAAAGAATTTGTCAAGGCTCAAGCCTACTTTGAACGATATAATACATCAAAATCATCTAGCAACAGCAACACAACCCTTTTATTTGATGTCAATTATATGTTGGCCTACTGCTATCTCAAAGATAAACAACTTAAAAAATCACTTGGACAGTTTGGCGTAGCATATAAAAGTTTGGAGAAAAACATTAACACCACGATCAAAGAAGAGGATGTCTTAGTAAGAATCGGTGATATATATTTTCTGCTCAATGACTATACAAACGCTCTAGCGTCTTATGACAAAGCCTTTGCCCTAGATCAAAAGCAACTTGATTATATATTGTTTCAAAAATCGATTATAGCGGAACTCGAAAATCGATACTACGACCAGATACTTTTATTAGATGAATTACTTACTGAATATTCATCAAGCCTCTATAGAGATAAAGCTTTGTTAATGGCAGGCAACACTTTATTTACCTTAGGTAGACTTGATAACGCAGGTACATATTACAAAAAATTAATAAGAACTGATACTCAAGAATCTCTTCGAGAAGAAGCGCAACTGCAATTAGGATTGATTCATGTTAATGCCGGCGAGTATTCAGCTGCAGAAAAATGGTACAAACAAATCTTGGCTTCATCAAACAATCATGATACAAAGAAGCGCGCACATCTTGGGTTGAAAGAAATATATGCTGATTATACCTTTAATGCAGAGGCATACATTTCACTAGAAGAAGAAAAGATACATAATAGCTTAACAGCTAAAGATTCCATCTACTTTGCTCTTGCCAGTAAATTTAGAGAGGCTAATAAGCTTCCTGAGTCTATTGTCAATTTTTCGAAAATTATAACAGACTTTCCTGACTCGAGATATATCCATTCTAGCTTATTTCAACTTGCTGAAATTACATATAGTCAACATGAATATGCAAAATCCCTCCAACACTTGCGTTCTTTAGTCCAGTTAAAAACAAATAAATACACCATCGCCGCATTCGACATGCTTCAGGAGATAGTGTATACTCTACAAAGTGACTTTAGTACCTATAAAAGAATAGACGAACAAAGGAAGTCACAATTACCTAATGAAAAAATATCTGCCAAGCGACTATTTAGAATGGCTATTAGCGATATACGTCTTAATGAAGTACAAGACATTGAAGAACTTATAAACTTGCTTGACAATAAGGAAATGGATCAAGAACAATTGACAAGCTTATGCTCTGAAATTGCAAAGAATTTAATAGTCAATAATAAGTGGCTTGAGTTAACAAAGTTGTTTGTTAAGCCAAGCATTAAGCATGTAGCAAGCTATCCACAAAATATATATTATATGGGTTTGGCTTACTTTAGTCTTGATCAATTTGATAAAAGTCAGAATTACATAACCAATAACTATCAATCTCTATTATCCGATCCTGCTTGGTTTGCAAAATCTTTAATACTGATATCAGATGTTTACATAATACAAAACGACTTTGCCAGTGCTAAGGGAGCTCTACAAGCGCTGATAGAGTCAGAAAGCGCTATACCGCAATCATTAAAGGAAACCGCAAAAAATAGACTCTCCTTGATTAAACCTACAAATTAGATTCACTAGACTCTTCTTAAAGGAAATGAAAACACATACAATGAAAAAAAATATCCTCTCACTTTTAATAGCGTTCTTCGTTACGAATTGTATTGTAGCTCAAGAAATTAAAGAAAAATCTATCCTAGTAGAAAAAGTATATAACACGGATATCTATCAGACCAATGCACTTTATAGCCTAAAGGACATTGTCATGCCAGAAGCGCAAAAAAAATCCTTCGTAGATTCTCTTCGCTATCTTTCTGCTTACACACCACAATCTCGATTTTCAATCACGCCCTTAAGTTATAATAACCCACAAGATAAACAGGTCAATAAGGGCCTTATACATCTAAGCAAAGGAAACATGAACCAACTCACGGGTGAATTGTCCTATACATTTCAGCTCGATAACTATTTCGACGTTACGATCGACTTAGAACATTTCAACTGGAACGACAAAACGGTAGCTAATAAATTCGTAAGCCAATCGGGTGGTGCACTATCTGCGAGATATTATCTTACAAAAGACCTACTGACCACATTCAGCCTTCAAAATAATCAATTGCGTATGGGATTATTTGGATCGAGCCTGCCTGTAATTGAAATTGAAGACGTACGCAACATTAATACAACAGTATTAGAATGGTCAATACAGAATTTTAGTCTCGCACCTAAATTGTGGCAATATGGTCTTTGCCTTGAATATACTAGCACTGGCATAGACAAAGCATCAGAACATGTCCTGACTATTCTACCGACGTCCATATTAAAATTAAATGGTAAAACAAGTATTAAGTTAGAGGCTCCTATTATGTATTCAACCTCTTCTATAACATCCGGAGTTTCAGCATTTAGTCCATCCCTAAGATATAGAATTCAAGATCCTACCAAACTTATTTTAATCGGAGTAAGAACGAATGTAACTAACACAAGGACGAGTATTTTTCCATCTATTTCTGCTGAATGGAAACCTAGTGAAACATTCACCTTTCGTTTGAAAGCCGATCAGCTTGTGCGCTTTAATAATTTTCAAAGTACTTCGATTGTAAATGGATACATAAATCACTTGTCATCTGCCATAGGAAGTGTAGGTGTACATTCTACAGCAAGTACCGGGGCAAGTATAAGACTAAGTACTCCATTATCGCTTGATGCAAGTTTGACATATGATATATTCGATAGGGTTCTTAACTTTGTTCCATCTACGTCCCGAAGTGGTCTCTTTGATGGAAACACTTTGAACTATCATCAAGCTGAATTGAGCGCAGCGGCTACGTATCGCTTTGGCGAAACTAACTTCAGCACGTCTCTAAGAACTTTATATAGATATGTACACAATAATAATGAAGATATATACAACCTACCAACATGGCTAGTCACCCCTTCGTTTGCTTACAATGCATTAAACGACAAGTTGCATTTTAATTTTAGGACAGACATAGTTGCAAATGCCCAACAAGCGGACATACCTTTTGCTACAATATCATCAGGTATTCGAAAAAATATGGTTCTCGATATATCATTTAATATAAAGAATAATGTTAGATTATACATTAATGGTGACAACTTGTTAAATGATCAATATACCATTTGGCATAATTACGCAGTTTTTGGAAGATCATTTTCTGGTGGTGCTAAAGTGGCTTTTTAATAACCTATACGTCGTCTCCCAGATAAATCCATAGAGGAATATTTCAAATTGACAATGCAATTTTGAACATCTTCAAGTTTTACAAGTTGAACAAAGCTTGAATTGGCTGATACTTTTTCCTTTCCGACTCTCAACTGTTGTTGCGCTAGTAGTTCATTAACAATTTGACGTACTCTGCGAGCATTGCCGAAGCCTTGCTTTTTGGTTAAATATTCTTCTTTCAAATATGCCTTTAATTCTTGAACCGCTCTTTTACCAATTCGCAACTTCTTTTCTTGTATCAAACTAAGAGCAATTTGACCAAGTTCATCATGCGTGAAATCTTCAAAAAACAAGGTCAAATCAAATCTACTTTGCAAACCTGGATTGGATTCCATAAATGTTCGCATCAATTGCGGATAGCCAGCTACAAAAACGAAGAATTTGCCTCTAAGATCTTCCATTTTCTTTAGCAACACCTGAATGGCCTCATCGCCAAAATCATTGAGGGCACCTGGTTTGATAAGACTATAAGCCTCATCTATAAATAGTACCCCGCCTTGCGCACTATCTATGACTTTGGAGGTCTTTATCGCCGTTTGTCCGACGTAGCCCGCGATTAAACCTTGGCGATCCGTCTCAACTATATGTCCACGTTCTAAAATACCCAAGGCATGAAATATACGACTCAAAATTCGCGTTACCGTCGTTTTGCCCGTTCCTGGGTTTCCTAATAACACGGTATGCATATTAACCGATGAAGTCGTTAGTTGCCCTCTGATTAATTTGTATTTGATCACTTCTACAAGATCTTTAACCTGCTTTTTAACATTACCTAACCCTATCATTGCATCCAACTCTCGAATGGCAGTCTGTAGTAATTCCTCATGTATGCCAACCTGACTAATTACTTGCTTGTTAGGACGAGAAAGTAATTGTATATCTCTAAGTGTTATGGTGCTCAGCTCTTCATCAGAGAGGGCATCTTGATCTTTAGCGCGCATGAGACGAATGCCCATATTTATCTTAGCTTTTTCTAGCAGGGAAGATACAAAACGTGCATTTCCAAAACTTCTATCACGCATACGATACGCCTCTTGAATATCCTGCTCTAACAAGGATTTTGCCGAAGCCGTAAGCATGACTTCGTTCTGTAAGCACATCGTATCAAGAATGGAGAACAGCTCGGTGACACTAAAATCTTCAAACTCATAGATATATTTAAAACGAGATCGCAGCCCTGGGTTGCTAGAGATAAAGTTCTCCATTTCTTCTGGGTAGCCTGCGGCGATAACCATAAATTTACTCTGAGGGTTACCCATTTCCTTGACCAATAGTTCAATTACTTCGCGTCCAAAATCTTTTGTGTCCTCAGTACTTCGCACCAAAGCATATGCCTCGTCAATAAACAATACTCCACCAGCAGCTTTTAAAAATGCTTCTTTTACTTTGGGCGCTGTTTGTCCTATGAACTCGCCGACCAAATCTACCCTATCAACTTCATGGACATGTCCCCTCTCTAAAAGCCCCATTTCGCGGTAGATGCTCCCTAATAATCGAGCAATTGTCGTCTTGCCAGTGCCTGGATTACCTATAAAAACGCTGTGTAGATTAAGGTGCGCGTCGTCATTAAACCCTCTTTTGAGGCGCAGTTGCAAAAATTTTATGTACTTGGAGTGATCAGATAATTGTTGTTTCACTTTGTTCAGCCCGATAAGCTGATTTAGTTCTTTAAACGATTGACGCGCAGATTTATAGTCTACTGGTATACGAATGAGCTCCTCTCTGTTCGAAAAAAAATCAGGTAAATCTTCTGTCGACTTTTCAAAATTATCATCTATCGTGAACATCGACTCACCTATCATTTCGTCTTGGAATACTACTTCTACCCGATAGTGACCTTTGCGCCATGCCCCTTTAATATTAGATCCCCAGCCAAGGCTTATTACGAGCTCTACATCTGTGGCCATAATTTTTTGAAGTTTTACGATCTCACCCTTTAGCTCTCGTCCTTGATTATAGTAGCGTACGAAAATCTCGGCATGCCAGTCTGCATAATCATACTTATTCTCAAGTGAAATCTCTGCAAATACATATCGCGATTCGGTAGCAGAAAAGGTCTGAAAATATTCGCGTGAAGGCAAGGTCTCATTATCGTTACTCGCTCCTTCATAAAACTCTATATCTCTGACATACAATGCATTACAATACTGTTCAAGCGTAAAGACCTTATGAAGTTCTTCGACATAAAAGTATTTGGTCATCAGCTTTTGCTCATCCAAGTAGGCTACCCAGCAATACTTTCCTGGCTTCCAAAATGACGCAATATTCTTGTTGCCCCACCCTTCTCGAATATAGGCAATATGATCATGTTCGCTGATCTGCCTGATTACTTCAATAGAACAAATCGACTTTCTTTCAGCTCCAAGTTGATAGCATACGAGCTTAATTGGCACCTCCCAAGCATCTACTTCATAAAGTCTATTGACAATCGATAGTTCGACATAGATATAACTTAGCTCCTTCTCTTGAAATACTTGTCTATACTTCTTACGATTATCGGCGAGCCATTCTGTTTCGGCATAGATCTTTAGATCGAGAAACTTGTACCTTGGATCTTTATCAGGTTTATTCATGATCAGTTGACGTCTTTGGACATTACCAATATAGAACTAAATAGGCATAAAAGATTAGTATAGTGTTAATTTTGTTTTTATTCTATGAACTCAATATCATTACACACTGTTAGCTACATCTATGGCAAAAATTACATTTCTGTTTGAAGATCAATCAATAGAGACGACAACGGTTCTTAATGCGGAGAAAGGTTATTCTATTTTAGAGGTAACAGAAGATCACGATATCCACCTTAATCATAATTGTGGGGGGGTTTGTGCTTGTAGTACTTGCCATATCTATGTAAAGTCAGGTGAGAATTTTTTAGAAGAAATCTCTGATAAAGAAGAGGATTTTATAGATAGAGCGTTTAATCCCCGACTTGAATCGCGTTTAGGGTGTCAATGTATTATTCTCGAAGATGATGCGGAAATTACCATTTTAATCCCTGATCAATCAAAAATTATAGGCCACGAGCACTAACAATAACATAATTAAGGTATGGGATTTGATACTTTTGAAGATTTACCAATAGCTTGGACTGATCACGAGGATATTGCTATGGCACTCTATGAGCGATTTGGGGATGATTTTGGAGAAAGTCAAATCTACCGCATTAGGTTCACGGACTTATTAGATTGGATTCTAGAAATCCCAAGCTTTACGGGTAGGCGTGAAGATAGCAGCGAAGGGCATCTAGAACAAATTCAAGCAAAATGGGTCTATGAATGGAGAGACAACCAGTAAATGTTGGTCTGGATAAAATTGATCAGACTACCGAATCTTGTTGTCTTAGCAATTTCTGTGTATTTATTATTGTCTGGGCTCATTCAGCCTATTTTGCTTTCTCGTGGAATCGAACTGAGTCTGAGCCTTCACGAGGTGCTTCTGTTGATATTTGTGGTCATATGCATGGCGATAGCGGGTTACATCCAAAACGATATCGAGGATATTTCTACTGATCACATAAACCAAAAGAGAGGGATTCTTGGCATTCATGTATCAAAAAAATGGGGCTATTTCCTATACACATTTTTTGTTATCGCGCCTATAATACCGGCATTGTCTTTAGCTCTCGAAATTGGCCGACCGGATCATCTTTATTTATACTTCCTGGTCACTCTCATACTTTTCATCTACAACAAGCACCTAAAACGTATGCCTTTGATAGGCAATGTGATCATTGGTCTGCTTTGTGGCTTGGTAATGCTTTTACCTTTGTTAGCCGAGGCTAGCCCTCTCGCAGAACTCTATGACGAAGATCTTGAAATATACCTCACTATATTAAGTATTAGTTTGTACTATTCTTTCTTTTCCTTTTATGTCAGCACGATCAGGGAAATCGTAAAGGATGTTGAAGATATCGTAGGGGATCAGTTGACAGGATTAAGAACACTTCCCATTGTTCTTGGAGAGGCCAAAACAAAAGTGATCATTATTATATTAATGGCTACCCTCTTGTTTTCACTTATCTATTGGATACATCGAAGTGATTTTCTGTCTGAGCTCTTAGTTATCGGTTATTTGCTCTTGATTTTCCCTTGGATAATCATCATGGCGGTAATGATATTCGCAGTAAAAATACCTTTGCACTATGGAAGACTAAGTCAAGCCATTAAACTATACACACTTCTAGCTCTTGTATTCTTATATTTAATAAGCCAACATGTCCAATCTTAATCCTTTACATCATTTAATCGAAAGAAAAATTATTCTTGGTTCAGCTTCGCCACGTCGGCGCAGTTTATTGGCAGATCTGGGAGTCTCATTTGACATCTTGGTGTCCAACGTCGACGAAGTATACGCTTCAGATTTAGCACTAGATGAAATCGCCCCTTATATATCTAAATTAAAGCTCGAACATCTAAAGCATATTGTTACTGATAATCAATCAATAATCATCACAGCCGATTCCATCGTAGTCTGTGATGATCAAGTGTTGGGGAAACCAGATAATTTAGCACATGCCGAAAAGATTATAGCGCAGCTTTCTGACAATTCTCATATAGTGTATACCGCTGTTTGTATGTGTGATCATACAAAGGAAATACGTTTCCAAGATAAAACCGTTGTACATTTTGGACCCTTGACTTCTTCGGAAATCGGCTATTATGTCCACAATTACCAAGTATTAGACCGAGCAGGCGCCTATGGTATTCAAGATTGGATTGGCCTTTCAAAAGTTACTAAAGTCGAAGGATCCTTTTATAATGTCATGGGCTTGCCCGTACACAGGGTATATCAAGAGTTGTTGAATTGGTAGCGTTGATAGTAGAGTATGTCTTTCTTTCATGATCCTTACGCGCACATTTGGCAAACATTGGTACATCACTGAGGCCTGAATAATATAATCATTAAAAAAGGGGCTTACACTCATCGTGCAAGCCCCTTTATATCTTTTATCCAAGATAGGATTAATTAAACTTGCGCTTTACCTTTTTAGGCTGCTCTTTAAACGATACACCACCATTATCATCATTTCCGCTCTGACCGCCAACTCGAGTCATGGCGCATCTAAATCCAATAGTTCGATCCGATTTGTCTTGATCTTTAAATCGTCTTGTACCAGGGGATAACCAATACAATCTATCTGCCCAACTTCCCCCTTTAATGACGCGAGATTTGTCACTGATTAAGGTATATTTACCAGTTTCATAGGTGATATTTTCGTCATCTCCATCTCTGAAGTTTCTAGCATCACCAGATCTAAAATTCTCCCTTTCAGCCAATTCTTCGTCTGTTAACTCTCTGTAGCGCATACGTCCAAGAGAATCCTTTTCTAAATAGTTACCATATTCGTCTCTAAGTACTTCCTTGAAAACATTACCTCTGAATGGATTCAGATCGTGATTTTCAGAATCACGAAGGGTCGACCCCGTTAAAGGTCTATAGACATCCTGCACCCATTCAGATACATTGCCAGACATATTGTACAAACCAAAATCATTCGGAAAGTATGATCTTACTGGAGCTGTTATGGCTGCATTATCGTTCAAGTTACCAGCCATCCCCATATAATCACCACCAGAACGTTTGAAATTGGCGAGCATTCTACCTTGATCCTTATTTCGCTTTTGATATCTGGGTGACTTGCCATCCCATGTATACGTGCGGCGATCAGAAATAAGCTCGTCTTTAGGATTTTTTAAGTTTCCTTGAAGCCCAAGTGCAGCATACTCCCATTCGGCTTCAGTTGGCAATCTGAATGATGGTATTAATATTCCATCCTCATACTTTACGGGACGTTCGCCCCCGGTCTTAAGGTCAGGAAGATTTTTTCTAACATTTCCCTCGTATTGACCCACTAAGTACGAATCAGTCGTGAATACATCTGAATCCTTTTGGTCAGGGGTAGGATTCAAGATACCTCTTTTAATCATAATCATTTCATTGACCCTATCGGTCCGCCATTTGCAGTACTCTTGTATTTGCTCCCAAGAGACACCTACTACCGGATAATTGTCGTATGCGGGATGCCTAAAATATGTCTCCACAAAAGGATCATTATAAGATAATTCATCCAACCACACTTTCTCATCTGGCATAGCACTTGCGGCCACGTCTGGAAAACTTTCATACTTGTTGCCTAGCCAATAGACATATTCTCTCCATCCTATGTTCGATACTTCTGTTTCGTCCATATAAAAAGAAGTCACTGTGATTCGACGAGCTATGTTATTCCATTCATATGTAACATCCTCATCCGTCAAACCCATAGTAAATGTTCCACCTGTAACCAAAACTTGGTTGGGAGCATTTATTTGACCTTCGTAGTCCAATTTTTCAAAACCACCCCATTCGGCATCGTTGTATTTCCAACCTGTTGTGTCTGATTCACCGCTTCCAGAAGATTTTTTGCTACAAGAAGCTAGAGTTAATCCAGAAAGGATCAATAAAAAACAAATTTTCTGACTCATTAATCTCTTTTTATCTAAAAATACTAAAGCAATCTTCGTACCGAGATTTTTTAGAATCAAGTCCGCCAATATAAATATGTACTCCAAGTTCATGACTTCCACCTGTTCGGGTTATAAAGGCATCACTCAAGGTCATATCAAAACTGTAACTCAACTTCAATTTCTCTGTACGCCATCCAGCTGATACAATTAACGCATCTAAATTGGACAGATTGTGTCTCACCCACCCACCGACAAAGAGATTTTCAAAATTAAAAATCGCACCAGCATTAACTTGTTGAGAGCCAGCCTGTCGTGTGTATAGGATACTCGGAGCAATAAACGAGCCAAATCCATCCTTATTGTAGCCATCCAAATCAATTTCCCATCCCCCATGAATCGACAATCTCATTGGCAAACCTATGTTAGAAGTGCTAGAGTTCCCAATGAATCCGTTGTAGGCGTTAGTGAGGTTCTCTATACTAATACCTATGTAGTAATTTTCGTTATAGATAATTCCTCCAAGGGAGAAATCAGCATAAGTGTTACTTAAGTTCTCTGGTCTATTTTCAAGGCTTGGCACTAAAATCCCACCTGGGTTGCCATCTCTGATCGAGGGTTGTAATTGGTCAAAAAATACCAGCTTGTCCCAATCCAGGCGAGTTTGATAAAAGCTAGCTTCCATCCCCACCCTTGCTTTAAGCGACTTTGTAAGGTTTAACTGGTAAGCATATATACCACTAATTTTTATGTTCCTTATTATACCATCCCCAGCATTATCAGAGAGTACTTGCCCACCAAAACCACTGTTGAGGTCTTCAAAAAATTTGTCGAATGAAGCCGCGTAAGTCGTATAGGCTTCTGGCCATCCCGACCATTGATTTCTGTAATTCATCGTTACTATCCCATTATTCGAAAGACCCACAAGGCCAGGATTGAGTTGAACAGGTGCATTATAGAATTGCGAAAAAACCGGATCTTGAGCCCAACTCGTACAGACTACTAGACACAGACACATTAAGATCAACAGATTTTGTCTCATTTCATTCCCTTGGAATTACTATATTAAGCATAATTTAGGTCGTAAGCAAACAAGAGCCATATTATCAACGTTTTATTGCCATGATCATTCGAACCCTCATCATAACATTATTATTGTTTCCTTGGTTTAACACTTTATGTCAATTATCTATTGAGGCAAATAAGCCAGCATATCAAATATCAGTTGAGCGCACAGGCATGTACGAACTAAGTTTTACTGCGGCTCGCCAATTGCTCGGCACCAATGAGCAGCGAATAAATATTGATAGGCTAAAACTCTACGGAAAATCAGCAGGAGCTTTAAACGAATTGGTTTCGGATAATGATGTCGATCGGAGTAAACAAATAGCCTATCACGTTGATGGCAATAATGACGAATTCCTGACGAGCGGCGAACGACTTATATTTTATTTGGATGGGCCTAATAAAATCGATGTCGACCATGAGCATAACGCTTTAACCTTAACTAAAAACCCTTATTCAGATAAGGCGAATTATTTTTTTCAATTCAACGATCAAGTCAAAGTTCTTTTAACAAATGAATCAGTCTCGCAGCCTCCGAGTAATACAGGTGATGCCTCACTTGCTTTACAACACGTGAGTATTGACAAAATAAACTTGCTCAGTCTAAATACTAGCGGACAAGGAAGCGGGCAACGCTGGTTTGGTGATGAGATAACCAACTCGCCGCCCATTAATCTTTCTTCCTATTTAGCCCTTAGCCCCTCCGTCAGCGCCAATGGACAATTGAGAGTCTCTGCTGCCGTGCGATCTGAATTTAGAGAGAGTATCAGAATTAGAGACGGCGAACAAGTAACTGAGCTATCTTTTAGAACATCTAATTTAGGTGACGTTGAAGCCGTTTATGCATCAGATGTAAACGCGATCATCCCTATCCAAAATATAATGAGATCACAGCTTTTGTTTACCAAATCTGCTAATTCAACACGGGCTTGGATAGATCAAATTGAGTTTAGCTATCGACAAAAAAATATACTCACCGAAACTTCCTATTTTCCTTTTAACAACGTTTTGGCGCAAAAAGAAAGCAACAATGGTCTGACCATCACCACCGTAAGAGACGCAGTAGTGTGGGATGTAAGTAATATTCACAATATCACTAAAAAACAGGTCTTTACGGATGGTAATTCTAAAAGCATTACAAGTGCAATGGACGTTGACCAATTTTTTGTGGCCTTTATGCTTTCTCAAGAATTCCCTACTCCCGAAATAATTGGCGAAACGCTGCCAAGTAAAATTGAGTGTGCAGACTGCGACATGATTGTCGTATATCATCCCAATTTTTTCAATGCAGCAAGTAGGCTAGCCAATCATAGATCTAGCAAAGACCAACTTAAGATAAGCCTCGTTAATATCAATGATATTATGTTGCAGTATGCCGCTGGTCAACCTGATCCTAGTGCCATTCGGAATTTTTTGCGAGAAGTATATGCTTCAAATCCTGCTTTTAGATATTTGTTGTTGTTTGGCGATGCAAGCTATGATCCGCGAGGTTTAAACCCTTTACTTAATAAACAGAATTTTATTCCTTGTTATCAAACACTTGAATCCTTAGATCCATTATTGGCCTTTCCAAGTGACGACTACTATGGGTTACTCGACCTGGGTGAAGGTGCTTTGAGAGGAGATTTAGATATTGAAATAGGGCGAATCATTGCACGAACTACGGATGAAGCGGATGCCATCGTAGCCAAAATTATTAGATATGAGACCCATCAAATACAAGACGCGAGATGGCTAGCCAACGTTGCTTTTTTCGCAGATGATGAAGATAACAACTTACACATCAATGATTCAGAGAGAATAGCTAACGAAGTCGGAAGTCAATACCCAAAATTTGAACAGTTAAAAGTCTATTGGGATGCCTTCGAACAAGTTTCGACACCAGGGGGGAACCGATATCCTGAAGCACAAAATCGCTTAAACGAAATCGTTTCAGAAGGTGCATTAGTGATGAACTACATCGGCCACGGAGGCCCGAGAGGTTGGTCGCAAGAGCGTGTGCTGAACATAGACGACCTAAATCAATGGCCTAATCAAGATCGACTTCCTTTAATTGTAACGGCGACCTGTACCTTTACCGGGTTTGATGATCCTTCTGTTAACAGCGCTGGGGAAGCTGTATTCACTAATCCTACAGGTGGTGCTATAGCTTTATTTACGACAGTCAGGTCAGTTTTTGCATCACAAAACTTCCGATTGACACGCGCTGTGTTTAGAAACTTATTTTTACAAGAAGGAGGCAAATACCTAGCTCTAGGAAATATAATGCGAAGAGCAAAAAATGACAGCTCAAATGACAATATTAATACTAGAAAATTTTTCCTAATCGGTGATCCTTCAATGCGCTTACTTCAGGCCGATTTCCGCCCCGTAATCACGGCTATTAACGATCAAAAGTTGAGCCCATTTACTGTAGTAGACACCGCAGGTGCCTTGGATCTCGTCTATATATCAGGTGAAATTAGAGACCCTTCGGGCAATTCTACGACACTATTTGATGGACAAACCTTAGATGTCGTCGTTAAGGATAAGGCCAGAAGAAAGAAAACATTAGCGAATGATCCACAAAGCTTTGTTAGAGAATTTGAGGTAGAGGGCGCTACACTTTTTAAAGGAAAAGCCTCCATAAGCAATGGTGAATTTGCTATCAACTTTAGAATTCCTAAAGATATCGATTATAGTATCGGATTATCTAGAATATCCCTTAGCGCATCCAATAGAAATGGCCAATTCGCCTATGGTATTAACAATCAACTGGCTGTTGGTGGTACAAGCGACGATCCGATAGAAGATATAATCGGCCCCAACATTGATTTAAGCATAAAGCTTTACGAATCGAATAGCCACGTTAATGTTCCGCCGAATATCACTATCAAAGCACATTTGGACGATCAAAGCGGTATAAATATCGGAAATCAAGCCATTGGGCACGAGATCACCGGCTGGCTAAATGGCGATAAAAGAAATCAAATGATCCTTAATCAACTTTATCAAGCTACCACTGATGACCCCACTTCAGGATTCCTAGAGATTCACTTGCAAAATTTGAATGAAGGCAACAATACTTTCACTTTACAGGCTTATGATATTTATAACAACGTCAACCAAGAGACCATTTCGTTTAATGTTTCTGCCAAAAAATCAGGTATCCGCGAGCTTGAAGCATTCTTGGATACCAACCAGAATATAAATATTCAGTTAGGACATAGCTTAAAAGACAATATATATATTGCGAAGACCTATCTTTATGCCGTGAATGGGTCTCTTATCAGTAGCAGCACTGAACAAGTGATTAGCGTAAATGGTCAGATAAACTACTCGATGGACGTAAATTGGTATCAAAATAGATCCGTTGAATTAAATATCCTTATGGTAGAATTAATATCTACTTCGGGTCAGCGAGTATCAAAACCAATAGGCAAAAAAATCCTTGTCCTAAAATAATACTATGATAATAGAAGTTCTTAGACATATCAAAATTTAATGAGGCTGATGAAATTTACTTTTTACGCGTTTTTTGTATGTAGCATTATGACACTTCCTCTTGTCAATGCACAGGTTTTTTCTCCTCAACAGAACTGTGTCATTGATGCAAATGGACAATGTGTACCTAACACATTATTGTCCGCGGTTCCATTCTTGCGGATTACTCCTGATGCCATAGGTGGTGGCATGGGTGATGCGGGTATAGCTACAGGCGTGAATCCATATGCCATGCATTATAATGCCTCAAAGCTAGCTTTTGCTTCTAAGAATAGCGAGCTTGCGGCTACTTATACACCTTGGTTGCGAAATCTTGGCCTCAATGATGTGTACTTGGCCTATTTAGGTGGATACAAAAAGATAGACGATCTTCAATCCTTCGGCTACAATCTGCGCTTTTTCTCGCTTGGCACCATCAATTTTAGAGACGCCAATGGAAATGTTCTTGGTGACGGGAGGCCTAGAGAGTTTGAAGCAGGATTGGCCTATGCCAGAAAGCTGTCAGATAAATTTTCTGCGTCCGTCGGAGGAAAGTTTATTTTCTCAAATCTTGCGACCGGATTTCAGGTGAACGGCCAAGACATTAATTCAGGATCTGCATTTGCAGCGGACGTCTCTATGACGTATAATACAAATCCAGATCTAGGCACAAACCCAGGCAATGCTCTAACTCTTGGAGCTTCCATCTCTAACCTTGGATCAAGGATATCTTATGTCGCGTCATCTACTAGAGAGTTTATTCCCACCAATTTGGGTATTGGCGCGGGGTACAAAATGAACCTTGATGATTTCAATAGTTTTACGATCGCATTAGATGTGAACAAATTACTGCTGCCTACCCCTATTCCATTAGGTCACCCAGATTTTGATAGAAACGGAAATAATATTCCTGACTATAAAGAAAAATCCAATTTCGGAGGCGTATTGGGTTCTTTTGCCGATGCGCCTGGCGGTTTTTCTGAGGAATTACAAGAAATTGCCATTTCGTTTGGTGTAGAATATTGGTATGCCCAACAGTTTGCGGTTAGAACTGGTTATTTTTATGAACACCCTCTTAAAGGAGACCGACAATATATTACGGTAGGATTTGGTATAAAGTATAATGTATTCGGATTCGATTTTTCTTACCTAGCTCCTACGACGAATCAACGGAGCCCGTTGGACAACACCTTGCGATTTAGCTTTACGTTTGCCTTTGGTGATGAAGGAGCGAATTAAATCCTATCAAGAAATAAAACAAAGTGCAGCGCACTGAATAGGTTGCTGCACTTTGTTTTAATAAAATACTACGTAAGCCGGATTCTGTTATCGACCAAAGTCGACTCTCATCATTTATCTAAGCTGCCTACCCCTTTTGACTCGGCCGAGAAAGCCTACCCTACTTGGAACAAAATATACGTGGCATTGCAACTCGCAAGGTTTATCTCAAATATCCATTACTGAATATCTGTGTGTGCTCTTACCACACAATTTCACCCTTACCCCCGTCGGGGCGGTATATTTTCTGTGACACTTTCTATCTGCCCAAAAGGTTGCCCTTTTTGTTCAGTCCACGTTTTAGGTGGTGCGATTCTCTGCGTTGTCCGGACTTTCCTCATCTATCCTTTCGAATAGACGCGATGAGATCAAGTATCATATATACCTAAATCATTATGCACCTTAATTAGTTTCAAGAATTGAGAATATTTAAACTCATTTGGAACTTAAAAATTTGTGTTTGCCTGCTCATTATCTGATAAGAAAGGCTTATACGTCAATCAAAAAAAATATTCACATGATATAAAGCGTTACACATTACAATAAATACACATGCAAATTATATACATTTAGCATATGGAATTCCCGAATCAGTCTACACATACTTATCGCTTGCTATTTGCTATTGGGATCTTTTGGCTTTTGGCAATGCTCGTTATGACGTTGGGTACTAATTCGGTGGTTGTTTCTATACTTTTTATGCTCGTGGCATTACCTTTGAGCACGTTTTTATTGCCTGGAAAAATTTATTTTCTCAAATCAGTAACTCTCACGCTAATAGTGGCAGGCATCTTTGGTGCTTTTTTGTGTAGTGCTTTTATTTCGGCTATAGAGAGTTTATTTGCTCTTCAATTTGTCACCATTGAAGATTTCTCTCAGCTCAAACCAAAGACATGGATTCTTACCTTTTTTAGTCTATTGGCGGTGCACGGCATTCATTTGACCCTGTTTTACATCAGAACAAGCTTCCCTTTTACGCGGCATTGGCATAAAATTCTTTTTTACGGACTCTTGATTGGCACCATTGCTATATTGGAATACAAGCACCCCAGTTCCTTGGCGATCATCTTTTTAGCAGGCGGCGTTTATGCGCTTCTATTAGATTTATTTGTAGACACGCCTGAAAAAGATAATGTCATATGGCTTATCCTTTGGACCATTATTCTAGGCAGCATCATTACCATTTGTATTAATGCGAGTGCCTTATCAGAAGGTGTATTATTGCCAATGGTCAATGCGTTGAGCATTTTCTCGATCAGTTTTGTGGGCTCTGTCATGCTCTACGCCAGTTATGCTTTAATCAACCGAAAGCATCGCTTTTTGCCTGAAAGCTGGAATTTCTATATTCCGAAAAGAAAGCAATTACATAATCGTATTCAACTTTCGATTTTACTGACGCTGGTATTTAGCTTTGTGACTATTGGCTTTGTGTCCATTTATCAATTTAATGCGATATTACCTCAAGGAGGCAAATTGTCTGTTGGCCAACTAAGCCTGGCCCTCTTTAATACTTATGTGTTTTTATTTTTAATCGGATTCGGTATTTCTTATGTATTAGCAGAGTATATCCGCAATCCGCTTCTTGAGCTGGGCAGAACGCTCAAAAATGTAAAGCTTAACAAACAGAATCAAAAAATCGCTTGGGCTGGAGATGATGAGATTGCAGGGCTAATCGCTGAATACAACTCGATGATTGATAAACTCGCAGAAAATACACAACTCTTAACACAGGTAGAAAGAGATAATGCATGGCGCGAAATGGCCAAACAAGTGGCGCACGAAATAAAAAACCCGCTGACCCCCATGAAGCTAAGTCTTCAATATTTAGAAAAAAGTATACAATATAAACGCGAAGACATCGAATCACTTGCCCTACGGATGTGTGATACCTTAAAAAAACAAGTAGACAACCTCCAACAAATTGCCGACACCTTTGCGACCTTTGGGAGTCTGCCCAAAACCGACAATCAAAAAGTAAATCTGAATCAAATCATGGAAGCAATTCACGATTTGTTTAGAAATAGAGAAGATATGGACATACAACTCATTGAGCCTATTGATGATATTGATGTCTATGCGGATAAAAATCAATTGCTCCGTGTGCTAAACAATTTAGTAAAAAATTCGATACAGGCAATTCCCGAAGGCCGCAAAGGGATCATCGAATTAAAGCTTTGGAAAGAAGACAACAAAGCTATAATCGAAGTTGCAGACAATGGCTGCGGTATTTCGAAGGAAGAGCAAAAAATGATTTTTAAGCCCAAGTTTACAACCAAAACGAGCGGGTCTGGGCTAGGTCTCGCCATTTCAGCAAACATCATCGACTCGATGGGTGGAACTATCTATTTCAAATCAGAGGCGAACAAAAATTGTCATTTTTACGTTGAACTTCCTCTAATCCGTTATGAATTTAATAAGACAACTAATAGAGTTTTGCTGGAAGATTAATAAAAAATAACCGACCTTAGTAGCATGAATACGATCGCCTTATATGGACTAATAGTAATCATCACTTATGTGATCATGGAGTTCGTGGCATGGGCATCTCATAAGTATCTGATGCACGGCATGTTATGGAGCTGGCATGAAGATCATCATAAGCCGAAATATGAAAAACATGGATTTTGGGAGAAAAACGATCGATTCTTTATTGTTTTTGCTGTTCCGAGTGCACTTTCCTATATGGCGGGTTCATTATATACGGATTATCGTTGGTTGCTTTTTGTAGGAATTGGTATTTCATTATATGGATTGACCTACTTTTTGATTCATGATGTCTACATTCATCAACGGTTTAAGTGGTTTAAACAATTGGATAATTGGTACTCTCGTGCCATACTGAGGGCTCATGGAGCGCATCATGCCAAACATTACAAGGAAGATGGTGAGTCATTTGGACTTTTAATTGTAGACAAGAAATACTTCAAAAAAGAATCGAGGTCGCTAGCTTCTTAAATGCAGTGTGTGTTACAACTTTGTCAATTATTTCCTTCAACACCTGTCCATTTTCTTTACTCATTGCCCTTCCTTACAAGAGTTAATTGGCTAAGGGACGGTTTTTACACTAACTCACATATATTATTATATTTATCTCCTACCTTATAAAAAATCCAACTTATGAAAGTATTCCCAAATTTAGAGTCCTTTTCTCAATTTCCAGCTTCAGAAGAAATTGTCAGTACCGGGTGGTTTACCGTTACACAAGAAATGGTCAATAGCTTTGCGGATGCCACCAAGGATTTTCAATGGATACATGTGGACCCAGAACGCGCTAAGAAAGAATCGCCCTTTGGCACACCAATCGCACATGGCTTTTTTTCGCTATCCTTATTACCAAAGTTTATTGAAGATATGATATCGATCGAGACAGTAAAAATGGGTGTAAACTATGGGGTGAACAAAGTGCGCTTTCCGCATCATGTGCCCGTAGGAGCTCAATTGAAAGCTAGGATACTAATTTCTAGTGTAGAGCCTTATGAGCCAGCTGGGGTGAAGGTAACTTGGGATTGTATTATCGACATCAAAGATGCCAAACGACCAGCATGTGTGGCTCAAATGATTTCATTAATGTTTGAGTAAACCAAAAAAAGGATCAACATGAATTTTACAAACAAAATAGTCCTCATTACAGGAGCTGCGTCGGGCATCGGAAAAGCAGCTGCTATCGAGTTTGCCAAACTGAATGCCACACTCGCCTTAGCCGATTGGAATGAAAAGGGCGGACAAGAAACCTTAGGGCTTGTCAAATCTTATGGAGCTAAAGCAATGTTCTGTCAGCTCGATGTTTCGTCCTTTGAAGCAGTGAGGGATTTTGTTGACCGAACAGCTACTTCTTTTGGTCAGATTGATATTGCATTAAACAATGCAGGTATTGGGGCAAAAAATACTTTTAAAACTGCAGAGCACACACTTGAAGATTGGGAAAATGTTATTGCAGTCAATCAAACTGGGGTTTTTTATTGTATGCGTGAGGAATTGCGCCACATGACGCCCAATAAAAGTGGATGTATCATAAATGTTGCGTCAATTGCAGGACTCAGAGGCTTACCCAATCAGCTGGCTTATGTAGCATCGAAACATGCTGTCATTGGTATGACTAAAACTGCAGCGTTGGAATATGCCAAATATGGTATTCGCGTCAACTCGGTATGTCCTGTTTTTACAAATAGTCCGATGTTGGAAATGCTTTTTGACTCTAAAGAAGGTCTTCGTGAGAAACTGGTGAGAAGCATCCCTGTAGGTCGTTATGGTGAAGTATCAGATATCGTAAATGCTATTATCTGGTTAGCTCAAGGCAATAGCTCCTTCGTGACAGGTCTTAATTTGCCAATAGATGGTGGCCAACTGGCGTAGGCATCATTAGTAATTAGCCAATGTTCAAAAATATCAAAGCCGCCAATGCCGCACCTAACATAGGACCAATCACCGGAATCCAAGAATAAGACCATTGACTAGATCCTTTACCTTTAATTGGTAATAGCGCATGGACAACTCGTGGTCCCAAATCCCGAGCGGGGTTAATGGCGTAGCCAGTGGTACCACCTAGACTCAGACCAATCCCTAATACTACAAGGGCAACAGGCAATGCATCAAGTGTTCCTAAGGAAGCCTTCGTTCCACCAACTTCCGCACCGACAATATGAAATATTGCATACACCAATACAAAAGTACCTATGAGTTCGCTTAGTAAGTTTCTCAGCACATTAGGAATGGCCGGCGATGTCGCAAAAGTGGCTAATTTGCTGTCACTATCATCGCTAGCTTCATAATGTGAGCGATAAACTAAGAACACTAAACATGAGCCGATCATCGCACCCAAAAGTTGAGCTCCGATATAGTATGAAACCTGAGACCACGCAAATTGGCCAGCAAAAGCGAGCCCCAAAGTAACTGCAGGGTTAAGGTGGGCATTGCTAGAAGAAGCACTAATCAAAACTCCTACAAACACAGCGATGGCCCATCCAACTGTTATAACAATCAAGCCTCCATTGTTTCCATAGGTCTTAGGCAGAACAACGTTGGCTACGACTCCATTTCCCAATAAGATTAAGACAGCCGTACCAATTATTTCAGCAATATAAGGTGTCATAGCTTTAATTACGATTTTATCATTAATGATAGTAATAAAATACTATTTCCTTCTTAAAGAAGAGCAAAAACTATCCTATAACTCAACTATTACTTTCTTTTTATCATTTATTGAATCATGAGTGGTTAAGATATATGACCTTTACCGTATGAGATATTTTACTGAGGAACACCTACTCTTTAGAGAGGGATTAAGAGAGTTTTTAGCGCAAGAGGTCATACCGTTTGTGGACGAATGGGAAGACAATGGACGCGTATCGCCAGATATTTTTAAAAAAATGGGGGACATGGGTTATCTTGGTATTTCCTACCCCGAAGAATACGGCGGACTTGATTTGGATCGGTTTTACATGACCATCTTATTAGAAGAAATGCAGCGTGTAAACTCAGGCGGTTTTGCTGCAGCGATATGGGCGCATACTTATCTTGCCATGACGCATCTTAAAGCAGAGGGGAGCGAGGAAATTAAGGCCAAATATCTTTCAGCAAGCATTAGAGGAGATCTCATCGGTTGTCTGTGTATTTCTGAACCTTTTGGGGGCTCGGATGTGGCAGCTATGCGCACGACAGCCATCCGGTCAAACGATGGTTATGTTTTGAATGGAAGTAAGACCTTTATAACTAACGGTGTTTTCAGTGACTATCTTATAGTGGCGGCCAAAACCGAATCCAACCCAGAGAGCCGCTCGATGAGTATTTTTCTTGTCGATCGAAATACCCCAGGCATTTACGCTACGAAATTAAATAAGTTGGGCTGGCGTGCTTCTGATACTGGCGAGATTTCATTTGATAATGTCGTTATACCCCATCATTATCTAATAGGTGAGGAAGGAAAAGGGTTTTATTACATTATGCAACATTTTGCTTTAGAAAGACTCATCATGGGCATAAATGCACATGCCAGAGCAGAATATGCACTAGAATATACCATGGATTATATGTCTCATCGAGAAGCTTTTGGAAGAAAAATCGATCAATTTCAAGCACTTAGACATAGAATTGCTGAGCATGCTACCCAAGTAGAGATTATAAAAACCTTCAATTACGCTATAACTGAAAGACTCAATAAAGGCGAGTATGTCGTAAAAGAAGCGAGTATGTCTAAACTTCAAAGCACAAAGATTGCTGATGAAGTAATCTATGATTGCCTACAATTTTTAGGCGGATACGGATATATGGAAGATTATCCCTTAGCGAGAATGTTTAGAGATAGTCGATTAGGCCCTATAGGAGGAGGAACTTCTGAGATATTAAAGGAGATCATTGCAAAAATCATCATCGATAAGAAATCTTATGAAACAAAGATCTAATCTATGAACAAGCAAATTTTACAAGCTAACATTAATGAAGATGCCATAAAACTAGCAATATCGAAATTAAATGGACGCTTACAAAAAATTAAGGAAGGTGGCGGAAAGAAAAAGCTGGAAAAACAAAAAGCTCAAGGCAAATTATCGGCACGCGAACGAATTGAATACCTGATTGACAAAAGCTCAAATTTTTTAGAAATTGGAGCCTTTGCCGCCTATGATATGTACAATGAGCATGGGGGGGCACCTGCCGCAGGTGTGATTTGTGGGCTTGGGAGAATTTCTCAACGATTGTGCATGATTGTGGCCAATGATGCTACAGTCAAGGCTGGTGCGTGGTTTCCAATGACAGGTAAAAAGAATTTAAGAGCACAAGAGATAGCCATAGATAATAAGATTCCTATCATATATCTAGTTGACAGTGCTGGAGTTTTCTTGCCAATGCAAGATGAGATTTTTCCTGACAAAGAGCATTTTGGGCGCATGTTCAGAAATAATGCCATTATGTCCAGCAAAGGCATCCCTCAAATAGCAGCAATCATGGGCAGCTGTGTTGCAGGAGGCGCTTATTTGCCAATCATGTCTGATGAATCACTAATTGTAGAAGGTTCAGGCTCCATCTTCTTGGCAGGGCCCTATTTGGTCAAAGCAGCCATTGGGGAAGATGTAGAACAAGAAGAGCTAGGAGGAGCTTTCACCCAAACAGCCATATCGGGCGTCGTCGATCATATTTGTGCAAACGATGAAGAATGCTTGGACAAAATCCGAAACATCATTGATAAAATTGGTATTCCAACGAAGGCAGGCCTCAATAGAGAAAAAAGTCTGCCCCCAGCTCTAGACAAAGAAAAACTATACCAACTCTTTCCCACCGATCGAAACAAGACGTACAACACCCGAGAGTTGCTAAAGGCAATCTATGACGAAGGTTCATGGGATGAGTACAAACGTACCTACGGACAGACAATTATTTGTGGCTATGCTCGCATCGATGGCTGGGCTGTTGGCATAGTCGTGAACAACAGAGAGGTGGTAAAAAGCGCTAAAGGCGAAATGCAGTTTGGTGGAGTTATCTATTCCGACAGTGCCGATAAAGCCGCTAGATTTATCATGATTTGTAATCAGCGCAAAATACCCTTAGTCTTTATCCATGATGTTACCGGATTTATGGTCGGTAGCCGATCAGAACATGGAGGAATCATCAAAGATGGCGCCAAAATGGTCAATGCCGTTAGCAATAGTACTGTGCCGAAATTTACTATCGTCATTGGCAGTTCATATGGCGCTGGAAATTATGCTATGTGCGGCAAAGCTTATGATCCTCGACTAATATTGGCGTGGCCAACGGCCAAAATTGCCGTAATGGGCGGTACACAAGCAGCAAAGGTGCTCATGCAAATTCAGGTAGCCTCCATGAGTTCTCAAGGCAAAGTCCCTAGTGATGAAGAACAAGCACAATTGTTTAAAGAAATAAACGACCGGTACGACCACCAAACTTCTGCTTATTATGCGGCGGCGCGATT
>CAZTSI010000004.1:0-51230 GCA_964616755.1 uncultured Saprospiraceae bacterium | reverse complement strand
ACGAAATCATCGACCCAGCCATGACTCGAGAGTATATATCATGCGGCATAGAAGCGGCTGATTTCAGTCCTGTTGAACGTTTTAATGTTGGAGTAATACAGACATGATCAAGCTCATAGAATGCCCGCGAGATGCAATGCAAGGCCTAAAGAACTTCATTCCCACTGACATTAAGGTGAGTTATATTAATACCTTGCTCAAAGTAGGTTTTGACAGCATTGATTTTGGCAGTTTCGTCTCGCCCAAAGCTATTCCTCAGATGCGCGATACCGCTGAGGTCTTAGATAAACTGGATCTGAGCTCTACCCGCTCAAAACTTTTGGCTATTGTTGCCAACGAACGCGGCGCAAGAGAAGCTGCTACTTATCAACAAATCGATTATTTGGGATACCCGTTTTCTATATCCGAGACATTTCAAGTTAGGAACACCAATAGTACGATAGAAGAATCCTTGCATAGACTCTCAGAAATACAAGCGATTTGTATCAAAAGAGGTAAAAAGCTTGTGATATATATATCGATGGGCTTCGGTAATCCATATGGAGATCCTTGGGATATTGCCATCGTCGAAAAATGGGTCTCTGACCTTGTCTCTATGGGGATAGAAATTATCTCTTTGTCAGATACGATCGGTGTGAGTAATGAAGAGAGCATTGCGTACCTTTTCAAAAATATAGTTGGTCGATTTGAAAAAGTAGAATTTGGCGCACATCTTCATACCACTCCTTCAACTTGGAAAGAAAAAGTACATGCCGCTTTTACAAATGGCTGCACACGTTTTGATGGTGCTATCAGAGGTTTCGGCGGCTGCCCTATGGCTAGAGATGAACTTACAGGTAATATGCCCACAGAAAAAATGATTGAATACTTTTTAGATCAAAACATAAAACTAGACGTTGATCTTGATTATTTTGACCATGCTCTCTTTCAGTCTACGCACGTTTTTGCTTAGTTCTGCCAATTAATTGAACATCGAATATTTGTCTTTATCCACAAAAAAATTAACTTGAAGTAAAGTTTTTAGCTATGGATTTTCATCTCTTCGAAGAACATTTAATGATACGAGCGTCGGCTCGCGAATTTGCTCAAAATGAACTAAAACCGGGTGTAATTTCCCGTGATAGAGACATGAGTTATCCTACCCGCGAAGTAAAAATGCTCGGAGAAATGGGCTTTCTAGGCATGATGATTGATTCTAGTTTTGGTGGTGCTGGAATGGACTCGTTGTCCTATGCGATCGCAATTGAAGAGCTTTCTAAAGTTGATAATTCTTGCAGTGTTATTATGTCCGCACATAACTCTCTGGTATGTTGGGGAGTAGAAAAATATGCGCAAACTAAGATCAAGCAAAGCTACTTACCTCGCTTGGCTTCAGGTGAAATGATCGGCGGTTTTTGTCTATCAGAGCCAGAAGCAGGTAGCGATGCCACTAGCCAACGCACACATGCAGAGTTGAAGGGGGATCATTACCTTCTCAACGGCACCAAGAACTGGATAACCAATGGTAAAAAAGCAGGAGCATATGTTGTCATAGCTCAAACGGATAGTAGCAAAGGCCATCGTGGAATTAGTGCGTTTTTGGTCGATGCTACGTGGGAGGGGGTTACAACTGGCGAGAAAGAAGACAAGCTAGGTATTCGTTCATCAGATACTTGCTCTGTCATGTTTGAAAACGTTGCCGTTCCCGCAGAATATATGCTCGGTGAGCCAGGGTTCGGTTTTAAATTCGCAATGAAGACACTCGATGGAGGACGTATTGGCATAGCGAGCCAAGCCCTAGGTATAGCCGCGGGGGCTTACGAATTATCCCTCGCTTATAGTCACGATCGCCAAAGTTTTGGAAAACCAATAAATCAGCATCAAGCCATATCTTTCAAACTTGCAACGATGGCTACCCATATAGAGGCTGCCCGAATGATGGTCTATCGCGCGGCATGGCTCAAAGATCAAGGAGCTGATTTTGCTACAGCTGCAGCAATGGCCAAATTATATGCCTCCGAAGTAGCTATGGAAACAACCGTCGAAGCCGTGCAGATTCATGGTGGCTATGGGTATGTCAAAGAATATCATGTCGAACGCTTAATGCGTGATGCGAAAATCACACAGATTTATGAAGGTACTTCTGAGATCCAACGCATGGTCATAGCCCGTTCTATTATAGGTGGCGATGTCTACTTGCCCTTATAACTGCGCATATTTGGAGTTTCGTTAGATCAAAAAATCTTCTTGACAGACTTGATCAGCTCATGATGACAAATTTCTTTATATATTTGTCATGACAACTATTATTAAGGCAAACTATAAACACTTCTATGGAAACCCTGATCAGCTCAAGCACTAAAATATTTACGTCCGCGAAAGATTTCATGCCCATTTTAGGGACTGATCACGTTGAAATATACACAAGTAATGCCAAGCAAGCTGCTCATTATTATAAAACTGCTTTTGGCTATTCTTCATTAGCTTATTCGGGGCTAGAGACCGGCAATCAAAAAGCGGAATCATACGTCTTAGCACAAGACAAAATTAGGCTTGTTTTGACAAGTCCCTTGAGAAGTGGCTCTGAAATCGGCAAACATATAGATAAACACGGTGATGGAGTTCGAGCCATTGCCTTGACGGTACCCGATGCCGCTGGTGCTTACGACACTGCAATCGCGCGCGGAGCAAGGTCTTTTTTGAAGCCCACAAGAGTTGAAGATGAACATGGATATGTGGTCAAATCAGGCATTCATACATATGGAGACGTTGTACATATATTCGTAGAGCGTAGTGAGTACGATGGCGTATTTATGCCGGGTTACAGAGCTTGGGTGAGCAACTATCAGCCTAGTTCTGTTGGGCTAAAGTTTGTTGATCATATGGTTGGCAATGTCGAGCTTGGAGCAATGGATGAGTGGGTTCATTATTATAAAGAAGTGATGGGATTTGCGCAAATTTTATCCTTTGATGACAAGGACATTTCTACGGAATATACAGCGCTTATGAGTAAAGTTATGAGCAATGGAGATGGAAAAATTAAGTTTCCTATTAATGAGCCAGCAGAAGGTCTAAAGAAATCACAGGTTGATGAGTATTTAGAATTTTATGAAGGAGCTGGTGTACAGCATGTCGCTGTTGCCACGGATAATATTATCAAAACTGTTAGAGAGTTACAATCTCGTGGAGTAGAGTTCCTAAATGTTCCGACTACCTATTATGACCAATTAGAAGCAAGAGTCGGTAATATAGATGAGGATATTTCTTCGCTACGCGAATTAGGCATCTTGGTCGACAGAGATGAAGATGGCTATCTTTTACAAATTTTTACACGTACAGTTAATCCACGACCAACTATGTTTTTCGAAATAATTCAGCGAAAAGGAGCCACGTCATTTGGAAAAGGGAATTTTAAAGCCCTTTTTGAGGCCATCGAACGAGAACAAGCCCTGAGAGGTACCCTTTAATGAGCGGCGGTCTATCGTTTAAACAGTGTATTCTAAAGGCAGGAGGGTATACTGGTGGCAAGTCTACTATCACTTCCTCTCATAAGATATACAAGCTTTCCTCAAATGAAAATATCTTAGGATGCAGTCCTGAAATTATTCAGGCTCAGAACAATGTATCTTGTCATCTTTATCCAGATCCGCAAGCCCTTCCCTTAAAAAGCGCCATCTGTGAGCACTATAATGGACTGATCCAATTAGGTCAAATAATGGTGGCCAACGGAGGCTCTGAGTTGATTGATATGATAATTCGGGCCTTTGTAGAGCCTGAAGATGAGGTTATGGTCACATCGCCTTATTTCACCCCATACAAGATGTTTGCACATTGGTCTGGAGCAGTCATTATTGATGTACCATTAGTAGGAGAAGATTACCATTTGGATGTTGATGCCATTCTACAGTCTATTACTCCAAAGACAAAATTGCTTTTTCTTACTTCTCCCAATAATCCTACGGGCACAGTTATTGATCGTGATACATTCGAGCAATTGATGGCTCGCCTGCCCGATCATGTGGTGGTCGTTTATGACGAGGTCTATCAACAATTTGCCACCAACCCACAATATTTCACCGCTCTAGAATTTGTTCAAAAAAACTATTCCATCATAGGCCTGAATAGTTTTTCAAAGGCATACGGATTAGCCAATATACGCTTAGGGTATGCCTATAGCACGCCAGCCATTGCTGCTTATGTGAATATGCTGTACCGACCTTTTCAAATTAATGGCATAACACAGCAGGCGGGCATTGCTGCATTAAGAGATAAACATTGGCTAGACAATGTATGTCGAATAATAACGAGTGAGCGAGCATGGTTGTCGCAAGAACTCAAGCGAATGAACATATCGTTTGTGCCCAGTGAAGCCAACTTTTTGTTGATTAATTGCGAACTAAAGGAAGAAGAAGAAGAGTATTTACTGGCTCAAAAAGGAATTATGGTACGCCCTACCTCTTCCTTTCAGGCGCCCAAGCATATCCGTGTCACCATAGGTGATAGAGAAGCAAATGAAGCTTTTGTGAAGGCATATGCCTCTATTAGAAACAGCAATTAATGTCATTATAGCCTGTCTAATTTCGTTGTCAATGTCATAACTGCGACAGCTCATTACCTTTGGTAGATATCAATTTGGTATATATGTATTATCTTAGAAGCATGATTAGGCTTTTAGCATCGCTGTTACTTTTGCATACTTCACTTCAAGCTCAGACATGGAGGCAATACTCTGTGGGAAATGGCATTAAGCCCGATATCACCATTGATAGCAAAGGCCACCCACATATCGGGTTTATGTCTGAAGATGTGAGGGGTTTTGTGGCTCATGCCGATCTAACTCGTCTAGACAGTATAGTCATTGACACCATTGACAGAAGTTATTTTTATGGGCCCGTGGCCATGGCCATAAATGGAAGTGATCAAATAGCTGTAGCAGTGCATGATCATACATCTGAAGATGAAAAGATTTGTGAAAACACTTCTATGGGCCAATGGAACTGCGTGAATATCGAAGATTTTGGGCATGACGGTTGGGATAATGACCTAGTATACGACAGCGATAACAATCTTTACACGAGCAGCGTAGATCCATCAACAGGTATCGAATCGGCCAATCGAAAAGGTGGTATTTGGGGAAAGTCAAACCTGCCCTCCATCAGGCTTGATTATTCTCACGGTACAGGCATAGCCTTAGGAGTCAATAATCAACAATTCATCGTCTATTATGACCCCATCGATATTGCCTTGATGCTGGCACGAAGCAACGGCGAAACATGGAGGATCGATCAAGTTGCTCAAGAAACTGGACGTTATCCGCATATCGGTATAGATAAAAAAGGTCAAGTACATCTAGTTTTCACTACAAGACTGAGCATATCGTCTTATATTATACGCTATGCCATGCTCCAAGGTGACAATTGGGTGCATAGCACCATTGATACTTTGTCTAATGTGAATGGCGGAGCGAGACGTATTGTGACCATTGATTTTGATAGTGACGATAACCCGACAGTTGCTTATGCCGATACGAAAGTCGTCATGTACGCTTATCGCGAAGGGGATAGCTGGGCAAGAGAAGTCGCTATTGATTATCGGACCACTACTAATTCGCTTGGAGCTTCGGTTGCACATAAGATGTCTACCAATGCAGTCCATATAGCCACGTATACGCGCAATCAAGAGGTGCTTTATCTTACTAAATCGCTCTCAACCGTGCCTCAGGAGAATTTTGAGATCAAAGGACGTATTCTAAATGCCAAAAACCAGCCAGTCGCAGGAGTCTCGATTCGTAATCTAAATGCAGGCCAATACGCTCTAAGTGCCCAAGACGGCACCTTTACAATGACCGGGATTAGTGAGATAGCGCAACTCAGCTTTTCTAAAGAAGATGAGGCGGGCCGTGGAGTAACAGCAAGTGATATCATTCTGATTTCAAATCATATTTTAGGTTCAAAACCCTTCGAAGATGCCATCCAAATTCAAGCCGCAGATGTCAATAATAACAATGTCGTGAGCAGTTCTGACTTAGTGCTGATTAAAAATGTATTATTAGGGATAACCACCACATGGCCTTCTGGTAAAACTTGGATATTTGATAAAGAAGGAATGGTCATTTCAAAAAATATGAGCCAAGATCCAATTTCGGTCTTAGCATGGAAATATGGCGATGTGAATAATAGTACAAGCCCAAACGAATAATGTATGAAGAATAAAATAATAGTCTTTTGTGGACTTCTAAGCCTTGTTTTGCTTTTAAATTCCTTTTCTAGCAATCCACCTGATGGTAGAACTGGTGCGCCTGGCGAGCCCACCTGTATGGGGTCTGGCTGCCATACTACCAATCCTGGCATAAGAGGGGTCATTCGTATAAGTGGATGGCCTGAGATGCTAACGGAAAATACAAATTATGCCCTAAAGGTCAATTTGGATGTTACCTCGGGTCGCGCTTTTAGAGGGGGCTTTCAAATGACTATTTTAAATCAAAACAATATGGCGGCAGGTGTTTTATTGAACCCCGGCGAATCTTCAATGATTTCAGAAAGCAACGGCAGGCAATATTTTGAACACGAACCCGCTCAAAGTTTTGGAAACGATACCACAGTCACTTATTCTGTAGTTTGGACAACACCGCCGTTATTTAATCAAGATACCTTTACAATGTATATAAGCTCCATTCTTTCTAACGGCGATGGTGGCAACACCTTAGATGGTTTTGTTCGAGCAAATTTCGCTCGGATCGTGGTGGCTTGTCTGCCTGACGCGGATAATGATGGTTTTAAGAGTGATGTAGATTGTGACGATACTAATCCACTAATAAATCCTGATGCAATAGAAATATTAGATAACGATGTTGATGAAAACTGTGACGGACTTATCGAAATGAGTCCACCGGCCCCTAGCGTAGCTCAAATACTGCGTTTTAGGACTCCAAGAGGAAATCCGATTCCAGAAATAATGGTGAGGTTATCTGCGGATTCAACACTGGTGGGCATTTCTTCCTCCAGCGGTCTTGTCCAAATTCCAGACAGCCTAGGAGCTAATCGTTATACTTTTGATAAGACAGGAATGGCAATCGATGGAATGACAGCTTCTGATATTGTGATCATGACTAATCATATTCTTAATATCACGCCCATTACTGATCCTAATTTATTAGATGCCGCGGATATAAACTTGAGTGGCACGATATCAGCTAGCGATATCGTACAAATGAGAAATGTACTTTTAGCTATTTGGGATAGTTTCCCTTCTAGGAAAGTTTGGGCTTTTAATCCTAGCAATCTTACCTTTCCTTTGAGTTCAACTTCAGACACCCTCGATGTCATTGGTTATAAAATAGGAGATATAAATGGCAGCTTTATTCCTTAAACGTCCTTATATTATAATTTTAGGGTTAGCATTTTTTGCTCTTGTGAACTGTACAACGCTTAAAAAGCATCGCATTCTGCACACCGTATGTCTAGATTTGGTGGATGAGCTAACCACAAAACAAAAAAATGAATTAATGCATCACTTTGCATCATTAAGCAAGATAAAACATGTTAAAAGCTTTACTGTCAGTCATTTTTTTGATTCAGGAGATCCAAGACTTCAACGACATTGCGATGTCATACTTACAATGAGCTTTATCAATATTGCAGAATTAAAACGTTACCAAGAAGATCCACACCATAAAAAAGTAATCCAATCTTCGCTGCCCTATTTGAATAGTCCTCCAGTTATATTTGATTCTACTATTCTCTAACTTCTCGATTATGGGCAAAATTTTAATAAAATATTTTCTGTCAGGTCTGGTCATACTTACTCCAATCTTCATAACTGTGGTGGTGATTTATCGCTTGATTATTTGGGCTGACGAACTTGTTGGACTTTCTATCCCAGGTATCGGTGCGCTGGTCGTGCTGGTAGGCTTAACGGTTATAGGTTTTTTGGCAAATATATTTTTCACCAAGCCCATTTTTGATTGGGCAGAGGACATGATTCAGCGCATACCGTTTATCGGTATAATCTACAACTCTGTAAAGGATGTCACAGATGCTTTTGTTGGCGACAAAAAGAAATATACCATTCCAGTCGCTGTAAAAATATCGGATACTGGATTATTAAAACTAGGTTTCATCACAGGCTCGCCTAGCCAAATCTTATCTCCACAAGAAGAAGGAAACTATGAGGCCGTTTATATGCCGCATTCATATAATTTTTCAGGCAACCTTTTTATCGTGCCAAAAAGTAACATCATCAAGCTTTCGCACAAATCAACTGATATTATGAAATACATTGTCTCAGGAGGTGCCATTGACCTCAGCGAATTGGAAGTAGGAAAGAGTAGTGTAAATGAATGATTACCTTTAGGCGCTAATTTCAATTTGTAAGAAGGACTGCGATGAATTCGATCAACTTTCTAGTAATTTACTTGGTTATTTTTGTTGTTGGGCAATCAACGGTTCTGTTCAAACGGATGTTCAACTTATCCTATGATCGCAAGGTCATTGTTGCCTTAATAATCTTTACCATAGCCACAATTGTTGCTCATTTTCTAGGGGGTTATTCGCTACGAGCACAAGGCGACAGGACATTAAACATTGTATATCTGGTCTGGGTTGTGACTGGGTTTAATGCTATTTTGCAATATTTGTTTTGGCTCCTTTTCTCGTTTCTACTAAAAAAAAATGTCATAAAGCTACCGCGCTTTTTATTTGATATTTTCATTTTTATCATACTTGTTATTATTACCATCTTTTGGGTAAAAGCCATTTTTGATCGCGAAATGGAAGGTATTGTCATTGGTTCCACAGTGGTGTCGGCTGTGATTGGCTTATCTTTACAAGACACGCTATCAAATCTATTTGCAGGCATAGCGCTTCAGATAGAAGCCCCTTTCGAAATAGGTGATTGGGTCGTATTAGGTGGGCATGAGGGCAAAATAATCAGTCAAAATTGGCGGACTTTGACATTACAAACTCGAGAGTCCCACTACATCAGCTTTACTAACAAACAAGTATCCAATGAGAAAATTATTAACTACTCGCGCCCCTCACAACGTCAGATATATAATCTTTTTATTACGTTAGATTATTCACATCCGCCAAACGTGGTTAAGGAAGTCCTTAACAGACTGATTGACGAGGTGGATGAAGTTCAAGCAGATGCTCGACTCGGTGCCTTCGTCCATAGCTATGAAGACTATGGCATAAAATACGTAATGAAGTTTTGGCTATACGACTACGCAGATATAGTGCAAATCTTAGATAAAGTGCAAAGCCGCTTATGGTACATTTTAAAAAGAAAAGATATAAAAATCCCTTTCCCAATTCATGAATTACATGTAGAAAATGAATACGATCATCGCGTCGCTGATAATTTGAAGAATATTCGCCTAGGATGGCATAAAGAATTAGGTCGAATACCACTGTTGATGGAGTTGAATGAAACTCAACTTCAATTTTTGGCGGACAATATTGATATGCAGCTTTTTAGCAAAGAAGATCTATTGGTCAAACAAGGGGATATTGGTGACTCAATGTTCTTTATTTTGTCTGGACAAGCCAAGGTGTATCTAGAAGATGAAACGGGCAAAATATATGTCGCTGACAAGAAGAAAGGAGACTATTTTGGAGAAATGAGCTTACTCACTGGAAATCCGAGATCTGCGACAGTGGTGGCGAAAACGGATATGAATACCGCAATTATTAATAAAAAAAGTTTTAGCGAGATCTTAGCCCAAGATGAAAATATACTAGACGATCTATTAACGGCCCTTGAAAAAAATAATGCTGATTTGAGTGATCTTATAGATAAAGCAAAAAAAGATAGAGCGAATAAAGATGAATCAGCAAGAACGCAAGTCATAAAATTTGTCAAACGTTATCTCGGCTTGCTAGAGGCCTAAGCATTTGGGGTATTCACCATTAATTCTACATGCACCTGCCATTCACTCTTTTTCTTTTATATATTGGTCATAAGAGGCTTTGTCTTTTAACAAGTTTGTGCCTATCGCCAAAGTTGTATCTAAAGAAATTAGTAAAGACCATGGAATCTCCGTATCCAAGGCATCTGACACATAATGAATGATAGCTTGGTTGTATGACAGCTCACAGCTTTTATCCATGGTGTTTGATTGGGTAAAATGCGAAATCCATTGATCTTTCGTACGACCCCATATTCTTGATAAAATAGCCTCTTCTTGGAGTTCCTTCCGTTGTGTATAGTCATCTTCGCACGTATCCGCAACTAAAATATGCGGGGTGATGCCGCTGATATACTTAGCATCTGACCGTTGCTGGGCAATTGCCTTGCCGTTTGGTAAAATATAGCGCCCTGTTGTGATAGATATACTACCCCCATTACTGAGCTCATAACTCTGCTGAATCATTCCTTTGCCATAGCTTGTGTCACCAACGATTACTGCCCTATTCAAATCCTTAAGACTGCCAGCAAGTATCTCGCTAGCACTCGCGCTGCCTCCGTTGATCAATACCACCGTCCGCTCAATATTCAAAAAACTTCTGCCATTCGTGAAATAGTCCTTAACCTTTTCGTTATTCATCTCACTAGAAATCAACTTCACCTTTTTTTCACGAATCAACTGATTCAATAACATAACCGCTTCATCAAGTAAGCCACCAGGATTATCGCGAAGATCAAACAACAAGTATTTGTATCGTTTACCTTCTTTGGCAGCGAGATCAAATACGTTCATTACATCTTGAAAGCTTCCATTATAAAACTTATTAAGCCGAATATAAACCGTGTTAGTATCCATTTCGATAGTGCGTAATAACTCTTGTTTGGTTCGTTCAAGGATTAATCGATGATCCGCAATCTCGGAGCCCATTTGTAATACTTGAACATCTATCGTATCTTGCTCTTGATAGTTAGGAAGTTGTTGAAGGGATGAGGCGCCCGCCCCAGATATCCGAAATGTATCTACACTTAACAAAACATCCCCTAACTGTATGCCTGCTATATCTGCTGGGCCACCTGCAATCAAGTCAACGATGTAAATGCTGTCTCGATAATGTAACAACTCTACTCCGATGCCCGCTTTGTAACCCGCCATGTTGTCTTGATACACGATTTTCTCTTCTGGTGGGTAATAACGCGAAAAAGGGTCTAAGTGGCTGACCATATCTCCTATCAATGCATCTGCAGCTTCTTCGACATCAAAATCACCATAGTACTTAGCTTCTATATGTTTGATGGCTTCCGTCAGCGCCAGCAAATTGGTGTTGCGACTAGATTGACTTACTTGGTCAAAACCTAAAGTTGCTTGCAATCGCATGCCCACGATCACACCGAGAGCAGCTATACCCCCCATAATAACGGGCAAATACTTTTTATTCATGATAGCTTGAATTGACGAAAGCTTTTAGCATTGTCCATTTTTACAACACGACGAATCCTGATTTATAAAAGAAGTCAGCTTTTTTGACAGCCGCGAAAATAGACAATTCCCTACTCATATAGGCGGCTTATCTATAATTCAAACGAAGTTCAAGGTTTATCTCCTTAGCATGGCGATATTAATGATTGAGCCTTAGTTAGATTATAAGAAAAAAGCTACATGCTTGCCAACTCATCATTTTTTAATGAAAATGGTCTACAATCACTCCATTGCTTCACTCAACAAAGCGAAGGTTTTGCCAGAACATATTGGTTATTAAACCTTTTACTATTACGCTAATGCACTCATTTAACGTTTTGAATTTTAAATTCTACATAATGACCAAAGATATTCTTCAATCCTACAGAGTATTCATTGCTGTTGGGATAATTATACTCCTTTTACTTATTCCCTTGCTAGCCATGCAGTTCTCTTCAGAAGTGGTATGGACCGGGTCAGATTTTTTCATGATGGGCTTTTTGTTATTTACTCTCTGGTTATCATGCGAATTCATTTATGCCAAGGTAAGAACTTCGGGATTTCGCTGGATTGCATTTGTAGCTTTAGCCGTTTTTTTCATGTTAATCTGGGCAGAATTAAGTGTCGGTGTTTTCGAAACTCCTTTAGCAGGTCATTGATTCGAGGCTCGAGCAATTTATATTCTTCTTGTTCAAGGTATTCTTTAACGTATGAATTAAGCTAAAGCCTCAAAAAGCGCGGTGCTACAACATAATGTTAACTCAAAATTGTTCTTAGCAGAAGAGAAGATATTTTTGGTACTTTGTGCTAAATATAAACCAGAAGAAATGACAGGGTTAGATTTAGATAAAGTTGATTTTCAGATACTTGCCTTAATGCTTGAAGATGCTAAAACATCATATGCGGATATTGGACAGAAACTATTTGTATCAGGTGGTACCGTGCACGTTAGGCTCAAAAAACTTACGGAGGCCGGTATTATAGTTGGATCAAGCCTTAAATTAGACTTTACAAAGCTCGGGTATGATGTGGTTGCCTTTATCGGCATTTATTTGGAGAAAAGTCATTATTACAAAACGGTCATTTCTGATCTCAAAAATATTCCAGAAGTAGTATCAGCCCATTATACAACGGGCAATTATAGCATTTTCGCACGAATAATGTGCAAGGATACCGAGCACCTTCGAGATGTGCTGTCTAATAAAATCCAAGTGATCGAAGGCATTCAACGAACAGAAACCTTTATATCCCTCGAAGAATCTATAAACAGACCTCCAGAAGTCTATTCGGAATAATTAGAGGCTAATTTGAATAAAATCTACTATCTTCATTTCTGGACAAAAGCAATATACCATAACCTAAGCTCCTAGATAGTGTTTTAGTAGTTTGCTCTTTGATGATGATCTCAATTTGTTAATTGCCTTGTCCTTAATTTGACGCACCCGCTCACGAGTAAGGCCAAATCGCTCACCGATATCCTCTAAATTCAACGGATGCTCCACACCGATGCCAAAGTATAATTTGATAACATCCATTTGGCGCTCAGTAAGTGTACCCAAAGATCGTTCAATTTCTGTACGAAGTGATTCGCTATATTCTAATCCGGTATCTGTGCCAGGGGTACCTATGTTTTCTAGAACATCAAGCAGTGAATTATCCTCTCCATCGACGAACGGAGCATCCATAGAAACGTGTCGACTCGCCACACCTAAGGTTGTTTCTACTTCTTCCGCCGGAATATCGAGAACCTCGGCAAGTTCATGAGACGATGGTTCGCGCTCAAACTCTTGCTCGAGCTCTGAAAAAGCTCTGTTAATTTTATTCAAAGAACCTACCTTATTTAGCGGCAGACGGACTATTCTAGATTGCTCTGCCAAAGCTTGGAGAATCGACTGACGAATCCACCAAACGGCATAAGAAATAAATTTAAATCCTCGTGTTTCATCAAATCGTTGCGCGGCTTTGATCAAACCAAGGTTGCCTTCATTAATTAAGTCACTCAAGGACAGCCCTTGATTTTGATATTGTTTGGCCACCGACACAACAAACCTCAAATTAGCTTTGGTCAATCGTTCGAGGGATTCTTGATCCCCTTCTTTTATTCGTTTTGCGAGCTCAACTTCCTCTTCGGGGGTGAGTAAATCCACTTTACCTATCTCTTGCAAATACTTTTCAAGTGATTGACTTTCGCGATTGGTGATTGACTTAGTAATTTTCAGTTGCCTCATAAGCTAGACCGGGTTTAACATAAAGTTCACAAATAAATGATCAAAGATAAATGCTTAACAATTATCATGCACAACTCTTTTTTAATCTCCTAACAGTCTGCAATTTTCTGCTAAATGAAACATAAACTGTGCAAGTTGCCTATATAAACGCCCCTGAAAAACAAGGTTATACCAACGACATAAAAATATTTTTTAATATATTTTTTGATTACTGGAAATTTTTACACTTATTTGCCGCATTCTTGGCCACGAAGTGCCAATCAAATAAAATTATGAAACGAATTAAAGTTGATCTCGAATTTATATTTAGGGCTTCCCCTGCTATCTTGTATACTTTTATCACAACTCCAGCCTGCCTGGTACGCTGGTATTGTGACAATGTAGACATCGAAAATGATCTCTTCCGGTTTGAATGGGCGGGATCTGTTGAAGTGGCAGAAATGTTGGATGACATTGAGGAGGAAAGGGTTCGTTTTGGATGGGAAGAAGGGTATAGAGGTGAATATCTTGAATTCAGAATGTACAAAAGCGATGTCACCAATGAAACCGTACTTGAGATCACTGACTTCTGTGACGATGACGAAGAAAAAGAGCAACGCGATTATTGGGCAACTTTAATACACAAGCTTAAAATCGAGACAGGCGGATAGGTTTAAGTACCATCGTTGATACTTTTTTTGGGACAGTAGCAACAATTGTTGCTCACTTCAACGTTATTCTTAAGAATCTTTACGCCTTGAAAAGTTGCAGCTAAAAAATATCCTTTATCACATCCTTTTGTCTCTACTTGTGTCTATAGGCGCTGTATGGGTCTATGATCAATTCCTGAAGAGAGAGATACTTATTCAAGACGTTCAGCACCAATCTAGAAGGATAAATGTTTCAATTCCTGAAGATTATGATACACGACTATCTCAGTTGTTAAGCGTTACCCACCCTACCGCCTTTGTTAATGCGGCCAAGTCCACGACAGCTTCCGTTGTCTACATCTTAGCCTATGAGAGGTTAAAAGGTAATTCTATCTACTCAAAGGATTATAAGCGTGAACGAGGTTCTGGTGTTATCGCGAGCCCGGACGGCTTCATAGTGACGAATTATCACGTTGTCAAATCGGCGGATTATATCTCTATTACTTTAGAAGATAAGCGAGAGTACGAAGCGGAGATTGTGGGCTTTGACGAATTGTCAGATATCGCACTGTTAAAAATCCAATCGGATAATTTACCTTATTTACTTTTTGCGAACTCTGATTCTTTACAAGTAGGAGAATGGATTTTGGCGGTTGGCAATCCTTTCGGACTTCAGTCTACCGTAACGGCTGGAATTGTCAGTGCTAAAGGAAGGAATATTGAGGCCATCAATAAAAATGATGTAGAATCCTTGATTCAAACTGATGCAGTCATCAATCCTGGCAGCAGCGGTGGTGCCTTGGTCAATCAAAATGGCTTATTAGTTGGAATATGCACTGCCATATTATCTTCTTCTGGCAATTATGAGGGATTATCTTTTGCACTACCCTCTAACTTGGTGCAAAAAATCATCATCGACCTCAGGGAATTTGGAGCTGTTCAAAGGGGAAAACTTGGTATTACGGTGCAGGATATAAATGCTTCTATTGCCGAAAAATATAAACTCGATAAAATAACTGGCGTTCAAATCAAAACGGTAAATCTCAATAGCAGCGCAGCAAAAGTAGGTCTGTTGAAAGACGATATTCTCATGGAGCTCAACGGCGCTAAACTGAACAGTGCTGCGGATTTCTATGAGCAAATCAATAAATATAGGCCTGGCGACAAGATTAGAATTGTCTACAATAGGCAATCTGTACCTAGGGAGGTATTTATTACCTTGACAAATTATCTTAACACGACGGACTATATTTCCATTAGAAGCGATAAAACCCTTAGAGATTTGGGAATAGAAATAAGAGATCTGCACGAAGCGGAAATCCTGCGAACTAAATCAAAAGGGGTAATGGTCATAAGTGTGTCTAGAGAAAGTATAATTGACCGTACTAACATGGAACCAGGATTTATTATCGAGAGTATTAACGGCCTGCGTGTCGAAAGCGCCACAGAATTGATGGCTATTCTTAAAAACACTTCTGGCGAGATAGTCTTTGAGGGATTTTACGAGCGTTATGCCGGACAGTTTCCTTACACTTTTCAAATGCCCGAAAAGAATTAGTTATGCATCGATTAGTCTTTTTGGTTTTGTTACTTTGGAGTCGATCATTACTTGGACAAGAGCAGGTCAACGAGAGAGTTGTGCATTGGGCAAATCTTCATGCCTTTAATCTAGATCTAGAATATCAAAGCCTTGCCGTATCAGCCTTCTCTGGTTCAATGAAGAATAGAAGGTCGTACCCATTGATTCACTCTTTACACATTTCAATTCCGAGGGCTTTTTTTTGTCGTCTGGAGGATAAAAATGATCGTCTACATAACGTCAGTACTCGATTCCGACTTGGTACGGTATCTTACACTGATTACTTAGAAGGCAAAAACAATGCACTTATGATGAACACTTTGCCAAAATAAATTCTACCTTCACTTTGTAATCATAAATTTTTTATAATATGACTAAATCCTTTTTCAGCAAACTTAGTGTTTATTTCCTCTTGGCTGCTTTGCTAAGTTTTAGCGCCTGCGGTGGAGATGATGAACCACAAGAAAAGCCATTTGAAAAATTTATTGGATCTTATACTGGAAATTTTAGTTGCCCAGGCGCATTGTCTCTTATCAATACGGACATGGCAGCCTTTGAAATCACACCACCATCAGATCCTAACGAAGAAAACAAAGTCACCGTTACTGTAAATATCGTAGGAGCTGGGGTATTCCCCTTTGAAGCAACCGTGAATGGTAACAATCTTACATTTGCAGAGTTAAAACTAAATGGGTACATGATTATGTTGCCTGTTGTCGGAAATGTCTCTGCAAATCTCACAATAACTGGCTCAGCATCTTTAAATGGCAATTCGCTAAATGGTCTGTTAAACATGAATGTTGACGCAGGAATTGCAACTATTACCGATGCATGTCAGATCATTGGAACTAAGTTATAGATTTGATCTACAGAAGATTTCTTAGATCTCTTACACCGATCGTTCTGTTGACATTATAGCCCTCTGCATACTCTGCACCTATAGGACGTCCGAATGTTCGCATTTTGGCGAAAAGAAATTGCATGAATTCAGGAGTACTAATGGGTGTTTCAGGTTCGGATGAATTGTCAAGGTCAGAAGTAAAAAACTGTGTCCCAAAACACTCTATGGCCTTTCTCTTGCGCTCTGCATATGAGGTGATATCTACACAAAAATCGGGAACTAGGTTTTTATCCTGAATATAGTGATAAAGAGCATCCGCCCTAAAAGAAGAAGTACTTCCTTCTATTTTACTTAGCCCCGAATAAAAGAAGGCTTCAGCTACTAGTTTAGCCGCTCTACCGTGATCAGGATGACGATCCGAAAGACTGTTCGCCAATATAATTTTAGGGCGCGCACGACGGATGATTTCTATCACCGCCAAAAGAGAGGAGCGATCGTAGACAAAAAAGCCATCCTCTAGGCCCACATTTACTCGAAAGTCCAATTGCATGTACTCTGCAGCATTAGCCGATTCTTTCAACCTGATTGCAGCACTACCCCTCGATCCCAGTTCTCCCTCTGTTAAATCGGCTACACCTACCTTTGCCCCCGCATCAATGTGCTTCATTAATGTCCCACAACATGCCAATTCTACGTCATCTGGATGCACCCCAATGGCGAGTATATCTACCGTGTCTAGCGAACCAAATACTTGTTTCATTTTTTAATTGTCTGGCAACTTAAGCGTGTGTAAGATTCGGCGAACGCTGAATTTCCCAGCCCCATTGACCATAAGAAGTAAAAGCGCAGCTGCTACCCCTAAGTTACGCATAAAATATAAAGAGTTTACTCGCCTCAATTCCAGAGGGTCATTCCAGAAGGAATAAACGATAAACGTAAAAGGCAGCCAATATAGGAGGATTAAGCCACCACCTATACTCGCATAATATCCTACCAAGATGAGAAAACTGCCTACAATCAACGTGAGGATAACCGCTGAGAGCACAAAATCTTGATTCCATGTAATGCCATAGGCAGTCATTGTGTCTTTCGTCTTATGAAAAAAGACGATTGAGTCATATGCCTCATAGAGGAAAATAAACGCAATAAAAATTCTAGCTAATAGGTCGAAGTAATCTTTCATAATATCTGTCTTGAATAATCGGCTCGCAGTATTATACTATTTTAGTTGCCGCGCAAAAGTATAGGTTCTTTATGTTTTCTTAGGATTGTCGCTTAAATATGTTTACGAGTGTTTTCCATTGTAGATACAAATGAATGAACAGCATTGGCTAGTTTTTCGCCATCTAAGGCCGCTGATAAGATTCCGCCGGCAAACCCCGCCCCTTCGCCACCTGGAAATAATCCTTGAATTGAGGGGCTCATCAAGCTCACCCGATCTCTATTGATGCGTATTGGCGCACTTGTTCGACTTTCAAGTCCTACGAACTGAGCCTCTTCAGTATAATAACCTTTCAACTTTTTATCAAATTGAAAAAGGGCATTTTTAATCGCCTTTGAAATCCATTTTGGTAACATTTCGTGCATGGGTGCTGAGTAAATGCCCGGAATGTAAGAACAGTCTGGCAAATCTGCACTCACTCGACCCGCCACAAAATCTGTGACTCTTTGCGCTGGCGCCTTTTGAGTTCCGTCGCCCCGATTAAAAAAGTCTTGTTCCATTTTTGCTTGATAATGCAAGCCATCAAACAAATTCTTTCCCGGGTTCTCGTCAAGTGTAACTACCATCGCTGCATTTGCGAATGGAGAATCCCTTCTTGATAATGACATTCCATTGACTACTAATTCTCCAGGGGAAGTGGACGCTGGAACGATTAATCCGCCTGGGCACATACAAAAGGAAAATACCCCATGCGTATCTACTTGGCAGGCTAATCCATATGCGGCAGCAGGCAAATAATCACCTCTGGTAGCGCGGTGATATTGGATCTGGTCTATCAATGCCTGCGGATGTTCTATCCTTACACCCATAGCGAAAGGCTTAAAATCCATCGATATCTTATGCTTATCACATATTTGATAGATATCTCGAGCCGAATGTCCGGTGCATAAAATAGTTGCCTCGCCAAAAACTTCCTCTCCATTATGCAAAGTTAAACCTCGTATAGACCCATTGTCCGTGATAAAGTCTACAACTTTCTGACCAAAGCGTACTTCACCGCCTCGACTCTGGATCGTTTCTCTTATAGCCGCAATGATTTTAGGAAGTTTGTTAGAACCAATATGCGGATGAGCGTCACTTAAGATGTCCCTCTCTGCACCATGGTTGACTAACACCTCCAGAGCTTTTTGAATATCACCTCTTTTCGTGGCACGTGTATATAGTTTACCATCTGAATAGGTGCCTGCACCACCTTCCCCAAAGCAGTAGTTAGAATCAGGATGTACTATTCCAAATTGTTGGATAGCTCGTAAATCTCGTCGTCTAGACTGAACATCTTTGCCACGTTCAAGAACAATCGGTTTTAGACCTAACTCGAGACAGCGCAGTGCAGCATATAAACCACAAGGACCTGAGCCAATAATCAAAATCTCTTTAGCGTCGGCTACATTCGGATAACTAATAGGCCTTATTTCGCCCAAATTCCCTTCGTCTTTAGACCAAATATCATAGCGCAGAACATAGAGTACCCGCCCTTGTCGCGAGTCAATAGACTTACGAATCAATTGATAAGTAAAAGACTTGACCATAGGCCAAGAAGCCGCTTGTAGAATGGACTGCTCGATAAAAGCATGGTCTTCTATCTTCTCTGGTATGATCTTAATCTCGACCTGTTTAACCATAGATACGTTTGTAGCTTTCATGCAGAACCTTTAAGCGATACAGCATATCGGCCATCTCTGACAACGGTTGCATTGAAAGACTATCAGAGGATGCCATATGGGGAAAGGGATGTGTTTCGACAAAAATTCCCTTCGCGCCAGACATGAGTCCGTTGCGTGCTAAGAGCTCAATGTATTCAGATTGTCCACCCGTTATTAGACTACCGAGATTAGGTTGTTGAGTAGCATGACTACAATCCATTACGGTAATACATTTTTCGGCCATAATAGCTATATTACGATAGTCTACGATCAAGTCATTGTATCCAAAACTGTTTCCCCGTTCAGTCAACATGACTTTTCGCCCACCCGCATTGTTAGCCTTGTGCAAAGCTTCAAGTGCACTACTTGCAGACATAAACTGACCTTTCTTAATATTCATCGCTTGACCAGTTTGGGCAGCTGCTTCTATTAATGCTGTTTGTCGTGACAAAAATGCAGGAATCTGAATGAGGTCAACGATTTTAGCTACGGTCGGCAATTCGTTCGTTTCATGTACATCGGTTGTCATGGCGATATTCAGCTCTCTTTTTAGATTGGCCAAGATGTCTAGAGCAGCTTGATCGCCTATACCTCTAAATGAATGCGCAGAAGTGCGATTGGCCTTTCTATAGGAGCCTTTGCATACGAAGGGAATGTCTAATTTCTTGCAAATTTCCTGACATTGAGCAGCAATCTGATAGCTTATATCTTCATCTTCGATGGCACAGGGTCCAGCAATAACGAAAAAACCGTCAAAAGAAGGATCAAAAATAGTCGCTAAAGATGGATGCATCATTATAAAAAATGCCCGAATGAATGATAAAATGTTCGTTCTCTACGCTAAAAAGCGTGCAAAGCACAAAGATCATAATAAAAGTCTATAGTATTCTCAACATATTTTAACAACTATATTGAAGAGCGTTAATATTATTTATACATTTGCAGCCCATTTGAAAGATATAGCTATGCCGAAGGTAAAGACGCACTCAAGTGCGAAAAAAAGATTTAAAATGACTGGCTCTGGGAAAATCAAGAGATTTCAAGCCAACACGTCGCATTTGATGCGAAAAAAGACTAAAAAAGCTAAGTTGAATCTAAGCGGTTCGACCTTAGTGAGTGATGCAGATCACTCAAGAGTAAAAACATTATTAGGACTCTAATCAATTAAGATACATGCCTCGTTCAGTAAATTCAGTTGCGTCTAGAGCGCGTAGAAAAAAAATTCTAAAGGCAACCAAAGGTTATTTTGGTGCCCGAAGCAATGTGTATACAGTAGCAAAGAATACCCTAGAAAAGGGTTTGCAGTATGCTTACAGAGATAGGAAAAATAAGAAAAGAGAATTTAGAAAGCTTTGGATTACGAGAATTAACGCTGGTGCTAGAGAGCACGGACTTAGTTACTCTAAGTTAATGCACGCGATCAGTGAAAAAAACATTGACATTAATCGCAAGACATTGGCAGATTTAGCCATGCATCATCCAGAAGCATTTGCTCAAGTTATAAAAGCCGCGATTTAGCGGCTTTTTTTCTTATCAGCTCTCTTTTGTACCTCTCGACTAGCCAGCCAGCAAAAGTATCCAGTTGATTGATGTTTGAGTTTTGTCATTTTACGATCCCCTTCTTCTGATAACTACTAATCAATCAATCTAATCCCCAAACTTTTAAGATCGATCTTACCATCATTTCCCTAGGGATTTAGATATTCGTAGCAAGAAATCCACGCAAATGAAATATTTCCTATTTGTTGTCAGTTTGGTAATCTTTTTTTCATGTAGCGATAAGTCTAATAAAGTTGCCAAATTGAGTAAAGATTGGAGCCCTGACGGTATTCCTTTAGATATACTGGCTGACTTGAATAAATTTGGCGAACAAATAGACTATAATTTTCATCATGCATCTGTCAGTATGAACCAAGATGGCAATGCGGCCATAAAACAAGACCTGTCCCTTCTTTCATTAACTCCCCTTTCTAAAATACCCGAAGGCTGCGCACCCTTGGCACGCAAAGTCTATTGGGGGCGTGGAGAAGTCATAATTGAGGCGGATGTATATTTTGGCCAAAATTGCTATTTTCAAGTATTTATCAAAAATGAAAAAATGCTTTACGGTAATCTTATGACAGAACAGGGGGTAAGCTTTTATGGAAATGTGATGAATCAAATCAAGCAAAACAATCCCAGCCCAAGCCAATAAAAAATGAATCGCCCACATCCTTTAGGTCGCCTCAATGCAAAACTTTGAGTGTAGATCATGATCATGACCAATATCAATCGTCGCGAAGTCGGCGTAGTGCCTATATTACATTAACTCTATTGGTCGGGATGCTAGTTGCGGGAATTGCATTAGTCTGTTACTTTCTATAAACCTAAAGCTAGAATATGCCCTCGGAATTCAGCCATCTTCTATAGATGGTAGCATTACGCTCATGCTCAGACAAGGTGGCAGCAAATAAATGTGCCCCATTATAACCTGGTTTAGCACACATATAAAGATAGTCATGCGAGCTAGCGTTTAATACGGCGTCTATTGAAGCGATACTTGGCAAGCAGATTGGACCAGGGGGCAAGCCACCAAAGAGGTACGTATTATAAGGAGAATCATAGCTTAAATGCTTAAGCAATACACGACGAATACTAAAATCGCCAACGCCAAAAACAACTGTCGGATCTGCTTGTAGCGGAATGTTCCTTTTTAAGCGATTCAAATATAAGCCTGCTATAATAGGTCGCTCATTACTTTGAATGGACTCTTTTTCTACAATGGACGCCAATGTAGAAACGTCCGCTAATGACATTCCGATAGATTCTGCCATCTGTCGCCGATCATTTTGATCCCAAAACCTATTGTATTCGCGATGTAATCTCGTTACAAGTTCTTTAGGAGTCAAATCCCAGTACACTTCGTAGGTATTGGGAATGATTTGAGTGATCGCTTGTTCTTTTGACAATCGTAGACGACTCAACACATCTTCGTCTACCAAAACATTCAACAAACCCAAACTATCGAATGACATCTTTTGGGCGATTTGCCCTGCCACATCATGGACAAAGCGTCCTTGACTTATCGTTAACCTAACAGGGTCTTGATGGCCAACTCTTAACTTGTTGATAATCGCAAGATTTGTCATACTTGGGGTTAACAAATATCTACCAGAAGGAACTACATCCTTAGTGTATTGCTTAATCCTAGCTAATTGTTTGAAGCTCTTGATATCGTGTAGTACCCCATCGCGCACCAGCAATTCTTCAACTTGATCAAATGAATAATCCCTAGGAATAAATAATTCGTATTCATCATCTTTTGCCACATTGTCGGTCGTAAATGATTTATACAACTGAAAAACATAAATGCCGACGCCTATGGACCCACATAATAGAATCGCTAGTACATACCTCATCTTCTAAATGTCCCTAACTCTGTCTAGGGCGTTCGTCCAAAGGAATCATTTTAATTTGCATGCCATTATTAATGCCAAAATCATGTTGGCCAACAAAGATCATAGCCTCCCCATTGTTCTTGGCTTGCCAAACTTTTGGCTCAAAAGCAGGATTATCATCTAACATGATGAGATTATTGTCTTCCAATCTAAAGAAATATCTTCCTGAACCGTGCGGTTTATCGTATTGACCAAAAATATATGTAAAGTCATCATTTAATTTTAACCAATAGCCCTTGAACGTATCGGGGTCAGAAAACTTACCATTGTCAAAGGCTACTTCAGGAAACCAATATGCATAGGTTAACATTGCCATGGCCTTAGGGTTTTGTTCTATTCGAAATTTAATAAGCGCTTCCGCTTGATCTCTAATCTCTTTTAACGACGTGAAAGTGCCACCTTTCTGTCTATTGATAGGAAACGCTGTATCCGTTACGGGCTCAACAAGAGGTTTATGTGCATCGCTTTGGCAAGCCACATGGACAAAAACAAAGGCTAAGAGAATAAAAACGCTTCTTAATTTCATGGTTATCAATATTAATTTGATTTGTTTAAAGAACAAAGTTTCACCTTTAGGGAATTATTTTTAGGTCAACATCTGAATCATTTTGCAAATAAAGGACATAATATCAAAAGTAAGAAGTTATCTAGACCTAGAAGTTGAATGTTATGTTAATGATAACATCCTATTAGCTTTAAGCGGTGGTCTTGACTCGATGGTACTTGCGGATATTATGCTTCAGTTAGGATTTCATTACGAAGTAGCCCATGTCAACTATCGGCTTAGGGGAGAAGATTCGGTGAAAGATGAAGCATTTATTCAAGAGTTTTGTTCTTCAAAAGGACTTCCCATGCATACATATGTTGTCGATGATGCCACTCTCGCTTCTCTAAAACAATCTAATCTACAGGCGAAGGCACGAGAAATCCGGTATGCATTTTTTGCCCAAGTGATGCAAGAGCACTCATTAACTTTGTGTTGTACGGCTCATACACAAAATGACAAGTTAGAAACATTTTTCCTCCATTTGATGAGAGGAAGTGGGGCCAAGGGGTTGACTTCGCTAAAACCTCGAGAGACAAATATAGGACGCCCGCTATTGGATGTGACACGTGCTGAAATCGAAACCTATGCACGTAATGCTGGTATAAAATGGCGACACGATAGTTCGAATGATCAAGACAATTATGATCGAAATTTTGTGCGTCAGCACGTACTCTCTCCTCTGCTTCAGCGATGGCCATCTGCCCTCGAAAGTCTTAACACTTCTATACAATTACTTGAAAATGAGCATCATCTAGCCCTTCATACGGTTGAAGAATATAAACAACGATTTGTGTCAAAGGAGGAACCCCTAAGGATTGGCCCTATCTCAGACCTTCGCAAATTGCGCGGTGTGGAAAGCTTTTTATATTATCAATGTAAAGAATTTGGCTTTAACATCAACCAACTAAAAGACTTGCTCAAATTATCTAGCCATTCTGGCGCTATTGTAGATTCTGATACACATATCATGCTGCTAGACAGAGAGTATTTAGTTATAAGAGCCAAGAAAACACTTCAAAACATTCGGATACAGATTCCCTTAGAATGCTTGCGTATAGTTACTAACGCAGGCTCTCTACTGTTTTCAGTAGTCGACAAATACGTTAAATCTACTTCGCCTAATAAAGAATATGTGGATGCGGATCAACTGAAATGGCCATTATGCCTTCGTCAAACTTCTGTTGGTGATAAAATATCTCCTCTGGGCATGCCTGGACAAAGAAAATTGGTCTCAGACATATTGACTGACATGAAATTATCGCTGTTCGACAAACAAGATCAACTAATACTTGTGGATGACGAAGGCCCAATTTGGTTGATTTCAAGAAGGCTTGATCACCGAGTCCGCGTCCAAGCTACTACCAAAAATATCCTTAGCCTAGAATGGATCGAACAAGTCTAAATCGTGTCAACAACTTGCCATGAGTACTGTTTATGACCTATGAACAAAAGACAATTCACACAAGAGCGCAATTATCTCGTGCACCCGTTGTATATTTTGATTACGCTGATCTTGGCTAGTGTGACCGCGCTATTTTTGGGTTTTTCTTTGGCCTACTTATATTCAAGAGTACAAAATGGTCAATCCCCAATTTCTGTTCCTTGGTTATTTTATGCGAATAGTCTATTTCTCCTACTTGCTAGCTACAGCTTGCGTAAAACTAAAATTTGCTACGAACAAGATGAAACCAGTCTTTATAAGCGGCAATTATGGATAACCTTAGGGCTCACTGTCGTTTTTCTTATTAGCCAAATTATCGCCTGGCAACAAATGTATGCCGTGAATAATGGATTGAGCAGTAGTACTTTGACAAGTTATCTATATGTGATAAGCGGCATACATTTTGTGCATGTTATCGCTGGTATACCTTTCATGGGCTATTTCATTTTTGATGCGCGGAAACGATTAATTGAGCCTGCAAGTGTTTTGTTATATCTGTCTGATCCTGACAAAAAAAGGAAACTCACTGTCCTAAGCATTTACTGGCATTTCTTGGATGGTCTATGGATTTACCTCGTTTTATTCTTCAGTTTAAACTATCTAATCGGCTAAAGCATAAATAATTATCAAATCAAGTCTCGAGTAGAATTTTTATAGATTATTCTCGACCCATTCTCTTGCATTGATAAAAGCTTGAATCCATGGAGATATTTTATCAGAGCGATCCATAGGATAATACGCCCAGTTCCATCTGAAAATAGAACGTTCTATATGCGGCATTGTTACCAAATGGCGACCATCATGACTACAGAGCATGGCAACATTATAATCGCTTCCATTAGGATTGGCCGGATAGGAATCGTAGCCATACTTGGCCACTATATGATAATAGTCTTCTTTTTCAGGCAATACAAACTTGCCTTCACCATGTGAAATCCACACGCCCAAATGGCTTCCTGCTAAATTGCCGAGCATTACAGAGGTGTTCTCTGAAATCACAACAGAAGTAAACGCGCTCTCATGCTTAAGTGAATCGTTAAATGTCATGAATGCACGCTGATCATGATGCGGATTAATCAAGTCTAACTCCATGAATAGTTGACATCCATTGCATATACCAATACTCAACACATCTTCGCGGGCAAAAAAACGATCCAAGGTATCCTTAGCCATTTCATTGTATAAAATAGAGCCCGCCCAACCTTTTGCTGAACCCAATACATCTGAATTTGAAAAACCCCCGACCGCTCCTAAAAAACGAACATCATCCAATTTTTCGCGTCCACTAATAATATCAGTCATATGAACATCACGCACATTCCATCCTGCTAAGTAAAGGGCGTGTGCCATTTCACGCTCCGAATTGCTCCCTTTTTCTCTAAGAATAGCCGCAATTGGGCGAAAGCCCTTGAATGGTGCTGGTTTTACACCTGTATGCCAAGAGGGAAATACAAATCTCAACGCTTGTTGATGGTAAGAATCATATCGAACTTTTGCCAAAATTCCTGCTGTCTGATGTTGATCTAACAGGAATGAGGTTTCATACCATGCATCCCTTAAGCTTGGAATATCAAATTGATATTCTCGGTACCTTGTCTTAAGTTGAATAATATCTGAATGTACCACCTCACCAATATTATATATGGCAACTCCTTGAAGCTCTGCACATTGATCTAGAGCAATATCGGATTGCACTACCAGCCCTGGTCCTTCGGAGAAAAGTATAGACACATCATCAGCAGTAGCAATAGCATCTAAACGCAAGTTGGCCCCTACCCCCACTTGTGCGAAGAAAAGCTCGAGTAGCGTCGTAATTAGCCCACCAGACCCAATATCGTGACCCGCCTTAATATTACCTTTTTTGATATATCCCTGAATTTCATTAAAGGCCTTCGCAATGGTTTGGGCATCGGCACTATCCGGACTGTGAATACCTATTCCAGAAAGGGTTTGCGACAGTGAAGAACCACCCAAAGCGAATTGGCCATCTGATAAATCAATATAATACAACGACCCTGCACCTATTCTGGCCAAAGGCTCAACTACAGCGGTGTGATCCGTGCAGTGACCTATCGAACTTATAACAACAGTACCAGGCGATATGACCGAGCGATCTTTATATTTCTGCTTCATCGACAGCGAGTCTTTTCCTGTCGGAATATTTATGCCTAATGCACACGCAAAGTCAGACACCGCTAATACTGCTTGATACAAGCGAGCATCTTCCCCTTGATTTCGACACGGCCACATCCAGTTTGCCGATAAGGAAACCGATCGAATACCCTCTTTTAAGGGTGCCCAAATCAAGTTTGTCAAGGCCTCCACGATGGCCAGCCTCGCGCCAGCTTCAGGATTGATTAAAGATGCACCAGGTGCGTGACCGATAGATGTTGCTATACCCTCGTTACCGTCAAAATCTATTGCCATAACGCCACAATTATTGAGGGGCAATTGGAGTGGTCCTACGCATTGTTGTTTGGCGACACGACCACCGACACAGCGATCCACCTTATTCGTTAGCCAGTCTTTGCAGGCAACTGCTTCTAGTCTGAGGACATGGTGTAAATAGGTATATATTTTACTAGGGTCATAATCCAGATCAGAGCGTTTTGGCTTTGGCGTACTGTCTTCAAGTATGGTTTTAGGTGGGTTGCCAAACATGTCATGAAGCGCTAGATTCATTGGCCATTGATCTTTAGTGGCATCACGAATAACGAAACGATGGTCATCTGTTACGATTCCTACATTATGCAAAGGTGCACGTTCACGCAAGGCTATTCGTTCTAACAAGGGCAGATCCTCTGACGCTATTACTAATCCCATACGTTCTTGCGATTCATTGCCGATAATTTCTCTTGCCGACAGTGTAGGATCCCCCAAGGGAAGACGATCCAAATCAATTATGCCCCCGCTGGATTCCACTAATTCCGATAGGCAGTTGAGATGCCCACCTGCACCATGATCATGAATAGATACAATTGGATTATCCTCAGATTCGACCAATGCTCTAATGGCATTGGCCACGCGCTTTTGCATTTCAGGATTGGACCGCTGAACGGCATTAAGTTCAATGCCTAAACCTGATTGTCCTGTATCTGCCGAAGAAACAGCCGCGCCACCCATACCGATACGATAATTGTCACCCCCCATAACGATAATTCGACTATCTTTTTGAGGTGTCTTTTTTAAAGCCTGTTCGACCTTGGCATATCCAATACCCCCGGCTAACATAATGACCTTGTCAAAAGCAGTTATTTGATCATTTTCTTCATGTTCAAAAGTCAATAAGGATCCACAAATCAAAGGTTGACCAAATTTATTGCCAAAGTCGGAGGCACCATTTGAGGCTTTAATAAGGATATCTAGAGGAGTTTGATACATCCAAGGTCTCTCTGCAATACATTTTTCCCAAGGTCGATCTTCCTTTAGTCTGCTATAAGAAGTCATGTATACCGCCGTTCCGGCTGAAGGAATAGAACCTTTGCCACCAGCCATTCGGTCTCTAATTTCACCGCCCGCCCCAGTCGCGGCACCGCTGAATGGTTCGACGGTAGTTGGGAAGTTATGCGTTTCAGCCTTTAGCGAGAATACTGCGTTAAATGTCTTCTTTTCATAAAAAGAAGGCTGGTCCGCAAGTATTGGGGCAAATTGGATCGCCGTGGTGCCACTCACAAAAGCTACATTGTCTTTATACGCGGAGATGATATTCTGAGGATTTACTTTAGAGGTTTTTTTGATCAGTTCAAATAAGGTAGAAGGTTGTTCTACCCCATCAATGACAAAAGTACCATTGAAGATTTTGTGCCGACAATGCTCACTATTGACCTGAGAAAATCCAAAAACTTCAGAATCTGTCAATCTTCGACCTAATCGTTGCGATAATGCGTGTAAATAATCAATTTCTTCTGTATTCAAAGAAAGACCCTCTTGAACATTATAGGTCGCAATGTCTTCAATCTCCAAAACTGGATCAGGTACTCGGTGAATTGTAAATATATCTTGATCCAATTTATGATATCGCTGCATTAACATTGGGTCAAAACATAATTCCTCCTCAGCCGTGATAAACCGCTCTATTCTCAGAATACCCTGAATTCCCATATTTTCAGTAATCTCCACTGCATTTGTACTCCAAGGGGTAACCATTGCCGCTCGAGGTCCGATAAAGTCGCCGATGATTTCACTCTTTTCTAATCTTTGTTTTCCGTCAAAAAGCCAAACCAATTTTTGCTGATCAGCATCAATTAAAGGTTCATTCACTTGAATGACAAAAACGTCGTTAGTTTCTTGTCCGAAAAATATGTTCATAAGCTAGTGGTGTATAGGTCGGTGGGGCAAAGGTCTCAATAATTTATATAAAGCTGATATCTTATGAAGCATTTATCTATTAGGAGTTTTTGCCATTTGTTTTCGTTCATTAAGATACCCGTAACATAAAATATGAGCCTAATAACTAGCGTTTTTGGTCTAATCAGTCGTATTTTCGCACATATATAAAACACTCGTACTATGATACGCTACTTCTTCGCTATAATAAGCATTGTTTTGATAAGTTGTAACTCAACTGGCTTAAAGGTCAAAGGCACTATTTCCGATGCGCCTAATCTTTCTGTTTATTTTGATAAAGTTGATCCTATTGAAGGATCCAACAATATTGTCCTTCGCTCTGAGACGGATGGTTCCGGTAATTTTACACTAAGTTCAGAAAAAGTTATTCCCCAAGGCATCTATCGCGTTCGAATAGGCGCTCAAAGTGCATATCTTATCTTAGACGGCAGTGAGAAAGAAATTATCATTAATGGCAGCTTAAATGAATTACCTAATTTTAACTTTTCAGTCAGTGGCTCACCTACTTCGCAGGCATTAGTCAATACGATTAGTTCCTTTGCTCGTGGCGAAAAATCTGTTCAAGATTTAACCTCTTATGTTGAAAAAGAGGCTGATCCTATTGTTGCGATGATGATTGCTACTCAATTTTTTGGTGGCACAGATGAATTTTATGCCTTGCATAAGACGGTTGCGCAACGTTTAGCTTCAAGTTATCCGAGCTTTGAGTTGACGCCTACCTATTCAAACTTCGCCTTAACTATCGAACAAGCATATCAACAGAGAATGTCACTTGAAAAGGTGAAAGTCGGTGAAATTGCTCCAGATATTTCTCTTCCAGATGTCAATGGCAAGCCCAGAAAGCTCTCGGAATTAAGAGGAAAGGTCGTTTTATTAGATTTCTGGGCGGCATGGTGCGGCCCTTGTCGAAAAGAAAATCCAAATGTCGTGCGGGTATATGACAAATATGCCTCTAGCGGTTTTACGGTTTTTAGTGTGTCATTAGATGGGATAGATGATGCTACGAGCCAGCGTTATCCCTCTGATCAGTTGGATAACATGATGCGCTCACAAAAGGAGAGATGGGTAGCGGCTATTCAACAAGATAATTTAAAATGGGATACGCATGTGAGCGATTTGAAAAAATGGAGTTCAGCGGGTGCTGCGATCTATGGTGTTCGAAGTATACCGCGTACTTTCTTAATAGATCGTGAAGGTAAGATTGCAGCAATAAATCCTCGAGGAAATCTGGAGGAAGCTGTGAAATCACTTATGTAGTGCGAAGGTTTGTCACTAGACTTAGACGATCCAAAAGTATAGCACAACTAATAGCCGCATTAAGTGAATCCGCTTTTCGGGTCGATGCGCCAGCTATCAAATAGTTATGGTCGAAATTTTGAAACCAAAAGTCTTGTATTCCTGTGCTTTCATTGCCAATGACCAAACAGAAAGAAGACAAGTCTATTTTGGGAGGTTTCGACGACCCTGATAAGCTTGATACCATTATGGGAACCTTGGTCAAACCTAAGACCTCTTTGGGGGCTGCTGTATAAAGTAAGCACGACGCAATGCTCCCCATTGTACTTTGCACTGTTTTAGGATTATAAAAATCCGCCGAACCTGGACTGCGCACTACTGCATCGAGACCGTACCAGTCAGCCAAGCGTATGATCGTGCCGACATTTCCAGGATCTTGAACATCATCAAGATAAATCAATCGTCTTGCCTTAGTTAGATGTTCTAATGGATGTTCGTTATAGGAGCAAATCGCTATCAACTCAGCGCCCGTCTGAAACGAACTTAAATCGCGCAATTGATGAACAGATGCTTCGTGAACTTTAGTATGCGGCAATAGGCTTAATAAATCGCTATTTATCACCACATTTCTAGCTACTATAATATCTTTCACCATTAAAGGATCCGTGAGCACAAGAGTTCTAAGCGCCTTATCACCTTCGAGTAAAAAAAGACTATACTTTTGTCTGTGCTTTTTAAGTTTAAGTGATTGGACGAGCTTTATGGTGGAATTGGATATCATGCGGAATAAACATATCAGGGTGAACGCAAAGATAGTTTATATCCTTTCGTTCCTTTTAATCTTTACGTCTTGTAGTGGTCTTAAGAATCTACCAAAAGAAGAACTCGCTCTCACAAAGAGCACTCTCCGCCTCATTACCACTGATACTCGCGTCAACAAAGGCGCTATAAGGTCAGATTTAGCAGGATTAGTCAAACAACAGCCAGTTAAGAAAAATCCTCTCAATCCAAGAACCTATGGTAAGCCCTTAACAGTCTATAACCCCAATCTTACCCGACAGACGGCCGAAACAATGCAACAATATCTGCGAAATAATCGCGGCTTTTACCATTGCACAGTTGGGTTTCGAGAAGTGATCAAAGGAAGAAAAATAGAGCTTACCTATGACATTGACCTTGGGCCAAGAGCCTATATTTCCACATTAACATACGAAAGTGAAGATGAGCGCTTACTTGCTTTGATTACTCCTGAGTCCGAGGACAGTATTATCAAGATCGGCTTTCCTCTTGATGCACAACTATTTGACCGCGAGAGAACAAGAATCGTGGAGGCTATAAAGAATAATGGCTATGCCGAATTTAATGCCAACTATGTCGAATATCGAGGAGATAGCACCGCGGCTGGGGTGGATGTGAGTTTTTTCTTGTATGGCCCAATTATAGGTACACAGCACAAGAGATTTACAATTGGAGAAGTCAATGTATTCACGGAACACCTGGCTTCTGGATCTCCTTCTTTCGCTTTACGAGATTCTATCGAATCCTTACACTATTTTGCTCGTTCGGATCAGTTCATAGTCGATCCCTTGGTAATACATCGAGCTATATCGCTGCGTCCTGGTAGTATCTATAAAAAAAGCGACGAGTTTCAAACCACCCGCAACGTATATCGCCTGAGCCCTTATCGGCTCGTAACGATAGATCCTTTTCTCAAGAATCCCGATGATAGCTTATACAATTACAATATTTTCATGACCACTCGGGATAACAAATGGGCTTTTGATATGGGGGTGAACTTTTTCTACTCCAATTTCAACCAAATAAGTGATCAAGATCTCATTGGATTTAATGGCTCTGTTGGAATGCAGAATCGAAATTTTAAGAATAAAGCCATACGGCATAGCTTTGGTATTGACGGTACTTTTGAACTCAATATTTCTAATTTGAGTGCTAACTCTGTGAGTCTACAATTTAACAATCGATTTGAAGTTCCAAAAATTGTCAAATTTTTTGATATCTCTGGGTTGTTGAAATTTTTTGGTTTTTTAGATGAAACCAGTATTTCAGAATACAAGCAAATCACTAATACTGATATAGATTTCAATTTTGGCCATACGAGTATTTTGAATTTTTATAATCTTCGAGATGTAAATACGTCCTTTGCCTATACATATCAACCTAATAACAGAAATAGATTTGTATATAAGCCCTTGGGAATTAGTGTGTTAGATACAGATATAAAAGCGCGCTTTCGAGACGAGATATTATCCAACAATATTTTATTGGCCAAAAGTTTTGATGACTATTTATTGACGGGATTTTTGATCCGAGAGCTATCGTATTTTAAACAAATTGATTACGGAAAAAAGACTAGTTTGTCTATAATTGGTAATTTTGAGGCGTCAGGTTTAGAAAATTACTTCATAAATAAAAGCATAAACCTCGTCAGTTCGTATAAGGAAAAATGGAAATTGTATGGTTTAAATTTTGCAGAATTTATTAGAGTCGAAGCGGATCTTCGTTATAATACAAAAATAAAAGATCGCTCTACATTCGCTGCGAGGATGAATGCTGCCGTAGCTGTGCCCTTTACAGGTGGCGTTGAAGTTCCATTTGTTAAACAGTATTTCGTAGGCGGCCCAAACAGCATCAGAGGATGGCAATTGAGAGAACTTGGCCCAGGTGCTCATAGTCTAGCAATGTTGAATCCTCGACCCGGCCAACCATTTTTTCAAACTGGGGAGGTAAAATTTGAAATGAATGCAGAATATCGTTTCGATCTATTTTGGTTTTGGGAGGGCGCGCTTTTTATAGATGCTGGTAATGTGTGGACACTCAAAGATGACGTATCACGTCCAGGGGCGCAAATTAGCACGAGCATGTTTGATCAGATGGCCATGAGCATTGGCTGGGGACTTCGGGCTGATTTTGACTATTTTCTATTGCGATTTGATTTTGGTTACAAACTGCGCAATCCATTTCCTGATCCTGAAACGGGAGAGCGCTTTATCTTAACCAATGGCTTTTATAATGGTACTTTGGGAAATATTAATTTTGCCATTAACTACCCTTTTTAAGGAGAGTCTTACGTCCATAAATCGCACAAAGCGGACAATTAAATGGATTATGCCCTCTAGCTGGACAGTACTCTCTTCCAAAAAATATGATTTGCAAGTGCAACTTATTCCACAGATATTTTGGAAAGATACTTTTTAAATCCTTTTCTGTTTTTTCAACACTCTTCCCAGTACTCAGTCCCCATCTATAAGCTAGTCTATGTATATGCGTATCCACAGGAAACGCTGGCACTCCAAATGCCTGTGACATGACTACCGACGCTGTTTTGTGACCTACGCCAGGCAAACGCTCTAGTGCGGCCCAATCTTGAGGCACTGCTCCTTGATGATCGGTTATAAGTATGTGCGAAAGATCAAAAATGGCTTGTGATTTACGTGGCGAAAGCCCGCAAGGTCTAATTATTTGCTTAATGTCACCCACCGACAGTTTAGTCATATCATACGGATTATCAGCCAAGGCAAATAAATCGGGCGTGACTTTGTTCACGCGCTCGTCAGTGCATTGTGCGCTAAGCAACACAGCAATGAGCAAAGTATATGGATCGCGATGATCTAAGGGGACTGGCGTCTCTGGATAAAGCTTTTCAAGCCTTTGCGCGATCTCCTTAGCTTTTTGTTTGCGTGTCATAGATACTTTCTGTTAAAAATTTCATGACATCAACTCCATCAGCATAATCCATAAGGCCAGGCTTCTGACACTCACCCAATCGAACCAACCCATTGAGCTCATTTTTTAAATCAATATTCGTACTGATGCATTGAATTTTGTCTTCCAATCCTTTGAGCTGATGGATCAATGTATTAATATCCTCGTAATACTCAAAATGTACCGACGATATCCGACCCGCTAAAGAAGCATCCTCTTTTAAAATTAAAACATTATTGGTCAAAAATGGAATTTGTGCCATGCTATACAAGGCAAATGTGTAGTCAAAATTATTCTTGTAAGCATTATGGTGGATGGTCGAGTGATAAGGTTCTATACCCTCAAAGAATTCATTCAAATCTAACCCCTTCGGAATATATAGCTTAGAAACATTACGACATCCTAATCCGAAATAGTCAAAAATATCTCGGCCAAGTGCATGGAGTTCATCGATGGTTTCTTGTCCATTCAAAATTGCTATCGAACTTCTATTGCCCCTAATGATACTAGGGTATTTTCTGAAATAGTAATCAAAATGGGTTGAAGCCGTGTCCGATCCTGTGGCTATCACTGCATCAAATCCTGCTAGGTGTTCTGCAGAAACGAAATAATGACGAGCACATGGGTTTAATACAAATAATTGTTCCAAAACACTGGGTAGCAAAACATTATCCTTATGAGAGCATTTGTACTGAACTTTATGACCGCAAATAAAAGAAGCCAACACATCATGAAATCCTACAAGAGGAATATTACCCGCCAAAATGATGCCTATATTCTTTGACGGCCTTCCTAAGTCATAGCGCGCAATCCATGAACGCAACAGAGGTTTGGTGAGCATTTTTTGCCCAATTGCCTCTAGGGATTGTCTGCAGGAGTTTGGTGTAAACCATGGATTACCTTGACAGGCTCTGAGTATAGCCGTTGAAATGTTTGGATGCGTATGATCCATCAATATATCACCTAAGTGGTCTAAAGCATCTATACGTTCAGTTAGGCTTAACATTTGATTTCGTTCACTCTTCATACTCCACCAGGTCCTTTTTAAATTTGACATAATCGCGCCATTTTTGAATTAGTAGAGACATGTCTTCGGGGGGAGGGGCAGATAAGCTAATGGTTTCACCACTTATCGGATGTACAAACCCCAACGTTTGTGCATGCAGCGCTTGTCGCGGACATAAATCAAAACAGTTTTGTACAAATTGTTTATATTTGGTATAGATGGTTCCTTTCACCACTTTGTCTCCACCATATCGCTTATCATTAAAAACAGGATGGCCTCTGTGATTCATATGCACCCTAATTTGATGCGTACGTCCAGTTTCAAGCTTGCATTCTACGAGGCTCACGTAATACATATCTTCAATCACTTTATAATGGGTAAGCGCCCATTTGCCTTCATCACCATCTACATCAACATACATCCTCAGACGATCGGTGGGATGGCGACCTATGTTTCCCTCAATTTTTCCATCTAGCTCGTCAAAGTTACCCCATACTAATGCTAGATAACTACGGTCGATATCGTGGTTAAAAAATTGCTTAGCGAGATGTGTCATGGCTTGATCCGTCTTAGCTATCACCAATAACCCTGAGGTATCCTTATCGATGCGATGCACTAAGCCCGGTCGGTCAGGAGCATTGCCTGGCAAAAGTGGCAGATCAGCTTTATTGTAATGATGCATTAATCCGTTGACTAAAGTACCCGAATGATTGCCTATGCCAGGATGTACAACCAGCCCAGCGGGTTTATTGACCACCATCACATAAGAGTCTTCAAACAAGATATCAAATGGCACGTCTTCTGCCTCAACTGCCACAGTGCTATTGTCTGAAGGCAAGATGACCTTTATCATGTCACCAGGTCTGACTCTATAATTAGATTTGACCTGACCTTCATTGACCAATATGGCACCAGTGCCAATGGCATTTTGAACGCGATTGCGCGAGACCTTATCAAGGCGCCCCATAAGAAACTTGTCGATCCGAAGACTTTCTTGCCCTCTGTCAACTTTTATATCTTTATGGTAATAGAGATCGTCTTCATCTCTGGCGTCTGTGTCATCTCTGGCGTCTTTGTCATCTCGATACTCAATCATCGTGCAAAAATCATTCTTTTTTTTGGTCTATAGGCATTTTAAACAAATCACTTGTGCGCCAAGGCATTAGCTTTATGCGAAAATTCGACCGATGAGCTCTATACAGACCGCATGCGTCAAAGATCCAAAGGATCCGCGCACAACTAAACCGCACCAGTTGCCCATTTATGCAACCTCTTCATTTGAATTTGAAAGTATCGAGCAAGGCATGGATGTGTTTCGATCGCCTTCTAGCGCTCATATATATAGTCGTTTTGGCAATCCAACAACTGACGCGGTCGCGAAGAAAATTGCTGAACTTGAAGCGTATGGTACTGGAGTCATTGATCCATTTGGAATACTTTGTTCTTCAGGTATGTCTGCTATTGCCACTGTTATATTAGCCTTGCTGACAAAAGGAGATAAGATACTGTCGCAAGGCAATCTATATGGCGGCTCCACAGAATTACTAAAACTTCTCCAGAGATATGGTATTGAGACCATATTCACCGATTTAAAAGAAATTGATACACTTTCAGCCTTATGCGCTAAAGACACGAACATCAAAATGATCTATCTCGAAACACCCTCCAACCCTGGTTTGGATTGTGTCGATCTTGCCGAAATGGCGCAGTTCTCGCGACAAAACGGTCTGATTTCTGTAGTAGATAACACTTTTTGCACCCCTGTCATTCAGCGACCGTTTATGTACGGCATTGATTATATCATTCATAGCACCACCAAATATCTCAATGGTCATGGCAACAGCATTTCAGGGTTGATCGTCGGACAAGGTGAAGAAAGTAGAAAGAAGGTTTGGGCTACCTACAAGCTATTAGGCACTAATTGCAATCCTTGGGATGCATTTCTTTTAAATTCTGGGCTCAAAACACTGGCCTTACGTATGGAACGTCATGCCGCCAATGCGCAGCAATTAGCCGAATTTTTAGTGACCCATTCACAGGTTTCAGAGGTGCGCTATCTTGGCCTATCTTCGCATAAAGACCATGCGCTCGCTAAAAAGCAAATGAGCAATTTTGGTGGTATGTTGGCTTTTGAAGTTAAGGGCGGATTTGATGCTGGCTTGCGATTTATGAATCGCGTTACAATAGGTGCACTTGCCCCGACGATGGGCGATGTAGATACATTGCTTTTGCACCCCGCATCCATGTCACATCTGAATGTAGATCGAGCTCTACGTCTCGAAAATGGTATAACAGATGGCCTGATAAGAGTGTCCGTAGGTATAGAGTATATCGACGATATTATCAACGATTTTGATCAAGCTCTCAAAAGTTAAAATGTGAGATAAACCATCCTTTCGTTTGCAGCGAGATTTTGCTTTTAATTATTTCAGAAGATCTAAATTACATCAATTCAAACTGTAAAAGAGACTTCTAAAAAAATAATGACGCTTAATACTAGTGTGCAAAACCCTACCCCGCGATTCGCGATATAAAGTTAAATAAGCACTTTAAATAGCCTTATGCGCCAACACTCCTCAACACGAAGACTTATCTGATGCAGTACCTAAAGAGGATGTCAAAAGAATGAAAATATAGCCGCAAAAAAGACCAAATAAAAGAGATAAAAGAAACTTAGAATGTTGATTGCCATTTGACAAATCTATTTTATAAACCAACCTTGCATTGGCAGCATGTATTCAGGTGATACCTGACTAATCAAACTTAAAAATGATACAACTTCTAGACACGTTCCTTTATCAATATAAGAAATATAGCTGTCCAATAAAGCTAGACATAAAGAAGAAATTAATTCCTGCTGACTAATGAAGTTCTCAGTCTTGCTTTCTGAATCGCTCTACGATGCGCCCAGATTCGGATAAATTAGCTTGCTTAAATCCTTGATAAATCTGCTCATACACCTCCACTGACATATCAGGTATATATGAACTTATTGAGGGTTCGAATTGACTCACGTGAGACGCACAAGCCTTAATCTTTGTATCGAAAACTTCAGTCACATCCACCTCATAATTAGGTTCTTGAGAGTAATAAAAATAGACTTCCTTGACATTAAATGGTAAGAGGCCTTCATCCAATAAATGCTGTGGGTAATACAGATGCCATTCTGCCGCAATAAATGCATCCTGAGTTATATTAGCTGACATTCGATGATCTGTTTTGTGCCATTGCTGCCATTTAGCACCAGGATCTGGCGAAAAAACCACATCGGGTTGATACTTCTTAATAAATCTTGCTACTTCGCCACGCAATATAAATGGATCTGCATACTCCAAGTCTCCGTCATCATATCCTAACCAATGAATCCGGGATTCAGGTATTCCAAGATGGGCACAAGCATCAATTTCTTCTTGTCGTCTTATTCTAGCTAATCGATCTCGTGTCATCGTCAGATCAAGAGATCCTTTATTATCATTGGTGAAAATTACAATATGTACTTCATTTTGATTGCGCACCAAATAGGTCAATGTTCCACCCATAGAGAAAGTTTCATCATCTGGATGAGGCGAGAAAACTAATATGCGCTTCCCCTGTACGTTTTCGATACGCTGTTCTGCTACAACATCAATAGTGGCTACCAGTGGGGCCATTAATGGTTGCGCCGTTAACGGAAAACAATTACATATAAAAATGAAATTTATTCCCTTGCAAAAGAATGTTGTTGATATTTTCATAAGATTAGAACTTTCAATTTTTAAAGCCCAATTTGTCAAGTGCAATTGATATCTCTGGGCTGGACATAAATAAATTCCATATAAGTCCGCTACGATAATTTTCAATCATCACGATGATCGGCCCTTGATCGATGGCTAAATACTGCTTTGGATACCAATCATGCTCAATACTGAAGGCATCGTAAAAACCGTATGGTCCATAAATACGATCACTTAATGCCCCATAAAAATTCCTTAATGCCTCAGCACTCTCTTTAGGCGTGTAGGGGAAAGATGAAAGGGATGCTGTCGGGCTAATAACACCAATATCGTTTTTTGGGGAATGTGCAGCATAATAATTAATAGAGTAGCTAGCTGTCAATCCCCAACAATCGGGGCCATACCCCTTAAATCTCTTTGGATTGCGCACACAATGTTCATAGTTCAGGCGAGTATGATCTACATTATGATTCCAGTAGTTAGCATATTGATCTACAAGCTCGCTTGGATTCAATCCCACAAAAGAATAATGAGCCCAAAAAAGCGGACCACCTAGCGGTTCATCTCCTTGGTGATAAAGCGCTAATGATGCACCTGCATCCGTCTCAAGTATCTTACCCGACTCTGCCCAACCTTCATGATATACCTCTGCTGGTATGCTGTGAGTAGGCGATGCCGCGGCCAAAACATACGTAATCAAAGTTTCATTATAACCTCTTAGTCGAAAATTCATATCCCAGCCATGCGTCGGCGACCAATGCCAAAACAAGACATTCTCTCGATCCTTCCCTCGATGAAAATCCCAGTTCACTTCACGCCAAAGTTGATCTATGCGAGTTGCTAAGGCCTTTTCTCGCTCTGAACCATTTCTGAAGTATTGTCGCACGCAGAGCAAACCTTGTACTAAAAAGGCCGTCTCTACCAAGTCCGCGGCATCATCTTTCGTGCTAAAGGGCTTTACTGCTCCAGTGCTTCCATCTAGCCAATGCGACCAAACACCGTTGAATCGAGGTGCCTTCTCTAAAAAAGTAATCATTAGCTCCAAACGTATAAGAGCTTCATGTCGCTCGACGAATCCACGTTCTATACCAACTAATATGGCCATCAATCCAAATCCCGTGCCCCCAGTAGTAACAATATGCTCATCTACACTAGGATCATCCATATGGTAACGCTCTCGCGCCAAGCCAGAGTTAACTTCGGCCACATCCCAGAAATATCGAAATGTAGCATGCTGCACTGCCGTTAAGATGGTCTCCAAAGAATCGGAAGATATATCTTTCAATTTTGTCTCTGGCGATGCCTCGACAGGCGAACAACCAGAATAAAGTCCAAGAAATAAGGTGCAAGAGCACAAAATCAATACACAAAAAGACTTCATCGTACGCCTAAGATTTAAATATTGTTTATGTCATTGATGCTAACTAACATAAGCAAGTACCCGTGCTCATATACAAGCAGCTCTTTTAAAATCAATCTCGATAAAAAGCTCCAAAGATTATCATCATTTCATCCTCACTCCTCAAACCAAATCGCAATGCCTTGTTTTTGTCATTTTTATAGGTAGCTTCTGCGCGCAGTCCATGACCTTTTTCAAGAATGATAGGTGGATCAAAATTGATAATCGGGGGATGCTCCCAATCCTTAGCTACATACACTAACTCGCCATCGCGAGCTCCACCTTTGATATAAATTTTAAATTCCGTCATAGTCTCATGCGCATGCGAGGTAAGTTGAAACACGTTCATGCGTTCATTAAAAACACTCTCTCTGCGAAGTGTTGTTGTTTGATTCGCAGGGATGAGTATGTCTGTATAATTTTCAAAAATATTCTCTGCCACATAGCGCACCTCCGATTTTGGTATGGTGTGCAAGTTAGCAGATACTTCGCCAGTCTTTGCCTCTGTCGTGCGATTGACATAATGGCTGTTCAAATCAAATCCAGCATTCGGTTTAATTCTAAGCGCTACACCTTCTGGAAAACGATAGTCAGTTTGGCGCCATTGTGTACCGAACACAAAGCGTTGATCGACAATTGAAAGAGCTGTGATAAAATTAAAGTTGCCCGCCTCATTATAAAAATCTCTGAACACTCCCTTATTAGGTTCTTTGCCTTCTGGATAATCATATAATATAAAGTGGTGACTGCCTGAGCGCATTGATACTTCTACCCTATTCACAAAAAGCTCCTCGGCATTATTGATAGGTTCAAAATAAAAGAACTCTCGTTCGCTAGTGGGCGACACTGGAAATGGGCCCAACTTCAATTGTATTCCTGAGGTAGGCGGAGTCAAGGTCTTGAATTCTTCTTCAGGTATTACAAACCTCTCCTTGTCTTCCAAGGAAGAAATATCAGCTACAGTGCCCGATCTCGGAGCACCAGCTCTAATCCAGTCGCTGATAAATTTCAATTCACCATTGGTTAATGACGGACCACCAATCGGCATTAGCTCACCATATTCGGCATGATCGGTATAAAAGTGATCGAAATCCGGAAAAAATATTTTCTCCCACAAATAACTATTATAAAGACTTTGTAGCCCTTTAGTGCCAACCCGTACCAACCCATCTGATCTAGCTGCCTCATTATGAGGGGGCCGATCTACTAATTGACTATAGGCAACATCAGCCGTCAAGACCAAATCGCTCTGTCGTGCAAAACTCGATCCCGCTACATGACAACTCACACATTGTTTGTCCAATATCTCCGTCTGAATAATCTCCCAGGTACTCGCCTCTTCTTGCACTATGGAAGGACTATCGCCACACGACGTAAAAAATAGACAAGTCGTCAATAAGATAAAACCCAAGGTCTGTTCCTTCATCATAGCTATAAATATACAAGAAAAATAAAAATTAACTGGCAATACTCTCGCTGCAAGCCTCGCCTCTCCAAGGACTCAAATAGTTGGATCCAACTGACAGACTATTTTGTATGCTAACCAAACTCTGATTACCAAAAATAGCAAAAAATAGTACTAATGGGGTTTATTACATCTTTGTTAGTCGACCAACTTGATCGTCCCCGTACCAATACTGACATCTCGGCCACGAAGTAGATGATTGAATACGATTCCTTTTTCGAAATCCAATACTTGGCTAACGCCTATTCCATTTGCCTCCCCCCATGTAATGAACAATTTTTGATCATCAATAGCAGCGATTTTGTACTTTTCTTCTTCGTAAGCCCCCTTTTCTTCACCTGCAATAGCTTCCCAATGAAGATCGGTTTCAGAATCAATGGTGACATGGTAAATACTCTCACCATACTTATACGCAATGATCTTGCCTACTAAATCCTGCGGCAAAATAACTTTGTTCGTGAGTGGCTCTTTAGTGTCTTGTTGAGTTTGAGAATGACAAGAGATGATGGCAAATAGTGCTAAGAATAAATAAGTTCTTTTCATATGTTTGAAGTTTTTCATTATATTTTCAATCTTGTAAAAATGCCAAAAGGTCCGCCAAGTCTTGTTGACTCATGCTATTTTCGAGTCCTTCTAACATCATGGAACTTCCTAATGACATGAGTTCCTTGATCTCCTTCTTGGAAACGGTCACCTTCATTCCCCCCATTTTTTTGATACTAATTTCATGATCTGTTTCACTGTCTACGATGCCCACATGAATTGTACCATCATTAGTTTCAAGCCGATGATTGATATAGCGTGTATCTACCGCCGCATTGGGATCCAAAATATCGTGTAACAAGGTAGCTTTACTTTTCCTTCCAATCTCCGTAAGAACAGGGCCAACATTTTTGCCTATTTCTTTATACATATGGCATTGGCCACAAACCATAGTAAACACTTCTTCACCTCTGATTGGAGAAGAAGCTAATGACAACGCTGGTTTCATCCTTTCAATAATTTCGGCACGATTTACCACTCCAGCATCTGAAAAAAGTGCTTCAGCACGAGCAATGGTTCGCTTATCGTCTGTCCAACGCAATAAGGTTCGCCTTCTCTCCAAGTCAAAATTCATTTCGCCAATATTGATTGTTCCGTTCTCAAGTCCAGTCAATAATGCATCGTGATAGTGTTTATCATACAATAATAAATCACTGGCAGTCCTTCGACTTTGAGGCCCCAGGTTTTTCCAAATTTTTACTAATCTCGTACCAGTTTCTGGATGTTTTGCCTGCATGAGTTGTGACATAGCGGCCTCTTGTATCGCCATGGGCTGGGTGTTGGTCAACAAGGTATATAAAACATGAGATTTTTGTTCAAAGGGCAACAACTCGATAATCGACATTTGTTTTAGCCGAGATTCCAAGGGGGCCGAATCCTCCGCCACCAGAGTCAGCGATTTTACACTATTCTGAATAAATTTGGAGGAGGCACTCATGCCAAGACTCAAACGTAGTTTGGTACATGAAGCAATGAGTTTAGCTTCATCCAAACGTTCTAAATGTTCAATCCATCGCACAATTTCGGCACTACTCATTTGGGTAGTATTGTGCTCTGCAATAGCGTTCAACACGAGTGAGATATTGTCCATGGAGAGTTTGCTCGTAGCCAGATCTTGCAATAGTCGTTGCAAATCGGATTTGTTCAACGAAGCACTTGATGCTAGTAATTTTAAAAATACTGGATGTTGGTTAACCTCATTTATTTGAAGCAGCCGAGACAGTAATTCTTTTGTCATCTTATGAGCCGCTATGGTAATGGCATGATAATTCCATTTGTCCATATCCATTTGGCTAGCAGCAATGAACGCCTCCAGAAGAGTATCCCGATCTTTCGATATTACTCCTTCATCCATAGTTGATATAGTCAATGCAGCTTGCAGTCGGACTCGTTGGTTTGTATCGGTTAAGGCTTTAAGCAAATAGGGATAAAGTCCTGCACGATCGGCCATTTTTTCACTCACAATAAGTGCATTTTCGCGTAACTCGGGTCGATTACTCTGCATCGCAACCTCCCATTGCTCTGATGTAAGTTGGTTTCTCAAGCTCAAAAGCCATAAACTATGCAGTTTCTCAAAGTCACTTCCATCGACTAAATTAGCGGCTAGTCGCGCCAAGGCTGCTGGCTGCAAATTTTCAGTTCCTGCAAGTAATCGGTGTGCGGTCATGCGCACCCATTGGTTAGGATGTCCTAAAGCCTCTATTTGACCTGAGATACTGGTTAATGAGAGTTTGTCAATATTGTCTTCAATAGAACTTGGTCGATCAACCCTAGAAATTTTATAAATCCTACCCTTTTCCTTTCCTTCATGAATATTTAATGTGGATTCAATCTCATCAGGAATCCATTCTGGATGCTCTATGACGGCACGATGCATATCAAGCAAATAGATGGCGCCATCTGGCCCAACGCTCATATTCACGGGTCGAAAGGCGCGATCTGAACTAGCCAAAAAATCACTATTCTCTAGTAACCTTGTGGCACGTTGAGTCGATCCATTATCGCTCAATTTATCAACATGTACGAGATTGAGTACCACATCCGCAATCCACAAGGTGTTTTGATACTCCTCGCCAAAATTACCGCCACCATAGTAGGTAATGCCACATGCTCCTGAAAAATAGCCTGACTGCTCCGGGTGATTTACCCTCGATTCCTGCTCACCTATGGGATATATTCGCGATAAGCCGTTTTCTTCATGATCCGAAATATTTGTCAGACTTGGATCTAATGACAAGTCATATGACGAAGTATACCGGCCTGGATAGACCAATTGAGAAACATGCTCTAGATTGTGTGTTTCATATAGCCGCCCCCATTCATCTAAGCCTAGTCCAAACCCACCAGACGATAATCCTATCCGCTCGATATTGCGATCTTTTATGTTAATTCTAAAATCATCGTCTCGAATATCGAATGGTTTCATTTCGCCAGAACTCCACCAATAGGGTGTGCCAGAGTTACCGCCGTTAGCCGCATATACCCAACCATCTATTCCATAGGTAAGTCCATTATAATTATGTTGTAAATTGCCCGTATTAAATCCACCTAAAAGGGTATCCCGCCGATCAGCAACTTGATCACCGTCTGTGTCGGTGATGTGCAACAAATATGGTGGGGCAGCTACCAACAAGCCCCCTTCATAAGGAAGTATTGAGGTGGCTAATTGTAGGCTATCCGCAAATACCACGGCTTTTTCGTAGTGCCCATCTTTATCCTCATCTACAATTCGAACTACCCTGCTTTGCTTGTCTTCAAAAGGATAGCCTGGCATCTCAAGTACAAAAAGTTGCCCCCATTCGTCAAATTCCAAATCCACAGGATCTGTGATCGTAGGTTCCACCGCAATTAGTTCCATTTTAAATCCTTCCCTGATCTCAAATTCAGAACTCCTTACTTCTCTAGACTTGCAACCGAATAACAAGCATAGCATGACCACGTAAAAGATAGACCGCATCATATTTAAAAATTAAAATCTCTCATTGTCATAAAATACGAACTAATCTACTCGTTGCGCCAAAGGTCATTCATGTATCCTAGAAATAAACTTTGGGTCGCTTCGCGAATACACCTCTCTTATCAACCCTTCATTCTAACTCAAAACTCATTTCAAATGCTCAAAAACAGTAATTTTATTTCTATTAATACCAAACAAAAAGTATTTGCCATCTTTTATTGAGCAAATAGATTCTACTTGTCCAGGTATATAGAGTCCCGTTTGTGATGAAGAGAGGACACGCAGTCCATCCGATCCATTGACGAGTATAGCTCCCTTGTTCGCATCCATGTACCCCGTTGACACCTCAAAAGAGTAATCATTTCCTACGATGATTATTTCAGGCTTTCCGTCATTCTCCAAATCAACAGCATAGAGTGCTTTGATAGGCGACACTTGAACAGCTCTGGGTAATACTTGCCAAGAAAACTTTCCACCACCGTCATTTCGTAATAAGTAGTGACTATCTGTATTGATACTAAATACATCAGAAGTAGAAATTTCTCTTTTATCAACTATACTATCCATGGTGCAATAACTGAATTGTTGATAGCTCGTGAAGCGCTTTCTAAAAAAAGGTGATTGTGCTGCTAATTCATCCAAATAATGAATAGGATACTCTTTCATCGCCCCATTTCTATCTAGCCAATAGCCGCTAATGAGCGGATCGACTACGCCATTTTGGTCGATATCGGTGGCATAAAGTCTTAATGGATAGTCCTCGCTAATGTTGAAACGATGATTTTGCCCTAGATTACCCAACAAATAATCTTCATCACCGTCTTGATCAAAATCGAGCGCTAAAACGGTGTTCCAAAGTCCATGATACCCTTCTGCATCAGCTAGTGGCTTTTTCTTGAGACTGCCGCCTCGATTCTCCAGTACGATTATGCTATTCCAAGATCGAGTGATCACAAGATCCTGCCACCCATCCAGGTTATAGTCACTGACGACCACGTCCGTCACCATTCCTAATTCGAATGCCTCCACCTTATTAGCTGTAAAATTACCGTTTTCGTTGATTAAAAGGTATGAAGGAGGGGCGTGAGGAAAACCACTACGCGTCACACGTGCGCCAATAAATAAATCCAAATCCCCATCTTTATCAACGTCTAAAGCCACTACAGTAGATGCGATAAAAGGTGGAATAGGTAAAATACTTTTTGAAAAATGATCACCTTCGTTGAACAATATATAATGTTCGTATTCCGCTGTATCCCGATTGGCATAACCCCCTGACACCGCGATAATATCAAGATCCCCATCTCCGTCCACGTCCACTAGGGCTAGATCTGACTGCACGGCTCTTGGCCGTTCGGTCAATCCGGCTATAGACAAAGAATCAAATCTTCCATCCAGAAAACGGTAAACACGAAGAGCCTGATCTTGGGACCCCGCAATCACTATTTCTTCATTGCCATCGCCAGTGATATCGCCCGCAGCGATAGACGGGCCTATTTGCGAGAATTTATGCAATAGGAGTCGCTGTTCTTGAAAAAAGTCAATGTAGTCTTCTTGGTGATGCACATAGTCAGGGCCTGGCACTTCATTAAAAGGGAGTTTGCCCGGCGCAGAATTGGCCGCTAGATCCTTAAGTAGTTCTGCATAATCAAGTTGTATCTCCTTATCGATACTGGGTGAAACGACTCTACTTATCAAGCCATCTGGCCAGGTTATAATAATCGAATCAACATCAGCGATCGAGCCTAAGCCGAAATGAACAATCGGATCAACAGATGAGATATATCCTCTCGACAAAAAATGTTCCATAAACTGTAGCGTTCCACCCGCGTATAAATGGACTTTAGCTCCAATCGCTAGTGGATTCTGATTTGAACCTTTCAGCTTAATTCGCAAGAAATGCGATCGTTCCTTTGCAGTCGATAGGGTATTTTTATATATAAATGCCGACTTATTAATGTTATTGACTACATAGTCCAAATAGCCATCATTGTTGAGATCGACAAAAGCTGCCCCTGTTGAAAAAGAAGGACTCTTCAGCCCCCAAGCCAAGGATTGGTCTCTAAATTGGAGTTCCCCCATATTTTCAAAACCATAATTGGCTATTTCAACCACAGGAATCCGTGGGAGTACATCTTGATCTCCCGCTAAATAGCCATACATCTGTGCCTTATAATTGGTAAAATCTTTGTCAGTGAGGTCTTTTGGAAAGCCATTAGTCACCAACAAATCCCGGTCTCCATCGTTATCAACATCCATAAAAAGTGGTGACCAACTCCATTCGGTCTGGTGAATACCCGCTATTTGACCAATTTCACTAAAAGGTAGAAGTTGACCGTCAACAAACCCATTGTTGAGGTGCAACATATTGCGCACATATTGAGTCTGGTATCCAAATTTCTCGTCATTGATGTATGCAAGGTAGGAATTTCCATTAATGGTTTGCTTTTTTCGATGGTAGTCTTCAGGCAACATATCTACAGTCAAGATATCAACCAATCCATCATTGTTCATATCCGAAATATCATTACCCATTGAAAATTTGGATTGATAGGACAAATAGTCTGCTATTTGATTTATGAACGTCCCGTTGCCTTGATTGATGTAAAGAATATCATTAGCAATATAATCATTAGAGACATAAATATCTGGATAACCGTCCTGGTTAATATCGCTAACAGACAATCCTAATCCATATCCTTCAATGGTAATACCCGCCTCTGTACTTACATTTTCAAACATTCCGTTGCCAAGGTTTTTATACAATCGATCATTGTTAGACGAACTTCCATCTACAATTTTATCTCGATAGTTAGTTGGCACACTTTGTAGCACTATATTATTCAATATATACAGATCCAAGTCCCCATCTAAATCATAATCAAAAAAAGATGCGTGCACGGAATAACCCATATCCGCGATCCCGTATTCGGAAGCTTGTTCGATAAACCTAGGTAAGCCGTCTGTATCTATGCCTTGATTAACCCACAATTGATTTCGTCTCAAAAGTGAATCTCTGCTATTCGTCGAAGTAAAGTATAGGTCGATATACCCATCTACATTGATGTCCACTATGCTGACACCACTAATCCACTGGCTCGAATCTAAGCCCTCAAACCGATCCGTAATGTCCTGAAAATTAAATCCACCTTGATTGAGGTAAATTCTGCTTAATACTTTGTTGCCCGCGAAGATAAGATCCTGCCATCCGTCATTATTTAAATCGGCTACGCCTACCCCGCCGCCATTATACATGTATTCGTTTCGCATAATGTTAAACGAATCTGTCTCTGTGATCGTGTTTTCAAAGGTAATACCGGTATGAGCATCATCGATCAATGTAAATAATGTATTTTCTGACTTACAAGATGACCAATGAAGAATAACCCACGCAAAGCAAAAAAAAATAAAAATCCTCATATTTATAAACCTACCTAATATACAAAATTATAAATCCTCGTCTCATGGCCAATGATTATACCAATCTCAACAGTAAAACCATAGATTTGAATTTAGAGCGCGCCTTTTCGCAATTCCAATTCAGCAAAATTGACTGCTCTTGCGGTCATAGCCATAAAGGTTAAAGAAGGGTTTTGTACACCTGTAGAAGCCATGGCTGCACCATCTGTGACGAATACATTTGGGCATTGATGTAATTGATTCCATTTATTCAACAAGGATGTTTTGGGATCTTTGCCCATTCTGACGCCACCCATCTCATGTATATCCAATCCAGGCGCTTGACCACTATCATGTCGTTTGATATTTGTACAACCGCTTGCTCGGAGCATACTTTCGGCTTCGCTCATAAAATCTTGGTATAATAATTCGTCATTTTCGGTGTACCCTACGGAGGTGATCAATTGTGGTATTCCCCAATCATCTTTGAGCGTGTCACTCAGTCGGACGTGGTTAGATAGCTGTGGTACTGTCTCCCCTTGCATCATCATATAGACAGACCAACCCCCTGGGCGGCTCAGCGCTTCCTTAAACGCCCCCCCAATTTGATCACCTTCAATTGTTCGATTCCAATCCTGTCTACTCGCAGAATAAAAACTCATATAGCCTCCTTTAAATGGCTGATCTTGACGTGCCAAATTTTTGAAATTTGGCAACATCACGGCACAAGGCCTCCTACCAAAATAATAACTATCATCGTATCCTGCTCTTTCGGCAGTCAATGAGCCTCTATAGTTGTGAAAAGCCAAATAATGCCCCAACAATCCGTTATCATTTCCTAATCCATTCGGGAATCGTTCTGAGCGAGAATTAAGCAAAAGTAGATTAGTATTGAGGCAAGCGGCATTAACAAAAATGACACGTGCATAAAAATAGTGAACCTCCTTAGTCAATCGATCAATAACTTTGACTCCTACAGCTTTGCCGATTTCTTTGTCATACAGAATAGAATCTACCACAGCATCGGGCCGCAAAGTAAGATTTCCTGTTTTTTGAGCATATGGGATAGTCGAAGAATTTGAACTAAAGTAAGCACCATATGGACATCCTCGATAACAAAGGTTTCGAGCCTGACATTGTCCTCGACCCTGAGCCAAATGCTCCTCTTTAGGTTGAGTTAAATGGGCACATCGGCCAATTATGACATGGCGATCATCAAAAACCTCCATGATTTGGTCAGCCATTTCGCGCTCTACTTCGTTCATTTCCCAAGGAGGCAAAAATTCACCATCTGGTAATGATTCAAGACCATCATAATTGCCACTAATCCCTACAAAGCGTTCGACATGCGAATACCAATCCTTTAAATCATCATAGCCAATTGGCCAATCTGCGTAGCCATCGCGGACTGGATTGTCAAAATCGTACTTGCTCCATCGCTGGGTTTGGCGTGCCCAGATAAGCGACTTTCCGCCTACTTGATAGCCCCTTATCCAATCAAAAGGTTTTTCTTGTATGTAGGGATGTTCTTGGTCACGAACAAAAAAATGCTCAGTAGCCTCTTCAAAGGCATAACATCTTGACAACACTGGATTCTGTTCGCGTACATCTCTTGGCATTATGCCTCTGTGAGGAAACTCCCAAGGATCCATCGTCGCTGTAGGATAATCGGCCACATGTCGAACATCTCTTCCTCGCTCCAATAACAGGGTTTTCACTCCCTTTTCGCAAAATTCCTTTGCAGCCCAAGCCCCGCTAATGCCCGATCCTATCACGATGGCTTCAAATGTATTTTCTGATGTTTGTTTCATTCTTTGTTTCATTTAGTTAGAGAGCCCATGCTTTATCACCCTGACCTAAAGGATAAACCCCTAATTGCTTGCCGGGAATTGCTACATAGCGCAAAGCCTGTGTCATCCCTACCTCAGATGTAAAATAGCTAAAAATTGTCCATTTCTTAAGTAGTGAAAAATAGCCGGGCTTGTGAGATTCTAGCGCGATTGGAGTTTCAGGATCCTTATCCAATGTCGTCAAATAAAGTAACCGCTCTTCTTTGTTCAATTTTTGAAAATCTTTACCATACAACTCAAGGCACTGACTCTTAAAACTCTCGATACCAGACACCATGATTTCGCGGTGTTCTAAGGAAATACAATCAGCCATCAATTTATCTAACATCATACCCACGCCTGCTGCCATGGCACCGGGCGAGTCTGGTGTGGTGGGTAATATAGCATCTGCAATTTGATCTAATAAATGGATATCAGTTGATTTTAAAAATAGCCCTTTGTCCACTTTTGATTGCTGGCAAGAAATCATGCTTACTAGCGGCATGCCGCCTATAGCCAATGATGCCCCACCAATTGTATACAAAACATGTCTTCTTTTCATAATAAATCCATTTTTACATTTGAGTTTAGATTTTCTCCGTTCCTACGTACTTTTATACATGTAGTACTAACTCTCGCCACCTAGTTGCCTTTTCACTAGATGCCTTGGCATTCTTGATTCTAAGTAGTTTTCACGCCTTGTGAC
>CAZTSI010000003.1:108548-140922 GCA_964616755.1 uncultured Saprospiraceae bacterium | reverse complement strand
TTGATCTCTTGACCTGCCATAATACCATCGATCAAACTCTTGAGCATATCACTCGAAGGCGAGCTAATAAACATCGTACTTCCCTTTTTAAAACTTAAATGTTGTTGTGTACGTTGTCCGTGACTCAACCACGATAAAGAATACAACGAGATGTCATCATGAAGCTCATTTGCGCCTAACCATTTATGAAATGCGCCGACTAATTGATGTTGATAATCAATTGGTACTAGTCTGGTGTTAGGGCTTAGGGTAAGATATATTCTCACAATCCACTGGTTTGATAAGACAATATATTCTCTATTATAGAATAATGCAAATTATATATTGAAAAAAATAATAATCTTCTAATAATAGCAAGTATTTACTTTGAAAAACAAAATTCTACGTTTCCGACATACATAAATTTGACAAAAGCCCCTCACCCTAATCTTCTCCCTAGTTCGTACAGATGCCTACGATTCACTACTTTTGCGCAAAAGAGTAAAAAAAGGTATGCGGTATAGAACATTAGGCAATACAGATATTCAGGTTAGTGTGATCTGTCTGGGCACCATGACTTGGGGAGAGCAAAATACAGAGGCCGAGGCACATGAGCAGATGTCATATGCCCTCGAGCAGGGTGTTAACTTTTTTGATACGGCCGAACTCTATCCGGTGCCTGCACGCGCAGCGACCTCGGGCTTGACAGAACAATATATCGGCACATGGCTCCATGCCACAGGCCAACGCGATAAGATCGTCCTCGCCTCTAAAATTGCCGGCCCGGGGCCTTATACTAACCACATACGCGAGGTGACCGACTACAGCGCAAGTAGCATCGGGTCCGCTATCGAGTCCTCCCTGAAGCGGCTACAGACCGATTATCTCGACGTCTTCCAAATCCATTGGCCCGCCCGCCGGACCAACTTCTTTAGCGTTCGCGGCTACCGTCAGCTCGATGAATGGGAGGATAACATCCTCGATATTTTGACCGCCTTAGAGCGACAAAGACAAGCTGGCAAAATACGATACATAGGCATTTCTAATGAAACCCCCTGGGGTATGATGCAATACCTGCGCCTAGCCGAAAAACACGATTTACCCAAACTCGTCTCGATACAAAATCCCTACAATCTGCTCAACCGCAGCTTCGAAACAGGCTTGGCCGAGATGTCCCTCAGAGAGGGCGTAGGCCTCCTCGCCTATTCGCCTATGGCTTTTGGTCGCTTGAGCGGCAAATACGAAAATGATACCGCTCAGCCCTCTGATCGCATACACCAATTCAAGTCGATGGCGCGCTATAACTCGGCGCAATCCATAGAGGCTACTAAGGATTATCTTAAAATAGCCGCGAAATATGAGCTCAGCCTAGCGCAAATGTCGCTGGCATTTGTCAACGACAGAAGTTTTGTCACGAGCAATATCATTGGTGCTACCACAATGCCCCAACTTAAAGAAAACATAGCCTCTCATGGTATTACCTTATCGAAAGAATGCTTAAAAGAAATAGAGGCCGTGCATCAAGCTATACCTGATCCTGCACCTTAATGATCAAGCTGTGTACTAATGGCATTTACTCCAAGCATCGGTCTTAAACAAGTGGCGGCATGAGGATTAGCATCGCCCAAACAAGGCCCAAAAAAGGAGACATTGCCAGCAATATCCAAAAACATCTCCGCCTAGTTCAGTTAGCCTCTTCGCACCGGGCGGACGCTATCTTCTTTTCCGAACTCTCTCTCACGAGCTACGAACCAAGTCTGGCCTCGCAGTTGGCTACGCATCAAGACACCGTGCTTTTGGCTGATATCCAGCAGCTGAGCGACTCAAAGAGAATAACCATCGGAGGGGGCATGCCTATAAAAGTCGCCGCAGGAATACAAATCAGCCTGCTCATATTTCAACCCGGCTTACCTCGCCGAGCCTATGCCAAACAGCAGCTACACGATGACGAAAAGCCCTTTTTTGTGCCCGGCGATGAGCAGTTGATGCTGAACATAGCTAACACGAGCGTAGCGCCCGCCATCTGCTACGAAAGTTTACAATCCAGTCACGCGGCGATGGCAGCTGCTATGGGTGCTGACATCTATGTAGCCACGGTGGCGAAGCCTATAACAGGTCTTGACGCCGCTATGAAGCATTATGCTGAGGTGGCTAAAAAATGGTCTATGCCCGTATTAATGGCTAACAGCCTAGGTTGGTGTGATGGGTTTGAAAGCGCAGGCAGGAGTGCTATTTGGACAAACGACGGGCAGCTAGCTGGCTGTCTTGACGATATGACCGAATGCATCTTGCTGTATGATACTGACACCAATGAAGTGATACAAGCACGATGAGCACTGTGTGACTTTTAGACATGCCATCGCGCCTGCGTACAGAGTAAGATACATATAAATAAAAATGAAATAACATCTCCAGCGGCTGTATGCTTAAGGAATCGTCTTATATTTCGGTTCATATACTAACTCTGACCTTACGGCTTCATATGAACCAACTACAGCTAGAAATTGGTAAATTCAGTCATGCGCGCAAAGCGCGAAGAATGGAGCAAATACTTTGCAAGGTCAAAGGAATGAAGCGAGCCACCGTCTCTTCCGCAGGCTCTGTTTACCTAGAATGGGATGATCAGGTGACAAACGAGGCTGAAATACGCTCCCTCATCAAAGCGCATGATCTTAAAATAAAAGGTACTGGACAAAGGCAGGATAGGCTCATTTCTAAAAGAACGGCATGGATTGAAGCGCTCCTTGGAGAGAACATCGAATTGACATTTGCCGTCATCAGTGGCGTGACATGGAGTTTAGGCGCATTTTGGTCATTTTTTGATCTGGCACCGAAAAGCTTGTCTATTGTTGCATTTGTTATTGCCAGTTTTTTTGGAGGCTATTTTACCTTTCTTACGGCGGGAAGGGATATACTGCGTGGCAAGTTTGCTATCGATTTTCTGATGCTTTTTGCAGCCGTAGGCGCAGTAGCATTAGGGAAATGGGGCGAAGGGGCGCTGTTACTTTTCTTGTTTAGTTTAGGGCACGCCTTGGAACATTATGCTATGAAAAGGGCAAGAAAATCGATTGCAGCCTTATCTGATTTAGCCCCACCTATGGCATTATTAAAACAGAATAATTCACTTGTCGAAGTGAATATTAAGGAGTTAAAGTTAGGTGATATAATTGTTGTAAAACCTAACTCAAAAATTGCTGCTGATGGAGTAGTGATCAAAGGTGTCAGTTCTGTCAATCAGGCCTCGATTACTGGCGAAAGTGTGCCAGTTGAAAAGTGCCCAAGTCCCCATTGGCCGACAGATCAAGATATTAATAGGCTTTTGGCAGAACATCGAGTTTTTGCGGGCACCATCAATGGCAGCAGCGTTCTAGAAATAAAAGTACTTAAAGAAGCCCATGATAGTACTCTGTCTCGATTGATAAATTTGGTAAAGGAAGCGGAAACCCAAAAATCACCCACACAACATCTTACCGATAAATTTGAAAAGTACTATGTGCCGAGTGTATTGTTCTTGGTACTCCTGCTGATGTTTGCCTTCGTAGTGATCGATGAGCTTTTTCATGAGAGCTTTTACAGAGCTATGTCTGTGCTTATTGCTGCCTCTCCATGCGCCTTGGCTATCTCCACACCTAGTGCTGTATTAGCGGGCATTGCTCGTGCCGCTCGACAGGGTGTTTTGATTAAAGGCGGTAGGCCACTGGAGGATTTGGGAGGACTGAAGGCCATAGCTTTTGATAAAACTGGCACGCTCACAGAAGGTCGACCCACTTTGACCCATGCTATTCCGTTTGGCAAAAATAGCCGTATACACCTATTAAAAATGGCTGCTGCCGTCGAAGCCCTTAGTGATCATCCCTTAGCCGCAGCCATCGTAGAAGGGGGAAAAAAAGAATTAGGAGATACATCTTTACCAAAAGCCGAAAATTTGAAAGCTTTAATCGCCAGAGGCGTCCAAGCTACTTGCGAAAACAGCACCATCCACATAGGTAATCGAAGACTCTTTGAAGAATTGACCAGCAAAAAAATACCCGAAGAAATAGACCACCAAATGGCAACACTAGAATCAGAGGGTCACACTGCTATGATCATTCATCAAGACAAGGACTATTTAGGTGTTGTTGCCGCTATGGATGTAGCTAGACCAGAAGCTGTCAAAACTTTAGCGGCTTTAAAAAAAATGGGTATAAAGCGAATGGTCATGTTAACGGGTGATAACCAAAAAGTAGCGGATGCCATTGCTAAAAATATTGGAATTACAGACCCAATGGGTAGTTTGTTACCAGAAGACAAAGTAAGGGCGATTATAACACTAAAAAATGAAGTTGGCAATGTGGCAATGGTAGGTGATGGGGTGAATGATGCACCCGCCATGGCACGGAGTACCGTAGGAATAGCGATGGGCGCAGCGGGTTCAGACGTAGCCCTAGAAACGGCAGATATTGCCTTGATGTCCGACAAATTGGACAATCTACCCTTTGCCATAGGGCTCAGTAGAAAAGCCAATCAAATCATTAAGCAAAATCTTATCATCAGCTTAGGCATGGTAGCGATTTTGGTGCCATTGACGATTATGGGGACAATTGCCATAGGGCCTGCAGTCATAGGACACGAAGGCTCAACGGTCTTAGTTGTACTGAATGCACTAAGATTATTGGGGTATAAATAAGTATAAGGTGAATCTTAGAGCTTCAACTCATCCAATACCATAACAGGCATTCGGCTCATGCGACTTGTAGTGTACGATTGATGCCAAAATCATTCCATTGGCTACAACTTCAATAAAAAACCAATCCATCATTCCAACCTATATAAATCCCTATCTAAGCTTCTTCTTGGCTTTGCGCTCTTTAGATGAGTCCTTATGTTTCTTTTTAGGGAAAGATCCATCTCGCCCAAAACGGCTAAATCCACCGCCGCCAGCAGGTCGATCCTCTGATTTTTTCTTTGTCTTTTTAGGTTCATAGGCGGGAGCTTCTGCGGCATTCGCCACTTCAACTACAATCTTCGTTTGCCCAAAAGCTGCGTCCTTGAAAGCGTCAATAACTACCTTCTCGTATTGCTTGTCTATTTCAAAGAAAGAAAAATTCCTAAGAATATCTATTTTCCCGATTTCGATATCCGGAGAAGGCATATTTTCATTGATTAGACCAATAAGGTTGGCGGCTTTAATTTTATTCTTCTCACCTAAATTAATATAAAATCGACTAAAATTCATATTTCGAGATCGACCCTCTTTGCGCTCCGACTGTCGATCACCTCTACTTGTATCTCCAGACCTTTCGACTTTACTCGAAGAACGACTTTCTCCTCTTGCTACATCACTAAATCTATCGTCCCTGCCAGACCGTCCGCGGTCTTCTCTTTGACGAGTGCCGTATTGGTTTTGATCCAACCTACTATTAGATCCACCCGCGTTCACATTAAGGTCTTTAGCTGTGTCGTAATATTCTAAAAACCTATTCAACTCCAAGGCCAATAAGCGCTTCAACAAGTCTTCTCTATCTAAATGAATAAGCTTTTGGCTAACGGCTGGCAAAACACGTTTAAGTTTTGATTCGTCCACCGGAGCATTGTCAATCCGTTCGGCAAAGTTCAATAATCGTTGCGCAAAAACATCGTCACCTGAAGGGACTAGCTTGTGTTCGAAGCTTTTACCCACCATCTTTTCTAAATCTCTCAGTCTTCTCCCTTCACGAGAGTGTGTGAGGATGATAGATATTCCTTTGTTGCCAGCGCGTCCAGTACGCCCACTCCGGTGCACATAGACTTCTAGATCATCGGGTAGATTGAGATTGATGACGTGGGTTAATTCTGACACGTCTATACCTCTTGCAGCAACATCAGTCGCCACTAATAGATTAATTTGTTTGGTTCTGAAACGATGCATCACTTGATCCCGCTGTGCTTGCGAAAGATCTCCATTGATAACGTCTGCATTGTAGCCATCTTCAATGAGCTGCTCCGCGGTACGTTGGGTCTCCTGGCGCGTACGACAAAAAACGATGCCGTACATATCATGATGCATATCGGCAATGCGCTTGAGGGCAAGATATTTGTCAGATGACTTGACGACGTAATAATGGTGTTCTATATCCTTACCACCAGTATTTTTGTTTCCCACACTAATTTCTTGCGGCTGCCGCATGTAACTAGAAGCTATTCTTCTAACTTCTGATGGCATTGTTGCCGAAAAGAGTAAGGTTTGCTTTTCAGCAGGAGTAGTAACGAGTATATCGTCGAGTGACTGCCTAAAGCCCATATTGAGCATTTCATCTGCCTCATCCAAGACAAGCCACTTAATATGATTTATTTTAAGTGCATTCTTTTCAATAAGATCTAACACTCGACCAGGTGTACCTACGACAACATGAACTCCTCTTCTGAGCTCTCTGATTTGCTTATCATATTTGGTTCCGCCATAAACGGCGAGAATATTTATTTGCTGGAGATATCGTGCATAGCTCTCGAGATCTTTGGTAATCTGAAGGCACAACTCTCTTGTAGGGCATAGGATGATCGCTTGCACATAAGCATTATCCGCATCAATTTGCTGCAAAACGGGTAGCCCAAATCCGGCAGTTTTGCCTGTACCTGTCTGTGCCAAGGCAATCAAATCGTTTTTGCTATTTAAAATAGCTGGAATTGTCTCTGCTTGAACGGCAGTCGGGGTGTGAAAGCCTAATTCATCTATGGCTCGCAAAATGCTGCGATCAAGGCTAAAATCTTTAAATGTACTCATGAAAGTGTGTTGTTCCAAGCTAATAGTTCATTTGCTATGCAGGTGGAATGGATAATTAATAATTCAAAAAATCGACAACCCCAGTTTTCTTGCGATAAAAAACTCAATGAAAGAGTGTGTTCGGCTAAGACGTACGCCCTAACGGATTGCAAATATAGTCTAGTTTTGGGGCTAAAGAAGAATATTTTGATATCCCACCTTCTAGCCCAAAAGCTCAAAAACTTCTATACATATTACATCGAGTCCTTTTGTAAGCTAGGTTGAACAGTCATGCCCACGATTATGCCTACAGGTTTTGATGGATCCGCAGATACAGATCGCAAAATCAAGGTATGCTTCCCCTCTTGCGCTGGCAGTATCAGTGTATAATTGTCGGGCTCTTGTTTAGCATTTATGTTAATATTTGCTTGAGCAATAGGTCGATCCGATACTTTATCAAGATGCAATTCGAGAACTCCGCCGCCTACAAATGCGGCAGGCGCCATCGCTGTAATAGTAATTGTGCCAATATCCGATAGATCAATTCCTTCGTATGACACCGTCCCATTATCCATAGCGATAACTACATCCATAGGTTCTTTTACAGTAGGGCTGAGTTCAGGGGTGATAGTGAATTTTGTACTACCATCTATGGCATGAAAATCCGCTGCCGAGATAAAAGGGCTTCTCAAAAGTACATTTTTGAATGAACGAATGGGCGTAGAACCTGTAGCTCCTCTGTCTGTATAAGACGCTAACATTACCCATGTACCTCCTGACTTTTTGTCTTTTGGAACATCAAAGGTATAACTGCCATGTGATGGAATTTGTATATCCACTTTCTTTTCGGCCAAAGACATAATATATTCAGCCATCACAGTGGCATCCTTGAGCGTAAGATCAGGATGAGCCGCCATTGCTGTCTCTCCCCATACGCCGCCACCGCCATTGATTATTTTTCCGGCAAGGTCAGCAATTGCTGCTGAACGTTTTGATTTATATTTATCGGCAACATTCTGATAGCTCGGACCTATAGAAGGTCCATCTAACTTATGACAGCTAGCACAATCATTCCCTTCTATTAATTCTAATCCTGGATGCTTTCGGTTCAACTCGGCAAGTGCCTGATGACCTTGTGCAATGGTGGTAATGTCATATCCTCGCTCAAGATAATCGACTGTTAGGTTAAGCTGATCTGCAGAAATATTGCCGTCTTCAAGGTCTTTTCCTGTGACTTCGTAGGTTAAAGGAATGCCCGGCCAAAAAAATTGCGAATTACCTTTGATCACGATATCCACTACTGGCGGCTCATTGCCCGCCAAGACTTTGGATTGACTGGTGCTAGTTTGTCCGTCTGGATCTGTCACTTTCAGAATAATGGTATAATCTCCTGGCTTTTGATACGTATGCTCGGTTTGCTTTCCGTTGCCCTTTTGTCCGTCCCCAAAATTCCATTCATATGTCAACACGTCCCCATCATTATCTTTTGATTGGGACGCATCGACTGAAACGGTGAGCGGCAAGCCACCAGCTGTTTTATCTATGGAAAAGGAAGCCGTCGGCTGACGGTTACCCGCTACATATTTCAATCTTGATAATCGGGCATCTTTATTAGCTGTAAACCACCCCGCGCCATATTCCAACAGTAATAAATCACCCTCGGGAGTCAATATTACATCGATCAAATTACTCCATTTATATTGGGGCGCGAAAGGTTCCATATGCGTCATGTCTCCATTGCTATCAAAACTAACGGCCATTATCCAACCTCTCATCCACTCGTACGTGAACAATTTGCCGTCGTAATATTCTGGGAAAGCATCCTTTTTCCCTTCGTACAAATCACTGTAATAGATTGGCCCTGCCATCGCATTACGGCCACCTGTTTTGACTAAAGGGAACTCTTCAGATTTGCCATAAGGGTAATAGATCATTGCTGGCTGAGCAGGAGGTAGGTTTTTAAGGCCTGTATTGTTCGGAGAATTATTCACAGGAGCTCTTGGATCAAAGAGAGCGCCACTTTTTTCGGTAGCAAAATCAAAATCGTAATATGGCTTATTATTACCAATGAAATACGGCCATCCAAAGAATCCAGGTTTCTTGGCTTGATTCACTTCATCATGACCTTTTGGGCCACGTGTCGGATTGTCATCTCGAGCGTCTGGACCTACATCTCCCCAATATACATAGCCATTTTTTGGATCAATAGAAAATCGAAAAGGATTCCTACAGCCCATCACATAGATTTCTGGCCTACCTTGAGATCCATCTTTGGCAAAAAGATTGCCATCAGGTATGGAATAGCTAGCATCTTCATTCACCTTAATTCTGATGATTTTGCCTCTTAAATCATTCATATTTGCACTAGATTTTTGCGCATCAAAAGGACTTTTGCCTGCCCGCTCATCAATAGGAGCCGTACCCTCAGAGTGAAATGGATTAGTATTGTCGCCAAAGCTCACGTATAGAAAGCCCTTTGCATCAAATTCGACAGATCCCGCTGAATGGCAACATTCATCTCGTTGAACTGGGACAGTTAAAACCACCTTTTCATCACTCAATACCTTTTCAGCGTCTGGATCAAAAACAAACCTAGAAATATTTTGATGACTCTCTTTCGGGTCACTATAACAGATGTAGGCATATTTATTTTGAGCGTAATTGGGGTCGAGGGCGATACCCATCAATCCATCTTCATGAACCGTATGCACGTCAATATGCGCTATTTTCTCTGTCTTCCCTGTTTTCGGGGTATACAGTTTAACATCCCCTTTTCTTTCTACGATCACTATTCGCCCATCAGGTAAAAGCTCCATTTCCATCGGTTCATTGAAAAAAGAGTCATACACGTCTAGCACAAATCGGTTTGGTTCAGGCATTACAGTGGATTTGGTGTAATCGAGTTTACGTCCTGACTCCATCACCCAATCGATGGCTTTGCTGAGGTGCTCAACGAATGCCGACTCTTGAAATGACTCATCTGTATGCCCGCCACCTGTATAAAATGCTCGACCACCATCATATTCGTGATACCATGCAATCGGGTGATGCTCTCCGTTAGTGCCGCCTTCATACGTTGTCTCATCTAAATTAAGCAAAGTGGTAATATTAGCCGAAATGGATCGATAGTTATACCATTCGTCGGTACGATCCCATTTATCAGCCAAATGATCCGTAGATGGATGGCTATGTTCCGTCTTATTAATAACCGCATCGCGCACATTAGGATTATTAGGATGACTTTGAAAATAAGCACCGACTAGACCTCCATACCAAGGCCAATCATACTCTGTATCTGCTGCTGCATGGATACCCACATATCCCCCACCCGCTTGAATATAGCGCTGAAAGGCCACTTGTTGGTCATCATTTAGGACATCACCAGTGGTGCTGAGAAAAATGACGGCGGCATATTGCTCGAGATTATTTTGTTCGAACAGCTGTGCATCTTCGGTGGCGTCCACCGTGTAACCATTCGCAGCACCCATAGCTTGGATAGCCGCGATACCCGCAGGAATGCTGCTATGCCGAAATCCCTCAGTCTTTGAAAAAACTAATATTTTATCCTGTTTTTCATTGCACGCGACCAAAAAGCATACCATCACTAAACCAAAAATTCCAATTTTCATACGTCGAAAGATTTTAAGTCTGTGAATATAGAGGATTATTTGAACCGACAAGCTCTTAAATAGAGGTAATCAATGTACATAGGGCAAATCGAGACGCCATAGAACAAATAGCTCATCCATCAGCTAAATAAAAAAGACCAATAAATTGGATGTCGCTATCCTTGGGTACCAATTGGCAATCGAGGTGAAGGACTAACGTCTAATGATGCAAACAAACCCGCTTCGTATTTGAAATGTGCAGCCATAGCTATCATACCTGCATTATCTGTGCAATACTGAAATGCCGGAATAAAGGTCTTCCAGCCAAGCTCTATACCACGGTCGGTCAACGTTTGCCGCACAAGACTGTTGGCCGATACCCCGCGAGCGATAGCTATTTGCCGACAATTAAATTTTAGTGCAGCAAGCTCAAGTTTTTGAAACAAAATATCGACAATGGATTGCTGAACTGATGTACAGATGTCCTTGATATTATCCTTGATAAAGTCTGGATCCTCTTTGAGGCGATCACGCAAGAAATAGAGCACTGATGTCTTAAAACCGCTAAAACTATAGTTCAGTCCATCGACTTTAGGCTTAGCGAAAGTAAAAATGGCATGACCGTCCTTTGCCATTTTATCTATAATCGGCCCTGCTGGATAGTCTAAACCAACGAATTTGCCTATTTTGTCAAAAGCTTCACCCGCGGCGTCGTCAATAGTAGTGCCCGCGACCGTCATTTGCAAGGCATTTTCAACATAGACTATTTGAGTATGACCGCCTGAGATAGTCAGACATAAAAATGGAAATGTAGGCCTTGGTTCTTCAATAAAATGAGCTAAAACATGCGCTTCCATATGATTGACCGTAAGAAGTGGTATACCTAAGCCTCGTGCTAATCCTTTAGCGAAAGAGGTGCCAACCAAAAGACTTCCCAACAAGCCAGGGCCTATAGTTACCGCCACCGCTGATAGTTCATTTTTCTGCATCTGTGCGTTCCTAAGAGCCCCTTCTACGACGGGAAAAATATTTTCGTGGTGCTTTCTTGATGCCCATTCAGGAATAACTCCGCCGAATTGCCTATGAATTTTTTGACTAGCAATGAGGTTTGAGAGCACCTGACCGTCCTTGATTATGGCCGCGGATGTATCATCACAAGAGGACTCAATCGCCAAAATTGTTATAGACTTGTTGCTCAACTATGAATTTTAAATAGAGATGAAAAGCATTTTTATTAAAAAATAGTAATATTGTGCAGTGTGTCGCGAAGGTAAATTATCTTGCGGCACAAGACGAAATCTAAAACTTAAGTTTTTAACATTAAAACGATAAATCAATAATGAAGTATTTGATCAACCTTGCGGTAGTGGCCTTAATAGGATTGTTAGGCTTTCTTTTGTATTCGGGGATTAATGAACCGATCAAATTTAGAGCAGAATTGTCAAAAAGAGAGGATGTGGTTAAAACAAGACTCACTAATATCCGAAGTCTACAAGAGATTTATAGAGATATTAAGGGTAAATATGCCCCTAATTTTGATGAATTATTATTTACCTTAAAAAATGATAGTATTCCGTTGGTAAAACTCGAGCCAGATCCCGCTGACCCTCAAAACCCAGATAAGTACACTAGACTTGTTACCTATTCGCTAGCAAAGGATGCCGTAGCAGAATTAGGTTTTGATTTGGATCAAGTACGGTATGTGCCCTTTACAGACAGAAAAGTTCAATTCGAAATGCAAGCTGATACGGCAAGCTATCAGCAAATTGTTGTGCCTGTCATGGAATGTATGACTCGTTATGAAACTTTTATGGGCGAATTTTCAAATCCTGCATTTAGTAAATATGCCAAGTCCTATGATCCCAAGAAAAAATTAGGGTTCGGTAGTATGACCTCACCTAATCTTGAAGGTAATTGGAAGTAAGACTTAGAAAAATAGCGGATTCCTTTAGAGATTCCACCAAATCTTATGAACTGTCTGCGTTGATTTGCGCGGACAGTTTCTTTTATGTCCTATTCGACTATGGCCAGCAAGTCATAAAAACCGATTGGGTGCAATCAAAGATACCAAATCACGAGATGCTGTTAGAGGATTCTCAGGCAAGTTTTCGAAGGGCTAAGTTTGCTTTGTTCAATAAAGACTATTTAATACTACCTAATGGTATTTATCAGCAAGACCAACTCCAAACACTATTTAGGGAGGTAAATGGTTTTTTAGGTGAAGGCTACCTTTTCAGGTCGGAAAGTGTCGATGCACTCGATGTAAGAGTGTGCTATGCAGTTAGCAAGCATCAGTTAAAACAACTTAATCAAGATTTTGATTCGCCTGTCTTAATTCATCATATGACGGCTCAGCTTTGTAGTATACCGACTTTTACCAAGGGGCGCTGCGTTTTATATGTCACGTATATTCAAGAAAAAATGATGTTGAGTCTTGTCGATGGCAAGCAATTGGTTTGGTCAAATTTTTATGAGTGCAAAAACGTAAACGCCTTTGTTTATTACATCGGTGTAGCCCTACAAACCTTGCAAGTGGATCTGCAAAGTGTGGATATAATGATCGCTGGTTGGCTACATGCTGAGCATCAGTATATCCGAACAATTCAAACATATTATTCAGGGGTTACCATTCACCAAAGCGAATTAACCTTGCCTGGCAATGAATTGGCTAACCATCAATATTATCAGCCACTCGTCGCCATATCGCAATGCGCATAACAGGTGGTGAGCGAAGGGGGCAAGTATTTAGCCCTTTGATGAAAAAATGGCCTACCCGACCTACCACAGATATAGCCAAAGAAGCTTTATATAATATTTTGACAAATCGACTACACTTTGAAGATATAGCTATGCTAGACCTTTTTGGTGGCGTGGGAAGCCATGCTTGGGAAGTCTTATCTAGAGGATGTCGCTCAGTCGTGTACGTGGAACAATACTATCCTTGCGTAAAATTTGTCAGCGAACAGGCAAAAGAATGGGATTATTCTTCCTTCCTCTCTATTGTAAAAGGGGACGTTCAAAAGTTTCTTCAGCGCGATACCCGTAGCTTTGATTTTATCTTCGCTGATCCTCCATATGAATTATCTTGGATGATGCAGCTTCCTGCATATATCTCTATTGGCCAACGGCTAAATGATGGTGGCATCTTGGTGATCGAACATGACAAACGCCATTCTTTCGCAGAAGTACCAAGATTTTTAGAAGAACGCAAATATGGGATGACGCGTTTTAGTTTTTTCAGTTAGTCAAAGTTCGGAGAAACTTTAGTTGCCAATATCCATCACCTGATACACCGCCATAACACGACTGAAAGATGAAATGTCATGCTTAATTTTTCTTAATTTGTGGTAGTTCAAAACTAAATCATAGCATGTCGCAGAGGCATTTTACCTATGGTTTTATCAACACCCAGGATTGCTAGAATGATCGATTGCTGTGATGAGGATACAAAAAATTTCAAGCTTAAATATCATCGAGCAAAAGTTCAACTTAGGCATATTGACAAAAGCCTGACCAGCATGAATTGGAAGTTTCATGCGACACCGCTCAACTAAAAATAGCGACATAAGCATATGTCAATGGGCAAAACAGATAGTGACAGAAATCTAACCTAAGAGGCTTACATAGGCTAGAATTATCCTTTGATGATTGGAATAGACAAGGCGAACAGATGATTGAGATATGTAGATTTCGATGTTTTTTGTGACGGTATATTGCGTAATACAGTTGCACTGAGAGAATAGAACTCATCTTAACCTCGGTTGCTTCCCTTCCTCTATGTGTTTTGCGCATTTTAAGCGAAACCTAAGACTAGTTTCTGTCGTTTATCAGATATGAACTGGACACTCGAAGACACATTTACGAAAGAATTACCTGCTGATCCGGAAAAGCGAAATTTTCGGCGGCAAGTGACGGATGCATGTTTTTCGTATGTGGAGCCTCGAAAGCCTTCCCGACCTTCGCTAATGCATGTGAGCAAGGATATGCTTCGCACATTGGGGCTAACAGAGGCATACGCTCAAAGTGTTGATTTTTTGGGGATCTTCTCAGGGGCGCTGCAACTACCCAAAAGTCGCCCCTTCGCTATGTGCTATGGGGGGCACCAGTTTGGGCAATGGGCGGGGCAGTTAGGTGATGGGCGAGCTATCAATCTAGCGGAGGTAGTCCTCAATGATCAACGATGGGCGCTACAGTTGAAAGGGGCTGGCGAGACCCCGTACTCTAGAAATGCGGACGGGCTTGCTGTGCTAAGATCCTCCATTCGCGAACATTTGTGCAGTGAGGCCATGTTTCATTTGGGTGTGCCGACTACGCGGTCGCTATCGCTTATATTGACAGGCGATGAAGTATTGAGGGATATGCTGTACGATGGCAATGCTACTTATGAAAAAGGAGCTGTTGTTTGCCGCGTAGCGCCGAGCTTTATACGATTTGGAAACTTTCAAATACTAGCGGCGCGAAAAGATTTGAAAAGCTTGCGCCTTTTAGCCAATTATACCATTCGTCACTTCTTTCCGAACATCGAACAAGATACTAAACAAGGGGTGATCGACTTATTTAGAGAAGTGAGTATGCTCACCTTAGAGATGGTCATACACTGGCAGCGAGTGGGGTTTGTGCATGGAGTCATGAACACAGACAATATGTCCATCCTAGGACTCACAATAGATTATGGACCTTATGGTTGGCTTGAAGGCTACGATCCTAATTGGACACCTAATACTACAGATAGAGGCACTAAGCGATATCGCTTTGGCCACCAAGCCCAAGTGGCCTTATGGAATCTCGCTCAATTAGCGAGCGCCCTGTATCCATTGGTGGAGGAAACTGAACACTTTCAATCAACATTAGAAATTTTTCAAAGCCACTATGTTTCGCAATACGTAGACATGATGCGCCAAAAAATAGGTTTGTCGATCAAAAAAGAAGATGATCAACAACTTATAAGTACATTAGAATCCAACTTACAATTGACCGAAGTTGACATGACTATTTTCTTCCGTCAATTGAACACTATCGAACAATGCCAAGAACCTACAGACGCTGAGTCATTCCTACAATCATTATACAAACCCGAAGAAATGACTGGAACTATAAAAAATTCATGGGCGCAATGGTTTAAAGATTACCGCAGACGTCTATCCATTGAACCCTACCCTCTTGATGAGCGCGCGCAAATGATGCAACTTGTCAATCCAAAATATGTACTACGCAACTATATGGCTCAAATGGCTATCGACAAAGCCGACAAAGGTGACTACAGCCTCATAAATGAACTCTATACCCTACTCCAACAACCATATGCTGAACAAGCTGAATATGAACATTGGTTTTCTACTCGACCAGAATGGGCACGTGTAAAGGTTGGATGTTCCATGTTGTCTTGTAGTTCTTAATAGCCCCTATTGTTAGGTAAAATATCTCGGAACTTGTTTTATCTGGAATTGCGAGTTGCGGTTGAATGCAGAGTACCCACATTTTACATTAAATTCCTTTGGAATAGTAAAATATGATTATCCTAGAGATACAATGAAAAAAGTAAATAAATGGACTTGACCCATTCTTTGCAATATCTCTCATTCAAAAAATTATCATAAGAGTGACGTTGGAGATTTCACCATAGCTTCCTTCAAATGGACGTGCCCCGCAGTACGTCTGGATGGTTTGAGAAAACTAGCAAATACCTTCAAAAAATAGCTCCTCTTGAATTTAGGGTACTCACGATCATATTCTTTCGAACCGACTTCTTTTTTGTCATTCATTCATAATGTTGCTCCAATCAGAATTGATCATCGTATTCAATGTAAAGTAGAAAGCCAGCATAGATTAACGTAGGCAACGAAACCTTTTTTTAATTGTAAAGGGTATTTGTGCTATTCGAAACTCATTGGGCAAGGCTGGACGAGTGATACCCCACATTTTTTTCTGATGTTGAATTTCTTCACGAGGTCATTCGACTAGCTAATTCCTCTAATGAATAGTCGAAAAAAGTTCATGTTTACAACAAAAGCAAGATATTGAGAAGTACAAGCTGAATTGATTCATTCCTCCAATACTAGTCGAATGATTCGCTCATAACCACAAGACACCCGATTATGACCATAATAGCAAAAAACTAGAGACACCTCGTAGTACGCTAATTATCCGCTATTAAATCTTATTTTTGCGCCGCAATAGTAATCCTGTTCATGAAAGATACCCTCTTTCCTCTTAAGAAGGCCTTAGCCGATGTCATTAACCATCGATATAACCGAGAAATTGGGCTGGATGAGCTTGTCTTGTCGCCTACCAAAAAGGAGTTCGAAGGGGATTACACTTTAGTGGCATTTGGTCTGAGCAAATTATTGCAGCAAAAACCAAATGAAATTGCCCAGTCGATAGGTGAAGCATTGCTGGCTCTAGGAGAATCTGTTGTGGTGCGATTTAATGTCGTTCAAGGTTTTCTAAATATTACGATGAGCCACCTGTTTTGGCATGGGATGTTAGAGACTCTTTCACAGGATGATTGGTACGAATGGCCTCAAAATGGCCAACGCGTTTTAGTAGAGTTCTCATCTCCGAATACGAATAAGCCTCTACATTTAGGGCATATTCGCAATATTCTCTTAGGCTGGTCGACCTACAAAATACTTGAAAAGACTGGCCATGATGTTATACGCACCCAGATCATAAATGATCGAGGCATTGCCATCTGTAAGAGCATGCTCGCTTGGCAACTATTTGGACTCGGCATCACCCCTAAAAAGGCAAACATCAAAGGGGATCACCTTGTCGGAGAGTACTATCGCAAGTATGAGACAGCCTTTATGGAAGAGTATAGACTATGGCAAGAGTCTACGCATGGTGTTGCACAATATGAGCAGCACCATAAAGATTCGCAGAGTAAAGATGAGTTTTATAAAGCTTATAAAAATCAATACGCCAATGAACACAGCCTATTAGGCAAGCAAGCCAAAGAAATGTTGATTGCTTGGGAAAATAATGATCCTGAGGTCAGATCACTTTGGGCACAAATGAATGGATGGGTATATGAGGGGTTTAATGAGACCTATAAACGATTAGGCGTCTCGTTTGACAAGCTCTATTTCGAGTCTTCTACCTATTTATTGGGCAAGGACATCATTCAACGCGGAATAGAGAATGAAGCATTTTATCGGCAAGAGGATGGTAGCGTTTGGGTAAATTTAGAAGATGTAGGTCTTGATCAGAAAATACTTCTACGCAGCGATGGTACTTCTGTATATATGACGCAAGATTTGGGCACTGCTGACCAACGATATAAGGATACACAAGCGCATAAAATGATTTATGTAGTGGCGGATGAGCAAGACTACCATTTTAAGGCACTATTTGAGATTATGAAAAAATTGGCTGCGCCCTATGCTCAAGGTCTCTATCATCTTTCCTATGGCATGGTAGATTTGCCTAGCGGTCGAATGAAATCTAGAGAAGGCACTGTGGTAGATGCGGATGATTTGCTATCAGAAGTCGAGACAGAAGTCGAACAAAATGCTGCCGACAGAACAGAGCTAGACGATCTTTCTTCGACAATGAGAAGCGCGATTTATCATAAAATTGCCTTAGCCGCTATCAAATTTTTCATACTCAAGGTCAATCCAAAAAAGAGGATGGTTTTTGACCCGACTGAATCAGTGGATATTCAAGGGCAAACAGGGCCGTATATTCAAAATGCTTTTGTGCGGATCAACTCCATACAACGAAAGTTGCCACAATGGAGCGATGGCCAATATGAAGATTATACACAATTATCTGATTCTGAGCGAGATGTATTGCGCATAGCTGCAGATTGCAGACATCAGATCAATCAAGCCGCCGATGCCTACGATCCATCATCTATTGCTACTTTTGCCTATGAATTAGCCAAGAGTTTTCATCGAATGTACCATGAGATGCGAATTATTAATGCGGAGTCGCCAGGGGCTAAGCAATTTAGATTGCAGCTGGCGTCTGTGGTGGCTAGACAATTAACGCTTACCATGGATCTAATTGGCATCGAAATGCCCGAGCGGATGTAATAGCGAAGAGAAACGAACATGAACGAAATAAATAATATAGTTGAAGCTCCACAAAATTTTATTGAGGAGGAGATTGAAAAAGATTTGGCACAAGGACGATACCCTAAAGCCGTTCATACAAGATTTCCTCCTGAGCCCAATGGGTATCTGCACATTGGCCATGCAAAAGCTATTTGTCTCAATTTTGCAATAGCTGCAAAATATGGTGGAAAAACTAATCTCCGTTTTGACGACACAAATCCTATCACAGAAGATACCCTCTTTGTCAACTCGATCAAAGATGATATCAAGTGGCTCGGTTTTGACTGGGACGATAGAGAATACTATGCATCCGATTATTTTGAATCGCTGTATAACTATGCAGTCCTTTTGATCAATAAGGGCTTGGCATATGTCGATGAAAGTTCCCCAGACCAAATAGCCGAACAAAAAGGTACTCCTACGACACCTGGGCGACGCAACAAATTTTCTGAACGTACTGTCGAGGAAAATCTACAATTATTTACCGAGATGCGAGCTGGCAAGTACCCTGATGGTTCGAAAGTCCTTCGCGCCAAAGTTGATATGAGCTCGCCTAATATGCTGATGCGCGATCCTATAATCTATCGCATAAAGCATGCTGAACATCATCGTACTGGCGATGCATGGTGCGTATATCCGATGTACGATTTCGCGCACGGGCAGTCAGATTCGATCGAAGAGATCACGCACAGTCTTTGCAGTCTGGAGTTTATTCATCATCGCCCGCTATACAACTGGTTTATTGAGAATCTTGAGATTTTCCCGTCACGCCAGATCGAATTCGCGCGAATGAATGTCGAGTACATGATTACAAGCAAACGAAAGTTAGCAAAACTTGTAGAAGATAAAAAAGTGACTGGCTGGGACGACCCAAGAATGAGTACCATTTCGGGTATGCGTCGAAGGGGCTATCCTGCCGCCGCAATACGGGATTTTTGTGACAAAGTCGGTATAGCAAAACGTGAAAATCTCATAGAGATAGCCTTGTTAGAATCTTGTGTTCGCGACGAACTCAATAAAATCGCGCAACGTGTGATGGTGGTTTTCGATCCAATTAAGTTGACCATTACTAACTATCCTGAGGATCAGTTAGAGGTATTACCTATCGAAAACAATCCTGAAGACGAGAATAGCGGCACAAGAGACCTAAATTTTGGTCGGCATCTCTACATCGAGCGCGACGACTTTATGGTCGATGCACCGAAGAAATTTTTTCGCCTCTCTCCTGGAGCTGATGTTAGACTCAAAGCCGCCTTTATTATTCATTGTGAAGGATATGAGACGGATGATGATGGAAATATTACGGAGGTGCTTTGCACATATTATCCTAATAGCAAGAGTGGTCATGATGTTTCTAATGTTAAAGCGAAGGGGACACTTCATTGGGTCAATCAAAAAGAGGCTATTAACACACGGCTACATATTTATGATCACTTGTTCAATGATCCGATTCCAGACGGCCACGAAGGACGGGATTTTTTAGAGTTTTACAATCCAGAATCTTTAGTGACTATTCTCAACGCCAAATCCGAACCAAGTTTAATGCAAGCCAAAGAAGGTGAATCATTTCAATTCATTAGAAAAGCTTATTTTGTCAAAGATAAAGCATCTACCGCCGAGCATCTAGTGTTTAATCAGACAGTGGCCTTAAAAGCTGGATGGAAAATGTAAGAAGAGATGTCAACAGCCAAAATAATTTTAGAACCGCGACAATTCATCTTTACCCTGCAAAGGATGTGTCATGAATTGATTGAAAATTATGGTGATTTTGATAACACTTGCCTAATAGGGATTCAAGACAAAGGAGTTATTCTATCTGATTATTTGGTCGCTAGTATCCTTCAAAAGACGGACATTCGTCTGACGTATGGCAAGATAGATATCAGTTTTCATAGAGATGATTTTAGGCGCAGAGATATACCTTTATTGCCAAGCGAGACACATATGAATTTCTCGATTGATGGTAAGAAAATCATTCTCGTAGACGACGTGCTGTATACAGGTCGCACCATACATGCCGCCATGAGCGCATTGCAAGATTATGGACGCCCCGCGAGCGTTGAGCTAGTTGTTTTTGTCGATAGAAGGTTTAATCGTCATCTGCCTATTCAGCCAGACTATCGAGGCATCACGGTAGATGCGATAGATGAAGCCTATGTCAAAGTAGAATGGGCGCATTTGGATGGGAAAAATCAAATAAAGCTTTTTGCCAAAAAATCCTCAGATAAATAGTTGTATGGCAGAATCAACACTCAGCACCTCGCACCTTCTCGGCATCAAGTACATTACTGCTGCTGATATGGAGTTAATTTTTAGTACTGCAGAGAGCTTTAAAGAAGTAATCAATCGACCCGTAAAAAAAGTGCCTTCATTAAGAGATGTGACTATCGCCAATTTGTTTTTTGAAAACTCGACACGCACACGCATCTCCTTTGAGCTTGCCGAACGGCGATTGTCCGCTGATGTACTTAACTTCAGTGCATCATCCTCCTCTGTGACTAAAGGTGAGACTCTCTTAGATACTGTCAACAATGTCTTATCGATGAAGGTAGATATGATCGTTTTACGCCATCCTACGCAAGGGGCACCTATGTTTCTGGCAAATCGCGTAAAAGCAAACATTATTAATGCTGGTGATGGCACCCACGAACATCCTACACAAGCATTATTGGATGCTTTTTCTATTAGAGAAAAATATGGCTACATAAAAGGCTTAAAAATTGTAATCGTGGGCGACATCAGGCATTCACGCGTAGCATTGAGCAATATATTTTGCTTGCTGCAATTAGGAGCAGAAGTGGCTGTTTGTGGGCCGCCAACATTAATTCCCAAACACATTATCATGCTCGGTGTCAAGGTGTATTATCATATAGATGAGGCCTTGGCATGGTGCGATGTGGCCAACGTATTGCGCATACAGCTAGAGCGACAAGACATAAAATATATTCCCAGCTTAAGAGAATATTCACTCTATTATGGTATCAACAAAGAACGATTATCCAAGCTAAATAGACAGATCACCATCATGCACCCTGGCCCCATAAATCGAGGTATCGAAATAAACTCTGATGTTGCAGACTGTGAGCATTCCATTATTCTCCAACAAGTCGAAAATGGTGTGGCCATCCGGATGGCTATCCTCTATCTTTTAGCCGGCAAACGAGCGTAAATGTTAAATACTCATTAAATACAAAACATAAGGGACTTTTTTAGCGATCTATCGTTTACATTAAATCATCACATGCACATGACCCAGTTTAACAAACCTTCACTTTCTCAGAAAAATAATATGTACAAATTCCTACTTATAGCCTTCTTGTATCTAGGGCTTAGCTCATCTAGCGCCGCTCAGGTTAATATTGACATAAACGTGGACAATTATCCTGGGGACACCATGATTTTGGGCTATTACCTTGCCGATAAATTGTTGGTGCAAGACACGCTCTTTCAGCAAGACAGCATAGGGCATTTTGTCTATCAAAGGGACTCCTTGTTATCACCGGGCTTATATATTTTGGTATCTGTGCCACAGGGCCTTTTTTATCAATTTATCATGGAGCCTGATGACCAAGTGTTTAAGCTTAGAGCGGATGCTGGTCGCGAAAATTCGATCAGTTTTGAAGGCTCAGAAGACAATGAGCTATTTACGGATTACATGTTGTTTTTGGCCGATAGCCGCATGGGCATACAAAACATCGACAATGCCCTGCAAACATCTGATAGTTCGATGGTCTCTATCATCGATCAATTACAACAAGACAAACAAATGATCAATGATCAGGTCGCCGATGTACAGCGCCAAATAGTTGAGAACTATCCAAATACGATTACTGCGTTGCTCATCAGGGCCAACTTGCCATTTGAGTTTGCCGAGTTTGAAGGAACCGAAGAAGAAATCGACCAGCAGCGATACCTTTATTACAAGATGCACTATTTTGACAATGTCGATTTGGCACATCCTGCGATATTGCGTACACCCATTATTCATGATCGCGTCAATTTTTATCTTGAAAATCTCACCCCTCGCGAACCAGACTCTATTATAGTTTCAGTTGATTATTTATTGGGCAAAATGGAGGCTCAAGAAGAGACATTTCGTTATTATTTGAGCTATCTCATTTCTCAATATGCCAATTCAAAGTATATCGGTATGGAAACAGTATATGTCCACTTAGCCTTAAATTATTATGGTAAAGGCAAGGCTTCGTGGGTAACCAAGGAGAATTTGGATGAGATCGTAGATAATGCAAAAAAACTAGAGCCCGTCTTGATTGGGAAAGATGCCCCTGATTTTGTGATACAAAAAGAAGATGGATCGCCCATAAGTCTAGCCGACTTAAATACAGATTATTCAGTGATTGTTTTTTGGAGGCCTGAATGTGGCTTTTGTGCCAAGGCAATGCCTTTTGTCGTAGAATTTCAAGAAAAATGGAAAGAAAAGGTTCAAGTACTCACCATCTGTACGCGCACCGGCAAGGAGTATGATAGCTGTTGGGAAGACGTTAAAGCAAAAAATATGGAGAGCCTCATTAATGCGGGTGATCAATACAATCGATCGAGAGTGATGTCTCTTTACAATGCCGTCAATACGCCTTTGATTTATATTTTGGACAAAGACCATAAGATCAAATTGCGCAAAGTGCCCGCAGAAAACTTGAATGCCATCATGGAGGAGCTCATCAAAATAGATGGCCCTCAAGAATAGTTGTATAGTTGAATATAGAGTATTTGAGCACTTACTCGACCAAGCTTGATGTAAACATCTGGGGGTAATGACCTTCATGTATTGCTTTGGATCAAAATAACATGGTTAAGAAAGTGGGTGATTCGACATAGCTATTTTATCTTGGCGAGCAAACGAACGAATTGCAATACAGCCTTCAACTTGCCATCATTGTTTTATTCCCATATGCAGCCATTAAAGCTGCAGAACGTTGGTCTTTAGCGCGAAAAATCAGCCCCATTGTCCTTTGCTTTGCTATTGGCATTATCCTGTGTAATGTGCCTATCCTTCCTCTGAGCGAAAACGTGTCTACCTATGCGCGAAATGTGGCCATCATGTTGGCAATGCCTTTGCTTCTTTTTTCGTCAGATATACGCTCATGGCTTGACCAATCTACGTCTACCATCATATCTTTTTTAGGCTGTATCGCTTCGGTCATATTGGCATGCGTGATCGCTTCATGGTTCTTTCTGGATGATATACCAAAAATTTGGCAAGCGAGTGGCATGACGGCTGGTATCTTGACCGGAGGCACGGTCAACCTTTTTGCCGTAGCCAAAGCACTTGGTGTCGATAGCGAAACCATTACTTTGGTCAATTCGGCTCAAATATTTTGGGGGGCTATATACTTACTATTTCTATTGACTTTGGCGTCTAGATTATTTGGGCTTGTGCTAAAGACAACAGCTAAAGAAAAGCCAACAAACGAATATGACGGCTTCCTAGAATACGAAGCCATGAATAAAAGAGATATATCCATAGGAATTGCCTTGGCTTTGGGCATTTTGGCTGCTTCTGTAGGTATTTCATTTCTTTTATGGCAAAGAATCAACGACACGTTTATCATTATTGCCATCACTACTTTGTCCCTACTGTTTTCTTTACAGCCATGTATCGGTCGTCTAAAAGGGCCTTTTGAAATCGGGGATTATTGTCTGTTGTCCTTTGGAGTAGCGGTAGGTATGAGTTCTAATTTTTTTGTTTTGGCAAAAAACGGGGGGCATTATATTGCCTTTATGATCGTCATTTTCCTCTTAGCTGTGGGCCTACACTTACTTTTCTGTTACGTTTTTGGTATTGATCGCGACACTTTTATTATTACGTCCGTCGCGGCCATCTATGGCCCAGTGTTCATTGCTCAGATGGCGCAAGCCTTATCTAATCGACAAGTAATTGTTGGTGGTATTGCGGCCTCATTATGTGGGCTCGCTTTGGGCAATTATTGTGGTTTGTTTGTATCCATGTTGATCGAATGGCTTTTCTTAGAATAAACACTGAAGGGTCATGAAGCAAATTGCACTACTAGGCATCCAATATGATGAAAAATCCTCTTTCCTGAGAGGTGCAGCATTAGCACCGCCGTTGATCCGAGAAGCTTTTTTTTCAGCATCGGGCAATATGTACACTGAAACAGGCGTGCTTATTTCCGATAGGGACATTTTAGACTTAGGTGATATTGAACCAAAATACTACGATGATATTTACGAAAGTCTTCAAAATCAACCTACACTACGGCAATCAGATCCGACACAATCACATAATCACGGAGATAAATATTCTCCAAAAAATGCTCAGCTCTATCGACCTTTAATATCCCTTGGCGGTGATCATTCCATCAGCTATCCACTTATCAGATGGCATCATGAGCAGTATGGGGCTATTGATATTCTGCACATTGATGCACACGGAGATCTCTATGATGCCTACGAAGGTGACCCTCATTCTCATGCCTGCCCATTTGCGCGTATTATGGAGCAAGGGTTAGCCGATAGGTTGATTCAAGTAGGAGTGAGAAGCTTAACACAACATCAGCGAGATCAAGCGCAACGATTTAATGTAGAGCAAGTAGAAATGAAAGATTACAAGCTTTCAAATATGCCCCCCATATATAGACCGATCTACTTGTCTTTAGATTTGGATGTTTTAGATCCTGCTTTTGCCCCTGGTGTTTCTCATCATGAGCCGGGCGGCATGTCGACGCGGCAATTGTTGGATATTATTCATTCAATCAACGTGCCGATTATTGGGGCAGATATTGTTGAATATAATCCGACCAGAGATGTAAATGGAATGACAGCCATGGTTGCCGCCAAGTGCCTTAAAGAAATAATGGCAAAAATGTTAAACCGCAAGTAAGGTATCACTGATTCGCTCATCAATGACTATCGTGCCCGACCAACGATCATGCCATCCATCAGGTCTGGAACTTAGAAATGAAAACGCCTCAAAAGGAACAGCACGACATAGTGAACGTTTAGCGATTGTGTCCAAATCAGGCTCATTGCCGTCAACTTTGACAACTCTCGTGCCAGTGATAAACTTTGCAGGAGACTTGCCTTTGAGTAATGTTTCGAATAATATGTAATAGCCCACCATACCAATGACAAGCACGATATTAAAGACTAGCCTTATTTCTTGGTTACTATTAATTGCTTCTAGATCTACCCCTAAGATGATGGCCAAAAACATCGCCAAGCAAGTATAAAGCACTGAATCAACTAAGTAATTAACCAATCGCTTTAGCTTTGACGCGGGTACTAAATAATTTTTAGGTCCAATTTCTTCTAAACGCTCAACCGTCATATTTTATATGCAATTCGTGCTTTTGGAAACCCAAAATAACAAATTATAGATTAATGGTGGCAAACAAGTTTCGAATTGATTGACGCTACAGAATCATCGAGTGCGAGATCGAAAATTGAGATGACAAAATAAAGCCATACTCAGTTTTTTGCACGGATCGCTTCTACCACCTCATAAACGGTGACTGGGCTGAGACGATTTTTGAGAGCAACATTACCAAGTAGGTTACAGGTAAATGCGTCTTTGACTTGCTGATAACAGATTTGGTCTATAACGATTTGGTTTTCGCCTGCTAAGTCTTGAAGTATCGAGGCAAGATTAACCGTGTCGCCGATCATAGTATAGTCCAAGCGCCTCAGACTCGACGATCCAATATTGCATGAGGTCATCTCCCCACTGTTAATACCTATAGATACTTTGGGCTTAAAGGTCAGTTCTAAGGCCAATTGAGGAAGTTCGTCTAGTGCTTTGCGTATTGCCAATGCCGCAAGAACAGCTCTATTTAAGTGATACTCATCCTTAAACACTGCCATAATAGCATCACCGATAAATTTATCGACATAACCCTTCTGAGCCATGATTTCTGTCACCATAATGTCAAAATACGTATTGACCAACTTCACAACCATATCAGGTGACGAAAACTCCGAAATTGTCGTAAACCCACATATGTCGACAAAAATAACCGTTCCAGTGATGGTCTCACTTGCCATAATCGTAGACTCAAACTCCCGACCACCCATATAACTCAATACATTTTCATGTACGTACATCTTTAAAATGTTATTTTCTTTTATCGCTTTAAGTGTTTCTCTAAATTGGGCAGCATGACGGATCGTCCTTTGAATGGTCAAATTCAAGTCACTAAAATCAATTGGCTTGGTAATGAAGTCGAAAGCACCACGATTCATAGCTGTTCTAATATTGGCCATATCCCCGTACGCTGATACCATAACTGATTTGATCAATGGTCTCAATTCTCGCAACTCAGTCAGCAGAGTAAGCCCATCCATAACGGGCATATTAATATCGCTCAGTACTATATCAATCTCAGGGTCACTTTGAACATAGGTCAAAGCATCACTGCCATTGCTGGCAAATAAAAATTCGTAGACTTGTTGTCGAATCTCACGTCTAAATTTTTGCTTGATGAGTTGCTCTAAATCAGTTTCATCATCCACTACAAGGATTTTAAACATTGGGGTGTGTCTGCAGCATCTGTTTCCCTCATTTTGCCATCAGTGGCTTTCATTTTCAACTGTCGACAAACTGTCGACAGTTCAAGGCCATCTTCGGTTTTAACCCTTGCTTTCATTTTAAACCAGTAGTCTCTTGGATTAACACTTTCAGTTAATATCGAGATCACATCAATCACAGAGAAATACCATTTCTCTTCTTTTTCATCCCAATGTGTTCTTACTTTCTGCTGTTCAAACAGCTTCACTTCATTTTTCACGGTTAAATATTTGTTGGTAATGAAATAATAAATGTTGTTCCCGCCTTCGCTGAAACTTCGGCGGACAAGCTTTCCCCCTCCTTCCTCTCCACCTTCAGCTCCCCGCCATGTGCCTTGACAATATCATAACTTAAACTCAGTCCTAATCCAGTTCCTTGCCCTGTCGGTTTGGTGGTAAAAAACGGCTGGAATATTTTGGCCTTCACGTCATTGGGGATGCCGGTGCCGTTGTCTTTGATGGTTATTTGGACTTGGCTGTTGGCTTTTGGCGATTGGCTGTTGGCAATTAGTTTTGTTGAAATAGTGACAGTAGGTATATAATCTGGCTCACTTATTTTGCTTCTTTCATTCACAGCATAAAAGGCATTATTGACTAGATTAAGGATGACGCGGCTAATGTCTTGCGGTATTACCTCGATTTTGGGGAGATTAGGATCGAAATGTGTCTCAAATGTAGCGTTTAATGACTTGTCTTTGGCTCTTAGACCGTGATACGCCAATCTCAGATATTCATCGCAGAGGGCGTTGATGTCGGTGGGAACTTTTGTTCCGGAGCTTTTGCGGGAGTGTTCGAGCATACCTTTTACTATAGAACTGGCTCGCTGGCCGTGGTGGTTGATTTTTGTGAGATTTTCCTTTATATCGCCTAAAATTGCTTCTTCAAGTGCTTCATCCCTTTGACCCTTTTCCTTTTTCCTTTCTTCCAACACTTCCGCTATCAATTCATTGCTGACTTCACTAAAATTATTGACAAAGTTGAGCGGATTCTGAATCTCATGAGCGATACCTGCGGTAAGCTCACCGAGGGAGGCCATTTTTTCGGATTGGATCAGTTGGGCTTGGGTGGCTTGCAGATGCTTCAGGGCTTTTTCCAATCGTTGTTTTTCTTCGGCCAGTTTGACGGCCTGTTCTTCTTTGGTTTGCAGATCGAGGAAACGGGTATAAGCTTGTGCGAAAACCATGCTAGCTCTTTTCATAATTACAATATCCTCTTCTGAGGGTAACTTTCCTTCGAAACTAGGAATGCAAATACCAGAATTCTTTGCTAGAGCAATAGACATGACATATCCAGAAGCAGAGAGTAAGGAGGTTTTAAATTCTTTAGGAAGATATTTATAATCGGTTAGTTCAAATCCAATTTCTACCCAAGAATTCTTTTCCTCTACGGTGTAAACCTTTGAAAAATAGTCAAGACCCGTCTCAACAGCTTCATTTAAATCAGATAATATTGGATGGTCAAAATAAGGAACAAATACAGCTTGAACACCTTCAGGCAATTGTATCCATTGGGTCAAGTCTTTGGAATTTTCTTCGAAAATAAAGATGCTCACTGACCCAAAATCCATATCTACATTTAGGATTTGCATCTGTTCAAATAATACAGAAACTACATCTGACAAATCATCAGCCTTATGCATTCCCAAAGAACTTGATCGTATCTTTTCTAATGAGCCCTCTATTTGCGCCTCCCGGGCCTGTGCTTCTGCCTTTTGGAGATCTAGGAAACGGGTGTAGGTTTGCTCGAAGACTTTGGCGAAACGTTTGAAAATGTCGTGAGCCGCAGGAGCTGGATCTAAAGTGATAAAAAGCAGATAGCCATATTTGAAAAATGCCACATGGTCTATTTGAGACTTAGGGAAAGGTATCCCGTTTGCTTTCATTTGTAGCAAAGTTTCACCTACAATGGGCAATCTACACAAATATTCATAATGGGCTGCACATTCATTTTCTCCAATTTCATTAATCAGTAATTCTTCATTCTGTTGACCCGCTTCATAATACTTGAGAAATATGCCTTCTCTAGGCGTACGGTATAGAGGAAAGGTTCCTTGGCCATTGCTACCCCACTCAATAGAACCTCTCGGGTCTTCGTCATAAATGTTAAATGCACAAAACCAGCTATCAAGGCCAAAAGTCTGAACTTGTTTCACCAATTCCATTGACAGGTCTGCTAAGTCCTCACTTTTTTGCATAGCCATTGACTTACTCCTCACTCTTTCGAGGGCTGCTTCTATCTGCGCCTCTCTTGCCTGGGATTCAGCTTTTTGGAGGTCTAAAAAGCGAGTGTAGGTTTGCTCGAAAGCTTGCGTCATTTTGATGGTGATATTCCGCACATCCTCATCGGGCGGCTTGACCATATCGAATGTCAATAAACCATTCTGCAGTCGGCCTCAGGGATTCCATTGATGCGTGAAGTGACCTCCAGCAATAGCTTCTCTGAATGTATTGGCAATTTCGGGATTAATGTCCTCCCATTCTTTGATAGCCGCTTTGAGTTTTTTCAGGTCGTAATCAAACACCATATAATTTTCACCATTTTTCCATTTGTCCAATACATCCATTCCGAGGTGGGTATATTTATGAGGATCGTATCTGGAGATTAGGCTTTTCGGATCTTCAAAATTTCCGGGAGCTGAAAAATCCCACCATGTAAAAAGTTCATTTTCATCTATCAATAAAATAGAAGCCCCCGTAAAACCGTCCATATTTAATTTTTTAATCTGCTCCAAAAGTTGTTTGGTCACTTTTTCAAAATCGGCGGTGGACTGCATCGCCATGGCTTCTGCCCGAACACGCTCTAAGGCGGCTTCGATTTCCAGCTCCCGGTTTTTTTCTTGCAATTCAACGATCCGGGCGTGGATGGCATCCCGTAGTTTTTTGTTTTCGACTTTTATTTCATCAAAACCGAAAGCTTCTCCTTCATCAGCTTTGGAATCGGGAAAGGAGCCGTGCTGGTGGAGGATTTTCCATCCGTCCGTTGATTTTTCCAATAGGGAAGACAGCCGGAAATGGGCATAAAAAACCCAAGCTTCCTCAGCTTTGACATGCAAATCACCCAGTTCATGCACCATGAAGTATGGACCGTACGGGACGACATGTGTTATTTTATTTCTCGTCTCTACTCTGCCCACCATTTGGTCGATTACCCTTTCAGTATATTCGACAATCCCCCTTTTGCTGTTCCAAATCTCCTCTTTGGTGGTGCCGATGTTCTGGTAGTCCTTGGACAGATAGGAGGCCCAGGTTTGGAGTTCGCCCCTAAAATAGCTGCCCCAATACTCATCCATGAACGCTAGGATTTCATTTTCTTTATACTCCTCGATAAAGGGATAAGGCTTTTGATCGATCGACATAGTGGCATTTTAGTTAATTCAGTGATTCATAGCATAAGCACTATATCGCTTCTCAATCCAAAAAAAAGACCAACGCTTATATGCTGAACTGCTCAAATATAGCGTTTAATCAGCGATCAAAAGGCTCGTCCCTTCCATGATCTGGAATTACATCCACTACATAACAAGTAATAGCCGTAGGCGAAACTCCCTTAGAAAATCCACGGAATAATCGCCAGTCCATAAAAGTAGCAACGAAAGCTATTAGTGGATATAGGAGACTACAAACATCACAAGCCAGCGTGCTCGCATAAATGATAGGTTTTCGGGCAATTAGCTCGGGCAATCAGATCGTCCATTTTGTCGCTGAAAGGTCTGGAATGCCCCGCCGTTAATGTAAAGAGGGCAATTATCATCCCTTTGTATTCATTTGCATCTATGGAACTCTAAAAGGCAGGCAATTCGGAATTAATAATGTTAAAACTCGCACCAAAAAATGCATAGCACTTACATATAGTTTTAAAGCTTATGGTATCGAAATCTTGTTGTCTTGACTTCATATACAAATGTAAGTTGACACTTTTTGTATAGGGGTAATCAGCACAGCTATTCAAGGATGAAGTCAATCCAGAAAACATAGCACCCTTTGCCACATTGTCCGTACCGAATGAGACAAACAAAAAAGTGAGCTACCTAATCAAAGATAGCCCACGTTTTATAAGAAAATAATACTAGAGGAGAATATGGAAATACCACGAGAAATATCAATATGCCGAGGTCTTTATCATTTTTTGTCTTGTATATCCTCCCTGCTCATTGGAAATTTGCAATATATATATACCATTCGTCAAATGTGCCGTAGGTATAACTAATTGGTCATCATGTAAATACTGAATCATCTGATATTGACGCGCTCCCATCACATCATATAATTCTACATTCACTGTACCCGACATTCCTCTAGCCTGAATGATTAATACATCCGTAAAAGGATTGGGGAAACTCTCAAAAGAAAGATCGTCCGACAGTTCATCTATCTTCAATTCATCTGAACGATTGGATGCAACCAATAGTCCTGCATTGTGCGCATTAAATATAATTGGATCAGAATAGTCGGAGAATGTGCCGTCCTCACAAATCGTTCGAATACTCAGTTCAAATGTTCTGCCACCGAATCCAGAAACACGAACATGAGTGCTTCTCACGGGCACAAGAATTTCGCGCATCGTAGATGGAAAATAGAATCTCAATTGGTAACCACGTGCCTCTTCTACTCTTGACCATCTTACATTTGTGGCATTACCCAACAGACTTGTTCTGATGTTATAAGGAGCATGACAGTTATTCATACATTCTGCTTCAGACAACCTTGTCAATCGTATATAATTAGAAGAGATATCACCACAAATTTGAGAACGTAAACTACTTATGTTCATTCCTGGTATTGGCAATACAGCGCCATTTGTGCTATAACCATAAATAAGGCAAACACCAGCCGGAGCTGCGCTTAGGTCTAATGTCCCATTTCCCTCACTGTTGAGGAATTCAAGAATCGTACTATGCTCATCTGTGATTACATAATAGTAATCAAGGTCTGAGCTTGTATTATGTCTAACACTAAATCTGATAGCGCCCGCACACTGCGTTATAGACTGCCCTCCACTAGCTAAACTAATGGTGCCGCCATCTACTTCGCATATTCCCGCACAGGCTGTGCCTGTGACTCTATTGACCGTAATAGGATTTGACAAACTAAAACAGCCCTCTAGGTCACTCGCATTCGCACCTACAGCAGCACCCATCAAGCCATCTTCATAACTTAAATGCCACACTAAGCACACACCATCACCAGCATCATCAAAATTTACCGCACTGAATGTCGGAGGTAAACCTAGGATATTTCCGTCGGCATCTGTAATGACCCACTGTGAGTTGCTACCTGTATTGCCCGTCAAGCTAATCGCATTCGCTGATATATTGTCCGCCACACCATCGCCCACACAAAAGGTGAATGGCCCACCTGTCAACATGCCGCCTGATGGCATCACTCTATTAACCGTAATAGGATTTGACAAACTAAAGCAGCCCTCTAGGTCACTCGCATTCGCACCTACAGCAGCACCCATCAAGCCATCTT
>CAZTSI010000003.1:0-108448 GCA_964616755.1 uncultured Saprospiraceae bacterium | reverse complement strand
CCGCCACACCATCGCCCACACAAAAGGTGAATGGCCCACCTGTCAACATGCCGCCCATAATTTCGCAAGCAGCCATGCTATTACAAATGGATGTATTTCCGGCTGACCAATTATTCGCACGATCACCAGCACCGTCCCACAATAAAGATTGTGTTTCAGCAAATGCTACGGCTACATCACCAACGAACCAGATACCCGCATCAATAGCCACAGAAGACCGAACTGATCCTGAACGGTTTCCCCAAAGGACATAATCTATAATAGCCGTAGAGCTATTAAAATTACTGCTTGTAAAAAGTCCCAATTCATCCCCTGCCGGATTTATCTGAATATTAGTGGTTTGCACCACTACTGCAGCGCCTGGTGCCAAATTTAATGACCCACACTCTGTTTTCAAATCCTTTAACTGTTCGTAAATAGGTCGATCGCATAACCAATAATTAGAAATATCAACCGTGTCCATTCCAGTATTGATTAATTCAACAAACCCCGTTGAAGATATTTCATTTATCCGCACCTGGCTAGAGACATTACCTAGCAAAAAAATGAAAAATAATAAAAACAAAAAGTTGCAATTCCTTTTCATATTGAATTAGTTTTAATGATTTAAAATTCGTAAAAAGTGTACTGCGTACTGCGTACATTAATACCATTACAATTCCCCTTTTAAAAAGGCTGCGTGTGGATAATATTATATTTTAAATAAATACATATTCCAATGCAAGGAATACGTTAAAGAATAAAGTATGGAAATCGAAAACTATTTTAAGAAATACGTCGCGCCAAATCCATATGCAGACAACATTGCATTGCCATGACCAATAGGATTTATGGGAATCTTTAAATAAGGAGAAATATTCAATCGTGCGCCATTAGGCAATACGATTCGATATCCTGCAGCTAATGAGATTGAACTTAAAACAGTATTGTCACTCTGCGCCCAACTGCTTTTGAAATCTGCACGATGATCCTCAAAGCGATAGGAGTAAGATTCCTTGAGGATGAAGTTAGAATTTAAGAATCCACTAACAAAAAGACCAGAACTATAAGTTGATTTAAAATGATAGCTACCCCCCAATTGAAGTTCAAACATATTAAATCTAGCATCTATGGTTTCAGGTAACATTCCGCTTTCAAAAAAAGGTTTCGTGGGATTATAATCGTCCTTGCCTGTGATATATCGATCAGCTATATACACTAATCTCGAAGACAATATCCATCTTTGTCCAAGATGCCTTCCTACACTTAATCCTACGACTAAATCAATATCACTAAATTCACCATGTGGCGTCCATGAAGTTTCCGCTCCTAATTGAACTCCGATATCCCAATTAGCTTTTGTTTCTGTCGAAACCTCACTCGGGTATTTTATTCTTTCCAGTAAAGGCTCAGGGAGACTTGTTGTAAGTAAAGACGAAATCCTTAAGCTTGGCAACCGTACAATATCTATAATATTAGGCAAATCAATGTTCACATCCTCAATTTTTAAGGTACTCTGATTCCCTAATAATGCCTTGGATACAAAATCTTTCGGTGCCTCATTAATGTACTTTTGATCAATGGCGCTATCTAAAGTAATGCGAGGGTCGGTTCGATTCATTCCATTATTTATGGTTAGACGCAACGGCGGAGCAATGGGAGGATCCGCTGTTCTTTTTTCTTGAATATCACCACTAGAGCTTGCATTTATCCTTTGGGCATCATTGGCCTTAAAAGGCAATTGCTCTTGACGAATTGTCATTACTGAAGCATCTGAAGATAACGATTGCTCAATTACAGACGACACTATTGGCGCGTATTTATTTTGAATATTGAACGTCGAGGTTGACGGTTCGGAGAGACTATTGTTAAAAAAGTAAGTTCTTACATCAGCGTTGCTAAACAACACCACGGCAAGTACCAATAATGATAGCGCACCTAAGCGAAATATCCAAAACAATCGTCTGCGACGCTTATCTCGATCCAATAATTTTTCCATTTGATCCCAAGCTTCGGTATCCAATGGGAAATCGTGTTTTTCATTACCATGCTGAAAAAACGATTCTAAGTCTTTATCGTCAGGCCAGTTTGCCATAATTTTTATCGATCGAGCGATTGATTAATCATTGTTCTCAATTTTTCCTTAGCCCTAGTTAGGTTCGATTTAGAGGTACTTACGGTGATGCCCAGTTGCAGCGCTATTTCCTCATGTTTATAACCATCCAAGACATACATATTAAAAACAGTACGATAGGCCAAAGATAGTTGCTGAATCATATTTACCAATTCTTGATAAGCAAATTGGCTCAGCAAATTATCAGAGACGCTTACTTCGCCGGCTGTTTCAAGATTTATTTCTTTTGAAAATTTTTTCATCTTTTTCAGATAGTTCAGTGCTGTATTTACCATAATCGTTTTAAACCAAGGTTTAAAATCAAGCTGAGTATCATAAGCCTGAATGTTATTGAATACCTTCAAAAAACCGTCATTTAATATCAAAGTTGCTTCTTGCTTATCTTCTACATAGCGTATACAGATACTCATACCGTAAGAGTAAAAACGCCGATAGAGCTCCTTTTGAGCTTCGCGCTCTCGGGAACGGCATTTGGCAATGATGTGGTTAAAATCTATATCCACTATATTGAGTTTGTGGCGGAGGTTTAAATTAAGGTACAAGATATGCCTTGAAAAGGCTGCGTCGGTGGATAAAAAAATAATTATCGTATGATTGTCGTGGCCTGAACAAAAGTGCAGCCCAACATTATTTTGGTCAATGACACCCAAATATTGTCGCGCAATAGAATGCTCGGTAATAAACTATCATCATATAATTTAGGGGATTTCACTTGAATATTGCCAAATAGAAGGAAAAATTGGCTTCGAGAAACATATTGCCAATATATAAGATGTGACGGATGGCAGACATTTCTCTTTCTAAGAAAATAGAGCTTAGAATCCTATCTCAAATAGCTCAACATTATCCTAGATAAAAAAATAAATATAATCATAAGCCTCTTGCGTTTTATGAACTTTAATATTTCACAGATCTATGTTGATTGGCAACAATCGCACTAAGTCAGGTAAGCTTTTTTACTCCTTAGCCGCCAAAAAATTTAACGATGCGGAATTGATACAATATCTGAGACCAGTGGGCTTTGGCCCATCTTTAAATACATGCCCTAAATGACCACCACAACGTGCACAGTTGACCTCGGTCCGCGGATATCCAATGATATAATCTACCTCATCTGCAATTACATCGTCACGAACGGGCTCATAAAAGCTTGGCCAACCCGTACCCGATTCAAACTTAGTATGGCTAGCAAATAGAGGTAACGCACACGCACGACAAGTAAAAACGCCTTCCCTCTTTTCATAATTCAATTCACCTGTAAATGCGCGCTCAGTGCCTTTTTCGCGAATCACATAATACTCTAATTCTGTAAGTTCCTTTTTCCACTCCTCCTCAGACTTTTGGATTGGAAGAATACTGACTGGCAAATCAGCCACGATAGCTATCGTAGAGACTGAAGAAGGTTTTTGAACCGAGCTGGAATGTGATTGGCACGCCCCGAGTATCAAGCTCAAGAAAAGCCCATATATAGATATCCGAATAAATAAACGCATAATAATTCTATTGTACTATTGATAAATAAGACCTCTATTCCTCTCCCCGCATTCGTCTATCTTGTCGCTGTGCTATGTCTACAATCTTTCGTATTGCAGAAACTATAGATAAAAACACTAAATATACAAAGGTAAACACAACATAGATCCAACTAAAGGACATCGCCTCATAAATACTCAATCCTGTCATGGCGTAAGCAAAAAAACCGCCCAACACCACCACTGCCGCATAACCAGAAATCGACCTTCCCCAATATCTGACTGGATCCTTAGAGGATAAACTTAAGATACTACTTAACGATGCATATAACAAAGTGATGGCCGCTGCTACCGTCCAAGCAAAATAAACAGGCAATGTAAATGCGCCTAACGCGGAAGGCAACCAAAACAAAAAAGTCATACACGGTATTAGACATACCGCTATGACCGCCTGCCATTTTGGGTCAATGTCCTTAGCAAACCAACTATCCTCTGCATATGCCATAGCCTATCAAACAATAAAGCTGACATTTAGTTGAGTTCACACAACTTTGGCATACAAGTCAAACTCTTCTGCATCAATTATCTCAGTATCAACGATGTCCCCCTCGCGCAAATATTGATCTACGGCTTTTATCAATACCTCATTATCGACTTCTGGTGAATCATACTCTGTGCGTCCGATATAATATTCACCTTCTTTTCGATCGATCAAAACTTTCATTTTCTGACCAATGCGGGCCACATTTTTTTCTAATGAGATGTCGCGTTGCAATTCCATGAGTCGATCTATTCTATCTCTTTTAACATCAGGGGCAACGTCGTCTTCTAGCTCGTAGGCGCTAGTACCATCTTCATGACTGTAGGCAAAAACCCCCACTCGCTCAAAGCGCTGCTCTTCTACAAATCGCATCAAATCCGCAAATTCCTCTTCTGTCTCCCCCGGAAAACCTACAAGAAATGTCGTACGCAGGGCTAACCCCGGAATACTCGCCCGAGCCTCATCCAGCAACTCTGTCATATATGCCTGAGTGGTCTGTCTTCTCATTCTACCTAACACTGCATCGTTAGCATGTTGCAGCGGTATATCCAAATAATTACACACTTTGGGCAAATTAGCCATCGCCTCAAACACTTCTGTTGGAAATTTTGAAGGATATGCATAATGCAGGCGTATCCATTCGATGCCCTCAACTTCGCTCAACGCATAAAGCAACCGATTGAGCTCTCTCTTCTTATATAAATCTAAGCCGTAGTAGGTCAACTCTTGTGCAATAAGAATGATTTCCTTGATGCCTCGTTTGGCTAAATTCTTCGCCTCATGCACCAATTCTTCGACCGGACGAGAAATATGTCTACCTCGCATTAAGGGTATAGCGCAAAAACTACACGTCCGGTTGCAACCTTCTGAAATCTTCAAATAAGCATAGTGTTGTAGTGTAGTCGTTCGACGCTCACCAATGAGTTCATGTTTATAATCAGCATTAAACTTTGCTAGTAAACTAGGCAGCTCTAGGGTGCCAAAATAAGCGTCGACCTCAGGTATTTCTCTTTCCAAATCATCTCTATATCGTTGAGAAAGACATCCAGTGACATAGAGTTTAGTTATCTCCCCTTCATTTTTACGCCGCACATTATCAAGGATGGTATTGATAGATTCCTCTTTGGCTGATTCAATAAATCCGCAAGTATTGACAATGACTACCTCTGGATCCTCATTTTCGTATTCGTGAAATGCATTGATCTTATTGCCCTGTAATTGGGTGATGATATTTTCTGAATCGACCAGATTTTTCGAGCACCCTAGGGTGATCACCTGCACCTTTTGTTGTTTACCTTTTGTCCGCATAGCGCGCAAAGATACGTTTGAGCGAGAAACTTCGTTTTTAAAAATTATATGACTCAATCTATGTACAGATATTTTTTGCCTACTTTGTTTTTTTTCAGTTGTGCTGTACTTAAGGGACAGGTGGGTATTTCATATCGAATAAACAGGACTGATTTAGATCATTTTAATGTCAGAGTGCCAAACACAGTCTCGAGTGTAGCGATAAATTATTGGCTACGTATGCGCGACGTCCGAATTGAGCTACTCCCAGAGATCAGTTATTCCTTTGTCACGGGGTCTAATAGCCAATATGAATTCAGTCGTCGACGAATCGGCGCAGGTGCGTATTTATTGACCTATCCCTTAGATTTTTTTGGTGATTGTGATTGTCCTACCTTTTCGAAAGAAAATAGTTGGTTTAAGAAAGGTTGGTTTGTCGGTCTTTTTACTAGCGGAGGTAGAAACTCTTTGGGCGTAAAAGATTTAATCGTCCCAACCCCAAACAACAATGAACATCATGCTTATGTCAGTGTGGGGGTGACCACGGGCTTAGATATGGGTATTACTGATCTAATCACTTTTACGCTGTTTGGTCAATTAAACCAACTTTACTACCCTGGGCATAGTCCATTTACTGATGGGGACATAGAAAAACAAATAGGCGTGCGCTTTGGTCTGCGACTCGATTACCAGGAGTAATATGACACAAGTCCTACTTAGCGTCTAGGTATCAAGGTAGTCGGATAGACCACAACGCTTTCGTGTCCATTGAGGCCAACGGCTGCGACACCAAAAAGATAATTATCAATTACAATACCCTGTAAGGTAAACTCACTAAGGTTTCCCACATAGCGTGAATATTGCCATTGATGGTTTGTCGTCTCGCGCCAATAAATTTTATATCCTGCAATGTCCACCTCTTCTGCACCAGTCCACCGCAATCGCGTGTCTGGCATAACCGCACCTCCGATCATTACTGCCGTAGGCGGTGCAGGTGCCCATGCAATGGATGCTAAATTAATGGCGTTAACTGCAGTTAATTTAGCTGCAAAGTCAAAGTTAACGCTTTCGATCACATCACCGTATTCTATGCCATTTTCGGTACGCAAATCCTGATGCTGCCTATTATAATCTTCATAGGCCTCCATGATTCTCACCCCGGCAAAGCCAACATCATTAAAAGGTCGATGATGCCCTCCTCTGCCAAATCGATCTAACCTATATATCATCATCGGGCGCATTTCTGGCATATACTGCAATGTGATTTTCTCAATATAGCGAGCTAGTTGGCGCGATACTCCATCAACTTCTCCACCATAAAATCTTTTCCATATTCGTTGTTGTTCGGTTTCTGTAGGTGATGCCGCTTCCGAAAAAATTCTAAAGCTTCGATTGTCGATAACCCCATTGATACCACGAATATTCCCAATCATGTCGTTATTCAAGACACCGACAATTTCCCAGCCTTCCAGTTGAGCATATTCAGCAAGAATTTTTCCACCATAAAGTCCTTGTTCTTCGCCCGAAAGACCCACGAAAAGAATACTCGATTCAAAATCATAAGCCGACAATACACGTGCGGCCTCAATAACACCTGCCATCCCTGAAGCATTGTCGTTAGCCCCGGGTGAGTCGTCGGTAAAATTTAGCACATCACTTACGCGACTATCGATGTCGCCAGCCATAATAATATACCTATTCGGATATCTAGTCCCCCTTTTGATAGCCAAGACATTGACGACACGAGTATCTACAGGAATGCGCGTCTTAGGATCACCTTTAATAAGATCACCCAAATATGACACTTCTAAGCATCCGTTGCAAGTGGCAGAAATTTGTTCCATCCGGCTATAAATCCAACGTCTTGCGGCACCTATACCACGCACATCAGAGAGGGTATCTGAAGCTGTATGCCTTGTACCAAATGAAACTAAGGCTCTAATGTCCGCTTCAATATTAGCGGCTGAAACATCTTCGATAATCTCAAACAAACGCTGATCGGTAGCAGGAGGGGCTATTTGTTGGGCACAGATCATCGCCACAATAAAAATCATTACAAAAAACAAAATACTCGTACGCATAACTTTAGTTTTCTAATGAAACTGGCAATTAAATAGACGCTCTTCAAAGCTCAATACGGCTATTTTATTCAATGATAATGGAATTAAGTGGCAACAAAAAAGGAATTAAAAATTAATTGTCACAACAAACTTTAGCATCTTATAATCTGACCCATAAGTCCTTCTTATATTTGTTCGAGACCTTTGGACAACGATCTTTGTATCTGAGTCCCAGAGGCTCTATTTATCTTGGCATCTAATTTTTATACGCTGTTGATTCAAAAAATATGAGACTCTTACTTGTTCTTTTCCTGCTTAGTTTATCAATTAGTCTATCGGCACAATCAGATTCTACGATCACGTCTAAGGTAGATACTATCAAAAAAGCTACCAAAGAACTTCCATTAGAACCCGGCAGGAAGATGATGCTAAAGACCACAAAAGGTACGTGGATGTCTCTAGACGTCAGTCCAAATGGTCAACAGATTGCCTTTGACCTATTGGGTGATATTTACATCTTGCCCATTCAAGGAGGTCGAGCTAAGCGAATCATAGGTGATTTATCTTTTGAAAGTCATCCAAAATTTAGTCCTGATGGCAAGAGTATCTGCTTTACGTCCGATAGGTCAGGCAGCGAGAATATCTGGATTGCAGATATTACCAATCTCGATTCACTCAAATTTGAGCAAATAACTAAGGATAATGATCAAAACTACCAATCAGCAGAATGGACTCCTGATGGAGAATATATCGTTGCGGCAAAAGGCGTCCGAAACCTGAAACTGTTCCTGTTTCACAAAGATGGCGGCGGTGGAATGCAGTTGATCTCCAAACCAGAAAATCTTAAAACCATCGAACCAAGTTTTGGGAAAAATGAACAATACATATGGATTTCTCAACGCAATGGTGATTGGTCGTACAATGCGCAAATGCCTGAATACCAATTAGCAACCTATGATAGAGAAACAGGAGAACTAGAAACCAAAACTAGTCGCTATGGCTCGGCATTCGCACCGACCCTCTCGCCTGATGGTCAATGGCTCGTATATGGTACTCGACATAATACGCAGACTGGATTAGTAAGACGAAATTTACAAACAGGGGAGGAAAATTGGCTCGCATATCCAGTGCAACGTGATGAACAAGAATCACGCGCTAGATTAGGCGTCTATCCTAGCATGAGCTTTACTCCCGACAGTAAGAGGATTCTTGTGTCTTATGGAGGAGGCATTCATGCGATAGATATGACCTCTGGACAAGCAAGACAAATACCATTTGAAGTAAACGAAACGATTGACTACGGCCCTGAGCTAAGGTTTGATTATCCAGTTTCAGATGACTCAACGTTTGAAATTACCCAAATCCGTGACCCCCGCATTTCGCCTGATGGAAAAAAGATAAGCTTTAGCGCGCTCAACAGATTATATGTCGCCGACTACCCATATGGCACGCCAAGTCGTATTAGCGATCACACCTTTACTGAGGCCATGCCTACTTGGAGTCCTGATAGCCGTTCCATCGCCTTCGTAAGCTGGGAAAACGAAGGAGGACATATCTACGTGGCGGATCTGTCAACTGGAGTTGCACGACTAAAAAAATTGACCACCAAAGAAGCCTTTTACAGCGATCCTAATTGGGATTTTAATACGAATAGAATCATCTTTACAACAGGTTCAGCCCAAAGTTATGTCAACGCCATCGGCCCTTTTGCTTTTGGGGCAACTGAAGAATTGGCTTGGATAGATCCTATTAGCGGTGGGATAACATCTATTGGCATGACCCACGGGCGCACGAATGCACATTTTGTTAAAGGCAGTGAACGCATCTATTTGAATCATCCTGCCAAAGGTTTAATTTCTGTGCGTTGGGACGATTCTGATGAAAAGCAGCATGTCAAAATATCAGGTATAACTACTTATCCTGCACTTCATATGGAGCAACATTGTATGTTAGTAGCCAGTGAAACAGAGCCAGCCAAAAAGCCCTCTGATGCTACCCTCATTACTATGCACCCTGACGGTAAGACAGCCTTGGCGCTAATCAATAACGAGATCTATACAGTGGCGATTCCTACTATAGGTGGCGAAATCCCCTCCATCAATGTGAGCAATCCGCAAAATTCAAGTTTTCCATCTAGAAAACTTACGGAAATCGGAGGCGAGTGGCCGCATTGGACAGGAGATGGGCATCGAGTCATTTGGTCATTGGGCAATAGCGTATTTGATTATCATATTAACGATGCAGTGGTATATGAAAAAGAACAAAAAAAGCTAAAAGCACTTGCAGTTGCCGCTAAAAAAGATTCAACGTCAACTACGGAGAAAATAGACTCCGCTTTACTTGCAGAATCGTATCACGCGAAGGAGTATCCTATAAAAGTAATGGCTGAAAGAGATGTACCCGTAGGTAAACTACTACTTACCAATGCGCGCATTTTGAGTATGTCTGGCGAAGGAGTAATAGAAAATGGGGATATCTACATCGTCAACAACCGAATCAAGGCAGTTGGCGCATCAGGCACGCTACAAGTAGACACCGATGCCGAGACCATAAACATGACAGGCAAAACAATTAGTCCGGGATTTGTCGATACACATGCTCATATGTGGCCCAACTGGGGATTGCACAAGAATGAAGTATGGATCTATGCTGCTAATCTTGCTTATGGCGTCACTACTACAAGAGACCCTCAGACCGCTACGACTGATGTACTAACCTATGAAGATATGGTCGAAGCAGGCCAGATTTTGGGTCCTCGAATCTACTCAACTGGCCCAGGAGTGGGCTTTTGGTCATATCGAATCAAAGACCAGAAACATGCCGACCGCGTTCTTGAGCAATATTCCAAATATTACGATACAAAGACTATCAAAATGTATATGGCCGGCAATCGGCAAGAACGACAGTGGATCATTAAAGCAGCAAAAGAACAAAACATCATGCCTACCACTGAGGGAGGGCTGGACTTCAAATTAAACATGACGCAAATATTAGATGGTTATCCGGGGCATGAACACGCTCTGCCCATATACCCAATATATGATGATGTACTTCAACTTCTTGTCGAATCTGGTGTGGCCGTGACCCCTACGCTGTTAGTGGCCTATGGCGGCCCGTGGGCTGAAAATTATTTCTATAGCCGACACAGTCCTCAATATGATAAAAAGCTAAACTACTTTACCCCCAAGGCAGAGTTGGATGCCAAATCCCGACGCAGACCGGGATGGTTTATGGATGAGGAGCATGTATTTCAAAAACATGCTGAGACCGCAAGACAAATAGTAGAAAAAGGAGGTACTGTTGGGGTAGGTTCTCACGGTCAGTTACAAGGTCTAGGATATCATTGGGAACTTTGGGCAGTAGCCTCGGGCGGAATGAGTACATTAGATGCCATGCGCACAGCTACTATACTAGGCGCAAGAGCTATCGGATTAGAAAAAGATTTGGGTAGCATCGAAGCAGGCAAACTCGCCGACCTAGTGATAATGGAAAAGAACCCTTTAGAAGATATTCATCATACCAACACGATCACGCATGTCATGAAAAATGGCCGACTGTATATAGGTGATAATCTAGATGAAATCTATCCTCGTCAGATAAATGCAGGCACTTTCTTTGATAGTAGTGACATTCCTTCGACCAACCTACCAGGTATTCAGAAAAGATAATTATTTATAGAGTGAACAACAACCACATCTTACCATTTTGTTTCTCAGTTTTATTGCTCTGTACTTTTTCGCGGCATACTGTGTATGGACAAGTCAAAGAAACACACACATTATTTGCCTATTCTGCCCAAAAGTCTAGCTCCACTGATCAACTATTCTTAGAGGTAAACAGACAAGCGTTACAGAATATTTTGAACTCAAACCAACAGAAGCTTTTAATTTCTATTCCTACGCTTACGAAAAAATGGATAAATCACGAATTAGTTCAATATGAATTACTTACTAAGGACTATACTCTTACTGATGAGCTTGGCAATATATTAACGAATAGAAGTGATCATGCCAAGTTTTATACTTCTTCAAAATCGAATAAGGAAATAGCAGGTATTCAAATGTCCATCGTGAATAATCAACTCTATATTACTTATTTTGATCACTCATCCAGCTATACCATAACACCCGAAGACAACCCATCGGACAAAAAAAATACAAGATACAAGCTAAAAAAGGATAACAACTATCAAGGCTATACATGTGCGACCAAAGATAACTATGAACCCCAATTTGAGACCGCGCAACTATCCTACACACAGTACAAAAAATCTACAGGCTCCGTCTCTGTATATATTGAATGTGATTATCAAATGTACTTGGACAATGGCCGCAATAAAATACAAACAGAAAGTATAGTTTTATCGCTTATGAATGCTGTTGCCGCCATTTATACGACAGAAATATCCATACAACTTCAAATATCACAAATTAAAGTTTGGACCACACCTGATCCTTATGAAGCGGGGCGTAAATCCTCATCCTATGACGTGCTCAATTTGTTTTCGTGCACACTCAGTGAAATTGGATCATATAATGGTCGAATTGCTCATTTGCTTTCGACTAATACGCGCCGTCACGGGGGTATCGCCGATATCAAAAATTTTTGTAATAATAGCGCTCCACTTTATGCTTATTCAAACATTCAGAATCACCCATCATCTTCGCGATTGTTAGTAGCGCATGAAATAGGACATAATCTCAGTGCACCACATACCCACGCTTGCGCATGGAATGGAAATCTTACTCAAATAGATGACTGTGGCAATCCTTCAGTCGAGGGGAATCCTTGTTACAACCCTGATAAGAGATCTGTCCCTGCAAATGGCACGTTAATGAGCTATTGTGGTAATCCTAATAATTCAAATCTTGTTCACCCGCAAGTTGAAGTTAAAATAAGAAACTTTGTTAACAATTGCCTTTTGCCTCTTAATTACAGCTGTCCCACACCGAGAGAGGAGCAAATAAGTATCACCATGAATAGAACAGGAACGGCAGCTACTATTGTGATAGATAAAGATTCGTCACAGTACTTCTTTTTAACTTATCGCACACCTACAACTTTCGGCAATTGCATTTGCACGGCAAATAGCACTTCAAATACAGTTCAATTATCAGATCTTACCCCCAATCAAGAATATATTATAACAGCGTCAGTAACTTGCCCTTTAAGTAATTCTTCTTGGTCATGTCCTGTATATTTTATTTCCAAACCAAACCTTTGTGATGGCGATATTGCACTAACTGGCAGTGTAAATGGGAATTATAGCAATAAAGCAAATATTCGTCTTCAGGACGCCGCCATTCCCTTTTCTAATGTACTCTCACTTACGTCTGAAAAGTCAGTACTCTTTGTTCCACAATTTACATTAAATCTATCCTCTACGTTGACTATCAATATGCAAGATTGCAATTAAGCATTTACAATAAACCATAAAGATTTTTGATCTCCATGCTCATCACCTCCCTGATAATCAATGAGTAGTTCTTGACTTGCGCGTATATCTCTTATGGCTTTAAAAATGATTTCATCAGAAGTATAATCCAAGATAATTTCAACATTCGCATTCACCCCATGATTATATAGCGAGCCGTATCCTAATGCAATACATGCCTCGAAACCTTCCTCATTCCACAAAAAATAATATTCATACAAAATAGTAGGATCAATAGATTGTAACTGCCCTGTTGGTATTTTTATAATTGGACATACCTCTATAATATCACCCGCGGCTAAGTCATGCGCACAAAAAACACCCCTTCCCCCTAAAGTAGAATCTAGTATAATAAGCCCGGGTACATGCAGCATCTTTCACTTTTTTTTCAAAGGTACAATTGTTCTTTAAGATCGCTCAGATCGACATGCTTAGTCCCTTTGAATGCTAATTTTATCTTTACGTTTCATATCTTGGCATTCTTAAAAAAAATAAACGACCGTTCACGCTGGACACCTAAACCACTGATTATGATTAATGCCGCCTTGAAATTATTAGTTTTTTTTGTTGCAACTTGCTCATTATCATTATCTTGCAATAAGGAACGCCCTCCGATCACCAAGCGACCAAATATAGTCTTCATCATGTCTGATGATCATGCTTATCAAGCCATCAGCGCATATGACAGTCGACTTATTCAAACTCCTAATATTGATCGACTTGCGAAAGAAGGCATGCGATTTACAAATGCTTGTGTGACCAATTCTATTTGTGCGCCTTCTAGAGCAGTGATTTTAACGGGCAAACACAGTCACCTAAACGGCAAAATCGATAACAACTCCCCATTTGACACCAGTAATGTAACCTTTGCACAGTTGCTTCAATCCGCAGGTTATCAAACGGCTATGTTTGGTAAACTTCACTTCGGAAATACCCCTAAAGGTTTTGATGAGTTTAAAATTCTTCCAGGCCAAGGTGATTACTACAATCCCGATTTTATCACCTCGACTGGGGATACGACGATCAAGGGCCATGTGACCGATATCATTACTGATCTTACTATAGATTGGTTAGAAAACAGGCGCAAACCTGACCAACCATTTTTATTACTATACTTGCACAAAGCCCCACATCGAGCATGGATGCCCGCACAACGACATTATGAGGCATTCACGAAGAAAACTTTTCCGATGCCTACTACATTGATGGATGACTATGCCTCGCGTAGCCAAGCATCACCTCAATCAGAAATGAGTATTCTCAACCATATGTACCTGAGTTACGACAATAAACTGCCCACTTCGGTAATGAGAGACTTGGGTTTTGAAGAAGACAAGATGTATGAACATATGATGAGCCGATTAGACGAAACCCAAAGGTCGCAATGGGATGCTGTCTATAACCCTATAGGTCAAACCTTCAAGGAATTCTACTCAACGATGAATGATAGCACACTATTGGTTTGGAAATATCAGCGGTATATGCAAGATTACTTAGGTACTATAGCAGGTATTGATGAAAATGTCGGAAGAGTTTTAGACTATTTAGATGATCAAAACTTAACGGACAACACCCTCGTTGTCTATACTTCTGATCAAGGATTTTATTTAGGTGAACATGGTTGGTATGACAAACGATTTATGTACAATCAATCCTTTAAGACACCTCTGCTTATAAGATGGCCACATGTCATAACCCCCAAAACCACAGCGGATCAAATGGTGCAAAATCTCGACTTTGCCCAAACGCTTTTAGAAGCTGCCAAAATTGTGCCCCCATTAGATATGCAAGGTGAAAGTATGATGCCCATTCTGACTGGGCATACCGAAAAATGGAAAAGAGAGGCTGTCTACTATCATTATTATGAATACCCGGGCGTTCATGCCGTTAAAAGGCATTATGGCATCGCCACGCGCGAATATAAACTGATGCATTTTTACTATGACATAGATGAATGGGAGCTGTATGACCGAATAGCCGATCCAGAAGAAATTGAAAACATATATCATAACCCAAGTTATCGCACGATTGTCGACAGCCTAAAACAAGAATTATTGAAAATTCGCATACACTATAAAGACTCAGACGAACTTAGCCAAAAGTATATTGACGATTACAAAGCTAAAGGATGGATCAAAGAATAGAATCAAGAAAAAAGCTTGCAGAAGTTTTTGGATACCATCAGTTTAGAGAAGGGCAAGAAGAAATAATAACAAGCATCTTAAACAAGCAAGACAATCTCATCATTATGCCCACGGGCGGGGGAAAATCCTTATGTTATCAGCTACCTGCATTATTGATGAAGGGTATGACCTTAGTTATCTCGCCGCTGATTGCCTTGATGGAGGATCAGGTTGCTGCATTAAAGCAATTAGGAGTGAATGCCGCCGCTATTCATAGCAACTTGTCTTTAGACGAAAAACAATCGTTGACCAATGACATCGATAGAGGGGAACTTACCATCCTTTATCTCTCCCCCGAAACTGTGCTGCAGCCGCGATTCTTAGATTTTCTTAGAAATAAATGTATTCCTTTAATTGCAATAGATGAAGCGCATTGTGTCTCGATTTGGGGCAATGACTTTAGGCCCGAATACACTAAGCTAAAGCAATTGCGCGAGTGTTTTCCCGCCGCTACACTCGTCGCCTTGACGGCCACAGCAGATGCCGCTACGAGATTTGAAATGTTAGAAAAACTCGCTCTTAAGGAACCCAAGGTGAGTATCATGAGCTTTGAACGCCATAATATTTATCTTCAATCCTTGCCGGCCCAAAATAGAATGGCGCAGATTAGGAGATTCCTAAATAAGTTTGTCCATCAATCTGGCATCATTTATACCCTGAGTCGAAACACAGCGGAGAAAACGGCACATGAATTAGAAAAATTGGGCTACAAATCTGCCTACTACCATGCAGGGATGGATGCACTTAGTAGGAGCCGCATTCAATCGAGATTTCAAAATGACGAAATCCATATTATTTGTGCTACGATCGCCTTTGGCATGGGCATCGACAAGAGCAATGTTAGATTTGTGATTCATTATAATTTACCCAAAAATATTGAAAGCTACTATCAAGAAATTGGACGAGCAGGTCGAGATAATCTGCCGTCAGAGGCCCTATTGTTTCATAGCTGGGCTGATGTGACGCAACTCAGAAAATTTATCGAGAATAGTGACTCTGAATTAGAGTACAAAGAAATACAATCTGATAAGCTAGATCGCATGTGGCAACTGGGCAGCGGTTTTAATTGCCGTACGAACGTGATTCTCAACTACTTTGGCGAATACCGACATACCCCATGCGGTCATTGCGACATTTGTCTTTCGCCGCCTAAGCGATTTGATGGCACGATCATCGCACAAAAAGTAATCAGCGCCATTAGTCGATGCCAAGAGCAGCTCACCCTTACCAACTTAATGGATGTTCTCAAAGGTACTATCAAGCCAGAATTAAGAGAAAAAGGGTTTCATGAGATTAAAACCTTTGGGGCCGGTCGGGACTTGAGCTATCCAGAATGGAGAGAATATCTGACACAAATCATTCAATTGGGCATCGTAGAAATAGATTATGCCCGCGGATCACTCTTGCGTCTGACGCCCTTGGCACATGATGTACTTCAAATGAACCGCATAATAGAATTGCACAAATATCTATCACCTTCACTGGTGACAAAAAAACGCAGAACATCCGACATACCTTTACATCCAGATGACCATCTTTTTGAAAAACTACGAATCTGGAGAGCTCATCAGGCATCGCAGCAACGCATACCAGCATATACTATCTTTCATGATAAAACGCTCAAACATCTATCAGACCAAAAACCTTTATTCTGGGCTGCGTTAGATAACATAGAAGGCATAGGTCAGTTAAAAAAAGAAAAGTACGGGCACCAAATCATTCGTATCATTGAAGAATATATGAAAGAACAGTAACCACCATACGTTGATAAAGCCTTGTAAATAAAGTAACAACTTAACTCACTGTATTAATGAAAGTCGTAAAGAAAGTATTGATGGCCTTACTTATTGTTCCGCTTCTGGGATTAACAGTATTTGTGTTAGGCCCTAAGCCAAAATTTGAAAAGGTCAACAACGCTCCTCTTGAGCAGCAATACGACTTGGCTAACCTTGATAAACTTATAGCTAAAAAAGAAGCGCTCATTACAAATCTAAAACCAGATAACGAAGCCAGAATAGTCTGGGCAGATAGCTCTCGAAAAAAAACAGCCTATAGTATCGTTTACATTCATGGATTCAGTGCGAGTCAGGGAGAAGGCTTTCCAATTCATCTCCAGATAGCTGATTCGCTAAAAGCAAACCTCTATCTTGCAAGACTTCGAGATCACGGAGTTCAAGACAAGGAAGTATTTCGATACCTTACTCCAGCTCAGTTGATGGACGATGCTAAGCAAGCCATAGCTATAGGCAAGGTGCTCGGCGACACCCTTATTGTAATGTCTTGTAGCACAGGCAGCACCTTAGCCATTTATCTTGCAGCTAACGATCCAGACATCAGCAGTCTCATTATGCTGAGCCCCAACATTTCAATTAAAAACAAAACGGCTAAGATGCTGACAGGTAGCTGGGGTCGCCAATTAGCGCATAAACTCGTAGGAGAATATAGGCTACTTGATTCTACTCAATCCTACAAAGCCTATTGGACAAACGAATACCACGTAGAGGGACTCATAGCCCTTCAAGCGTTGATTGATCAAACAATGACGAGGGATATTTTTTCCAAAATACAACTTCCCGTATATGTGGGGTACTATTATCGAAATGAAAAAGAACAAGACCAAGTGGTTAGTGTTGACGCAATGCTAAAATTTAAGTCAGCCATTTCGACGCCACCTTCTATGATAGAATTTGATGCATTCCCAGAGGCAGGAAATCACGTAATCGGCTCATCGTATAAAACTTCTGATTGGCCGCAAGTTAGGGATGAGATATTAACTTTCATCCATAATATTTACAAAGAATAAAATAAGACAATAGATACGTCCAGATCGTTTCGTCTGCGCAGATAAACGAGGCAAGAGTACGCGTAGTTGAGAACAAATGAGCTGTTTTAATGACTCGAATTGCCTAGGGACTATCACCATTTTTAGTGATTTATACAACCAAAGGACTTAAAAAGAGCCATTCTAGACCTTTGGCTTAGTTAAATTTGTGCAGCATGCTAAGATCAATGACTAACTTTACGACTTCACACAATCAAAAAAACAATTATGCATATTTGGTTTATTCTGATAATTCTCTGTGCAGGTATACATGACCCATATTACCTTCATGACCAAAAGGCAGCTGGCTTTACAATTGAAGGAACAGTAAAAATGCCCGATATGACAACATCAAAAGGAAAACGGAGCCCCTACGGCAACAAGACGTCGGTATCGAAAAAAGAAGATGAGTCAACAGCAGCGGTCATTTGGCTTGAACAAGTCAATGAATATAAAATCAATCAGACGACGGTTCAGGTTCTTAATCAGAAGGACATACAGTTTGAGCCTAGGTTGATGGTCGTTCGTCAAGGTGAACGTATTCAAGTGAAGAATTCTGATCCAGTATACCACAATGTATTTAGTCTTTCGTCCGTGAAAAAATTTGATATTGGAAGACGAACCCAAGGTGAGGCCGTGGAGGTCATATTTGAAAAAGAAGGACTGATAAAGCTTTTTTGCGACATACACACTGAAATGAATGCAGAGATCTTAGTCGTCTCCAACAAAACGCGTATTTGGACTTTAACGAATCAACAACAGCGCTTTGTGTTAAATGACATTCCGCCAGGACAATATACACTTCATGCATATGCCTCTGGTTGTCAGCAAAATAGCACAGCTATTACTGTAACAGATAAGCCCGTAACGACCAATATTATATTAACAAAATAAAGCCTTCGACTCCTATGACACGTCTTAGTATAAGGATGAAAATCATCATAGGGTCTTCTCTAACTATAATACTGACAGTACTCTTTATAGCATTAGCCCTTAGCTATCAAGTCAATAACCGGATAAACCAAGATATTCAACGCAACTTTAAGGATCGCGCGGACATTTTTGGAAGGATCCAAGAAATCCGATCAAGACAGCTCGCGCAGTCGGCCATTCTTCTTGCAGATGCTCCAGCTTTGCGCGCTGCCGTATCGACTCAAGATGCTCAGACGGTTAATCAAAAGTTGAATGATGAGTTTCGCTATTTGCTCGATATCGATCCTATCATACCGGAGGATATGATCCCTCAGAGCTATTTTGAAAATATAGACTCAGCAGGATTACTCGTCGCCAGTGATGCCGATGGCGTTATTTTAGGGCAAGTATCTTCGCATTCTCCGTCAAGGTTTTCGATAGCGGAGCGTCCAGGAATATCAGCCGCTCTACAAGGAGAGTATATTACATCTCCTTCCATTTGGAATGTTTCAGGTCAATATTACACCGTTGTATCAATACCCATTTTTTCTGGAGATATGGTCATTGGTGCCCTCTCTTACGGCTTTCCATTTCGTGCCTTAGAGGCGCAGCAATTAGCAAACGACTTAGAAAGTGAGATTTCCTTTTTCATACAGGGCAGTTTGGTTTCCACCTCTTTTAGCGGATTGTCATCAGATGAAAAGCTTGAACTTTCGAAAAAAATAAGTTCTATCGGTATCGAAGTAAATACCACTGGGCAATCTAAGAGCTTCATTCATCCTTTACATGATGAAGATTGGCAGGTATTTGTATCACCCATTCAATTATACCAGGGTGACGAGCAACCTATGGCGTATTATGTAATAGCTAGTTCTTACACTAAGAGGCTTAAAGAATTATACTCATTACAAAAGAGTATTTTCATCTTAGGACTTATAGGCATTATTTTTTCAATTTTAGTGAGTTATATTCTAGCAAATTATTTCACTAAGCCCATCGATCAATTAGTATCGGGGATAAGAAGAATGGAGAGTGGAGATTATAAAAATCCCGTCCACGTTACAACGAATGATGAGCTAGGACTCCTCACGAAAACATTTAATAATTTACAACAAAGTGTAGCTGAAAAATTTGAGATCCTCAAATTTGTTTCAAAAGCAACCCTCGATGCGGTCAAAAAAAATCTTACCGATCGCGATCTTGGCGGCCAACGTAAAGAATTATCCATTTTTTTTTCAGATATTCGATCATTCACCAAATGGTGCGAAAAACGTCCCCCCGAAGAAGTAATTACGATGCTCAATCAAATGTTAAGCTTCCAAGCAGATATTATAAAGAAATTCGGAGGGGATATAGACAAGTTTGTTGGAGACGAATTAGTGGCCATATTTGAAGGTGATAATAAAGAAAATAGGGCAGTACAGGCCGCTATCGAAATACAACAATTAGCTAAAGAAAAAATTCGTGCTTTTGCTGGAGATGAAATTGGCATCGGTATCGGCATAAATACAGGCACGGTGGTTATGGGCGCAATGGGATCCGATGAGCGAATGGACTTTACCGTTCTTGGAAATCATGTAAATCTAGGAGCACGCATTTGCTCTCAAGCTGAGGCACATCAAATTTTGGTCAGCGAACATACTGCCAAACATCTCAATAGAACAATACTCCTCCATCACAGAGAACCCATTTTTGTAAAAGGCATTGAAAAACCGATTACCATATTCTCCGTCGACTTTTCATATAATTAATTTCAAGTATCAACACAAAAAAAATGAAAACACTATTTACATTTAAAAAAAGCTTACTTCTATTCAGCTTAACTTTTGCACTGAGAGGTGCGGCTCAAGAAATAAGTTGGGGTGGACTGGTTGATTTAGAAATCAGAAAAGCCGGTGATAACGCCAATATCCTTGTCAATCAGACCCCTAACAAAAACTGGAGCATGTTCATCCCGAACGCACGACTTTTTGGCACGGTAGAATTCTCTGATAAAATTTGGTTTGATGTGGCGCTCCAGTCGGATCACTATGGTCAACGGCGAATGCATGACGTTTTCTTCTCATTGATAAATTTAAATATTCAGCCAATAAAGAATAGCGATTTTACCATTCAGGTAGGTAGGATGATTATACCCTTTGGATATAATCATAAGAAATTCCTCTCTTCAGATAATCCTTTTGCAAATTTACCTTTGGCAAGTAGTCGTAATCTACGAGTAGATAACACCTTTGGTTATGTGCCCGCTGGCCCACTCAACTATAATGCTGTCGCAGGACAATCTATCATTTTTCAACGTAGATATACTCAAGGAATATCCTTTCAGGGCACTTATGGAGATGATCAGTTAGTAGATTACAATATTGCCTTAACTAATAGTCCAGCATCAGGGTATTCAGAAGTAGGTCAAGGTAGTGTTTCACTCATCGGTAGAGTGGTACTAAAACCAGTGATCTGGGCAAAAGTGGGCGCTTCATTTAGCTATGGGGCGTATTTGAATCGCGAAAATACAATTAACGAAGTCATTCCCGATGATCAATTTAATCAATTCAAACAAACAGCTTACGCCGTTGATGTCAACTTGAATTATAGTTATTTTGAATTTAGCGCCCAATATTTACGTAATGAGTGGACAGCCCCATATATCTTTATTTTATTGCCGCAAAATGAAATTAACTATGAGCCCATAGAAGGATTGGGCAATACGCATTGGTTAGCTGAGACTAAGATAAATTTACCGTTTTGGGTTGGAGCTTATATCGCCGCAAGATACGAACAACTGAATTTTGATAACGTCCTTTTACCGATCGTCAATATTAATGAGGAGAGACCTTGGTCTCCCGCGACAGAGAGAGTAGAGTTAGTCGTTGGATATAAAATTACGCGAGATATCATCGCTAAAATGTCATATCAAGATGCCGCGCAAAATCAATTATTCAAAAATGATTATGTGTTCACTTCCCAATTATCTGTACGCTTTTAAGCGTAAAAAAGGTAAACATTAAAAACCTTTTAATTTTTGAATCAATAGAATAAGAGCTAACACGACAAAAAGCGTCGCCAAAATCATGTTGATATTTCGTGTCACCACACCGATTCTTTTTAGCACATAAGCCGACGACAAATTATAAACACTAAACAAGGCTAAAGAGCCAGAGGCTGTGCCTAGTCCAAACAATACAGTAGCTGAGGACGTAATGCTTGCACCTCTTGCAATCAATATACCTACAAAAAAAGGCACAGCAATTAAATTGAAAGTAGCCATGACCAAACCGGAAAGAAAAGTGCTTTTGAAGATCAAATTTTTACCCTCGCCTTGTTTTTTAAATGAAAGTCGATAAAAATAATAGGCTAAGGACATTAAAACTACAATGGCAAAAGACTTCAACGTTTCTACAATGGGGCTGCCTTCATCCAACATATGAAGGACAAGTGTAGCGATCATACCTTGAATACCAATCGTTGTGGCTGCGCCAAGACTGAACAGAAAGGCTCGCCATCTATCGCTAGCGATTGATACTTTGACAGTAATAAGGTTGAGCATTCCTGGGGGTAAGAAACCCATAAAAGCAGCAAGAAATCCTAGAATAACAAACTCCATTAACTCATTATTAAAATGTGAAGACAAAGCTAACTTAAGCCTTTACTTATCCGCCGCCTAAAGCACTACATTTTAAAATTCTAATTTAATGCTACTTCTTACTTATAATTAGGACAATTCTCTTTAATCATCTACAAGAGTTCGCAGAAGGAGTTTCTGAATAGCTGAACAAAGGATAATTTGCACCTTATTGTCACCAATTTATCTAACATGCACCAAAAGGCCTTACTTGCCCTAATCCTTGCCGCGACTATTGCTGGGACAAATGGACTTTTCATTAAGTCAATGACAAGTATAAGTCCAACGGCTATTGCGTGGGTAAGAGGAGTAATACCAACGGTTGTCTTGTTAATATGGATAAAATGGCAAAAAATGCCCTTGTGGCAAGGGAATATGTCAAAAATGATGACCGCGTCCATCATCAATGCCATTCGACTCTATTTCTACTTAATTGCCTTCATTTTTACTTCGATGGGCAATGCCGTAATCCTATTCTACACTTGGCCCATCTTTGCTGCGCTATTTGGCGCATACTACCTCAAAGAGGGAATCAGTCGATATCACTTGTACTTACTATTTGTATCATTTATAGGGTTGATAACAACCTATTCTGAAAGAGAATTTAGCTTTAATGATAGGGACTTCTTAGGTATGATGGCCGCCATTCTATCAGCCATTGGATATGCTATGACAGTTGTATTGTTTAAGTCCGAAGCTCATCGCTACCATAGAAATCAAATCATCTTGTATCAAAATATGGCCGGGGCTGTGTTGTTCTTGCCCTTTTTTATTCTCAATGCGCCCGATATTATTCCTCGACATTTGCTCATTGCTATAAGCTATGCAAGTATCATTGGATTGGGGGTGTTCGGATTGTTTTTCTTTGCCTTAAAGTATCTTAAAGCTACATATGCCGCTGCCATGATGTATCTAGAGGTAGTGAGCACCGTTTTGTTTAGTTATTTGTTTTTTGGTGAACAACTGAGCATCGCCATGATGATTGGTGGGGCGATGATAATCGTTTCAAGCTTCTTGATTTCGAGAATTCGCCAACCACTTTTGAAGGTGCATGAAAAATAAAAATATCATTGTCCTACAAAGCACCTAACTTCGCACTAATAAGTAATAATAAATTTTTTATAATGCAAACAGGCAAAGTTAAGTTCTTCAATGATTCCAAAGGTTTTGGGTTTATCTCAGAAGACGGCTCTAATAAAGAGCATTTCGTTCACGTATCTGGTCTCGTCGATGAAATTCGCGAGGGGGATAGTGTTGAATTCGATTTACAAGAAGGTAGAAAAGGTTTAAATGCTATAAATGTTAAAGTAATTTAACATTCCGCTTTCAAAAAATTATCGATAGGCCCACTTTTCAGTGGGTCTTTTTTTTGCCCAAAACCCAATCAATGTATGATCTCGTCCCATTTCACGGTATCATTATGCGAATGAGTAAAGCCCATAGCTCGCTCATCTTGTACAGTGTGAATATCCCTAAACGCCATGACATAAGTCTTACGCCACTCAGAAGAAATATTGCCCCCCGAACCATGAACTATACGCTCGTCATGTATCGTAACCGATCCTCTTTTCACAGGTAGATACACGACTTCATCGGTTGGTTTTGAATCGATAACCAGTGTATGGCTATCTTCTCTTCCGTTACCCATTGGACGATGAGAACGGAGAACTCGCTCTTTATTCGTACCAGGCACTACTTGCAAACAACCATTGTCAATGCCCGAATGACTTAGTGCTAATGAAAAAGTAGCTGTCCATGTATTCTGTGTTTTAGGCCAATAACCCAAATCTTGATGCATCGCAAACTCTGCCTTAGCCTTTTGTGGCTTTTTAGCCAGAAACTGTTCATAGTCCATCACCCCAGTGCCCTCATATAGTTGATCCACTACCGACTGTGCTACTTGCCAATAAATATTATTGGCTAATTCTGGTCGATATTTGCTTGGAAGCATGGCATTGACGAGCCTAAATTCTTCTATAGGAGTACCATAGGGCTGCGACATATCACAGAAGTCACGCCCCATATTAGGTTCTTTACCCGCCACAAAATGATCAAACCAAGGATCAAGAAAGGCCAATTCCTTTTCGGTTAAAAAATCGTTTAGGACAAGATATCCCTGCTCATTATATTGCAAAATCTCTTCGGGAGTAATAAGGTATTGTTTACCTTCACGACGATGAGCGCCTGAATTTGGATTAGTGCTTGTTTTCATTCAACTAATTTATAACTTCCTAAAGATAAAAATTTCAGGATTATTCAAACGTATAAAAACATGATCAACAAAGTTTTAGAAGTGCAAAGGCCAGATATAGCCAAGACCCGATCGAGAACGCTCAATACTCCTGAGATCGCAGACGGCCAAATCTCTTTAATCGTTGAAAAATTTGCCCTCACAGCTAATAATATCACCTATGCTGCCATAGGAGAAATATTGCGATATTGGGATTTCTACCCCACGGACCCACCTTGGGGTATTGTGCCTGTCTGGGGATATGGACGAGTAGTAGGATCTAAGCACCCGTCCATTGCTGTGAATAGCAGATATTATGGATATTTTCCTATGGCTCAATATGCTACTTTGACCCCAACACCGGTCAATGCATCTATCTTTATGGAAGGGTCATCTCAGCGCTCTAAATTGGCGTCTGTTTATAACACCTATTCTCTAGCCGGAAATGAGTTTGGACTATCTGATTATTTTCCAAGCATTCGGCCATTATTTTTGACCTCATTCTTGATCGATTATTCTCTTCAGCTATCTGACTATCATCAAGCGAAGCAAATAGTTCTAACGAGCGCTTCGAGCAAAACGGCATTGAGCTTGGCCTTTTTATTGCGCAACAAAGATATTCGGACTATAGGTTTGAGTTCTACGCATAATGTGCCATTTGTCCAAAAAACAGGCTACTATGACGAGGTATTTCCTTACGACCAGATAGCGTCTTTGGAAATGTCCCATACGGTGGTTATTGATTTCTCTGGCAATACTGATACACTCATGGCTCTTCATGAACTCTTGGGCACAAATTTACTGTTCACCAATCTTATCGGATTAGCGGATTGGGATAAATACAATATGTCTAAGAACAAGAGTCTGGGTGAATTTTTCTTCGCTCCTGATGTAGCGAATGTATTCTATAAAGAACGTGGTTTTGGGGCGGCTAACGAAGAAATGAGAGTCTCAATGGTGGGGTTCATTGAAGACAGCAAGCGATTTTTTGCGCTCGAAAAGCACGTAGGCGTAGCCGCTATAGAGCAACTATATCATGCATTTGTAGAAGGAAACGTCAATCCTTCCAAACTTCATCTATGTAGTTTCTAAAAATTTCTATCGTTATTTCTTAGGCACGATTCGATATACTTTCCCCGGCTTCTCGTAGCCTAGATAAATATACCCATCGACACCCTCATAGATGCTTCGAAGTCGACCTGAAGTCGGAAAAAGCTTCTCTTGACGCACGAATTCACCATGCTCGTTTAACACCGTTCGATCAAGATAATTATATTTTAAAGATCCAGATAAAATATCCCCCTTCCATGCGGGATAACGGTCACTACTAACAAAACCCATACCACACACCCCTATAGAAGGTGTCCAGTGAAAAATGGGCTGCTCCATGCCTTCTTTATGCGTTTGATCTGTGATTTTGGTGCCGTTATAATTTATTCCGTAGGTAATAATAGGCCAGCCATAGTTAGCGCCCGGCTTGATCAAATTTATCTCATCCCCACCACGAGGACCATGCTCATTGTCGTATAAACGGTCATTAGTTCTGTCATAAATAAGACCCTGTGGATTTCGATGACCGAATGAATAAATAGACTTTCTAATATCAGAGGCATTAAAAAAAGGATTATCCTCAGGTATCGTACCGTCCCAATTCAAACGATGTATTTTGCCTCCATCTCGTTGTAAACTTTGCGGATTTTCATTCTCGAGTCCTCTATCCCCGACAGACACAAACAACTTGCCTTGATTATCAAAAGTCATTCGTGAACCGTAATGGTGAGCGGTCGAAAAATAGGGTTCAGCTATGAAAATGTCCTTTCCATCGATGAGTTGATTTTGGAACATTGTAGCCATATATATTGCCGTTGTGCTCTTATTGTCATCTTGCGGATGAGGTTTAGAATAACTCAAATAGACAATTTGATTAGCAGAATAGTCAGGATGTAAAATCACATCCATTAACCCGCCTTGGCTGCGATAACGAACTTTTGGCACTCCTCCTATTTCATTCACAGATCCATCCTTTTCTATTTTGTATAGTTTACCCGCCTTCTCCGTGATAAGTAAAGATTCATCTGGTAACTGCACGATACCCCAAGGCTCGTCCACAGCTGATGTCATTAACTCTAGGGCAAATTTCTTCCCCTCAGATGTAGCTGAAAAGGGCTCTTCAATTTTTCCAAAATCATACGATTGTATGCGACTGCTTGCTGTCAATATGTAATCTGTCAATGAAGAAATTTCCGCGTCACTCAACACCCCACCAAAGGCTGGCATGCCATCATCAGTCAATCCATCTTTGATAACTCGACTGATATCTTCTTTTGACGCCCCATTCTTCCAATTGGGACGATCGACAAACGCCTCTACCTTTTGTCCATGACAAGAGGCACAGTATTCCTGATAGTTTTTCTCGGTTGGAGCGTTTTCGGCAAAAGAAACGAGACTATTGCAGGCAAACAAGAGTAAGGCACATACAGTAACAGACCAAGATAATTGAGCTTTCATAAAAGACTTTTTATTATTCACAGAGCCTATCCACCCCGCTAAGATTAATATAACGAAGCAGATATGGGGTTAAACGTAAAAAACGACTAAAGTTTCACGAAATGGCGTTCAAGGACTTCGCCCTCTTGATTGACTAACCAAATCTTGTACGAGCCAGGCGTCAAAGAAGAGATATCAATTTTGCCATCTTTAACGCGGGCTATTGCCGTGTTCAACTCGCCATCGCGATTTTCAATCTGAAAATGCTTAACCTTGTCAGCCTGGTTTAAATACAAAGTATAATATGCCAACTTCGGATGTACATCAATGATCTGCTCACGTTTTGCTAAATTACTCTGCGCATGAAGTGCTTTTATATCTTCTGCATCAAGCTTCTGATCGTACAGCCGCAAATCATCAATTTGACCTATGAAGGCATTGTCTATTGCTGTCGAATCCACTCGACTTCCAATAGATATAGGAATCTTCACCCCAAAGGGCATCGGATCGCTCAGTCTAGTCCTAGCGATCATTTTATCATTGACGATCAATTCCAACGATAGACTATCTACATTGATGACCACAAGAGACCAATCGCCAGCTAGCAAACTTGCGGGCTGTGATTTCAAGTTATACTTAGCGCCTGATATACTTTGGCCAAACAAAGTTAGCGATCGATCCTTGGCTAAGGCCAACGAGAAAAAGGCATCTTTGTCTTTTGTTGAATGCGATCGAGAGAATAGAGTTCCTTCTGGCCGATCATCAATGGCAAAACGCACCCAAAAACTCAGCGCATGTCGTGACCCTGGCTGCCAATCACGAATAATAAAGGCCTGATCCAACTCTTTTAAGTTCAAAAAACCATTGCCCACGGCAGCATCTTGATTTAAGCTAGTACGAGTGCGAGATCTGTCAGTATAATGCCTCACTTTTGTAGTGTCGACATCGAATGACCAATGCATAGATGGAGAAAGCTGAGCACTGCTGGTGGCTGCCTTAGATAGGCATATTATTACAAAAGCGATCTTGTTCAATATGTTCATTCCCAAAAGATTTCTCAGCTTTATTACCAAAAAGCTCGTAATCAGCGTAAAATTAAGCTTTTACACTGAAAAGAACTTGGTGATAACCATGAATTCTATTGATGACCATAGCACAAAGCACAAACGGCTCAGTCCTTTCGAACTAAGCCGTTTGTATCAACTATAGGGTAATAAACTTTTGAGAAATCTTCAACACTTACATCTTTATGACCGTGTCTCATATCTGTAATAAAGACGTCACTAATTGAGTTTACCCCTATTCCTAGATTTATTTTTTATCAAAAATATTTTCGTATTCATTAATCATGTCGTCTAGTAAGTCGATTTCTTTAGGATGTAGATAGTACTTAATCTTCACATCCCTATAATCTTGGCTGACTTGGGCTACTTCTAGCACAAATTGAGACCAAGCTTTTAGTTGTGGGCCAAAGCCCTTTTTTATCGCTAAATAATCTGTGGATTTTTCGTAAAGTTCTTTCCACTTAGGAAAAAGGTAAATAAATCCAGTTTTGATAATTTGCCAGCGCGTTTTAAAAACATAATCAAGAATGTGGCAAAGTTCATGAGCAATGATCCCTTTCTGAGCTTCAAGAGGCAACTCATTTAATAAAAGGCGTCCGTTATCATTCTGGGTATTCACCAGAATCAAATATTTAATTCGCGAGCTGAATAATAATGACCATACATCGGGCCTTGCCATCATCGTCATATTCAAAGAGCGCTCAACCCATAAAATGTTCTCGTTTTCTAATTCAGGAAAGCTATTGCAAACCTCACAAACAACAGCTTTCATTTGTGATGGCACATCTTGAATCGCTACCCTTTTGTGAATGCTCAATTTATTGATTTCTACATGACTCATACAAGCTTCAAAAGCACGACTATATGGATGTGACTTCATCATCGACTACTTTTGGCTATCTACGGCGTCTCTTACATTTCCATATTGAGAAAGTAATTGTTCAGCTTTTACGTATGTAATATTCAATTCTTGTTGAATCATTTTTATACCTCTTTCAATCAGTTTGTCATTACTTAGTTGCATATCCACCATTTTATTATCGCGCACATGACCCAATTTGATCATGACCGATGTGGAAATCATGTTTAAAACCAACTTTTGTGCCGTGCCGCTCTTCATTCTAGTGCTGCCAGTCAAAAATTCAGGACCGACGACTACTTCGATAGGATAATCGGCAGCCAATGCTAGTGGACTTCCTTGATTGCAGGTAATGCAACCTGTAGTTATTCCATTGGTGCGACATTCGTTTAGTCCATTAACTACATAAGGAGTAGTGCCCGATGCAGCGATGCCAATGACAAAATCGCGTTGATCAATCTTATGTTCTAATAAATCTTGCCATGCAAGATGCACGTCATCTTCTGCATGCTCCACTGCTCGTCGAATAGCACTATCACCACCAGCAATAATGCCGATAACCTTATCCGCCGACACGCCAAAAGTGGGCGGACACTCTGATGCATCTACAATTCCTAAACGGCCGCTCGTACCTGCTCCAATATAAAATAGTCGACCACCTACCTTCATTCTCGGATAGATGGCATCGATGCATGCCTCAATGTCTGACAAAATTAATTCGATTGCCTCAGGCACTTTCTTATCTTCGTCATTGATGCGTTTTAATAATTCTAGGGTAGACATTTTATCTAAATGTCTGTGAGTTGATGACTCTTCTGTAATCCTTATCATGTTAGTATCGTAGTTTATGCAATCGTTGGGCTGATTCAATATAACATTTATATAGTTCGGCGAGCAGAAATAAACCACAAGCCAAGAAAAGTTATCAGACCATTAAAAGCCAAAATTAAAAAGCCAAATTGAAAACCTTCTAACCATTGGGCGCTATTGACATTGACGAAGTACGACAAAATCGGACATATCAAGCATACTACAATCGCCCATTTATCGCGGATCACACGATTGGTGAAGACTCCAAAACTAAACAAGCCCAGTAAAGGACCATAGGTGTACCCCGCTATCGTAAATAGCTCGTTGATAATAGCGTCGTTGTTTATAGCTTTGAAAAATAATATGACCAAGAATAACAATATCGAAAAGCCAATATGGACAATCAAGCGAGTGCGCTTTTTTTGAACTTCAGTTCGCTCCTCTCTTTCAAAATTGAGAAAATCTACACAAAATGCTGTGGTTAGCGCCGTCAAAGCAGAGTCGGCACTTGAATAAGCAGCAGCAATCAACCCCAACACAAAGAGAATTCCAATGGCAGGACTTAGATAGTTTAAGGCAATTGTGGGATACAATAGATCGGTTTTCTGAGGAATGGGGATTCCCTTAGATCCTGCATAAAACCAAAGCATTGCGCCTAGGGTCAAAAACAAAATATTAGCAAAAATCAATACTACACTAAAGGTAAACATGTTCTTCTGCGCATCCTTTAATGACTTACAGCTCAAATTCTTCTGCATCATGTCTTGATCCAGACCCGTCATAACTATGGCTATAAGTGCCCCGCTGATGAATTGCTTGAAAAAATTATTCGGATCCTTCCATCCCCCCTCGAAATAAAATATCTTAAAATATCCGCTTTTACCGATGGCCCCGATCATACTGCTTACGTCCATATCCATGGCCGATGATATAGCAAATATGGTCAAAATAACCGCCATCAACATACACACAGTTTGAATGGTATCTGTATAGACTATCGTCTTTATGCCACCTTTGTACGTATAGACCCAAATCAAAATAATCGTAAGAGCCACTGTCCAAAAGAAAGAAATGCCAAAATGAACCAAAACAAAATTGTGCAATACTATCGCCACTAAAAACAAGCGAAAAGATGATCCTATGACCCGAGAAAGCAAGAAATAAAAAGCCCCCACCTTATAACTATACACCCCAAAACGCTGATGCAAATAGCCATAGATAGAGGTCAAATTCAACTTGTAATAAATAGGCATTAACACCGTAGCTATTACGAAATAGCCCAACATATAACCCATGACCACCTGCATATAACTGAAATTCATGTTATACCCACCACCGCCTACTACACCAGGTATAGAAATAAACGTCACACCAGACAAAGAAGCACCAATCATCCCGATAGCTACCAACAACCACGGAGATCGCCGATTGCCCGTAAAGAAACTGTCATTGTCCGCACCTCTACTCGTAAAGTAGGAAATGAACATCAAAAAGAGAAAATAACCACCAATAACCATAAGAGTGGTGGCAGGATGTAGGATATTATTCATTCGGTGAAGGTAATTATAAAGGAGCTATTGCCACCTCAAAAACATGAATCCATTCTCCCCAACCGTAAGCTTGCGAAAGTGAACTATTATGCCAAATAATCGAAAAATCTCCTCCCGTCAGAATAACTCGCCGTTCTAGCTCATTTAAACGAGCTACGGCCTCATTCGGGCTTAAACCCATATAATAGCGAAGCGTAACGTCCATCGCGCAATCAGGATAAATCACCAGAGGACTCTGCTGCTCTCGACCGAGATCATACCAGCTAAATGACTTGCTTGTACCCGCCCTAAATCCAACCGCCTCAGCATAACACATACTGTGATCACCTCGAATACCCAGATCTATTAACCGACGATAGGTCGAGGGGATGTCGAGTTTTAAAAAATGTTGTCGGCTGTGAAGTATTTCTCTTGAACTTAACTGCTGTAAAATCTGCCGTTCGCTAGATAACTGCGCGTCATTCGAATGGCTAGCATAAGAAGGGTGAAGACCAATATCAGCAAAAGTTGAAACGTTTTTAATTATCTCGTACCATTGTGTTGATCGAACTAAGTGGTTTTCATCAAATGGTCTTTGATAGTGGCAAAGAAAAAAGAAATGACCAGATATGTTCTGACTCAACAGTGCTTCATGTAGATAACCATAAGTATCAAAAGGATCTTTGCCCGATAGCAAATATTGAGCTCGGGTCAACAAAGTACCCCATTGTCTCATCAATATATCCTTGATAAACCCGAATCCGACTTTGACTCCCTTTTCTTTAAAAGCGTATGGTAAATCCACATCAATCGTTATCCGCCTTTTCATTTTTCGTAAGGGTATATCTACCCCAGTTTTGCTAGAGAGCCGATGTCTCAAAATTTCTACCCATTGGTCTATGATTGGCTGTTCAAGAAAATCGTATTTAAAGGCTAGACTATTTTTTGCCAAAAATCTACCATGTTTGTCACGACGCAGGTCGATATACTCCTCATAGCGAGAAACTAAGTAAAATATAAACGCGAAAACATCAAACGGTAGATCGAAGCCATCATTTTCATGAGAAAAAAAACATACCAATGCTGACTCTATGTTCACCACTATATCTACAGGTTCAATGCCTTTGCGATCTAAAAGTCCATGATACCAGATATTAATATCTGCCTCTGGTAATGGTGCTGTAGCATAAGAGATACAAATCTCAGCCGCTCGCGCTGTACTCTTGTCCGCACTTATATAATATGGAATGTCTAACCATTGCGTCAATAATACGTCTAGTACATATGTCAACCGCGGTGAAGGCTCAGAATGTGGACAATAAACGCTACATCTCATGTTGGTCGAAAATTACAAGAACTTTAAACATTCGCTGCATTGTATAGATTTTATGTATATTCGATCAGTACATTCTTTGGCTATGAGAATATTTATGCAGATGGTTTTGGTTGTAAGTATCGTTTTGATGCTTGCCTTACCTTCCATGGGGCAGACAGTGTTTCAGCCAAAGCAGGTTGATCTAACTCGTAAAGGCATCATCTTTGATCGAGAGACGATTATTGAGATTCGCCCTCATTTGCACGGTTTTGCGGTTGCCTATAAAAAAGGTAAAATCAGAACCTTTGATCGGACAACCTATCAGAGTTTCGAATTAGGATATATGAAGCACCCCGATGAGCGACGGCAAAACAAAAATACTAGTATCAGCGGTGAAAGAATTTCAAGCCCCTTCGTATTCGGCAAACAAAATCAACTCATCACTTTGCGTGCGTCTATGGGTGTTAAGAAATATTTGTCAGAAAAAACATTGCGCAAAGGTGTTGCAATGGGCTTTATTTATGAAGGTGGTGCTACATTAGGATTAATAAAGCCTTATTATTTAAAGGTAATAAGATTAGATGATGATAATCTATCCAGAGTACTAGAAACCGTTAGCTATGATAAGGACGATCCGACCGATTTTCTTGATTTTGCCAATATTTATGGCGGAACCAATATGTTAAAAGGCTTTGAATCCATTACCCCTACGGTAGGACTTCATGGCAAGATAGGTATGCATTGGGCATTAGGGGCTTTTGAGCGAAGAGCAAAGGCCATAGAGGCGGGTCTGCAAATTGATATTTTTCCTGGAAAAGTGCCACTTATGATAGAAAATGATAACATTAGGAATTCATTTATCTTCTTAAAAGTTTACGCTTCTTTGCAATTAGGCTCGAGGAAGCTTCGCCATGAATAATGATGAACAAAGGATTTCGCTGTATTTGACTATCGCCTTGTGTGAAGAAAACAATTTAAATGGAGCTCATTAGTTGCCCATTTCCCTACAACTATTTAAAGATTTTTAGAGTTTTGTAGCTAAAAAGATACACTTTAATGATTGAATTACCGATTGTACAAGCTGCCGAGCAAGAAACGCGAGTAAAGAGACCTGATTGGTTGAGGGTGAAGCTTCCGATAGGCGAAGACTATAAACGAGTGCGCAAATTAGTCGACGAATACAAGCTGCATACCATATGCCAAAGTGGAAATTGTCCGAATATGGGCGAATGCTGGGGGGCAGGTACAGCGACATTCATGATTCTCGGCAACGTATGCACACGCTCTTGTAGTTTTTGTGCTGTAAAAACAGGCAGGCCACCAGAATACGATGAAGATGAGCCTCAAAGAGTAGCAGAAGCTATCAAACTCATGCAAGTGAAACATGCGGTTATTACCTCCGTTAACAGAGACGAACTAAAGGATAGAGGTGCAGAAATATGGCATCAAACCGTCAAGTTGACAAAGGAGTATTCCCCATATACAACTATCGAAACATTGATTCCCGATACCAAAGGAAATTGGGAAGCCCTAGAGCGTATGATCAGTCCTGGACAAGAAGTAGTCTCGCACAATATGGAGACAGTAGAAAGACTTTATCGATTAGTACGACCACAGGCCAGGTATCAACGCTGTCTTGAGCAAATAAAGCGTACCAAAGCTTACGGCAAGCGCACCAAATCTGGCTTTATGGTAGGTCTAGGTGAGACGCACGACGAAGTAATCCAAATTCTCAAAGATCTTAAAGAGCATGACTGTGATGTTGTAACGATAGGTCAGTATCTACAACCGACCAAAATGCATTTGAAGGTGGCCGACTTTATTCGTCCAGAAGTATTTTTGGAATATAAGAAAATAGGTTTGGAAATGGGTTTTGACTTTGTTGAAAGCGGCCCATTAGTTCGGTCGTCATATCATGCAGAACGACATCTTTAGATTTCTAAAAAGTCCCTTGTTACTTATTATTCTATTTGTTATAGAATATTTGTGCCTTATTTTTCATACTTATACGCCTGCTGTCTCCATACTTTCTATTGGACATTTTATAGCCGGAATTTTAATCGTATTCGTTGGATTTTCGTATTCGACAAGGCCAGCCCTAGATTCGTATCAAAAGCTAGAAGCTAGATCCCTATGGTGGGGCATTGTTTTATTGACTTTCTTGATTTTTCAACATTTTTTAGAACGCTCATTTGATGCCGAACCGATGGATTATCGCCGAGCGGATATGTTGCCTGTAATAAAAATCATGTGCGAGCGCTTTCTGAACGGTCAAGATAGCTATACGATAATTTATGAAATCTGGGATGGCACAAAACCGATTTATTTGCCCGCTATGTGGATGCCATTCTTGCCAGCAATCATCTTTGATTTTGATATGAGATGGGTTCCTTCTTGCCTTTTTCTTATTGGACTATTATCGGTAAGCGCCCCGTTGTTAGGAGAGAAACGTTTATCTGCCAATTTTGTCCTAATTATAGCTATATCCGCTCTGCTGATATTCAGCATAACGTTGTATAAAGAACTTTTTACACTTACAGAAGAAGGGTTAATCATCGGTTACTATCTATTATTAGCTGCGGCTTTGAGAAGTAAGAATGCGTGGTATATCGGTATAATGATTGGCTGTTGTCTGATGAGTAGATATTCCTTGGCTTTTTGGACTGTGCTTGTGACATGGGTGTATTGGCGTAAAAAGGAATATTATGAGATTGTAAAGATCATATTTGCATCTGTTTTAATGTGTATAATTTGGATGACCGCAGGCCGGGCTTGGCCTTATGTTGAAACATTCCTCTCGCTTCCAAGTCATTATGTTACTGAGATGCTGAAAAATGAGGCTAAATACATACCCGAAATCCAACGCAATTTAGGCCTTGCAAAGTTTTTTACGTTCGAACAACTGCCCTTAATTAATCGAATTTCTATCATTACAGCCATACTCACCCCGTTGGCATGCTGCATTTTCTTTGATCCTAAAAAACACATTCACAGCGCATTGTATTTAATCATTGCGCTAAAAGCTAGTTTGGTGCTGTTTTATAACCTGCTTGTCTTGCCATATTCGTACCTGTTTTTTGTCTCAGTTTTTTTAACGTATGCCCTAATGGTCTTGGTGACGGTAAACAGATCTAATGGTAATTTACATATATGATGATTTTGGTGCTAGGTGCAATTTTGAAATTTTGAGGGTTCCGTCATAAAAGTTACTGACTTACTTCAGCTTATTTTTGATAGACGCCCCTGACTAAGAATTGAGTTAAAAAATGACAACGACCCTCTTGCTTAACACTCCGCCAAGATAACCGGTAACTGAACAGCCAACCCGCCCTCAGATGTTTCCTTATACTTATGATGCATATCTTTTGAGGTTTCCCATAGGGCTTTAATTACAGTATCAAAATTGACTATAGCTGCCTCAGGGTCACTCTCAAGCGCCAAATGACATGCTGTAATGGCCTTAATAGCACCCATGGCATTTCGTTCTATGCAAGGCACTTGCACTAAACCACCAATTGGATCACAGGTCAAACCTAAGTGATGTTCCATAGCAATCTCTGCGGCCATAAGGGCTTGTCGGGGGGTACCTCCATTCACCGCCGTTAATCCAGCAGCGGCCATAGCCGATGATACTCCAATTTCAGCTTGACAACCACCTACCGCGGCTGATATCGTCGCCCCCTTTTTAAACAATATACCAACTTGACCAGCCGTAAGCAAGAAGTTTCGTATATCCTCTTGTTCTTCTCCATGTCCGAAACACAAATGATACATGATCACAGCTGGAATAACCCCAGCTGCCCCGTTGGTAGGTGAAGTCACTACACGTCCAAAATCAGCGTTCTCTTCATTGACCGCCAAGGCAAAACAGCTCACGAGATTGTTAATATCTTTAAAACTAAAACTTGCCGCTCGGATCATTTTAATCCAATGCCTATAATCAATATCAATAGGTTGTTTAAATAGTCTCTGTGCCATTGTAGCCGCCCTGCGTCGGACATGCAATCCCCCTGGCAAAATACCCTCTGACGTGCAGCCAGCATGAACACAGTGAGCCATTGTATCCCAAATATCATCGAGTAGAGCATTGATATTCTCTTCTGAACGAAGCCCTCGCTCTCGGATCTTGATGACCTCACTAATAGGTATTTCATCTAAGTCGCAAAGCGCTAACAGATCTCGACCTGACTCAATACTTCCTTCTTCAGGAATTTCTGGCATAACATTTATCTCAGCACCCCACTCTTCTATAAAGCCACCCCCTATCGAACAATAAGTGCTATTTATCCATTTACCATTTTCTAAAAGCACCTCAAAACGCAAGGTATTGGGATGAGCTTCATGAACAATAGGGTGAAAGATGATATGTGTTTTAGATTCAAAATAAATAGCCTTCTTGCCTGCCAAGTGTATAGATCTAATCTCCTTAATCTCTGCTATTTTGGTCCTTATTTTAGTGGTATCTATATGTCGAGGATCATATCCTTCTAGACCCAACATAATGGCTATATCGGTGCCATGGCCTTTGCCTGTCTTAGATAAAGAGCCGTAAAGATGTATTGTTATACTTGCGATTTGATCTATCGGTGCTTCAGCTATTACACGTCGAGCAGCTTGCCATGGACCTAATGTATGAGAACTTGACGGACCTACACCAATCTTGAAAATATCAAAGACACTTATATCAGACATATCGATATCTTAAAATACAAAAATAACGCTCGTCATGACAAGTATTTGGCAATTATGCATCCGCTCTGTTCATGGTGTTCCAAGCCCAGAATAAGAAGTAAGACCCTAGGAATGCAACGATTGTGAAGACAATTCCCATTGTCGTCTCCCCATATATCCATGAACCGACGGCGAAAAGAGCTGCGAAGACTGTAAAAGTTCCAATCACTACACAAACTAACTCAAGAGCCAAATTATTTTTGGCTTTAGAAAGTGGATATCCTTCCCTTTTTGCTTTCTCGAGGACGCGGTTCCATCCGTTGCCACCTGGGCCAATAATAGAATAAAAACGTCGCAATGTTGTATCATCTGTAGGACGAGTAATGAAGGTCGAAGCTACCCATACTACGGTAGTAATTAGTGCGCCGTAGACAATTCTTTCCCAAGACTCAAATGAAGAATTAATAAAAGTGAAATAACCAGCCACTAGCAAGGATGTGATCATAGCCACAATCTCGGTATAAGCATTGATACGCCACCAAAACCAACGCAAAATGTAGATTAACCCTGTACCCGCCCCTAATAACAGAAGATAGTCAAAAGCTTGGCTTGCATTAGTCAGCATCAATCCAAGTCCAATACCCATAACAGCAGAAAGGATAGTAAATAACTGCCCAATTCTCACGAGTTTTTTATCAGAAGCCTTAGGATCAATGAATCTTTGGTAAAAGTCGTTGACCAAATAAGAGGCACCTAAGTTTAATTGGGTGGACATAGTAGACATAAAGGCTCCTATTAATGACGCGGCCACTAACCCTAATAATCCCGAAGGTAATAATGTCAACATTGCTGGATAAGCGATATCATTTCCTATTTTGTCTGCAGACAAGGCAGGAAAAATTCGTTGAATTTCCTCTAAATCTGGAAAGATTACCAAGGAAGCCAACGCGATCAAAATCCATGGCCAAGGTCTTAAGGCGTAATGCGCGATATTGAACCATAGCGTCGCCCCAACGGCATTCTCTTCATCTTTCGCTGAAAACATTCGCTGTGCAATATAACCACCCCCCCCAGGCTCAGAACCAGGATAATAAGAGGCCCACCATTGAACAGCCAAAGGAACCAAAAATAATGGCACCCAAACGTTAGGGTCACTAAATGAAGGCAATATGCTAATCTTATCCACCACATTGGCATGCGCCAATAAGTTACTCACTCCACCTATCTCTTCGAGGTTTAAAATATAAATACAGGCCCAAATAGAACCAATCATAGCTAATATAAACTGCACAAAGTCGGTAATAATCACCGCCCTTAATCCCCCTACAGCACTATAGGCCAACGTGATAGAACCAGCAATCAGTAAGGTCATCCACCCCTCTAAACCTAAGACGATTTCCCCAAACTTAATAGCCGCGAGACAAACTGATCCCATCACCAACACATTAAATATGAGTCCTAAATATAAAGCTCTAAAGCCGCGTAAAAAGGCTGCTGCTTTGCCGCTATACCTTAACTCGTAAAACTCTACGTCGGTTAAGACCATCGAACGACGCCACAATTTGGCGAAGACAAAAACCGTCAGCATACCCGTCAATAAAAAGGCCCACCATGCCCAATTGCCCGATACACCCCTTTGACGCACTAAATCAGTCACAAGGTTTGGAGTGTCTGCGGAAAAGGTCGTAGCTACCATAGAGAAGCCCAATAACCACCATGGCATATTGCGCCCAGACAAAAAGAATTCGTTCGCACTTTTTCCAGATTTCTTACTAGACAAAATTCCAACGCCGAGACTCACAACAAAAAATGCTGCGATGATGGCCCAATCAAGTATTTGTATTTTCATGTAATTAGCTTAGATGATCGAAAAATAGCCAATTACTTGATATAAACTTAATTTACCTAACTTTTACTCTAATATTCCAGTTAATACTATCACCGACACGTTCCCTAAAGGTCAACCATTGTTGATCTGACTCATCATAGAGCCAATCACCGTTGGGGTTTGCAGGACCCGCGTCACAACCTATAGTCTGTCGGATATCATTAATCCTCACCTGAATGCCTACCCAAATGGTATTACCAGTAATCGCAAATGCTTCATTTATCTCCACGTCATTCCAGCTATTGCGCCTTAATCCTGTTAATTGTTGAGAAAATAAAACAGCCCCCGGCTGCCCATTATCGTCTTCTGAGATACTCACCACCGCCTGATCAGGTAACTCATAAAGATAAAAGCTCACTTCCCCAATCGATTGACCTATCACATTGCGCGTCAACTGAGAAGGTAATCGAATGCTGAATTCATAAAATCCAGAAGGTAGAGTCGGTGCAGTCGCGTTATTGCCGTCATAGTTAAAAATTACTTCATCCCCGTCATCTCCACAACTGACCAAGCCCAAAATCAACATAATCCAAACTATATATCTCATAACTTTTTATAATTTATTACCAATATTGAACTGCATAATAACTTGATATATTAGGCAAATTATTCCAATCATTTATTTTTTGGCTCAAAAACGATGTTAAAATATTAATAATACTTTAAGAGCCCTTGTAACAAATCGATCTAAGTATCCTATAGCTGGTTAAATTTTCAGCGGCTTTAGTTTGATGAGAAATCAGCCCCCCACAATAGGTTCAAAACAAGCAGATCAGCATAATCGTGAATTTTTGAGAAATAATTATCTTGTTTTGTTCAGTGTTACGATGACAAATATCAATTTTGCAACATTGCTAAAATGAATTTTTATATTTTGTGCACTCGGCAAGAACAACGAAAAAAAATGACGTTTACAACAAATCAAGTACATAGCCACTCGCTATTCTCCGAATTGGATATCTATTTGTTTAAAAGCGGCAAACACTTTAAGCTTTATGACAAGTTTGGTGCTCACGAAATAGTCGTAGATGGCGTTGAGGGGATGTATTTTGCCGTATTTGCACCTTCTGCTCGCCAAGTAGAGGTCATTGGAAATTTTAACTACTGGTCAGGCGCAGAACACAAGCTCTACGTGCGATGGGACTCTAGCGGTATCTGGGAGGGTTTTATTCCAGGTATAAAGAATGGTGAGCTTTACAAATATCGCATCTATTCGGAATTGGATAGCGTGGTGCGCGACAAAGCTGACCCTTTTTCTTTTTATTATGAGACTGCCCCGCGCACGTCAAGCGTAGCTTGGTCCACTAACTATCAATGGAAGGATAGTACATGGATGAATAAACGAAATGATGTCAATCTTTATGCCGAGCCCATCTCTATATACGAAGTTCATCTTGGAAGCTGGAAAAAGAAGGATAACGGCACAAGATCCTTGCATTATACTGAGATGGCTGATGAACTAGTACAATATGTACTAGATATGGGCTATACGCACGTTGAATTATTACCCATAACGGAGCATCCCTATTATCCATCTTGGGGATATTTGTCAGTAGGATTTTTTGCGCCAACCAGCCGATATGGCCATCCACAAGAATTTATGTACTTGGTTGAAGCGTTTCACCATGTTGGCATAGGAGTTATTCTCGATTGGGTAGCAGCGCACTTTCCGGCTGACACTACCTTTTTAGCCGATTTTGACGGCAGCAAGGTATATGAACACCCTAATCCTCAAAAAGGATATCATCCTGATTGGAATAGTCTCATCTTTAACTTCGAGCGACCAGAAATTAGATCCTTCTTGATTAGCAGCGCCTTTTTTTGGTTTGATAAATATCATTTAGACGGTTTACGGGTCGATGCTGTTGCCTCGATGATTTATTTAGACTACAGCCGTTCAGAGGGTCAATGGTCGCCCAATGAATATGGTGGAAATGAGAATCTTTCGGCTATCTCGTTTCTTAAAGATCTAAATCAAGCCGTCTACGCTGAGTTTCCTGGCATCACGATGATTGCAGAAGAGTCCACGGCATTTCCTAGTGTTACACGACCTGTCTATCAAGAAGGACTTGGATTTGGTTATAAGTGGATGATGGGTTGGATGAACGATACCCTGAGGTATATGGCACGTGATCCCTTATATCGCAAATTTCATCATAATGAAATCAGTTTTAGTATGGCTTACGCCTACTCTGAGTCATACATTTTGCCACTTTCCCATGACGAAATAGTACATGGTAAAGGTAGCTTACTGAACAAAATGCCTGGAGATGAATGGCAACAATTTGCCAACCTTCGGTTAATATATGGGTATATGTATGGTCATCCAGGACACAAGTTGCTATTCATGGGTAACGAACTAGGACAGCGATCTGAATGGAATGTCAATGCTTCATTAGACTGGCCATCTCTAGAATTTCCCTTTCATCGAGGTATTCAACAATTGATCAAAGACCTAAATCACCTATATAAATCTGAACCTGCCCTTTATAAGAACAGCTTTTCCGAAGAAGGGTTTCAGTGGATAGATCATTCGGATCACCTTAATAGCACCTTGAGTTACCTGCGTTCAAGTGATGAAGACTTGATCTTAGTATTTTGTAATTTCACCCCTAACGTGCATCATCACTACGAGGTAGGCGTGCCGATGAAGGGTAATTGGGAAAAAATTCTAGATACAGATGACTTGAAGTATCACGGCAGCGGTTTTAATACGCATTCACAATTGAAGAGCACCGCTGGATCAAAACATGGCCAATTATGTGTCCTAGCGCTTTCAGTCGCCCCATTAAGCACGTCCTTTTGGAAATTCAAAAGACCAAAAAAATCTACTAAACCTAAAAAATTACATCGTGTCAAAGCAGAGAGTAAATAAGGTATTACATATCTCTACGGAGTGTTATCCTAGCGCTAAGGCAGGAGGAATGGCTGATGTAGTAGGCTCATTACCTGCTTACCAAGCTAAATTTAATTGGCATCCTTCTGTCATTACTCCAAAATACAAACTTCCTTGGTTTGAAAAGCACTCATTTCGTAAGTGTTTTTCTGGAAGTTTTAAAATGGAGGGCAAAGGATACTTTTTTGATATCTTCAAGGTTCAAAAGGATATTCTTCCGTTCGATTATTACTGTGTACATATTCCTGAGATATTTGAGCGAAATTCAATTTACTTGAATGAAAAGGGAATTGGGTTTGATGACGAACCAGAAAGAAATGTAGGTTTTCAACGTGCTGTTCTAGAATGGCTAAACGCCGAAAATCCAGGTTTCAGTATCCTTCATTGCCATGACCATCAGACTGGTTTTATCCCATTTCTCATCAAGAAGTCTGGCAATTTTGACAATTTAACCCACCTTAAAATCTTTTATACTATTCATAACGGAGCTTATAACAGTCGGTATCCATGGTATAGAAGGGATTTATTGCCACTCTATCCATCCAAATTAAACCAACTAATCGATTGGGATGGCAATATGGATGCAGGGGCCACGGCTATGCGGTATTCGGATCATGTCAGCACCGTATCACCAAGCTACCTTGAAGAATGTAAAGGCCACTTGCCGCCCCTTCAATATGCCGCTAATGCCGAGCCCCATCGTTTTTCGGGCATCCTAAATGGTATAGATGCGGATGTTTGGAATCCAAAAACCGACCCTTTTATTGAAAGCAGATTTACAAAGTCCTGGGATCAATTCAAAAAAGCTAATAAAGCCTCTATTCTATCGCAATTGTATAGAAGCGAAGATGTTCCACTAATAAGCTTTATTGGTCGATTTGCTCATCAGAAAGGAGGTGATTTACTGGTACCCGCCATTGAAAAGATATTAGCAAAGTTTGGTTTCGTCAACTTTTTCATTTTAGGCAGTGGGGACAAGTTTATTGAAGGCAAGGTGCAAGAACTATATGATCGATTTAGTGAGCGCGTCGCGATTTATATCGGATATAATGAAGAACTCGCGCACAAAGTCTACGCCTCTAGTGATTTTATAGTAATGCCATCACGTTTTGAGCCTTGCGGACTAAATCAGATGTTTGCTATGCGATATGGTTCGCTCGTCATTGCAAAGCGAACAGGTGGTCTTAAAGATACCGTCATAGACTATGAAGTGGGCGGCCACGGAATTTCCTTTGAATACGACAGTGTAGACGATCTGGTCAATGCCATCTCGCGAGCTTTAAACCTATACAAAAACCAAGAAACCTATAAAGAATTAAGATCTCAAGCGGTCAAGTTTGATTTTTCTTGGGATAATTCAGCTAAAAAATATTGCGATATTTATAATCAATTAATTCAAGAATCATGATAGGCAAAGAAACCATAGCAGTAATATTAGGGGGAGGTGTCGGAAGTAGACTATACCCACTTACGCACCATCGCTCCAAACCCGCTGTACCAATTGCGGGCAAATTTAGATTAATCGATATACCTATATCCAATTGTCTGAATAGTGGGGTAAATAGAATTTTTGTGCTGACCCAATTCAATTCAGCTTCTTTGAATTCGCATGTAAAAAATGCCTTTCATTTCGATATTTTTTCGAATGCCTTTGTTGATATTTTGGCTGCTGAACAAACACGAGCCAGCTCCGAATGGTTTCAAGGTACCGCGGATGCCGTCAAACAATGTCGCAGCTATTTAGAGAATCATGATTATGAAAACTTGATGATCCTATCAGGCGATCAGCTTTATCAGATGGATTTTAATCAGATTATTAAATGGCATAATGACAATCAGGCTGACTTAACGGTTGCTACGATTCCTGTCAATCATCATGATGCCCCTGGATTTGGAATTATGAAAGTCGACGAAAAAGGCGATATCCTCGATTTCGTTGAAAAACCTTCAGCAGATACGCTAGGGCAATGGACTTCCCCTGTAGACGAACAATATGCCCGTCAAGACAAGCATTTTTTAGCATCCATGGGTATCTATATCTTCAGAAATGGTGTGTTAGGAAAACTATTTGATGAAAATCCAAAAGCACTAGACTTCGGGAAGGAAATAATTCCTGTGGCCGTGCAGAGCAGTGAATATAAGGTAACGAGTTTCCCCTTTGGAGGATATTGGACAGATATAGGTACAATAGCCTCCTTTTTTGAGGCCAACCTGCGGTTGACACAGTATCTGCCTGAATTTAATTTATACGATAATGTCAATAAGGTTTATACAAACGCTCGAATGTTATCACCCTCCAAAATCTTTGAAACTCGTATGAATCATGCCTTGGTCGCAGAAGGCTGCATAATTCATGCTCAGTCGATAGAAGAGGCTATTATTGGCGTGCGCTCCAGAATTGGACGAGGAACAACTATTAGAAGGTCTATCGTCATGGGTATTGACTTTTATCAATCCATTAAAGAAATTGAGACAAACCCTTCCATTGCTTTATTGGGCATCGGAGATAATTGTCACATTGAAAATACGATTATTGATAAAAACGTAAAAATTGGAAATAATTGCTCCATCCGAGGCGCCAATAATCTTGCCGATCATGAAACAGATACTTACTGCATCCGTGAAGGCATTGTTATCGTCAAAAAAGGAGCGATCATAGGTGATAATATGCACATTGGGGCTTAGTCCCAAAGAAATTTGATAAGGACACTCGTACCTTCTGACGATTTCGACAAATTATCTATAAAAACTAGCAATCATGCCCAAAAAATTAGTTTTAGGCATGATTGCCACGTCTTATCTAAAACATGAATTAAGTTTGCAGCCGTAACGCTCTTTGAGTGTTATCATCATGAAATGAAAATAATATGACGCCCGTAACAGAATTTTTTGCAGGTGCTGTAATTAGAACAGTACATAATGATCATGTCATTGAGCTATTCACGACAAACGAATTGTTGATACGCATCCATATAATAAATGAGAAAATGATGCGCATACGCTATGGCACCTATCAATATTTTCTTGACGATTTTTCATACGCCATAAGCCCCAGCTTTTCGCCAACAAAAACAGAATATGTGTTCACTGAGCACAATGGCCATATCTCTATAAAAACCTCTGCATTAACTTGCCGAGTGAGCAAAAAAGATGGTTCTATAGCTTTTTATGACCCTTATGACACGCTGGTCAACAAAGATGAAAAAGGTTTTCACTGGGAATATGTGGAGGAGACAGGAAACAATATTGTCAAAATGACTAAGCAGAATTTCAAAGATGAATTATACTTTGGGCTTGGTGACAAACCTACCGAATTAAACCTCAGGGGTAAAAAACAAAATAACTGGGGTACAGATTGTTATGGATATGACTATGGTTGGGATCCTTTGTATAAGAATATTCCCTTTTATTACGGCCTTCACGATGGGATAGCCTATGGAATATTTTTTGATAATAGTCATCGTACGTATTTCGATTTTGGACACGAACGCTACAATGCTACGAGCTTTTGGGCGATGGGCGGTGAAATGAACTACTATTTCATGATAGGACCACAACTGATGGATGTAACGAAGCAATATGCCCAACTTACAGGCACACATGAAATGCCAGCTATGTGGGCCCTCGGATATCAGCAATGCAAATGGTCATACTATCCAGAATCAGAAGTAAGGGACGTGACTACACGCATGCGAAAAGAGCGCATACCTTGCGATTCCATCTATCTCGATATAGATTATATGGATGGGTTTAGATGCTTTACTTGGGATAAAGAGCGGTTTCCTAAACCCAAAAGGATGATCCAAGATCTCAAGAAACAAGGATTTAAGACGGTAGTTATTATTGATCCAGGTATCAAAATAGATCATCATTACCCAGTATTTAAAGAGGCCCTTGAAAAAGGCTATTTCTGTCGACGCAAAGATGGTCCATTCGCAACGGGGATTGTTTGGCCTGGGCGCTGTTATTTTCCAGACTTCACCCGTCCAGATGTGAGAGAATGGTGGGCAGATCTTTACAAAGAATTCATGACTGATCTTGATATAGACGGCGTATGGAACGACATGAATGAGCCGGCGTTATTTGAGGTGGAGTCTAAAACACTTCCACCTGATGTACGCTTTGATTATGATGGTCACCCATGCAGTCACGCAAAAGCACACAATATTTATGGTATGCAAATGGTGCGCGCAACGCAAGAAGGTGTGCGTAAACATGCTGATGACAAGCGAATATTAACCATCACACGCTCTGGTTATAGCGGACTACAACGCTTTAGCAGTGTCTGGACAGGAGATAATATCGCCTCGTGGAAGCATCTTTGGATTGCGAATGTTCAATGTCAACGATTAGCGGTAAGTGGTGTATCATTTGTTGGATCTGATATAGGAGGTTTTATTGGGAAACCTTCGCCCGAGCTATTTGTGCGATGGATACAATTAGGCATATTCCACCCTTTTTGTCGCGTACATTCATCTCAAGATGACGGCGATCAAGAGCCTTGGTCATTCGGGGAGGAGGCCTTAGACTCTTTCAGAAAAGCTGTTGAACTCAGATATCAATTACTACCCTATCACTACACACAATTTTATATCCACCATAAGACAGGCGCACCAGTTTTGAGACCGTTGGCTTGGTATGATCAGACCGATTTTAGCAATCTAACACGCGACAATGAGTTTATGTGTGGAGAGCATATATTGACTGCTTCCGTTATGGAACCAGGCATCGCGTCAGCTAATGTGTATTTGCCCAGTGGTATGTGGTACTCTTATTGGACAAATGAATTAATTCAAGGAAAGCGTATTTATCAACAAGCACTGACAAAGGATGTATTTCCCCTATATGTCAAAGCAGGAGCCATTATACCCCACTATCCAGTGCAGCAATATGTAGGTGAGAAAGACTTCGACGAGGCAACATTGAAGGTCTATTTCAACCCATATACCGAGACCAGCCACTTGTATGAAGACAGACATGATGGCTATGGCTATCAAAAAGGTCAATTCAGATTAAGTACCTTCACCACGGGTGTAAAAAATGGAAGGTACGAGATTACTCAGTCAAAAGAAGGTGTTTTCACACCAACATATACCCATTTTCTAATAGAGTTAATAGGGTTTGTCCCGATCAAGACTATCATAATCGACGGAATAGAATCGAAAGCATCAACTAAATTCAAAGTATCAGTTGATTTCAATAAAATAGAGATTTTAATGAAGGTGTAGGCCGCTTATAAATTTATGTTTATCTTAGTCTTATGTCTAATCAATGTGTTCAATGCGGAATCAAATTTGTAGGTCGCAAAGACAAGCTGTATTGCAGTGATTATTGCAGAAGCGCCTACCACAACAGCACAAAAAGTGATGAATCGGCATATGTAAGGAGCATCAATAAAATTTTACGTAAAAACAGACAAATACTTGAATCACTTCTTCTATCTAATAAGAAAAAATTGGCTCGTGAAAAGGTATTGGAAGAAGGATTTAATTTCAATTACTTCACAAGTGAATATGTCACTAAATCAGGCAAGGTATATCGATATTGTTACGAATATGGCTACGTATTGCTCAATGATGACAAAGTAAGTATTGTGGAGAAAAAGGAATATGTTGACTAGGTGGAATATCGATTTGGCGAGTGAAGAAAACCATTTGCTTCAAATTTTGGCGCTCCAACAAAAAAATCTAGCCAGAAATATTAGTGCAGATATTGCTAAAAGTCAAGGATTTGTGAGCATACAACACGATTTAGATACCCTAACTGCAATGAATCACCCATATCAGCATGTTATAGCAAAACATGGTGATCATATTGTCGGATACGCCTTAGTCATGTTGCCCAAGATGAAAGAGCGCATAAGCTTTTTAAACCCCATGTTTAAAAGAATTCAAACAATTAAATACAACCACCAACGAATTCGTGCAAACGAATACTTCGTAATGGGGCAAATCTGTATTGATGAACCTTTTCGATCCAAAGGTATATTTAGCGATCTATATCAAGGACTTAAAGCGAAAATGCAGAAGAATTTTCTGTATTGCATCACTGAAGTAAGTAGCCTCAATCAACGATCTCTACGTGCACACATTCGTGAAGGATTTGAAATAATAGATGAACACAAAGGTGTCGATGGCGGAACATGGAAATTATTGTTGTGGAACATGCACAATGAATAAATATTTAGCAAAAATTCAACTGACTAAACCTTTAGCAACATGCACAATGAATAAATATTTAGCAAAAATTCAACTGACTAAACCTTTAGCAACATGTTGATCGGCATTGGCGGGGTAAGTCGCGCTGGCAAGTCGACCTTAGCAAGATTGCTGTTAGAGGCTCTTGTCGAAAGGTCGAAAACCGTAGAGCTAATCCATCAAGATGACTATGTTATTCAAGAATCTTTACTGCCCCGTATTCAAAATAGAACTGATTGGGAAGTTCCTCAAAGCATCGATTGGATTCAATGGCGAGATCAGATCAATGAAGCTCTAAATAGAAGTGAGATTGTCATAATCGAAGGCATATTTTGCTTTTATGATGAACGAATCGTTCAACAAATGAAGCTAAAAATTTTGATCGTCATCACTTATCGCGTATTGAGACATCGAAAAGATGAAGATCTTCGCTGGGGATCCAAACCCGAACCAAAATGGTATATCGATCATATCTGGAAGTCCTACCGACGCTATGGGACACCTCTTCGAGCCGATAATTATTTGATTCTAAATGGCGAAAAACGCTTTGACATCGAAGGCATACTTAGGCTTATAATGAATAAAGAAAAATTGAATGACTTAGAAATAGATGCCAAGGAAACCTAATATCCTTTAAGTTTATTTTGATATCTGTAAAACCATACTATAGCTATCAATTATACTGACCAAGTTAAAAATAAAAAATGTCTGCGCAAGTTGCACATGTTTTGGCTCAGCTCATTTATTATTTGATAGATGCAAAGTTTTTATACTCATAAAGGTAATCTTATAGAACGATTGACCATCACAACGAGACAATAGATCACGGCGTCGTATATGAAAAATAAAAAGAACATTTCAGTTCATAAAAACGCTAACTGAAATAAAACTAGATATATAAATGGGTGCCCAAATATTTTCTTCTGGTGCACACAAATACTACGAGATAGTCACTTTTTAGACAAAATAGGTTTGAATTGGGCCAATATTTTTAACAATTATCACTTCTCGCTTCTCAAATATGAATTCTCGATGTGATTCTAAGACATTAAAAAGAATATCGGAGATTGTAACACGCCCTGGCAAACTAGTAGATTCGATCCTAGATGCGATATTCACCGAATTACCCCAAATATCATATTGAAACTTATTTACACCTACCACACCGGCGACTACTGGACCGATGTGAATGCCGAGTCTCATAGAAAATGGAAGCACAATACTTTGCGAAGGTGATTCCAACATTCTTGCAACATAGTCTTGCATTTCAATCGCAGCATTGACAATCCTTTTCGCCGCGTCGTATTCATCCGATAAACCACTGGGCACCAAATAAGAATCACCTATCGTTTTAATCTAAAGTTAACAGGAATGTCGATCTCAAATTATATCAAAAAAATACCGCTTAGATATTGCCTAATCTTATTGCGTATACATAATTACCAGTCAGTGAAATATCCTCTAAAATTGGAATAAATGATCCGTCATATTTTACAAAAATTTTCAAATCGGTGTATCATATTGTTCCATCAAAACTACTTGAAACTGAATAATCGGCTTTTTGAGCACCTCCGATAACTACATTCTTGTTCGATCGCGAGAATGGTATTTCTGCTAAACAATTAAGTTTGTTTTATACTTCGTTGTTCATCATTTAATTAGCTATAGCTAGGTTTTATAGTCATGCCTCATCTAACACAAACCTAATTCAGTTTCGGATTAAGTGGCTGTTATCGTAAGTACCTTGAGCAAATTTGTTTGAAGCGTGAGTACATTCAAACGTGACAAGAAATTGTTGACAACTTCTAATTCCTTGGCATATTAGCAAGCCCATATTATAAATAACGTTTGGCTACATCCAATATCTTCATCAATCCGCTGTCCGTACTGTGGTATTCTCTTGAATCCAGCACCCTACCCTAAAAGAAGTACCCTTGGAGATTTGTCTCGAAAAGATATCTTCACGAGATGGCATATATCTAGTGTATGTGGCAATAAGTTTGTTGGCCTCTGCAGCAACTGATGGATCTATTCGACGAGCTTGCTCAAATTTATCGACTGCGGGCCATGTGACAATCTGGCTGTCCCAACCTCGCCCAGGACCACAGAGCGGCCCACTTGAAGCATACAATTTGCCAATTAAAATGTAGGGCTCACCCCAATTAGATCGATTTTCTGCTGCTCTGAGGGCGTATCGTCTTGCTTCTGGAAAATTTTTGATATGAGCGTAATAAATCTTGGCTATCGTCAAAGATTTATCCGCCTTTTGCAACGGATCAGTCGTATTTTCAATGTATTCTTCGAGATAAGTGATAGCCGTCTTAAACTCACCTTCTTCTAGGGCAGCGTAGGCGAGTTTGAGGGGGCCTGGTGGCGGAGGAGCAACATAGCATTCCTTTTCTTTAGCCTCTCTGAGCGCAACCACACGTGGATCCTTAGGATCACATCCTGCCCATACCATCTTATAATATACCTCCGTGACATTATCACAATCATTAGGATTGGCCTCATACTGACTATAGTATTTGCCCATATAATATTCGCAGTCATAAAATCCTCGGATTCCTTCAAGTCCACTCAATAAATCGGGAGTATATTCATTAATGATATCCCAAGATTCGCACGATTTATCTTTACAGTTAGCTAATCCATAATTAACAGTGCTCAGTATTTGATGAGCCAATGGCCTCGCCTCTTCAACGCTTACTTTTTCTTCGAGTACTCGATCATACAGTAACCTCGCAAAAGGATTGATGATAAAATAGTCTGCCTTATCGCCCTTAGAGTTAAGCACTGAGGAAAAATCTTCAAAAATCAGATCATCTGACACATATCCTCTCAATTGATAGAAAGCATCGAACGCTCTGCTTGCCCTAGTGGTGCCATCATCTGGGAAACACTCCATTTGCTTAGCATAAATGGCGAGGATTGTATCAACCATTCCTTGTTTCAAAGGTTCCGCGGCATATTGAAACAAGTTTGTATATATCTGTACACCATCTCTAAAATGGTAAGTTACCCTACCGTTAGCGCCTGGAGCACTATAAAAAGCCTGTTTCCACAGGTCTCGAGCCTTTTCATATTTTTCAAATTTAAATTGATCTCGGTACAGCGTAAAAGCATCTTCCGTTTTGATCTTAAGTGATCCGCTTAAATCATCCAAGGTCGTACAACTCGTAAGTCGCTCCTCTACTATTGGAGCAGGTTTTGGAGCTGGATCTGGGACAAGTACCACTTCTTCTATTTTAGGGGAGCACGCCACGAAGCCTAATCCAATCACTACAACGAGTATTTTGATCTTTGTATGCATATTAATTTCTTTATCTTAAATTACAACGGCGACTTTCTTTACCTAACTCGCAGAAGCACCAATAAAAGTATTCTAAATTATGTATAAAATTAAACGAAGTTTGAAACTATGTCTAGTTAAGTTTCACTTTTCGATATGACAGAGACACTGAATTAACAAAACCGAAAACAGGCAGTTTAGTCCAAAAAAAAAGGAGTCGCAGCATTACGCCAAGACTCCTCTACATTAAATCTTGAGTTCATTTATTGATAGCGAATACTTACAGTTTCGCCAATCCAACAACCCACTGTTGCACTTGAGCCTTCCTTTTGACCACGCATAAAGCCTTCGTCTTTGGTAGGGAAACTAGCGCGATAGCGACCCATTTTGCTTCCCAAATCATCTGCAAATTCCTGATTATCCTCCATGCTTTTTGCCGTTGCCCATTTATCATAAGCGGCAAGTATTGCTAAACGTTGATTCCAGCTATCACCACAACTTCGAGCATTTTTGGCATAAATATCACCTATTAGTGCATAAGGACGACCCCAGCCGCTCTTTAGTTGTGCAGCAGTGCGTGCCTCTGTTCTTGCTTCTGCGTTTTTATTCAATTTTCTAAAAAGTATAGAAGCGATGGAGTAATGATAATTGGCCTTTTTTTCATTATCAGATTCGGCTTCGATGGCTTCTCTATATTTCGCTATCGCCATTGAAAAATTACCCTCTTTGTATGCATTACTTGCCATTATAGCTGGATTGTTTGCTTCAAATTCAGCTTGTCTTTGTGCGTTTACACCTGCGGCAAATTTTTCATATTGTGTCTTTAACTTAATTAAGAATGGGTCTTCATCACTACAGCCTCTTCTTCTTAATTCACTATAAAGGTCTCTTGCGTAGTATGCGTCATCTGATTTTTCATTATATTCTTCCATATATTCCTTCTTAAAGTAGTCACAGTCGAAAATAAAATTCTCTATTTCCGCAAACCTCGACAACATCACTTCCTTTCCTTGAGTATAGTAGGCCGCATACTGATTACCATTAGTTTCATTATTGGTAGCTAAGGCTAGCAAGTCATCATGTATTCGTCTAGCCTCCTCTGCTTCAATGTTTTTATTGGTAAACTCATAAACCGCTATTTCTGCGTAAGGTGCAATGACAGTGTACACAGTATTGTCACCGCCTGTCAATAAAGCATTCTTGAGTGCATCTAAGGTTTGACTATATGGGGTGCGCAGAAAATAATACATGTCATACGCTTTTTGAGAATACAACTCTGATATATAGCCCATATATGCCTCATCACTTGTCACCTTGCGCTCGATGGCTCGGTTATCATAACAAGCTATGGCCGCGTCATATAATTTGAGTATTTCATTGGTGTACATTTCCTTATCTGCATCCGTTGTCGCATTCTTAAACTTATGCATCATAATGCTCACACCATCGATAAAGTGATAATCACGTTTGCCATCTGCCGCAGGAGCTTGGGCATAAAGTTTTTGCCAGGGCTCATAGGCCGCGTCAAAATTCTCACTTTTCACAAGATGGCGATAAACAGAATGAAGAGAAATTAACTCATCTTCATTAGGTTTTCCGGTCCAAGTCTCGCATTGACTTCGTAAAGATTGGTTGATAACAGTTACGAAAGCAATAAGAAATAAAGTTTTAAAAATTTTCATAGCTAGTTGAATTTTCTTTTAATAAACCATTCCGAATCGTTAAAGGTAAATCCGAAAGAAATTGTAGTAAAATTCTCGCTCAAGATATTTGCTACAGATCGCTTTCCAAAAGTTACTCCTAGATTCATATTTGAAAACTTCCTTTGCCAAGCAAAAGGAAGGCCTAAGCCTAAACTTATTCCGTAACCGTCAAGATTCTGCGACTCTATAGATCGAGGATCTTGTTCGTAGTGAATCCCGAATTTATAAAAAATTCGATTAAAAAAATGACTGATGTCATTCGCATTGGGGCGATACGAACCCCCAAATGCCACTCGATAGGTATCTGCCAAATTTTCTGGGTTAGCCTCATTTCTATACTGACTCCATCGAGTTAGCCTATAATCTAACCCCAAAGTCAATTTGGTACCTCCCCCGTAAGACATACCTAGACCTAATTCTGACGGGAAGTTGCCACTTCCTACTACCCCTAGGACGTTTATAGCAGTATCTCTAATGCCCGCCGATGGATTAATGTTTATATTACTGATATCACTGACGGCACTAAATCCTGTTTTGGGCTTATAGGTGGCGCCAAAGGAAAGATATTTAGGTGCTTCTCGGCCAATATTATCTTCTAATTCCGCTTTATTGAGCACATGCATATATAAAAAACCCAGCTTGGCATATAAACCACTCAAACTATAATCCGTCAAAAATTGATTATCATATGCGTTCACCTCTTCTAGAAAATCAATATTCCGCTCAAAATTTACTTTACCAAAAACATACCCCAAGGACAGACCCAAAGAGGCGTTTCCATACTTTATGGAGTTTGACCATAGTGCTTTGTATGTACCCCCAGATCCCGAAAAGTTTCTTTCCAAGGCTCCAACATTGGGCAAAGAATCAAATCGAGTAATGTTATAGCTAACATCTGAGTTAGGTAGTAAGGCAAAACCCATACCTAGATTAAATTTATAGTCTTCGTTAGTAAAAATCTGATTGAGAGGATTGCGCAACGGAAAGCCCATCGCCAAATAAGACATATTGCCACTCCATTGATTAGATTCATTTCGCTTATCGCGGATTGTTGCACTTTTAGCTTCTAAGGCTATATCAAACGCCGCAGCTTTTAAGAAACTAAATGATGCTGGGTTGACGAAATTGAGGTGATAAATGTCAAGATGTGCTACACCAAGGCCTCCCATCAGACGTGTATTCATTCCATCTTCGCTACGAAGGTCGCCAATTCCAAAACGAGAAAATGGACTATTATTAGCCCCTTGTGCAGATAGACTTAAAGACAATGCAATTAACCCCAAGATCAACATGGGTTCGCTGACGATAACGATTACGTTCTTCATGAATCCACGCAAAGATGAAAAATTCACCTTAGGGAAACAAATGCACGTATGTATATTAGTTATTGTCATGTTTAGTTGTCATATTCAAAGATGTATTTCAAACGATTTTTACATACAGCACGTCCCGTATTTAAGAGTATTTTAATATTCTAGTGCTTAAAATGGCGAATTCCTGTCAAAACCATAGCCATATCGTGCTCATTACAGAAATCAATACTTAGCTGATCATTAATCGATCCGCCTGGGTGAATAACGGCTGTAACACCTTCCTTTTGAGCAATCTCAACACAATCCGCAAAAGGAAAGAACGCATCTGATGCCATCACCGCACCTTCCACGGAGAAACCCATTCGCTTAGCTTTGTCTATTGCTTGAATACAAGCGTCTACTCTACTGGTTTGTCCACATCCCATCCCTATGAGCTGATTGTCCTTCACCAAAACTATGACATTGCTTTTCAAGTGCTTAGCGCATTTATTCGCAAAAAGTAATGCCTCGAGCTCCTCACTAGATGGTTTTCTATTTGTTGTCGTCGTCAAATCGCTCTCTAGCTCGATCTTAGTATCTGGGTCTTGACCAATGTAGCCGCCGAGCAATGTTTTAATCTTCTTTCGTGCCGGAACTTGTTGTTTTTGTCTTAAAATAATGCGCTTTTTCTTTTTCAATAGAACTTTCAGCGCCTCTACACTATAATCCTCTGCGATAAGTACTTCATAAAATTGCTTGTCTATTTCGATTGCTGTCGCTTCATCCACAATACTATTTGTGATGAGGATTCCGCCAAAAGCAGAAACTGGATCGCCAGCCAACGCTGCGCTATAAGCCTCTAGGGTGCTTTTCCTCAATGCCACACCACACGAGTTAGTATGTTTAAATATAGCAAAGCAAACCCTATGATCAACAAACTCACTCATTAAATCAACGGCCGCATCTATATCTACTAGGTTGTTGTACGACAATTCTTTGCCACCATAAATGTCAAAAATTTCCCTTAAATCACCATAATACATGGCCGATTGGTGTGGATTTTCTCCATACCGCAAGGGAACACCAGCGTCCACAGAAAGCTTTAAGCTCGACTGGTCACCTATTTCTTCATTAAAGTACGCGTAAATAGCTGTATCGTAATGTGAAGACACCCCAAAAGCCAGACTTGCTAATCGTTTCCGTGTTGATAGCTGTGTGGTGGCTCCTTGATCGAGGATATTCTTCAGATCAGCATATTGAGCTTGTGAAGCTATAACAACTACGTCTTTAAAGTTTTTGGCCGCTGCACGGATCAAAGAAATGCCTCCAATATCTATTTTTTCTATAATTTGCGATTCATCATCTGTTTCGCGAACCGTCTGCTCAAATGGATATAGGTCAACGACTACTAAATCGAATTCGGGGATATCAAATTTTGCTAGCTGATCCAAGTGATTCTCTTCTCTTTTCGCCAAAATCCCGCCAAACACCTTGGGATGTAGGGTCTTTACCCTACCATCGAGGATTGAGGGGTAGCCTGTCAGGCTCTCCACCGAATAAACGGTCATGCCGTGATCCTCAAGTAATTTTTGCGTCCCCCCCGTTGAGTAGACTTCGATATTGTGCTGTCGCAATAAGGGTATAATTTCATCGAGACCCTCTTTATGGTATACAGAAAGCAAGGCAGATTTAATCTCTTTTATCATTTCAGGACTAGGATTCTTTCCTCGGTTTTATGAAAGGCGCGAATTTAAGGTTTTATTTCAGAACCAGTGAATACTACGTTGTTTAATCCGAATGTCTGCCTTATCAAGGAGGCAGCTTAATAATTTATTAAATTGTTTGCCGGACAAAATCTTTTCGCTCAATACATAGTTATTTGCATATAAATAAAAAGTTACTATTATGAATATATATAAACACTTAGGTTTACTCGCAATTTCTTGCCTATTATCTTCGGGTCTAAATGCTCAATTGGGCAAGATGCTCGATAAAGCAAAAGCAGTTGTGAGCGGTGATCAAGGGGCAATAGGCGATGGTCTCAAGGAAGCCCTAAAAATTGGTGTTGATGAGGCCGTCAGTTCGCTATCACAAGAAGATGGCTATTTTGCGAGCCCATACAAGATTCTTGTACCTGACGAGGCTAAAAGTGTTGTTTCTAAAGTAAAAATGGTGCCTGGATTTGAAAATATTGAGTCTGACCTTACCAAAAAAATGAATGAAGCCGCCGAGTTAGCAGCGAAAAAGGCTGGACCTATATTTTTAAATGCTATTAAGCAAATGAGCTTTGCTGACGCCATGAATATATTAACAGGCAATACTGATGCAGCCACTAGGTACCTCGAAGGCACTTCTCGAAAACAATTATATGGTGAATTTATGCCCGTAATACAGGCAGCACTAGATGAAGTCAAAGCTCGTGAACTATGGGCGACCGCCATTAATGCCTACAACAAAATACCTTTAGTCAAAAAAATGAATCCAGCCTTAGATGACCACGTAAACAATAAAGCCTTAGATGGAATGTTTGGATTGGTTCAAAGCAAAGAAGAAGGTATCCGCAAAAATAAGTCTCTCAGAACCACACCACTTCTAAAAGAGGTGTTTGCAAAGCAAGATAAAAAGTAAGTCAAGATAATTCTCTTTATCCTTTGTTGATGGGGCATGATCTTGTACAAAAGGGATGTTTAAGAAGATTATCGCGATTGATTCCGTTTACTATGATCGCATTTGATGGCTATGCTTTATATTCGCAAGTCATCATAAGAATCAAGTAGTTTTCATATTCACAATGGTATAATGGTGGGTATAAGATGAAAGCTATCGTCATGAAAGGGTAAACAATGAATCTACGAACCCAGAGTAGAAGAGTATTCATCTATGATACTACTCTTCGAGATGGAACACAAGGAGAGGGTATATCCTTCTCTGCTAAGGATAAAGTTCTTCTAGCTAGCGCTATGGACGAGTTTGGCATAGACTACATAGAAGGTGGTTGGCCGGGCTCTAATCCTCGTGACATGGAATTTTTTGATTTAGCAAAATCAATAACCTTCCACCATGCAAAAATATGCGCTTTTGGCTCAACCCGCCGTTCAGACATTCCCGTTGAAAAAGATACTCAATTGCAACTATTGCTAGAGGCTGGCACCCCGGTGATCACTATCTTTGGAAAATCTTGGCTGCTTCATGTACTAGAAGTACTAAACACAACCCCTGAAGAAAACTTGGCGATGATTCGTGAAAGTGTGCAATATCTCAAATCCAAAGAAAAAGAAGTTATCTATGATGCTGAACATTTCTTTGATGGCTATAAAGACAGTACCGACTACGCTTTCAAAACCATAGAAGCGGCCGTAGAAGGTGGAGCTTCGGTCATTGTTTTATGTGACACAAACGGCGGAACTCAAGTACATGAGATGGAAAACATTGTAGAACATGTACGTCAGAGATTCGCATCTACACCTATTGGGGTGCATTGTCATAATGATTGTGGTTTAGGTGTGGCGGTATCTATTGCGGGAGTGAGAGGAGGTGCAATGATGGTTCAAGGCACTCTAAATGGCTATGGCGAGCGAATCGGAAACGCTAACCTCACGAGCATCATTCCTAATTTAGCTCTCAAACAAGGCTATTCTTTGAATTGCGCAGCTAATTTGAACCAACTAAAGAAACTCTCCAATAAAGCCGACGAATTAGCCCATAAAGTACCATGGAAACAAGAACCTTTTGTTGGGAAAAGTGCCTTTGCGCACAAAGGAGGTGTTCATGCAAATGCTGCAAAAAAGGTTTCCCATAGCTACGAACACATCCGACCAGAAGAAGTAGGCAATACGCAGCGTATACTACTTTCGGATATGGCGGGGGGCAGTAGTATTGTGATGAAGGCTAAGGAACTTGGCATAAGTATCGATGAAAAATCGCCACACATGCGCGGATTCTTGCAGCGGCTCAAGGAGTTAGAAAATGAAGGCCATGCCTTTGAAAATGCTGATGCTTCGTTTGTGGTGCTAGTGTATGAATATTTCTTTGGCATAAAAGACATATTCGAACTCGTGAGCTATAGGATCATATCAGAAGTAGTGAGAGGCACTGGAAGAAATATATCTGAAGCTGTCGTCAAGCTCAGAGTGGCTGGAGAAAAAGAAATGAAAATTAGTGTAGCAGAATCGAGTGGCCCGGTAGGTGCCTTGGATAGTGCCGCAAGAATCGCCTTCGGCGCTCATTTTCCTGAATTGAGGCCTGTCCGATTGGCAGATTACAAGGTGAGAATTCTGCAAAGCAATATGGGTACAGATTCTATTACACAAGTCCTTGTCAAATCAACGGATGGAGAATCCAGCTGGTGGACGAGTGGAGCAGATCCGAATATTATCGAAGCGAGCTGGGAAGCTCTAGTAGATTCTTATCGATACAAGTTGTTGATGAACCGTCAAGAAAGCTAAAATTTAGTCGTCTACAAGTGCTACCACTCTTGCCGGTGCTGCGGACGCACCTTCTATTTTCAATGGAAAAACGCATACTTTGAAGCCGACTTTTGGTAATGCAGATAAATTGGTCAGTTGTTCCATATGACAATATTCACGATCTCTACCTACCAAATGCGCTTCCCAAAATAGCTCTTTATTATTTGTGCGTTTAGCTTGTTCTATTAAATGGGGCAACGGCAAATCCCATCCCCATTGATCGATACCCATAATCTTGATCCCTCGATCGATGAGCCAATGGGTTGCAGCTGCGCTCATCCCCGTACCATGTGTAAAAAAACGTTTATTCCCCATATGTTGATCACGTCCAGTCATGATTAAAACGATCATCCCCGAGGCCAGCGTCAATTGTTGCTCAAAAAGGTAAGTTTCTATATCCAAGGGGGTGATTGGGTCGAAATCCTTCTTATGTCGCATATCAATTAGGATACCTTCTGCGAAACACCATTCTAAGGGAATTTGATCAATCGTTTTTGCTGGTTTGCCTCCACAGTAGGGATGATAATGCCAAGGTGCATCCATATGTGTTGTACTATGCACGCCCATATTCTTAATCGTATCATCCGCCCAACCCTGCCAGTTTGTAGGAAACAATCTGAACGGTAATCCAAAGATGCGCAATAACCATCGCGCTCGGCGGTGAGGCTTATGCTTAATTTTAACCTGCATAAACGAGGGGTCACCCGAATTATAACGTATCGTTTTAGACAAATCTATGATCCGCATTTGAACTATTTTTATAGTTAGTCAGTTAGAGAACATTCTACGCTTATGGTTAAAAGTAATAAAATCTCTACATATGGATACCGATGAGCTTTGGATAGGCGAACGACTCAAACTTTTAAAATCGGGTAAAATTGGTACCTATGAAGGTCAGAATCCATCTGGGAAGTTGCGCATAAAATGGAAAGATGGTATTATCCTGACCACGATAGAAAATGTGACCGTGGCCGCCCCAGAAGAAATAGATGATCAGCGCTTGGAGGCTGAACTCAGTACAAAAAAACCGAGATGTTTAACCTCCAGCCAAATAGATTTGCACATTAATCAAAATGATATTCGTCTGTCCAGAGAGCCCCAAATGATCCTGCGTGCTCAATTGAATATGTGCCAAGAGTTCTTGTCTGCGGCCATCGAAAATCGCTTTATCTCTGTGACCATTATTCATGGCAAAGGCTTAGGCGAACTGCGCAAAGAGGTGCACCATATCTTAGACAACAATGACCGTGTCAAGTCCTACCATCTCATGAATGATGGCGGGGCGACAGAGGTTCTCTTACTATAGTTATTCAATGCTACTGATACGTCCGCCTCTTCCTTTATGGTCGAATGATCTTAATTTTATTCTAGCATCCGCTTTTACCTCCACTTCATTGCTATATATTGGGCTGTTAGCATCAGGAATACTTCCATCTGTCGTATATCGAATGACCATACCTGGAAACAAGGAGTTGGCATAAAGCTTACCATCCTTAATAATAGCGCCAGGCTTAGGCAATTCTGACTCCATACCACCAAACAGATCTGTCATTATCGGTAACACACGTTGACCTATGGCATTGGCAAACATGTTCCATGCATTATCAAGGTCAAATTGTTGTTGTGTTCTCTCTGTATTATCTATCCATTGTGAAGGTTGCGACCAAGCATTCTGGGCAAAAATAGGTAGATTAGGCATCATCATCTCGTCAAAAATAGCCTCGCTTCTTATCGTTTCTGTCCACAATTGTGCCTGGATACCTAAGAAACGCTTTTGGGCATCTGGACGCAGTCTCACCTTTTTTGCCAATTCTTCATCTGTGAGTATTGAGCCGCCACTATCTGTCTTGCCTAATTTAAAAATATCTAATGGCTCTGTACTCCACATATCCTTATAACTTGTATACCCTGACCAATTCAATCCAAAATTTTCAGGATCTCTATCATTCGTCATATCAAAATAATAAGCCGAAGAATTACTCATGACCACATCATAACCTATATTGGCCAACTTATAGACCATGTCTTCTCGACCGGATCCCCAGGAGGCATTCCAGACATACGGTAGTACACGATCGGTCACAAATCCTGTATTAATATCGATAGAATTATGCCCATCAGGTCCATGTAGTAGAACAACTTCCTCCCAACCTCCTACGCGAGTATTGTACTTTTTGAGCATTTGCAAAAGTCGCTTGATATAATACGCATGTAATCCGTCGGTAGTACTGACTTCCTTATTATTGCGCAAAAACTGATCGCACATGGGCGATTTCTGCCATGCCCCATAGGGAATTTCATCTCCACCGGCATGAAAAATATTCATAGGCACACCAGCTTCCTGATACATCAATGCTATCTCGTCGACTAACTTCTGAACAAAAACAAAAGCACTTTCACGGCATACACATATCACATTATCATTAAACTGTTGAGCGGATAAATACTCACTCTTGTCATCTGGGTCGTGCAATAAATACTCCTCGGCTTTGGCCATATCACCTTGATTGCGATATTTCTCATACCGCGCTTTCATACTAATAATTGCCGCCCGAGCATGAGCAGGGGCATTGATTTCTGGAATAACTTCTATACTCCTCTCTTGCGCATATATAAGCAAATCAATAAATTCTTGTCGAGTAAAATATCCAGTTCCTCTAGGATTATTAACATCAGGTCCTGAACCATAGGCTGGATTTAATCTATCTGATTCATCTTTGGTAAACCCACGCCTTGACCCAACTTCTGTCAACTCAGGAAGATCCGGTATCTCAAGCCTCCATCCTTCGTCTTCGGTCACATTGAAATGAAATTTATTCAACTTGAACAAGGCCATAAAGTCGATTAACTGCTTGACTTTAGCGACATCAAAATAGTTTCGACCAATATCTAAATGCAACCCTCGGTATTCAAAACGCGGTTTGTCTTTAACGTAGATAAATGGAAGATTCTGCATACCCTCTCTATTGGCGTGATACATGACCTGGGCTAATGATTGAAAAGCATAAAAGGCACCTGCCCTATCGCCCGCCTTTATTCTTATTATACCACCATTGATCTCTAATTCATATTGCTCGCTACTTAGCTCTGTGTCTTGAATAACCGAAATAGACGGATTTGCATTCACTTGACGAAGCGTGGCAATACCTTCATTGCTAAATAAGGTCTCCACAACACCACTAATCGAAGAAAAAGCTTGAGGCAACAGATAACTATACTCTCCCGCGATGGCCAATCCCAACCCTTCGGCAGAAGTTAAGGAATGAGGAGTAGGTACGATCCAGCTAACATCTTTTTTATCTAATAGTCGTTGGTCGGAATACTCTTCATAACGACTTTGGGTCGTAGGAATACCGAAACGCTCCTTGTTTACGAGTCCTTGCCAGATTACTTTTGTTTCGATAGGATATTGAGAATTGGAACTTTCTTCATGGATAAAGGCTCCAACTGGCCCCATGCATTCTCTTCCAGCGATCCCCCTTAATTGGTAAACTATCACCAAACTATCTCTAGCCGGAATCGCCCAAGTATTAAGTGAGTTAATTACGTGGTACTCTCCATTGATGCGTCTCGCGTCTAGTCCTTTTGGCAAACTAGCTGCGTCTACACTTCCCGCCATTTGATTATAATAGAGAGACCAATCACCCGCAGCAAAAGACTTATCTGTCTCATTTCGCAAGACCATTCGAATATCGGAGCGATACTTCGACATATCCACCTCAGATATATGCCAATCTAAGTACACTCCCTCCATTGCTGGGGACGGTTTGTCTGTGGATTGACAAGCAATAAAGAGATATAAAATACTGATTATGTAGATTTTATACATTACATTTTTATTTATTCGATTTCAACAATTACCTCTACTTCTACAGCGATATTTCGGGGCAGGGATCCCATACCTACAGCAGATCGCGCATGCTTGCCCCGTTCGCCAAAGACTTCTACCATTAAATCAGAGAATCCATTAACGACTTCAGGTTGGTTCGCAAAGTCACTATCACAGTTTACCATACCCAATACTTTTACTATGCGTTTTACTTTGTTTAGATCGCCTAATTCAGCTTTTAAAACGGCCAATTGTGCTATCCCCACTAATCGGGCCGCTTCGTATCCTTCTTCTATACTTAGGTCCCTACCTACCTTGCCTGTCACGAATCCGCCATCAGGTAGATTCGGCCCTTTACCTGCCAAGAACAAGAGATTTCCTGTTCTAACAGCATTCACATAATTGGCAACAGGCTTGGAGGGAGTAGGCAATACGATATCCAATTCCTTTAGTCGAGCGTCATAATCTATTATGCTAGTTGGTTCTGTTAAAGCATTTGCAACTGCCTTGGTAGAATGTTCCTTTGATTGACATGCTAGTAGATAGCAAAGAGCCATGATAGCGGTAACGGTTCTTATCATAGATTCGTTTTATGACTTAAATGTACGCAAGATCATGGCATAAAAAGCGATATATTTGATAAAAGTGTTTGATTAGGTAGCTTGAGATGTGCTGCTCTTATTCTTAGATATGATTCTTAATTCATGATGCAATTTATGGTTTTTCTTTGGCTGATAGGGAGTATGGAGCTTGCTGAAGAACACAGTATTTATTTATCTCCCATCAAAGCCCATTTGACGACACAAAGTATTCACGGCAAATTCAATGTTTTTGAAGATAATCTTCGGGACGTTTTAAGATCTTTTGGGCAGATGGACACCAACGATTGGTCAAAAGTGAAGCCCTTTTTATCCGATTACTTTATTCAACATTTTGAATGGATCATAGAGAATGAAAAGATTCCAGTGAAATTTGAAGTGGTAGAGCAAACAGCTGAAGTTTTTGTCATTGGATTCAATGCGACTATAGACGGTTCGGCGGAGAAAATCACAATTAAAGCGGATTTTCTTATGGAACTTTTCCCCATGCAAAAGAACATCCTAACTATTCATGGAAACGACGGTCAAAAGGCATGGGCAGTGCATTTTCTCTTTGACAAAAGTCAAACGACAAAGATCCTGTCATTGGTTAATTAGCCTGTCAGCTTAAAGAAAATGAGCCTTTCTTTAGAAGGCGCATTTAGATGCCAGATTTGAAATGATCAATCAAAATTTTTGTAGTTGACGTCACACCTGTGGACAGACTTTTTTCTGGATCAGGAAAATAATATGGGGAATGAAGTCCTGGTAAATTATTAGTAATAGTCACCGATGGTGGCACTGTGCCCAACCAATACAAAACTGTGGGCACCTTATGTTCTGTTTGGCCATACCTAGAGAAGTCCTCACCCACCATTTGAGGCTCAGCCTCTACTACATTCTCCTTTCCTAAAGCCGTGGCTGCCGATTTTCTAACAGATTGTGTAAGGGCGAGATGATTGAAATTAGCAGGAGTATACGATTCAGAAGGTTGGACAATTGGCCATTTGTCTTCAGGTAATCCGGCGGCTATCGCTGTGCCTTTGGCTATCTCCTTAAGACGTCGGTGGATCAACTCTCGCACCTCCTGACGATATGTACGAACGGTCAATTTGAGATGAACGACATCGGGGATAATATTGTGTTTTGTTCCACCTGTGATGGCGCCAACGGTGATCACAGCATCATCAATTGGTTTGATATTTCGCGAGACAATCGTCTGTATCTCCATGATCATCATACTGGCGACGACAATGGGGTCAATGGACATATGCGGTGATGCCCCATGTGCACCGACACCAAATACAGTGATATCAACGCTTTCTGTGTTGGCCATACTAAACCCTGCACTGACACCAATTTTGCCCGCCGAAATTACAGGACTACAATGGATTCCAAAACCTAAATCGGGCACACCGAAGCGTTCATACAAGCCTGCGTTTAACATCATACCAGCTCCAGCTCCGATTTCTTCTGCTGGCTGTCCTATCATCATCAGCGTCCCCGACCATTCATCGCGCATTTGAACCATAGCTTTGGCAGTGCCTAACCAGGTTGTCATGTGCATATCGTGACCACAAGAATGCATAACTCCGACATTGCCGCCTTCATACTCAATTTGCTTGGTGCTGGCATATGGCAAACCTGTTTTTTCGAGCATCGGCAATGCGTCCATATCCGTTCTGTACAACAACTGTGGACCTTGTCCATTCTTTAAGATAGCAACGATACCATATCCGCCTACCCTTTCAGTGACTTCAAATCCCAATTTTCTCATTTCGATTGCAAGACGCGCAGAAGTTTTTTCTTCATTAAGGCTTACTTCAGGGTCTTGATGCAATTCTTTATAAAAAGCCACTAACTCTCCTAATTCTTGATCGACAATACGGCTAATGCGCAATGTTAGATCATCTGTCACCGGTAACGTTGGCGTAAAAAAACTCAATAGAAACAATAGTATCATAAGTACGCGTATTAATAATGTCGATCCAAAGCTAGCAAAAGAAATTAAGCCGCTTGAATCTGAAACCCTTTCTGACGTAATAAATGTGATAAATGCAAGGCCAATACTGAATTTTTGCGCTTATTATTTAACACACACACTTGACGAATGCCCATCTGTTCGGCATAGGTAGATGTAAATGAAGAATATCCTATCATCGTGAAAGCCCACTTTGGATTAGGCAAGGAATTGAGTAACAATGAAATCCCCTCAGCGGTATACTTTGTTGAGGCCGTATCTCTACCATTTGTAAATAAAGTAAATCGATAGGCTTTATCTGTAGTCGTCAAGCGGTCTGCTACTCTGATCATACCGATAGTCTGAGCCAAACAATCATAAAGTGGAGTACCCCCTGAGGCCACAGGCTCGATCGACTGATAGACCCTATCATCGAACACTGAAATGGCAAAGAAAGGAATGCAAACTGCGTTTTTTTGCATCGTTACGAGGGTAATGCGATGATCTTGATCAGTATTCATTCGAGCTAACGTCCGAAGGTGATCAACACTATCGTAGTAAGCATCTATCAGGCTAACCTTATCGTGATGAGCCGTATTGCTTCGATCAAGGATACATACGTGATTAATTTGTTGCTTATTCATGCTTTTATATTTAATGAATGATTAATACATCAAACTTCGCATTCAACGTGCAGCTAGTCTGCACGATAGTTAAACAAGAAATTTATTTTAAAAAATAAACGAATTTTTCATTTACGTTGTCAGGTAATTAGGCTAAGACACACTTGGCTGACGCATTGATTACGAGGGCTTAGGTTAAAACCTCATCACATGATATTATTCGTTTTACAAAGCCGAGTACCTCGGGAAGACAATAAAACAACTGTTCATATGAGTCAATAACAAAATATTGTTCTTGAAAATGATCCTTTATATAAGGAATATTCATAATATGTATGGCATCAAAGGGTAGATGATTGGCTTCTTTCGAAAGTGAAAAAATGGATTCCGCCGAAGAGGATAAGATGCCTGCCCCATAGATCTTGAGGGTGTTATTCTCGCGAATGAGACCAAACTCTACCGTATACCAATATAAACGAGCCATGGCCTCCACTACGTCTGGATTGTCTATATACTGAAGGGTAATTTCGCTCAGACCTTGTAGATAATCGCAGAAAAATTGTTCACTCAAAAGCGGAATATGACCGAATATATCATGAAACATATCAGGCTCTTCAAGATACCGCAGTTGAGCCATGCTGCGCAGCCATGTGGTGGCCGGAAATTCACGTCTGCTTAAATGCTCAAAAAAAGGCTTGTTGTCAATTAAGCCGGGCACCACATATATCTTCCAACCTGTGGCGGCCATCAAAGCTTTATTCACGTCATCGAAGTTCGGAACGGCGTCAGGTACAAACCCACATTTTTTGATGCCATGAATAAAATCTTCTGCAGCAACGTTCGGAATATTCTTCATTTGTTCGGTAAATAATATAGACCAAACCTGATGATCTTCTTGGGTGTATTTATCGTATTCTTGGCGCATGAGTTAAATATTTATAGTGCGAATAGTTGCACTACGAACTATTAGCATCCAAATATATATGTAATAAGATACTTAGGCAATTTTTGATACCCTATTTTGTTTATAAAAAACACAAGACTTCGTCGCACCAAGACAAATCTCTACGTATGTTACTACTTCATTATAATTATAACCGTCTATTGAGTAGAATTCCAGAAAAGGGATACAGCCTAAGAAGGTGCTACGACAAATTGTCAAATATGGTATCTATAATGCGCAAAAACTCATTGTAATCATGATCGCTTAGCCCTTTCCATCCTTGCTTTCGCGAGGCAATGACTTCGGGATATACCTTGTCTACCACGGCTCTACCTTCGGTAGTAATAAAGATTTGAAACTTGCGACGATCATCATTGTCAGGGACTCTTTGTGCAAGGCCTTTTGTACATAAAAGGTCGATGATTCTTGTCACAGTGGGCGCATTTTTATAGGTTCCTTCGCCAAGCTCCACTTGTGATTGACCATCTTTAGCGTATAACTTGCTGAGCAAGAGCCATTGTTCTGGCGTTATGTTGACACCAAGTTCGGTAAATCGCTTATTCAAATCTGCCTTAATTACTCTAATGGCGCGATCGATATAATAGCCAAAAACGTGATCTTCAGATTCTTCCTTATTCATGACACAAAAGTACAGCTTAGGTGTATAATTTTTTTACCCTTAGATTTTTGTCGAAAAAACTCGACCCATAAAGCCTGACAACTCTTCAATAATCTCCGTCGATATCTGCTTAGGTGTCTGTCCTGACAAAACAAGTGCAAGTCGCTTTTTATATTCAATCTGCATCAAACGTCGAATTTGGATACGCTGAGACTCAGGCGAACCAGCGCCATGCAAGCTCTCCGTTAGATAACCTACAGCATTCCTTCCTAATGTCATGTTTTCAATTAAGCGCAATATGCGCATTCGATTCTCCGTCGGCACATCTGCTTTGGCACGCAAATACTTGTCGATTAAGCCCCCTATTTCTGCGTGATTAAGATCCGCTGCAGAAGGCATTGTTGCCACTAGCCCCCCTGCTATATCTTGAGCTAGACGTGCAAGATCATAAGTGAGATTCGTCACATGATGTTTGCAGACATTGGCCAACATACTGTCACAAATATAGGCACCTGAAGCGGTGGCATACCCTTGGTAAGAGGCGGCGATACCGGTGGCATAAATCGTTTCATTTTTGAAATTCATCTCGACCAATTTATCTTTAATATGATTGGCCTCATCAACACCATTCATTTCGGCTGCACAGGCTGCAGCACCAATGAGCACATCTCCTACACCGCTTTTGCATACATAACTTCTTCGGTGATATGCTGTAAATCGATCCACTAGTTCGGCGGCATACACCGTCTCGCCATTCATGAAAATCAGCTCATTAGGAATAAAAACTTTATCAAAAATAACGAGAGCCTCTTGTCCGCTGTAGCTCGCATTCCCTTGATCCATATTATAGAACTCAAGACTGCGCAAGTCACATGATTGCCGTCCATATACATAGGTAATGCCATTTGCCGAGACAGGCATAGCCCCTACGATGGCATAACTCTCTTCGCCCTCGCGAAGGCGAATCGTAGGCATTACGATCATAAAATGAGCATTGATACATCCAGTTTGATGCGCTTTTGCCCCAGAAATATAAACCCCCTTCTCATCTCGTTCAACGATATGTACATACATATCCGGATCTGCTTGTTGACTTGGCGCTTGAGACCTGTCCCCTTTGACATCGGTCATTGCCCCGGCGACAACATAATTGTGAAGATGCATAAGCGTTAGAAATTTTTTTAGCCTCTCGTGATAATGTGTTACACCCTGTTGGTCTATTTCAAAACTTACTGAATAAAGAGCATTGAAGGCGTCCATGCCCACACATCGTTGAAAGCATGTACCTGTATCTTGGCCTAGCTTTCGTTGCATTTTGTTTTGGAGTACTAGATCGTTCACGCTTGTGCAAATATGTAAAAATCGACTTACTCGCTCTCCCGTAAAAGGTGAAATAACAGTGGCTAACTCTGGAGCTTCGACCCCCAAGTCATAGGTACGAGCTACGGCATTCACACTCGGTAATATAGCAGGGTGAATAGAAGGCTCTTCTACTTTTTGGCCAAGAAAGTAGACCGTCAAAGATCTGCCGAGAAGAGATAATTTGTAGTCTGAGCCTGAAATGATTTTTTCCATGATAGGGCATTAATATTTGGACAAGCACTAATTTCTGTTAAAAATTCAGCATCCATAGGCAAACTACTTTATTTGCCTATAAAATTGGGCTCACGCTTTTGCAGAAATGCAACAACTCCCTCTTGATGATCTTGAGACATTAAGGCTTTCGCCTGATTTAAGGCTTCAAGTTGAATTGTCTCATATAAGGTATGGTTTGCTGCGTGATGCATGGCTTGTTTGGTAATCGCAATACCGAGGGTCGGTCGTTGGCTCAAAGCGAATGCCCACGCTAATGCTGCACTTGAGGCTTCGCCAGTCGGCACCAATTTATTGCACAATCCTAAGGCAAAGCATTCGGCAGCGGGAATCTTTTCACCATGGATAGCTATTTCTAATGCCTTACTATACCCTACTGCTCTCGCCAGAAGCCAAGCCGCTCCTCCGTCTGGACCGAGCCCGATATTGATAAAGGCATATCGTAGATTTGCCCCTTCCTCCATCACTCTAAAATCGCAAGCTAAAGCAAAGGCTGTCGCAACACCTGCTGCTGATCCATGAATGGCCGCGATAACGGGCTTAGGGGCTTCCATGATCAGACGGACGATCTCGCCATAATACTCAACAATATACTTTGTCACCGCGTCAGGCGCTTGCTCTCCAAAATTTCGCAAATCAGCGCCCGCTGAAAAACCAGGTCCACTTCCTTGAAGAACTATAGCTCTTATATTTATATCAGCCGAAGCGTCGCGCAAAGACGACAGCATTGCCCTAGTAATGTCGTGATTCATCGCGTTATAACTGTCGGGTCGTTGGAGTGTGATAATCGCGACTTGCTTTTCTTTAATATAGTGTAAAACTTGCTGTTCGTTCATTGTCAATTGTTAGAAATCGAAGTCTAATGTAGGCATAGATTTACAGCCGTCACAATGAATAATTGACGCTGCGAAGATCAAATAAAGACAAGAGCCGCATTTCTGGTATGAAATGCGGCTCTCTCCGTACGTTCAGTTTATTAATCAAATCAATGGGCGACAACAATCAGTTGTCTATGGATACTTTGTGCCTGGCTGCTTGTTAACTCGATAAGATAACTTGCACCGACTAAGTCTGTTACATCTATTTTTACTTGGTTTTCACCTATGCCTATTCTTGCACGCTTTACTTCTTTGCCATTCAAATCATACATAACCGCCTGTGCTGTAGCATCATGTGTACCGTTTATCGCTACTTGGATGAAATCTGCACTTGGGTTTGGCCCTACTTTTACCTCTACTTCATTACTCAATTCTGCCGCCTCACGACGCTCATACAAATCGCCATAGAAATTTACCGCAACTGTCTCCGTATGAAATGATCCTTTCCACTCAGCTATATTTACAAACGCTGTAGCATACGCCTCACTCTTTCCCTCTCTGCCCCATACTACTTCATAGACGTCTGCACTAGCCGCTATTTCAAACTTGATACGCGCTACCGTCATCCAGTCGCCCTTGTTATTCAATGACTGTCCGCCATTCTTTACATCCTTTAGATCTATTGAAAAGTTAGCATAACCCATATTCTCTTCAAAATCCAATTGACCAGCACCCGTAGCATCGATGTGCTCTAATACTTGCGAAAAGTCTAGATTAGAATATTGCTTTGTAGATAGAAGTGACTTCGAGCCTTTCTTATCTATGGTCAATGCATCTGCATTGTAATAGATTCGGTAATTCTGACCCGCCAATACCATCTGGCTCGCTTCGCTATTCTTGATCTGCACATTAACGTACATATCATTCCCTTCTATTGCCTCTGTCTGCAAGCGGATATCTATTTGTGATGCATGCACGGTCATAAAACTCATCGCGCTAAGTAGGATGATCATGGCGCTCTTCGTGATGCTTTTTAAATTCTTCATTTCTCTGGGGTGTTGGTTATTTCTGTAAAATCATTCAAACACACCTAAGACGATACCTCATTTCTAACACACATTTTTTACCCCCCTTCTGCTCATGCTTTATGCCCCTTTGTATACTAGTTGACATTTACATTTTTAAATTAAACGAGAGCATTAAACTAAACGATTATTTTTTAGTCAATTACAAATAATAATTATTCATAATATGTATAAAGACGATACGATTTATTTCTTTTGATTTTTGACAAGTCAAACGGAATATAGGATTCTGCATACTTTGATCCATTAAAAAATGCGATGTTATTAATAATTAGAGATACACTATTTGGGTTGGGATTAATGAATATCGCCGTCATCGATAGCATAGCTAACAGTTTCGAAGATCAAATAAAGACAAGAGCCGCATTTCTGGTATGAAATGCGGCTCTCTCCGTACGTTCAGTTTATTAATCAAATCAATGGGCGACAACAATCAGTTGTCTATGGATACTTTGTGCCTGGCTGCTTGTTAACTCGATAAGATAACTTGCACCGACTAAGTCTGTTACATCTATTTTTACTTGGTTTTCACCTATGCCTATTCTTGCACGCTTTACTTCTTTGCCATTCAAATCATACATAACCGCCTGTGCTGTAGCATCATGTGTACCGTTTATCGCTACTTGGATGAAATCTGCACTTGGGTTTGGCCCTACTTTTACCTCTACTTCATTACTCAATTCTGCCGCCTCACGACGCTCATACAAATCGCCATAGAAATTTACCGCAACTGTCTCCGTATGAAATGATCCTTTCCACTCAGCTATATTTACAAACGCTGTAGCATACGCCTCACTCTTTCCCTCTCTGCCCCATACTACTTCATAGACGTCTGCACTAGCCGCTATTTCAAACTTGATACGCGCTACCGTCATCCAGTCGCCCTTGTTATTCAATGACTGTCCGCCATTCTTTACATCCTTTAGATCTATTGAAAAGTTAGCATAACCCATATTCTCTTCAAAATCCAATTGACCAGCACCCGTAGCATCGATGTGCTCTAATACTTGCGAAAAGTCTAGATTAGAATATTGCTTTGTAGATAGAAGTGACTTCGAGCCTTTCTTATCTATGGTCAATGCATCTGCATTGTAATAGATTCGGTAATTCTGACCCGCCAATACCATCTGGCTCGCTTCGCTATTCTTGATCTGCACATTAACGTACATATCATTCCCTTCTATTGCCTCTGTCTGCAAGCGGATATCTATTTGTGATGCATGCACGGTCATAAAACTCATCGCGCTAAGTAGGATGATCATGGCGCTCTTCGTGATGCTTTTTAAATTCTTCATTTCTCTGGGGTGTTGGTTATTTCTGTAAAATCATTCAAACACACCTAAGACGATACCTCATTTCTAACACACATTTTTTACCCCCCTTCTGCTCATGCTTTATGCCCCTTTGTATACTAGTTGACATTTACAATAAAATGGAATATGCTAAATACTTATATATATCATTGTATATCTATATTTTATACATAACATTTTATTACAATATGAAAATTGGAGAATGAAATATTTTTTTTGCTTATTCCTTCATTTAAAATTCAGGGCTTGTGAAGGGGTGCTGTTCGATACATCAGGTCTCCTTAGTATTGTAAAGTTAAATTCTCTTAGAAGTGAAAATAACGTCACGTGTTAAGGTGCTAAGAAAAGAGGAATGTTGGAAAGTGCTTTAAGGGCATCAAAGGCAGGCACAATAAGGCAGTATCTTAAACTAACAGTCTAGTTTCCCAATACTTAAAAGCATTAAATAGAAAATGCCCCATAAATTTTTAGTTTCGCACCTTTGGTGAAGCTGACCTTAGACCTATCGCCATGTGAGCTCACCAGAAATTACAACACCTCCTCTACAGGAACATAATTAAGATTAAAGGCCTCTGAGACTGCTTGATAAACAACTTTGCCATTCACAATATTAAGACCTTTGCGCAAGGCCAAATCTGCTTGACAAGCGTGATGCCATCCTAGGTTGGCTAGTTTTAGTCCGTAGGATAAGGTCGCATTCGTCAAGGCAATAGTGCTTGTATAGGGCACTGCGCCGGGCATATTCGCCACACAATAATGAACGACATCGTCAACGACATAGGTAGGGTTATCATGAGTGGTAGGGCGGCAGGTCTCAATACATCCTCCTTGATCTACGGCCACATCTACCAAGACAGTTCCTGGTTTCATGTCCTTGAGCATATCCCGAGTAATTAAACTCGGCGCTTTTGCCCCAGGTATCAAAACAGCGCCAACAATCAAATCGCTATGACCGATAAGCGCTCGGATATTATATTCGTCAGAGAATTGGGTAGTTACATTTGCTGGCATTATTTCATCTAGATATCTCAAACGGTTAAGGCTGATGTCCATAATGGTAACATGTGCACCAAGACCTGCCGCCATCTTTGCGGCTTGTGTTCCAACAATACCACCACCTAATATCAACACATGCGCTGGCCTAACACCAGGGACACCGCCGAGCAGCACTCCCCTCCCGCCCATTGGTTTTTCTAAATATTTGGCTCCTTCTTGGATAGACATGCGTCCGGCCACTTCTGACATAGGGATCAAGAGGGGTAATGAATTGTCAGGCAGTTGCACTGTTTCATAAGCCAGACATACTGCACCGGATTCAATCATCGCTTGCGTCAATGGTTCATATGACGCGAAATGAAAATAGGTATATACCAATTGTCCTTCTCGAATCAATTTATATTCTGGCGCGATGGGTTCTTTCACCTTGATGATCATTTCGGCGATGTTATATACTTCTTCGATAGAACTTAACATCGTTGCACCTGCCTTAACATACATTTCATCCGAAAAGCCGCTACCTACACCAGCCGTCGACTGCACATATACTTCATGTCCGTTACTGATGAAACCTATGACACCCGCGGGGGTAAGTGCAACTCTATTTTCATTAGACTTTATCTCTTTTGGTACTCCTATGATCATATTTGTTTTTTTTATTTCCCCAAAACTCTGTATGAGCTAGTGGAAATGTGAATCGAATTATTATCTAACACAATTATCGGACAAGGTAGGGCAATTAGGATAAGAAAATCCACCCCAGAGGTCATAAATCTTATCAAGGTTGGTTCGCCCTCATTTTCGGATTTGCCAAGAAAGAAAAATATTCCTTGAGAATAGCTGCATTCCTCTCTCTTGGAGTTATGACCTCAACGATCATTGCGGCGCTAAGTCTAGGGTCAAACATTCTTTCCAATTGGTCAATTAGCGCTTTTTCGTCCTCGACTTGCGCATACTCAATGCCATAAGTCTTAGCAATACCCTCTGCTGTAAAATTGTGCGTTGCTTCAAAATGTTCTTCAAGTTGTCTCGTCTGTGTAGGCCCTGGAATATATCTAAAAATATTACCTCCTGCATTGTTGATTAATAGTACACGGAAGTTCTCCGGAACATGGTGATGAAAAAAGGCATTCGAATCGTACAGAAATCCGATATCACCCGTAATCACCGTTACGATATCATTGGTCGTAGAGGCAAAACCCATAGCGGTAGAAGTACACCCATCAATGCCACTTACGCCTCTATTTCCATAATAAAAGACATCAGAGCGCTGATCAAACAACTGAATATATCTTACAGCAGTACTATTAGCTAAATGTAGATGAGAATTATTGGGCAAATAACGATGCACTAGATCGAAAACTCGCAGATCCGACCATTCTACACTTTCCAAAAAATAGTTGTGAGCTAACACTGTTTTGGTTTCGAATTCTTGCCAGACTTCACTATAAGCGCTAGGGCTATCAACAAAGTCTATTTGATCTAAAAACTCTTCGGGCAAGGCTAGGACATTAGCAGTCAAGGATTGGTATGTATCTATGAAGCTATCTGTCGGATCAATATGCCAATGATTTTTCGGTCGCATTTTATTCAAAAACCCACGAATCCGCTTTGACACTATCGCATCGCCCATACTGATTAATATATCTGGTGCAAGCCGGTTGAAATCTTCAGGAGTAATAGGTGCAATTAATCGATCCATGCTACTACTTGTGCTGTCGCATTTAATATTGGACGTTGCTTCGGTCAATACGACTACTTTTTGCATGGCCAGCAATTGACCTAATAAGGTGTCGAGCTTAGGATTATATCGTGCCTGTCCTACGACGATCAATACTTTGTCAGCTTCATCCCATAGCGCTTTGAATAGAGCCTTTTGATCCGCATTAAAAAGTCGTGAAGGACAATAACTCTGAATGACTCTGGCCAAGACATCCTCTTGATCAGCGGACTGTTGATTATAAAGTGGCTCTTCGAATGGGAAATTAATATGAACTGGACCCTTTCTAGGTATTAAACTAAGATCAAACGCCTCATTGATCATTCGATCATTATACCAAATGTCGTCATGGCGTTTCGAATCTAGTAGAAGTTCAAAGCTCTTCGTGACAAAGTTTTCATAGACATTGCGTTGGCGCATAGTCTGTCCCGCATTTTGATCTATCCACGCAGGAGGTCTATCCGCGGTTAGCACAATCAAAGGAATTTTTTGATAGTAGGCTTCAGCTATCGCAGGAGCATAATTGAGTACGGCAGATCCAGACGTACAACATATAATCACGGGTTCGCCTAAACCCATTGCCATCCCAAGGGCATAAAAAGCCGCCACCCGTTCGTCTGGAATATTTTTGCATACAAAAGACTCATCTTCGCCAAATGCAATGATTAAAGGTGCGTTTCTAGAACCAGGTGAAATCACCACATGCCTGACTCCTTTTGCCTTCGCTATGGAGGTGAGTCTAACAACCGTTTTTTTATCTGTGGTCATAAAGGATGTGAAATCAAGCTTGCATCTATCACTGAGCGCAAAGTAAGTGATTTCTGTTCGGTTTCTACCCACTCATCTTCACACTTACTCTCTGCGGTAATTCCTCCACCTACGAACAGTATAAACTGATTTTCAGTCACTTTCATTGATCGTAAGTTGATGTAAAGATCTGCATATTGATCGCTGACCCTACCCATAAAACCGCAGTAAAATTCACGATCGTGTGTTTCTTCTCTGTTAATGAAGTCCATGGCAAGATTTTTAGGATATCCAGAAAGCGCAGGCCCGGGATGGAGAATCTGAACAAGAGAAATCAAGGGTAAATTCGTTGTCAGCGCAAGTTCATTGGCGATATGCAGGACATTACCAGCTTTTACAGTCTTGGCTTCTGACACTTCTACGCATACGTCAAGTCCTGCAAATACCTCTTCAACATATTGGACAATGAACGATTGTTCTTTAATCTCCTTATTTGCCCAAGTTGTCTGATTAATTGACTTTCCGCTAAATCCTTGTGTACCCGCTAGTGCAACGCTTCTAAACGTCTGAGCCCCTGTTCGTTCGATCAATACCTCGGGGCTTGCCCCCACCCAAAGGCCTTTACCGGGTAGATGATAAATAAAGACATACGCGTTAGGATATATTAAGCGTAGCTCATGAAAAATATTAACTGGATCTATCGAAGCCTCAAATACTATCCTTCTAGACAAAATGACTTTTTGCAAATCAGTATTTGAGATGGCATCCATGGCCAGCGTAAATAAGCGCTCGTATTCAGCTTTTGTGGTAGATGAATAATCCGACAAATTGAAATTCGCAAACTCAAAGGGTACATTGTTATGTACTTCGTCTACTGAGATGGCATAAATACTTTTCTCTGCCGCCATATTATAGGGAGCTATGATATATTGATCTGTTGACAGAGTAGTGAACTCGCTATAAGATCTGTCAGCAGAACAAACGAGCTTATACTCTGAGGCACCAGGTGCACTGAAGGCAGCAAACGCATGTGATTCTAAAAAATATAAGGTGTCTTGTTTGGACATAAGACGCTTCATTATTTTAAACCAAACTAATTTATAAGGCGTAAGGTTTTCTTATCAGGGTATAATTCCAAGGAACGAAGGATTTTGGAAGTAAGCGTTTTTGCAAATACTTCGACCCCATAATAGGCCTTGGGTATTTCATATTTATCCAAGACAGCTGCTAAATCTTCCTTTTTGAAGGGCAATATTTCGCTGTTCTTCATCTGTACGATCATAACAAGTTTTTGCCCCAGCTTGTCATCCGTTTCTGAAGTGATAAAAAAAGGAAATGGCACTAGTGCTGACAACCTTGTCTCAATTTTCTCTGGATATAGTTTAATTCCTCCGCTATTGACCACATTATCCCTGCGCCCTAACCATTCAAATCGATAGGGAGAATGAAGCTTAACTATATCATTTGTAAAGATCCGTTTTACATCTAAATAAGCCACGTTGATGATTAGTGCGCTATCTTTATCACAGGCAAAATGAATATCAGGCAAGGCGGAGAACAGACCATCCTCCTCAGATCCATTCAAAGGCCGTAGAGCGACATGCGTTATTGTCTCAGTCATGCCGTAAGTTTCAAACACCCTGCATGGCAAGCCCTTTATAGCGGATAATAGTAAAGCACTTACTTGCGCCCCGCCTATAATAATCGTCTTGATCGTTCTGGTGAAGTCCAGATGTTTGTTTATACTATAGTGCATTTGAGGTGGAGTAAGCGCAATAAAATCCATATCAACACCGATAAAAGGCTGAATATCTACGGAGGGTTTTATGGCGTGCAGATTCCAGTCACCAAGAATGGCTCTGACGATCATCATCATACCCGAAATAGCTTGTGACGGCAAACAAAGTCCAGCATTTATTCCTTTAGACAATTGCAGAAAATGGATTGTGTTATAGGCAGACTGCGCCATCGATACCTTGCTGTGAACAATATACTTAGGATCACCTGTGGAACCTGATGTATGGACACCCATAGAGGTGGACGTATCGTACCATCTTTCCATTACGTCTAAAATTGATTTTTGCCATTCTTCCAATACAGCGGTAGTCTTTTTAATCTGTATAAGATCTTCCGCAGAGTTAATAGTTAGTGTGATTTGGTCGAAAATAATCTTCACGATCTTAGGTCTAGGATTTTAAGCATCATCGGATGATTCCACTTCTTTGACGGGTCATAAAATAATTTCGCGTCTTTAATAACCAAGGGCGAGTCAATATTATTGGAGAATAACTGCCCTGTACCAAGACCTTGCGGCATAGTGGTATTTAGCCCCCCAACCCATTGAGAGATCGCATTTAGGCCAATGTTAGATTCTAAAGCGGAGGTAACCCACCAACCTATTTGTAACGACTCGGCGGTGGTTATCCATTCTTTTGTGGCTGCCCAACCACCTAATAGACTAGGTTTCAATATAATATATTTAGGTCTAATGCGGCGAAGCAAAGCTTCTCTATCAGTGATAGATATCAACTCCTCGTCGAGTGCAATGGGGATGGGGCTTTTTTCGCATATTTCCTCCATACATTCCATTTGTCCAGGTTTGATCGGTTGCTCAATAGAGTGGATCTGAAAATCACTCATTTGTGCTAATTTATCTAAAGCAAATCTGGGCTCAAACGCCCCATTAGCATCTAGTCTAATCTCAATATCACTTGCTTTATATTCTCTGCGAATGTGTTGTAATAAGTCGAGCTCCTCTTGAAAGGCAATAGCACCCACTTTAATTTTAATGCATCTGTATTGCTGTTCTATTTTTGTCCTAATCTGCTCTAACATGTATGATTTAGCGCCCATCCATACCAAGCCATTGATCGGAATACCATACGTTCCTGAGGTGAAGGCATTATCAAATAACGAAAAAGGGGTTTTGCTTCTCAGCCCTTGTTCAAACATTTCCACACCAAAGGACACTGCGGGTGACTCATGCAGTCTTGCCTCGCCCCCCTTCAGATAGGCCTCCAGTAATGACGGCAATTGATTAAAAGGCTCAGGATTCAAGCCTACTAAATATGATGCCTCGCCGATCGCTTTAATTTGGTTGTCTACGGATGCCGCAATTAAAACACTATCCTTCGTCAGTAATACCCCCCTACTCGTGCCACTCGGACGAATAAAGGCTAATTTATAAGATTGAATCGATTTCTTCATAAGAGCTTCACAAACATAAGTACTTTTAACGCCCCTTTGTTGAGGAATGGATAAAACCTACAGATAGCCAACCGCACAACAAATACATGAATTTTGTCTAACATTAAAATGACTTTTTATGAATTCTTGGATCTCCGCATACGACAGTGAAAAATTTAAAAAGGAAGGCTATGCTTTAATTGATATTCTAGCAGACTATCTGGATTCTTCTATTAACAAAGTAGGTAACGTAATACGCCATAAATCCCCTGAGAAACTATTGGATCGCTGGGAGAACTATGAATTTATTGATACACAGCAATTTTATCAAGACATAATCGACGACTCTATTAGGGTTCACCATCCTAGATATATAGGCCACCAAGTCTCTGTACCGCTGCCAGAGTTGGCTCTTGCTGGCTTAGTCTCTGACCTCTTAAATAATGGTATGGGCATCTATGAAATGGGAGAAGGCGCCACTGTTTTGGAGCGGATATGCGTGCGAGAGATGTGCAAAACTCTTGGTTATCCTATGGAAAGCGGAGGCTTTATGACCAATGGCGGAACACTCGCCAATCTTTCCGCCTTATTGGCAGCTAGAAAGAGCTTTAAGCTTAGGTTCTCTGACATTGAAGGTGTGGTGATCGTATCTGACCAAGCCCATTTTTGCATCGAACGCGCATGTGCTACCATGGGCATGCGAAACAACCAAATCAAAAAAATATCCACAAATGAAGCTTTTCAGATGGATTTAAATATACTTGCAGAAACCATCGCCGATGTAAGAGCTGGTGGACGCGAGGTAATGGCCGTTGTGGCATCTGCTTGCTCAACAGCTACAGGGTCGTATGATGACCTTCATTCGATAAGTGCTATTTGTGCTAGAGAATCTATTTGGCTGCATATCGATGGGGCTCATGGTGGCGCAGCGATTCTCTCTACTAAGTATCATCATTTGTTGCATACGGCTCATTTAAGTCAGTCTATGGTGATTGATGCCCACAAAATGATGCTAACACCAGCTTTAGCCACCTTTGTACTATTTAAAGATGAAAAAGAGTCGTACAATATATTCGAGCACGAGGCGAGCTATTTATTCAATCAAGAGCAAATCGAATGGTTCAATCTGGCAAAGCGCACTTTTGAAACCACCAAATACATGATGAGTCTCAAGGTATTTATATTGCTTCGCGCCGTCGGCAAACAAACGCTTGATGATTTCATTACCCGTCAATATGACCTTGCTGACCAATTCGCGATTCACCTTCTAGGCCAAACAGATTTTCACATTGCACACAGGCCTATGAGTAATATTTTATGCTTCAGAATGCACGATGGGACGAATAATATCTCGCGCATGAATCAGCTCAATAGACATATTCGTCAAGGTCTGATTGAAAATGGAAAATGGTACATTGTTCAAACCACCATTCGAGGTGAAATATATTTACGGATCTCCATTATGAATCCTCTGACCACCATGGAGGATCTATGTGAATTGATCGAAGATATTCGCGCTATTGGTCATATATATACCACCACTTAAGCGTATGAAAAAAGCCTTTTGACAGAAACGCTTTACCTGTACGATGTAGAGATTTCGCACGTTATACTAATGATCATTGATCAAGATAAATCAAAGAAAGACTCAAAAAATACTTGGTAGAGGGTTGTTTTTGCCCACTTCAAGAGTTGACTTTGAGGAATACAATTTGGTTTTTTAGTTTATTTTCGCGTCCATTTCAAATTTATGCAGCTTTATATATCATCAGCCAAATTAACACTGCTTTCTTTATTCTTCCTCTATTCAAGTCTACTATTGGGACAGGGGGTCACAAGGGTATCTGGACACATCTATGATGCTCAGACAAAGGAGCCAATCGCCTTTGCTAACGTAAGCTTTAAAAACACTAGTGTCGGGACAACCACAGATTTGGACGGTTACTTTGAAATAGAGTCACGATTTGTTACAGACAGTTTATGTGCCTCCTTTTTAGGTTTTGAAGAAAACTGTGCCATTATCGCAAAAGAAACAAGGACAAGAGATATTGATTTTTATTTAGTTCAAAAGTCTTTAGAGCTGGACAATGTAGTGATTAAGGCTGAAAAAGCGAAATACTCAAAAAAGAATAATCCCGCTGTAGATCTTATGCGCAAGGTCATTGCAAACAAAAAAAATAATCGGCTCGAAGGTCAACCCTTCTACAGCTATGACCAATACGAACGAATAGAGCTAGATTTAAATAATATTACAGTGCAGTTTAAAGATCGAAAGCTTTTCAAAAGTTTCGATTTATTGTGGAATTATCTCGATACATCAGAGGTTAATGGCAAGATTTTTTTACCCATGTATCTCCAAGAATCGCGTTCGAAAATTTACTACCGTAAAGATCCTGAATCCAAAAAAGAATACCGCGAAGCCGTAAAGAAAACAGAATTTGACAATCAGTTAGACAATCAATCATTAACTGATGCCTTAGATTTTCTATATAAGGATATTAATATCTATGACAATATCATACCACTTTTAGATAATAATTTTATTAGCCCTATTAGCCCATTAGCGCTTAACTTTTATCGCTTTTATATTTTAGATAGCTTAGTTATCAATAACACTCCTAGCATCAGGCTTGGGTTCATTCCAAGAAACAAAACGAATTTTGGGTTTACTGGAGATCTTTATGTGTCAGATGATAGCTTAAATCGTGTGGTAAGAGCCGATTTTGGCATTATTGGCAATATCAATTTGAATTTTGTCAACGACTTAAGAGTACGGCAAGACTTTGCGCCGCTAGAAGATGCTTTTGTTTTGACAAGAGATGAAATCATCATAGATTATAGTGTTGCTAAAAATGGGGTCGGATTTTTTGGTACACGCACGCTGGCCTATGATAATTTTATATTTGAGCCGGCGCCAGACCCTAAGCTGTATGATCACATTGAACGAATTATAGATGTGGAGGGTCTTTTTGAAAAAGACGACAGTTATTGGTCAGATAATCGCTTAGTGCCCTTAACAGGCAATCAGGTAAAGCTATACGAAATGCTTGATACATTAACGAGCTTGCCTGCGTACAAGCGTCTTGTAACAGGAGTGCGTATACTGACTACTGGATTCATCCCTCTAGACCGATTGGATATTGGCCCTCTACCGACATTTTATAGTTTTAATCAGGTGGAAGGTTCACGTATAAGAATGGGCTTCGAAACAAATTTTAAGTTCAATAAAAACTTGTTAATTCAAGGCTACGGCGCCTATGGATTTAGAGATGAACGGTTCAAATATAGAGGGGCGCTTACTTATAGTTTTCAAAAAGACTTTAGACAAAATCCAAAACATTACATCAAAGCCGTCCATCAAAAAGATGTTTCATTTCCTGGTCAGGATTTACAGTTTTTTCAAAATGACAATATACTTTTATCTGCTAGACGCGGCGCAACAAATAAGATGTTGCTCTACAATGAAACACGATTTGAGTATACTAGAGAGACACCGGGCATGGCATGGGACATTTTTGTCGGCAATAAGAAAACTTCGCCTTATGGAGATTTGCGGCTTGCCATAGAAAATGGAATTACAGAGCCAGTATTATTGAACGAGATAGTTTCTACGACCATAGGCATCGGTATCGAATTAGCCCCCAACAAGCAGTTCATTCAAGGGCGACAATACCGCACACCCATTATCAACGAGTTTCCCATTATTAATGTACGCTATGCCCATTCGTTTAGGAATGTCCTTGGCGGAGATTATACCTCTAATTTTTTGGAAGGTGGATTTTTTAAGCGATTTAATGTTTCCGTTCTCGGGCATAATAACTTTGGCATTGAAGCTGGTAAAATTTGGGGAGAACAACCCTACACTACCTTATTCATCCCTCGTGCCAATCAATCTTTTGCCTACGAGAGATCGTCATTTAACATGATGAATTTTCTTGAATTTGTGAGCGATAGCTATGTATTCATCCGATCTGAGCATTATTTTAAAGGCTTCTTTTTTAACCGAATTCCATTGATCAAGAAGTTGGGACTACGCGAAATTGCCACCTTTAAAATGGTCTACGGCCAACTCAGCGATCGCAATAATCCCGAGCTTAACAAGGACTTACCACAATTTGATACTAGAGAAGATGGTTCTCCCAATACCTATACTTTTTATGATGGACCCTACATGGAGGGTAGTATTGGTGTTACTAATATATTTAAAGTCCTAAGGGTTGACCTCGTAAAAAGATTTAACTATCTCGATCATCCCGATATCCCAGTTTTGTTTGGAGCTCGAGGGCTAGGAATAAGAGCCAGATTTAAGGTCGAATTTTAGGATTTAATCGAAAATGTCTTGAAGGCTAAGTTTTTATGGATTATTTTTGTGCATAAGACGCTCTGTTATGCAATCGGAATTAAAGAAAAAGAATTATGTCGATTTTGGATCCAACGGACTTCCGTCAGACTATCCTGTGCCACCTAATGACCCTAATCTCCTTTTTTATATCCAACGCAATCAAAATTCCGACACCATTGTTTATCAGCTGAACCGCAATCTTGATGGTTTAGTGAATTTGACTCTACCGATGCACGCCTATTGGATTAAGTATTCTGAGAACGGTATTGTACAAGAGCTCAATGACCTACAAAATCAGCTTGCTTATGGATATAAGAGTGACTGGATATCACACGACCTGATTCGATTTAGTTTCGTAGCGTATCCTCAGCTCGTTTTTTTTATCACCCAATCGGATCGCAGTAGGCACCATGTCATCACTAATTTTGAGGGCAAACAGGTCATTATAGATCACATTTATGTATATGCACATGAGTTTGGCGTATTCCCAGATGTTCGGTTTATTGAGTTTTTTGGGCGTACGTTAGAGACGCATATACCTTTTTACAACAAGATAACGATAGAGTAATGAGTAAAAAGCTATATGTCTCAAACGCAGAAGAATCGGTACGCCTGTTTGACAATTCAGTGATGGAGTTTCTATCAAAAGTACATTGGTCAGCACCTTTGATTACCTTTTTGCCAATCATTAGCTATTTTTTCTACCGAGGTGCGGTGTCAAATGAGCTAAGTATACTGTCTTTTTTTGGGTGGATGTGCCTTGGGCTGTTTATTTGGACACTGACAGAATATATGTTGCACCGATTTGTTTTTCATTATCACCCTTCTACGGAATTTGGTAAAAAAATCCATTTCATTTTTCATGGTGTTCACCATGACTATCCGTGCGATCGGTTGCGTCTTGTGCTACCGCCCTCTGTAAGTTTACCCTTAGCAGGTTTGTTTTTTTTATTGTTTCGTCTGTTTCCCATGAGTGCTGGGTTTTGGCCCTTTTTTGGTGCCTTTTTATTGGGATATTTAATGTATGACATGTTTCACTACGCCATACATCATTTAGAAGTAAAAGGGAAATTTTGGAATGTGCTCAAAACTCATCATCTTAAGCATCATTATGTCGACCCCGAAAAAGGGTTTGGGGTAAGTAGCCCAATGTGGGATTATCTCGTTGACTCTAATTTTGAAGATAAAAGATCAAATTCTAAGCATACCATAAAAAATGCCTAATCAAGGCTAAAACATCGCCTTTTAACTATATTTGCACCCTAACTAACGCTGAATAAACCCTCATTTATGCTTAAGGAAAGAATGAAGAGCTATAATGTCCCTCAACAAATAGAGAACATGGGACTTTATCCTTACTTCAGAACAATCGAGTCAGAACAAGATACTGTCGTAAAAATCAAAGGAAAAAATGTTCTCATGTTTGGCTCAAACAGCTATCTAGGACTAACCACCCATAAAAAACTTAAAGAAGCTTCTAAAGCAGCTATTGATAAGTATGGTTCAGGTTGCGCGGGTTCTAGATTCTTGAATGGCACCCTTGACCTTCACATAGAATTAGAGCGTCGGCTAGCAAACTTCGTAGGCAAAGAAGGCGCATTAGTTTTCAGCACTGGATTTCAAGTCAATTTGGGGGTTATCTCTTCCTTGACAGGGCGCCATGATTATATCATCATCGATGAATTGGATCATGCGTGTATCATCGATGGAGCAAGACTTTCGTTCTCCAAAGTTCTAAAATATCGCCATAATGACATGGCATCACTAGAGAATATCCTACAGAAATGCGAGCCAGATCGCATCAAATTGATCGCTGTAGATGGTGTATTTAGCATGGAAGGTGATATTGCTAAACTGCCACAAATGGTTGAATTAGCCGAAAAGTACAACGCCAATATCATGGTTGATGATGCCCACGGACTTGGTGTCCTCGGAAGTTTAGGTCGTGGTACAGCGGATCATTTTGGACTGACCGATAAGGTGGATCTTATCATGGGTACCTTTAGCAAGTCACTGGCTAGTATAGGAGGATTTATTGCTGCCGATAATAGCACGATCAACTACTTAAAGCACAATGCACGTTCTTTAATCTTTAGCGCGAGTATCGCCCCTGCGAATGCTGCGAGTGTTATTGCAGCTTTAGACATTATGGAATCAGAACCTGAACGTATAGAGAAACTTTGGGCCAACACGCGATATGCACACAAATTGTTACTCGAAGCAGGTTTTGATACAGGACATACAGAGACGCCTATCATACCAATTTTCATACGCGATGATTGGAAAACCTTCAAAATGACTAAAATACTGCTTGAACAAGGTGTATTTGTCAATCCCGTTGTGTCACCAGCCGTAGCTAGTTCATCTTCTCTACTTCGCTATTCTCTAATGGCCACTCATACTTTCGCGCAAATCGAAGAAGGCATTGATAAAATTTCCAAGGTGGCTAAACAAGTAGGAGTATTTGAGGGATCTTCTGAGCACGCATACAATGAAGTTTAAGATTGTCCCTGTACACGGGTCAAAAGAATTAAAAGCATATATCGATTTTCCCCATGAACTCTATGCTGGGGATAAAAACTATGTTCCTGAACTTTTTATGGCGCAAAAGGATATGCTCAACCCTAAAAAAAATCCCTTTTTTGAGCATGCCGAGGTTCAATGCTATTTAGCCTACGATGGAGATAAATTAGTCGGAAGAATATCAGCGATTCACAATAAGAATTATAACGAATATCATAATGTTGAAGTAGGTTTTTTTGGTTTTTTTGATGTCATCAACGATTATGAAGTAGCTAAAGCCTTATTAGACACTGCTGCCGATTGGTGCAAGAAAAAAGGCTTGACCGCTGTTATTGGCCCAACAAACCTAAGTACAAATGATACAGCAGGTATTTTGATTGAAGGTTTTCACGAACCACCAAAAATCATGATGACCTACAATGCCCCGTATTATCAGACATTACTCGAAAAATATGGTATGGTAAAGGACATGGATCTCTATGCCTACATACTTTATACCGCGAAAGCATCAGAAAAATCGATCAGACTGGCACAATCTCTAGAAGAGCGACTCGCGCAACAAGGAATTATCTTCAGAAATGTCAACTTAAAGGATTTCTATAATGAGGTGGCCAAAATAAGAACCGTATATAATGATGCTTGGAAGAAGAATTGGGGTTTCGTGCCGTGGACAGATAGTGAAATCAAACATCTTGCAGATAATTTGAAGATGTTAGTCAATGAAAACTGGTGCTTCATAGCCGAATTTGAAGGCCAGCCCATAGGGTTCGCTATAACGCTAAATGATATAAACGAGATCACCAAAAATTTTAAAAAGGGTCGTTTATTTCCGTTCAACATATTTAAACTCCTCGCACATAAACATAAAACACAATTTGTCCGCATATTGGCTCTCGGCGTTAGCGAAGGGTTCAGAAAGAAAGGTATAGAGGCCATCTTCTTTGCTAAAAACATACTTGCGGCCAGAAAGTATAATGTTACAGCTGGCGAAGTATCATGGGTATTAGAGAATAACGAAGAAATGAACGCGTCTGCCCTCAAGCTAAATAGCGAACTTTATAAAACTTATCGGATCTATCGCTACGAACTACATTCTTAAACCAAGGGTTGCACTTCATGCCAACTGAAAAAATCTTGATCACAGGTGCTAATGGTTTTGTAGGTAGCCATCTCGTTGATGAAGCTTTAGGTAGAAATTTGCAGGTGTACGCAGGTGTAAGAGCAAACAGTAATTTAGAATTTCTGACTAATCCCAGGATCAAGTTTTGTGACGTAAACTTTGAAAATGAAAAAGCCATACGCGCATTACTCGAAAAAGAGAGATTTGATTATATTATTCACAATGCTGGTGTTACCAGATCCAATACTAATGCTGGGTATTTTAACGTAAATGTAGAGTATACGCAAAGGCTAGCAAAGGTAGCTGCTAGTTTGACCTACCCAATAAAAAAGTTTGTTTTCATTTCTAGTATAGAGGCATATGGAAGTGCAGACAAAACGGCAGAAGGATTTGTTGATGAATCGACTCCACCTTCTCCTCGTACCACTTATGGCCAAAGCAAACAACGCGCCGAACAAACGCTAAAAAACATCGTTGGCCTGCCATGGATTATTCTTCGTCCAACCGCCGTTTTTGGCCCTCGCGAACGCGATCTCTTTGAATTATTCAAAACAATAAAAAAATTCCGCATTGAGCCGATAGTAGGTAGTCCTCATATAAAATACACCTTCGTTTATGTAAAAGATTTAGTGCGTGTCACCTTAGATGCCACCCTCTCCCCTCTCCATTCTCGGGGCTATTTTGTATCAGATGGACGTATACATAAAATGAAAAATTTTACAAGATACATTGCCCAATCCCTAGGTGTAAAAACAAGGGCTATTCGAATCCCGCTACCCATAATCGGGGTAGTAGTGCAACTCCTCAATGTGCTGAATAGATTTAAAACTAATAAAAATCTCCTCAACGATGAGCAATACGCCAAAATGAAAGCCGAAAACTGGGATTGCGATATTTCACCATTGGTGAGAGATTTTAATTTTGAGCCACAATATTCTCTCGAACAAGCACTGCATGAAACGGTCAAATGGTATAAACAAAATGAATGGTTATAAATAAGCAAGTGGATATCATTGAGCAAACCGTTCTATTTGTAATGGAAACGCTCAAGGATGCCGAGGCAGGTCATGATTGGCAGCATGTGCAGCGCGTTTGGAAGATGAGCTTAAACATCCTGCAACTTGAGCAAAATGCAAATGCCCTTGTTACACAGTTAGCCGCATTACTACATGATATTGCTGACCCAAAATTTTACAACGGCGATGAAACCATTGGACCAAGAAAAGCACAGAAATTCTTAGAAAAAGTCGGCGCTAGAAAAGTAGATATCGCGCATGTGGTTAATATTATACGCCACATGTCCTTCAAAAACAGCTTTGATCTAGCTTCCTTTTCCTCCTTAGAAATGCAAATTGTTCAAGACGCGGATCGTCTTGATGCCCTTGGTGCAATCGGTATTGCTCGAACGTTTCATTATGGTGGTTATAAAAAGCAACTTTTGTACGATGCTGAAATTCCTGTAAGAAAAGAGCTAAACAAAGAAGCCTATACAAATGGAAAAAGTACGTCCATAAACCATTTTTATGAAAAACTTCTCCACCTAGCTGAAAACATGCACACTGAATATGCCCGAAAAGAAGCTGCAAGGAGACATCAATTTATGATAGACTTCTTGGATCAGTTTTTTGCAGAATGGAATATCAATTGAATTGAAAAAGGGATGACTTTAAAGCAATTATGGTAATGGAGAATTTCCTAATCGAAGAAGAGCATATCATAAATTTTCGGGGCTCTAAATTACTTAAACAAAACCCTATTCCGTTTTGACAATGGATCGAAACATTAAATCGAGAATATATAAAATAAGAATCTCTTACAGATTTGAATAGCTGCAAAATAAGACTTTACACTTCATATTCTCCCTTTGCCATAGCCATGCTATAATAATGGATCTCCATTTTTATCGCCTACTACACTAGTTACTGTTTCTGTTTTACTGCATAATTACATGTCATCGAAAATGCACAAAGCAAGAGTAATCACTTAACATGTAAACTCCTGAACAAACTATAAGATTTGGTTATAGATTAAATATTTCGTGCAAAGGATTATGTTTCGCCAAAGAATTATGCGGCCATGTGAAAAGCATTATTTTTGACTACAGCCTTTGGATGCGCTCTACTAAACGAAATACAGCAAAATATCTCTACGCGTATTTACTTTAGTTCAATTAACTTTGAAAGTATTAGATCTATGCCGACAAATTGTAGCAGCGAAAACAATAAAAAACAATTTTACCATAAAATAAGACATGATCAATCATTTTGCTCTTAGCTTGAACACAGCACAATAGCTCATTAAACTATCGAAATCACTACTTTGTGAAAGAAAATGTCAAGCGCAAAAATGCTGTTGATAGATAACTTAGATATGCAAAAGGGAAAGACCAATCACTCGGCTTTCCCTTTTGAAAATTATATTACTACCAGTATTTATCCCTGTAACTGGAGGTTATGCTCTTCTACTAACTTGCGCATATTGATTAATGCATAACGCATACGACCTAACGCCGTGTTAATACTAACACGTGTTAGCGAGGCAATTTCTTTAAAACTCATATCTGCATAATGACGTAACACTACCACTTCTCTTTGCTCCTCGGGAAGTTTGTCCACTAAGTCCTTAATCTTTTGATAGGTCTGATCTTTGATGATCGACATCTCCATATTATCATCTTGAAGTTCGAGAACATCAAAAATGTCGAATGTCTCAGAAGGAGATACTTTGGTACGACGCTTAGCACGTCTGAAGTAATCTACACAAAGGTTATAAGAGATCCGCATCGCCCACTGAAGAAACTTTCCTTCATGATTATACTTACCCTTGCGAAGAGTGTCAATAATCTTAATAAATACCTCTTGAAATATGTCTTCGGCTAAATCGTGATCTTTGACAAAAAGGTAAATAGAAGTATAGATCTTCTCTTTATGCCTTGTTAGTAGTATTTCGAAAGATTTCTCGTCTCCTGCGAGATAATTGTTGATTAGCTGATGATCAGTTAGTGACTTCAATTTCATAACTCTAATTCGTTAGATGATTAAATAAATCTGTCTTGGGTTCAAATAATTAGAGTAGAAATTTGGTCTATAAGCTAAGTTTTATCAAAGGTAGTGAATAATACGTATTAAAAAAACTTTTTATTTGTTTTTCGTTTACACTTCAAATAAAGAACTGTTTATCTGATAAGTCAAGAGCCAAGCGCAAAAATCTATATTTTTATGAAAATCTTTTTTACGTACAGCCAATAAACCCAAAGATATATAAACAAGGTGTACGTCAATGCATATAGAAGAGACGCAAACTTCGGCGCAATCCCAATATTAGTCAACCCTGACATCCACACCCCACTCAAAGATTGCCCCCCGAACAAATCCATACCAAAAATACGAGCGAATACACCGTGCAGGACATAAGCAGTAATGGCATTCATACCAAAGACTACACCTACCTTAGTCCACTTGCGGTAAGCTAATTCATCAATTACCCATCGAAAGGCCGCCAAAAACATCATAGCTAAACCGCCAGTTAACAATACGTAAGAGCTAGTCCAAAGGTGTTTATTAAAAGGAAATATCCACGACCATGCATGACCTACCACAAAAGATGTCAATCCACCGACAAACAACCAGATGATTTTCTTGTGACTCGTCAATGTTTTGTCCAACAATAGACGACCTACTAACAAGCCCATAATACCTGTCCCTATGGCGGGTATAGTACTAAAAATACCCTCAGGATCCCAAGTTCCTTGCCACATCTTACCAGGCAATAATATACTATCGATATAAGCTGCAAGATTTTGCCCGGGCTCTAACATACCTGATTGACCGCCAGGAAAAGGAATAAACGCCATAGACAAATAATAACCTACTAGACATGCTATGAGGACATAGACCTGCGCACGCCATGATGTATTTAAATATAACAGCGAACAAGCCAAGAATACGAGAGCTATTCTCTGCAAAACCCCTGCATATCTGAGTGTAGAAAAATCAAACTTCGGTATAAGCCACAAAAGCAGCCCAAGTAAGAAAATTTTAATCGATCGAACCAATATTTTTTGGTACGTCTTTGACGAAATCGAACCTGACTCTATTTGTCTATGATATGCCATCGCAATAGAAACACCAACGATGAACAAAAAGAAAGGAAATACTAAGTCAGTCGGCGTCACACCATGCCACTCCGCATGCAGAAAAGGTGCATATACATGAGCCCAACTACCTGGGTCGTTAACTACAATCATCAAGGCGACTGTCAAGCCTCGAAAAAAATCTAAGGAAACCAATCTATTCATCGTTCAAAATTTAAGGCAAGATACTGTTTGCTATTCATCCTAATAACTATTGGCACAAATATCCTTAGACCCACTTTTTTGTCCGTTAAAATTTGACTTATTAACACTAAACACATGTCTAGCAATATAATGTCTATGAAATATTTGGTGGTCTTATAGGTATGATCGTATCTTTTGCGCGTTATTCTCGGGAGATCATAGAACTGATTTGTCAGAAGAAGTGGCAAGAAAATTTTCATTACCTAATTATTGATAAAATTAATCTTCATGAAAAAGAAAAACACCAATCGCAGGGAGTTTATAAAAAAATCTGGGCTACTAGCTGGGTCGATTATGATTGTTCCTAGTTGTGTTCTGGGTAAAAATCATGTCGCACCAAGCGACAAACTAAATATTGCCGCCATTGGTGGCGGTGGTAAAGGCTCAAGCGATTTGCGCAATGCATGGAATAACGGCGAAAACAATGTTGTAGCCATCTGCGATATCGATGCTAATATGGCGGCAGGCAGCATGAAGGCATTCCCGGGTGCGAAGTATTACAAAGATTTTCGTGTGATGCTCGAAGAAATGAAAGGTCAAATAGATGCCGTTACGATTTCAACACCAGATCACGTACACGGGATAGCCGCCATGACGGCAATGGAATTAGGTATGCATGTATACGTTCAAAAGCCTCTCACACATAATATATATGAAGCGCGGCAGCTTACACTCGCCGCAAACAAATATAAGCGCGTAACCCAAATGGGAAACCAAGGTGCCTCTAATCCAGGTATTGAACAAATGATTAAATGGTACGATAGTGGCATGATCGGTACTGTGCATACGGTATATTCTTGGACAAATCGACCCGTCTGGCCCCAAGGAGTATCCGCGCCAACAGATCAGGTAGCCATGCCGAGTCATCTATCTGCAGCCGATTGGGACTTGTTTATTGGACCAGCGGCTATGGTGGATTATCATCCTTTATACCACCCGTTTAAGTGGCGTGGTTGGTGGAATTTTGGCACAGGTGCATTAGGTGATATGGGTTGCCATTTAATGGATCCACCCTACCGAGTGCTAGGCTTAGGTTATCCTACGGAGGTCGAATGTAGTGTAGGTCAAGTATTTAAAAGGGATTGGGTGCCGGAATATTTACCAGAAAGCTGCCCACCGTCTTCTTCTGTACAATTAAAATTCGCCGCAACGACAAAAAACCCTAGCCCCGTAACGATGACTTGGAGTGATGGGGGGATTAAGCCTTTCCATCCTGATCTTATTCCTGCTGATGATTATATGGGAGAGCCAAGCAGTGCCAACGGCGCTATGCTCATAGGATCAAAAGGGATCATGGTTTGTGGTACATATGGCATAAATCCGGTCATGTACCTCAATAATGGTGAAAAGGTATCTATGAGTGAAAACTATCTGGCGGATAATCCTTTAGTAAGTCTGCCAGAATTTGGCCACCAAGCCTTATGGGCACAAGCATGTAAAGCGGGTTTTGGATCTAAAGAGCACAGAGCTCTTACCTCGTCTTTCGACTATGCAGGGCCCATGACTGAAACCGTACTGATGGGCAATTTGGCTATAAGAAGCTATACATTAAATACTGGTACCCCAGAAAAAATGGCCTTTGATGGACGCAAAAAACTACTGTGGGACGGCCAGAATACAAGAATTACCAATTTTGAAGCTGCCAACCAGTTTGTAACTCGGCCTTACCGAAATGGTTGGAAACTGATATAAACTATGGTATTAACACAAAAGGTAGCCCTGATTACTGGTGCCGGATCTGGAATTGGTCAAGCTTTAGCGCAAAAGTTAGAAAAAGAAGGCTGTCTTTTGGCCTTAAGTGATCTGACTATAGACGCCCTCACTGAAACACAAGGGCTGTTGCTTCACCCCGAAAAACATCATTATTACTCGCTAGATGTTGCAGATTGGGCTGCATGGCAAAACTACATAGTACAAGTCATTAGCACTTTTGGTCATCTCGATATAGCTATTAATAATGCGGGGGTTGCTTTAGGTTCCTTTAGCGCAGAAGAGGTGTCCATAGAAAACTTTAAGTGGCTAATGGATATCAACTTTTGGGGGATGGTCTATGGAACAAAAGTTTGCCTGCCCTATTTGAAAAAGCAAAATGAGGCCTGCATTGCTAATGTGAGCAGTATCCTAGGACTGGCAGCGGTAAGTAATCAAGCACCTTATTGTGCTTCAAAATTTGGTATAAGAGGCTTTACAGAATCTTTGCGCATGGAGGCCTTGATTAATTTTCCACATGTAAATGTTTTGTCCATTCACCCTGGCGGGATCAAGACAAATATCGCCAAGAACTCCAACTGGACAGGCATGGACATAGACGAACACGGTAAAGAGTTAATGCGAAAAGAGTTTGAAAAAACATTTATTAATACCCCACTTTATGCGGCTTGCGAAATAGTTTATGCCATTAAAAACGATAAGAAAAGATTGTTGATTGGCAGAGATGCGCGTTCGATATGGCGCATAGTTTGGTTTTTTCCTGTAAAATACACCAATATTTTGTATCATAATTTTATAAAAAAACTTGAAGTCGTACATAAAAGTATACAACAATCTTCAACACCATAGATTGACATAAATTTGCTAAGACATATTTGGAAGCACTAGCGGTGTGTTCTTGCTCGCGATTATAAATAGCGATTTTCTAGTGGCGCACTAATGAAAATTTGATGCAGTGCCCATGTCTAAATGCTGCTCCATGGGGAATAGCTTTAGAAATTTTTTGGGCAAAGTAGATTTTAGGCAAATTAGCTCCTTAGTGATGGGATGTTCAAACTTTAAAAAGTGTGCATGAAGATAAAGCCCTTTACCGCGTAAAACCTCTCCTTCATAGCCATATTCCCGATCTCCGACAATTGGAAAACCTATTTGCGCCAAATGCTTACGCAATTGATGTCTGCGACCAGTGCTAGGGCGCAGGTGAATCAGATTGATAAACCCACATTTTTCTGAAGGCATCCTGACAAGTATAGCGAAGGTGGTATGTGCTTCCTTATCATCGACGTCGAAGTGCACCTCCCCATTCTCGGGCATATCACCTAAAGTCACCGCTAGATAACCCTTTTGAATAGTTCGATCTGCAAATTGTTTTTGAAGGGCCATCAGGACTATACCAGTTTTGGCAATTAGTAACAATCCGCTTGTTGGGCCATCAAGGCGATGTACAGGTCGAGCTTGCGATAATCGATCCTGAAAAGGACTTGCAACTAGGGTAAAACTTAGTGCATGCTGGATAGTGCGATGTCGATTGCCGCTGACGATGACTCCTGCCGGCTTATCAATGACTGCCAAATAATTATCTTCGTAGATCACCTTGAGCGATAAATCTATTTGTGGGGCACCCCTTCCCTCCTCGTCAATAATAGTAAGACAATCACCACCAACAATATAATCACCCGTTTGGGCTCGTCGTCCATTAATATTAACGAGCCCTTTTTTGATCAACTTTTTAAGTGCCTTTTTTGAAGGGACACTTATCAATGATTCGACAGGTAGATCAGTTACTCTCAAGCTCACTTTTAAGATAGGAATCACATATTTCTCGATAATACTGCGACCCTTATCGTTCATCATCGGTTAAGCATCATTTTCTCAGTTTGAGCAGTATATCTTCCCCCAAAAATTTGTCATCGGCGTTCATATACCATTTTCGCTTTAACGGCAGGCGTAGGCTCTTATAACTGGACTCCCCTTCGAGTAAAATATACTCGCCATCATTCTTACCCTCATCGTGATAAAACCTATATCCTCTCAATGCATACGTCCCTTTATCAAAGTAAAAGTACCAAATATCACCGCCAATAGCCGCATCATATGTTACGCGCAATTCATAACAATCAAGACCATAGAAGTTCTTTTGTATAACTTGAGGATGTAAAATCGTGCCTGGATCTAATAAGGTGATCGGCAAATGCCACAAATATCTATAGTAGCTCAGCATTGATGCAGCTCTCTCAGGTGTCAAGCGATGATCCATTATTTCTTGATCCGTCAATTTCGTGCGGCCATTGAGGCCAATTTTCAGCTGATCTCCGTGCCTGTCATAACTCGTCTCAATGCCATCGACCTTGCGGGAAATTTGAGTGATTTCGTTTGGAATATTTATTTTTATCATGCTAGATCTCGCGCTAGCATTAGGTCGAGATTCTGACAGCTCAAATACGAGTGTTTTGGTCCGCAAAAGGTCATCTGGATCGTGATAAGCGATGCTTTTCATAAGTATAGTCTGCGCCTCTTGACTGCTTAATGACTGTACGCATACGACTGAAAAGAACAGGTAAAAAAATGCTGACTTGATCATGCTCTTCATTTTGCGTTATACTAAGAGAGTAAGATAGCACTAATTATGGGATACCCAGATATTTATGGGTTTGGAGGCATAATCTCCACTTAGGATATTGCTTACAATATTCAACACAAAGAGCGGTGTTGGCCTCCCATTGCTCATTCTCGAGAGGCTGAAGGGAATGGTGCAGGCTATCAAAATTGACGAAATCATCTGGCGACTGTCCTAATTGTGGATGGACGAGTTTGAGTTCATGTGCCTTACTCAGCACCACTGGTGCACCGTGTTTAGGACTAACACATACCCAATCAATCGGGCCAGGAAGAGCTAAGGTGCCGTTCGTTTCGATAGCTATAAACCAACCGTTCTTATGTAGGCAAGCAATTAATGCTGCGTCTAACTGAAGCAATGGTTCGCCACCGGTACAAACAATCATTTTGTAATCATCGTATCCAATGGGCCAGAGCGAATTAGCTAATTCGACCAATTGAACAGCTGAATATTTGCCGCCATTGACTCCATCCGTGCCATAAAAATCCGTATCGCAAAACTGACATATAGCTTTGATTCTATCCTTCTCTAGCCCATTCCAAAGGTTGCAACCACTAAACCGACAAAAGATCGCTGATTTGCCCGCCAAAAAACCCTCGCCTTGAATGGTATAATATACTTCCTTAATACTGTACATACTTCTTTGCAATACTATTCTTTTATGGCAGTCACTTCAATTTCGACTAATAATCGAGGATCAATTAATGCAGAGACTTCTACCATACTTAAGGCGGGCTTTATGGTCCCAAAATAACCATGATGAGCCCTACCCACATCCTGCCAACGGCTTATGTCGACGACAAAAATGCGACATCGCACAACATCTTTCATAGAAAAATCAATATCCGACAAATAGCCTTCAATTTTTTGATAAACATATCTCGTCTGCTCGTAAAAATCGTTCTCCCCTACTACCCTTCCCTCTTTGTCGACGCTTGTAGTACCTGAAAATTCTACGACATTGCCAACTCTAACAGCTCGAGAATAGCCAACAATTTCTTCCCAAAGAGCGCCTGATCTGTATAGTGATCTACTCATGGTTTAAGTGCCTTTATTTTATTTATAAGCAATAAAGATTCTTCTTCTATTCCTTTGCCCTCTAACATTCTTGCTGGTATAACATGCTGAATCAGCCCTTCTTGGTTGATTACAAATATACGCGGGACACCCAAGTCACCGCCATACGCCATCTGACCAAATATCTCACCCTTGGGAATAATCGAGAACTTTAAACTATGCCTTTCCGCAAATTCTTTGACATCATCTCCTTCTTCGTGTGCAAAGGTGATTACTTTCACCCCCGCACCTATATCTTGTTGTATTGCATTGAGCGATAGAGCCCACTCAAGGCTATGGTCATCTTGGATGGATAAAAAACTCAGGACAACTACCGTATTAGTATAGTTCGGTAGAAAATGTTCAAATCCATAGATATCCTTGGCCAAAAAGGGCTCAGCTTTATGACCGACCAAACTCTCTATGATGGCCTTCTCCGGAGGAGTAAATTGCCCAAAATCAACCAAATAATGTCCCTTGTCTTGCGCTTTCGCACAAAAATTGATCAACGTTAATACAGCTAAGCAAATGCGTTTGTTCACTAAATATTTTCCTTAAAGCGCGCAAAGATACAAACTGCATATAGGAAAAACTTGAAGAATACTATAAGTGCTTTGTCACCTTTGATCCGGTTATGCAAACGCCAAATTTACTGACTCAGGCATCAGTCAGTAAAATACAATAATACTGTTTATGAACACTACAAAATTATGGATGTACGTACGTGCTTTGGTCGGATGTACGAAAATCGAAACAATTAACTTATCGTACCGTAGCGCAATCAGCCGTAGAAAAACTGAGTAGATCCAAAGCCGTCAGTTTGGCTTTATTATCGTCGGAAGTGCTGATATACACTCTTGATCCTTGAGGGCATACATAGCACGCTAGGCATACAATTTCATGGAAAGATTCATCTATAGAAATACTCAACACCTTAATGCCTTGGTTTTCTAAATACGCCTCAATGGTATTGAGCAAATCTTGTGTATTGTCAAATCCTGGTGAATCCTTTGCCCAAACGTCGCCAGCACAAGATCTAAGATCAAAACTGTAACAATTCTTGGCTTCGTCATCATTACTTCCACAAGAAAGTAAAAACATAGGCGCAAAAGCGATAAATAAAAATATTCTTTTCATGATTTGTTCATTTATACTTTTATTACGTTGAGAAGGTATCAGAAGTTGGGGAATGAGGCTAAATTCTTTCTGAAATATTATAAACACCCTTTTGGCTTCTATTGCTTACCAAAAGCTCTGCCAAAAACCCAGTCAAAAAGAGTTGACTTCCGATCAGCAACAAGATCATACCTAGGAAAAATAAAGGCCGATCCTGAATACCATATACTTGATTAAACAACTTCATAACGCCCAAATAGCTTAGGATGGCGATCCCAAAGAAAAGGCTGACGATGCCCCAAGTGCCAAAAAAGTGCATCGGGCGTTTATTGAACTTGCCAACAAAAAAAATCGTCAGGAGGTCTAGAAAACCACTGATTAAACGCTTTGCCCCAAACTTTGAAACTCCAAATTTTCTGGGATGATGTTCTACTATTTTTTCTGTTATCCTTTCATACCCTGCCCATTTTGCTAAGACCGGAATCCATCTATGCATATCGCCATAAAGACTTATGTCCTTTACGACTTCGCTACGGTAGGCCTTCAATCCACAGTTAAAATCGTGTAATTTTATGCGGCTCAGTCGACTGGCGACCCCATTAAACAACTTCGAAGGCCATCGTTTCGTAATAGGATCGTGTCGCTTTTTCTTCCATCCACTTACCACATCAAAACCTTCTTCATGAATCATCTTGTATAGCGCCGGAATTTCTTCTGGGGAGTCTTGCAAGTCGGCATCCATAGTAATCACCACACTACCTTTAGTCTGCTCAAAACCTTCGTTTAGCGCCGCAGATTTGCCATAATTGCGTCTAAACCGAATGCCTTTGACTATATCGCCTTGTGTTTGGCGCAGAGATTGAATCACGCGCCAACTCGTGTCGCTACTACCGTCATCGACAAAGATTACCTCTGCCGATAGGTCATGTGTGTCTACAACAGTTTTTATCCATTGCATTAAAGGCTCGAGAGATTCCTCTTCGTTATAGACGGGTATGACGATTGACAGATCCATATACTGAAGTGAAGACAAAGGTATACATGTCCCTAGTCAAATTAAAATTTATTTAATGTGAGATCTATCAAAGTGATAACAGCCATTATGAAACTAGTGTCTAGACTTCTTCAAAGCTCATTAGTTCCGTGCTCGAAAACTCTTTGAACAGTATGATAGAGCAGACTCTATCATTGCAATACAACGGTGTCGAGATCCATGCCTAGGTTTGTCTAAAAAAATTATATTTCTGACTGTAACTAGTAGGATTGAGTGTTCTCCTTCTTAAGTATTAGTGAAGCTATCAAACCAAATATCGCCACAGCAATTAAACGCATGAAAAGCGCCATAACGGCCAGCAGGGCTGGATTCATCATGAAGCCCATCATTTTTTCTGTCATTTCTGCCTGATTTTCTTCCATTTCGTCGTAGTCTACACTATTGGCCAGTATCTCTGCGATGTCCGGAGCGAGATAGGTATAAAACACATAAGTCCAAATAGCTCCAATAATCCCTGACACCAAGCCAATATATAGAGAGGTACTCATGCCCTCACCGGTATTTAAATAACCTTCGTTACTCGTCCGGAGCTCTCTGAGGGCAATATAAATAATGCCGAAGACCATTATCCATACCACCAAGGTCAGTCCGAAGTTTGACGAATTTTGTGGGTCTGAAAAATCTTGTAATCCCGTGTAATAGACTATTAACGAGAAAATAATTCCAAGTAATGACAATATTAGTCCATACTTAATACCGAGCTTAAAGGGGCTTGTTCGTTCTTCCATGGTTTTGAATTTTAACGAAGATAAAAAAAAGAGATAAGTTAATTAAGAAACAATTAAAATATTGGTTTTGGAAGCGCCTTTAGAACTTCACGCATAATTCAAAAGAGTAAAAATACTATAAATAGTTCAGTATTCTTCAGTCCTTACGGACAAAGAGAGATGTAAAAAAACCAAAAATAGCACAAGCCAAAAATCGATTTATAAATCCCGAAACCGCTAAAAACGATGGCGATGTCAAGAAACCAACCGCAGCGTTTACCCCCTCTATATCCTCATCATCTATATCTTCTATCTCCAACATGCCGCCTAATTCGGTCATCACATCCGGCAGCAGATAGCTGGCGTAGATCCAGTGATACGGTATCATGAAAAGGCCTGAAAACAGACCAATATACAGGGACAACGTCAACCCTTCCCCTAAGCTCATCAATCCTGCATTTCCTTCTCTAAATCTCCTCAACCCTAAATATAACACAGCGCTAATCGCCAACCATGATGCCGCAATAGTAATGATGCCATTTCGCACCATCGCATCACTAATCTCCGTTAATGTGTACGACCCTGAAAAATGTGAAATAAGTCCAATAACAGAAGTAGCCGCGGCCATCCATAAACCGAATCGCCAACCGACGGTTAACATTGAAATTGGTTTTTCTAATGTGCCTGAGTTCATAAAACAAATTATTTAGCAAGAAAGCTACCGCTAATAATCTTCCTTTTATCAAGCTATTCGACCAATGATTATAGTAAAGGGATAAAATCTCTGATTATTCGTAACCCATCAGAAATCGTTACTATTCAGCTCTATGCCTTTGAAACGAAAATTTAGATATTTTATAAAAGAAAAAGCTGATTGTTGAAAGGATAGCAGCACAATCGTAGAAAAAATGCTGTAAAATGAGGTAATATTATCCATTATCAGCCAAAATGTTTGATAACCGAATAGTTGCCCGAAATCAATTATCCAAGATCATATCCATTCCGTCTATGATACCCAAAATCTTGCCTTTTAGACGGCCACTAGAAAATGCGGTATTCGTAGAACGAGAGGCGGTAACTGTCTTGTCAAACGAACTGCTTTCTTCCATGTCAAAAAGGGTGAGACTACAAGGATAGCTTTGTTCAATTTTTGGCACTTCCAATCCTAACGCTTCGTAAGACGAAACGCTTAATGCCTCTACCAATCTATCACGATCAACTGCAGGTGCGAAGGACAAAAGTGCTCTAAAACATTCCTCGAGCCCCGTAGCACCAAATGCAGATAAACCAAAAGGCTCATCTTTTTCTTCTTGTGATCGAGGTCTATGAAAGCTACTTACCAGTCGAATCTGTCTATTGTTAAAAGCCTTAACCAACTCTGCTCGATCCGAAGAAGATCGCAATGGTGGCAATAATTTTAAGTTAACGTCAAAATGAAGTAAGTCCTCTTCATCAAAAATCATATTCAAATAGGGAACACTCGCGTAGATCGGAAGATCCTTCTTTGGTCGCGAAATGAGCTTGACCGACTGCGCAGAACTCAGACCTAAAATGATACACTTATCATAATTGGCATACTCCATTTGCGCCTGCAATTTCTTTATTTCGGCCTCTTCATAATACTTTGGTATTCCTTCGAGACCGAGACTTACGCTCATTTTCCCTTCATTCACTTGGCCTATTTCACCCATTTTATCTCCTGTCAGTACATGCAGATAGGGCTTATTGACCACTTTGGAATATTGTAAAATTCTGGAGAGTTGGTCCGTAGATATATCTGTTTTGATCCCATCTGTAAATCCAACGGCACCAGAATAATGCAAGTCAATGATTTCGGCTAAGTCCTTGCCAATAGCACCCACCGTCGCAGCGGCTAAGGGCAAGAATTTGACAGGGTGAGATTCGTTCGCTGAAAGGAGTTGCTGAATCATTGCTTTATTATCGACCACAGGCTCTGTGTTGGGGTACACAGCTATTTTGCCATATCCGCCTTTTGACGCAGCATTTCGTATGGAATCTAAGTTTTCTCGATATTCAAAGCCGGGCTCACCGCTCGATGCTCCAATATCTAACCACAGTGGGGATACACATAACTTCTTGCTTTTGATGACCACCGCATGATCATCTTCTATTTTGACAGCAATTTTTTCAATAATTCCATCGACGATCAACAGGTCTCGCTGTTTTTTATGCAACGCAGAACCAGTATGGTGAATGATCGCCTTTTTTAATAAAATTCGCATCGCATTATTTCCAAAATCTGATCAAAAGTGTTTCGGCTAATAAAAACAATAGTGCAATAATAAGAAACACTCTCCACAATCTTCTTCCTTGGACTTGCTGGGTAATAAAGGAATTGATATTCTTCATATCGCTCTCTTCAATGGTCATAACATTTTGACCAATCGTCGTCGAAATACTCTTCAAATCTCCATATAAAACATTCGACTCCATCCTATCATAATTGAAAGCTATGTTAGACACTCTATTTTCATTTTTTGCCAATTGCTTAATGCCTGCCGTGGTGATCTGATCTCGAACATCGATAAACCCTCCTTGGGCGGTCACGACTATACTTGGTATGAACTCTGAGTTCTCATCAGAAACTCTATATTGCCCACCATCAGTGCTATTTATTTCTGGCATTCCTATTAATTGATCCTCACCAATGGTATAGGCCAAGGGTGCTGCTGTCCCACGTGCCAAAGCCATCTTGTATAGCATTGGTACGAATATCTCTGCATTTAATACGAGACCATTAGACTCTTTATTTAAAGGGGCGGTACTCAGATAAAAAATGCCTTTGCCCCTAGGGTATTTCGTGAGGTATGCCCCCCCATCTCTGTAAGTCATTAGATTTATACGACTTATTGAGGGCTTTTCAATAAGTGCGAATGTATGTTGAGCTGTAGGCATACGTATATTTCGGCTCACGGTCTCAAATACTTCATTAAACACAAAATCATCTTCATTCAATCGTTGAACTTGCCGCTCTTGATCTACTCTTCCCCCTAACCCATCAGCGTGTAAGGCCTCTAATAACTCATTGTAAGCACCAGGGCGATGGTCCTTGGCCGGAAAAAACAATAGGTTGCCCCCACTTTGAACATATTTGACAAGCTCGACGATGAGCCCTGAACTAAAATCCTTTAATTCATCAAGAATAATCAACTGAAAGCGCCCAAGCTGGTCATATTTTATCGCATTTTTGGATAGTTGATTCAAATCAAATGCTGGCAAACTCTTTACGCCATAGTCAATGTAGCTATTATTGGTGCCTTCATTAATAGTCAATACAGACAAGCTTTCTTTCACGTGAAATGTCAAAAATAAATGATCATCAAACACGATCGGAAAATCGTCTATAATCAGCTCAATATCATGCCAACCAGGATTGGCAATCTTGATGGCTAAGGTGTCAAAGCGTTTTGTTCCTGCCTCCAAGTGTACAATGCCCATTGGGCGTTCTTGGCCGCCATATATCATTCGAAATTCTACATCTTCGGCATTCGCGCCATTATTGGCAAATTCTACGATTAGGTTATTATTTTGTCCCAATACAGGGACTGGAGCTTCAAACCTAGCACTTAAAATGGCAATGTTATTCTCTTGAACAGATCGTATTGGCACGAGACTGACGCGATAACTCGAATCCAAGGTGGTCTCAAATAGAGCAATATTCTCTTGAAAATCACTAACCACATAATACTGTTTGTCCCATTCGCTATAGGTGTAAGAGATGCGCTGAACAATGGTAGAGACTTGCTCTAAGGCAACTACCTTGGGGGTGAGCGCCAATTCATCTATAAAGCCCAATACGGTTTTTTGATCCAATAATCTAAGGTGTTTAGGGCTCAGATCGTGTGTAATAAGAACAAACTTGTCGTAATCATTATAAGCGCTGACGATATCTCTTGCTTTGTCTTTGGCAATCGTAAACAAAGGCACGTCGTCCTTGGCCGCATTCATGCTAAAACTGTTATCGATAAATACAAAAATCAGTTTTTGTGCGTCTCCAGCACCGGCATTTTGTTTGTGAAGGATTGGCTGAGCAAAGGCAAAGACCAAGGCCGCCAACGCTAAACATCGTGCGATCAAGATTAATAAACTCTTAAGTCGATTGCGATTACTCGTTTCTTGTTTCAACTCTTTAAGCAGATGGACATTGGTAAAATATACCTTCTTGAACCGTCTAAAATAAAAGAGATGGATAATAATCGGGATTGCGAGCGCCAATAAGGCCCATAAAAACTGAGGAAAGAGAAATTGCATAGAGTGCAAAAATAAACCTTATACATAATGCCACACGATCTTCTTACTATTTCATCAAAACAAAATTGAAAAGGTCGAAATCCATAGCTTCACGCATTTGTAAACGAATATTTAGACAAAGCCTTATATTGTCGTCCAACTTAAAATAAACTAACAATGAGAAGTTTTTTGTCTAATTGCTTTGGCATCCTGTGCACAAGTATTTTGTTTGTGAGCCTCACGGCGCAAGATATTGATTTAGAGCATTTTGAATCCATTAAAGCTAGAAATATTGGCCCTGCCGGCATGAGTGGAAGGGTTACAGCCATTGACGTGGATCTGAGTAATCCTCAACGTATTTTTGTCGGAACTGCCTCTGGTGGTCTTTGGTTCTCATCGAATGCTGGTATTTCTTGGACACCCATTTTTGATGACCAACCAAACATTTCTATAGGTGCAATAAAAATAAATCAGGCGAACCCGAGCGAGATTTGGGTAGGAACAGGGGAAGGGAACCCTCGAAATAGCCAAAATAGCGGGGCTGGGGTGTTCAAGTCTATCGACGGCGGTAGAACGTGGCATTTTAAAGGCCTCAAAAACACAAAAACTATTCACCGTATTGTAATTGACGAGACCAAAAGCGGCGTTGCCTTTGTAGGTGCTCAAGGATCTGCATGGGGGCCAAACGAAGAACGCGGTGTATTCAAAACCACCGACGGCGGGGACTCTTGGCAAAAAATATTATATGTCAATAATCAAACAGGAGTAGCAGATATGGTCATGGATCCTAAAAATCCTAACAAAATTATCGTTGCCATGTGGGAGTACGGTCGCAAGCCTTGGACATTTAATAGTGGCGGCACTGGATCTGGCCTCCATATCACCCATGACGGAGGTAAGACGTGGAAAAGAATAGAGGCTGAGGATGGCATGCCTAAAGGTGATCTAGGTCGCATCGGAGTTGCTATTGCAGCGAGCAATACGGATATCGTCTATGCTTTAGTAGAGGCAAAAGAAAATGCCCTCTACAAATCTACTGATGGTGGTGCTAAATGGCTAAAAGTGCCTTCAGGGCCAAATCTTTCGGATCGCCCGTTCTATTATCATGAGATATATGTCGATCCAAAAAATGAAAATAGACTGTATTCTCTTTTTACTTACGTTTCTACCAGTGACGATGGCGGCAAAACATGGAAAATTATTGCCGACTATGGCAATGGAGTGCACCCAGACCATCATGCCTTTTGGATAAGCCCAACTGATCCTAACTATCTTATCGACGGTAATGACGGTGGGCTAAATATCTCCTATGACATGGGCAAGAATTGGAGATTCGTAAATAATCTTCCCGTAGGCCAGTTTTATCATGTCAATGTCGACAATGAGTTCCCGTATAATGTATATGGAGGAATGCAAGACAATGGCTCTTGGGCTGGGCCAGCCTTTACCCTTAAGAGTGGCGGGATCACCAATTATGATTGGCAAGAAGTGTTCTTTGGAGATGGATTTGATGTTGCCCCTAAACCAGATGATGCTAATTATGTATACGCCATGTCGCAAGGTGGAAATATGGGCCTAGTAGATCGCACTACAGGTGCCACGCGATTTATAAAGCCCAATAATCCTGGAGATACAAAACTCAGATACAATTGGAATGCACCGTTAGCCCTTGACCCGATGAATAATTGTGGCTTGTATTATGGAAGTCAGTTTGTACATTACAGTGCTGATTGTGGACAAAGTTGGGTTATCTTATCTCCAGATCTGACAACCAATGACACTAGTAAACAACATCAAGATATTAGTGGTGGACTGACATATGACGCTACTAATGCCGAAAACAATACTACAATCATCGCTATTGCCCCTCATCCACAAGATGACAAAACGATATTAGTCGGAACAGATGATGGTCGCTTGCAAATCACTAATGACCGAGGAGGCAACTGGACAGATGTCTACAGCAAGTTACCTGGCGCTCCTAAGGCAGGGTGGATTCCTCAAATAGAGTGGTCAGTTGTTGATCAAAATGAAGCGTTTGTAGTTTTGAACAACTACAGACAAAATGATTGGAGTGCTTATTTGTATCATACACGAGATAAAGGAAATACATGGCGCCGTATAGTACAAGATAGTCAAGTGGGTAGTTTTGTTGTCTCTGTACTTCAAGATCCAAAAGAGGCTAATCTGATCTTTTTAGGTACGGACTCAGGGCTATATTTTTCATTAGACCGCGGCGTAACCTGGAAAAAATGGCCTAAACAACTTCCTAATGTACAAATCGCAGATATGAAAATCCAATCAACTTTCGATGATTTGGTCTTAGGAACTTTTGGTCGCGCCTTTTGGGTGATTGATGATATTGGCACCATTCGTCAGTTGGCTCGAGAAAATTATACCACCAAAGATTTTGATGTTGTATCCGTTACCCCTGCCTACCTGAGTGAATATCGTTCGTACCAGGGTATTCGCTTTATTGCGCAAGCAGAGTTTGTAGGTGACGATAAATCCACCGATGCCTATTATTCGATTTGGATAAAACCAGAGACTCTTGCGAAAATGGAAAAGGATAAAAAAGTTGCAACCCAGGAAAAGGATAAAGACAAAGAAAAGAACAAAGGTAAGGACAAAGACAACAAAGCGGCAACTGACGACAATGACAAAGATAAAGATAAAAAACCTACGACAGGGGGAAAGAAAGAAAATACAGACAAAGTGAAGTTTACGATACTTAATGAAAGAGGTGATACGATACGCCAATTTAGCCGTAAAGTGGATAAGAAGGGATTGGTAAGAATGTCATGGGGACTCGAGACGAATGGAACAGAAAGCCCATCGCCTAGACCAAGAGAAAAAGACGCTGACCCGCCAAGAGGAGATAATGCACTACCAGGTATCTATAAAACGATTGTCAATTATGGTGACCAATCTGATTCTATCATGGTTGAAATAAAGATGGATCCAAGATTGAAGATGAGCTCTGAGGATATAGCCGATCTAAAAAGTGCCATGAGCGAGCAAGAACTATTAATGGCTGCCAGCACAGAAACGTATGAAAAAATAAAAAAGGCTAAAAAATCGCTAGCTCTAATCGAAAAATTAACGGAGACACTTCAAGATACCACACAGAAGGAAATCGCTAAATTGAATAAAGAAGAGGATAAAAAGCTTGCTGAGCTTCACGAACTTTTCTTTAATAAAGACAATCAAAAAGGTATACAACGCAATCCGGAAATATTGACGTCTTATATTTTTGGGGCCAGACGATATTTGCAATCTTCCTATGGGAAACCTGGCAGCAACGCAATGATCGCACTAGACAAAGCCAAAGCTAAATATAACGAAGTGAAAGCGAAGGTTGATAAATATTTCGCCGAAGACTGGGAAATCTACAAGGGTAAGATTAAATCTATAGATTTTGCTCTATTTGAGGACTAACATCACAACTTGTGTTACTCTAAGTATAAGGGGAGGCCAATGCCACCCCTTTTTTTATAACGCCAAGCATTATGTGTTTGAACAGCACCTGTTTTGTCATGTTGTCCTTCGAAGTGGTAGGAAGCTTACACATTGTTTTGTGGCCGCAATTTGAATGCCTTATGTTTTCAGCAATGATTCAGTGACAATTTATGGAAAGTTTTAGCTTCGTTAATTTTCGATACTTGACGAAAGGCCTACATGAGTTTGACTCAGTTCTTTCCAATAGAAAAAATTGACTTACGCACATGGATTTCATTGGCTAGGGAAGTGCTATGCCTTCATCAACACGCACTAAAATAAACATGAACTTACTTCTGAAAACGGCTTGTTAATTCGTAAGTAGGTAAGATTTGTTTTATGGCATGGCCAAACGAACGATTTTAACCGGAACTAAGTGAGGAAGGAATATCAAAGAACACATCTAATCCAATTTCTTTGCAAACTTAAAATATCTGCGCCAGAGAAGAACATAGTTTTCGGTACTGTAAGAACATCGAATGTCTGATAAAGGTAAACTAGAGAATAATAGCCCAAGTGGCATGATAAACGTGCCGTGAACTTTATAGCATAAAGCCGTTACCCCATTGTATGCCCTGCCCTTTTGTGCAATCGTTGATGGAGACATCTTAATTAACAAATTTTGTCCCTTGCAGTTGGCTTTGTGGCTTGGTCTATATAATCTTCTTTTTGCCTATAAATATTTTTGGAATATATTTATGTAAACTTTTTACTTCATCATATGCTAGAATTTTTACCTGATCTGTTAGACCAAAAGAAGGATATCATCTCTTGATCGGAACTACCAAGAGTATAAGCAATGTCTATCATCTGCTCATAAAATAGTTCATTTCAAATTCTGAAAATCACTCCAAATTCTAAATTTGAATCATGGTCGTAATTTCATTTTTTTTACAATAACCCCAACTCATTCAAACTTAGATTCAAGTCACAAATGCAACTTTTGGGGGGATATTATGGGATAATATTT
>CAZTSI010000002.1:148389-159250 GCA_964616755.1 uncultured Saprospiraceae bacterium | reverse complement strand
GATTTACGATCAGAACGATGATTTTCAAACATTTCCTTGGACGCTTTTAGCAGACTTATCATACCGATACCGAATACGATTAGTCCCAAAGCAAACTCGTTTATTTCTTTAATGTCAATAAAGAAATAGGCCATAAGTCCGAATAAGATAACGAAAGCTGTCGTAAAACCGATAATAATAATCACAAAAGAGCCTTTTTTGGGATCTTGCCATATACGTTTTGATATATCATTTTGAGTCTTAGTGGTATCTTGAAGAGTAGAGAAACTAACCCCTAAACCCAAAAAAATAAGCGCTGAATTTATTGATGACCAAAGATGCTCATACCCAATGATGTGAGGTCGAAGGGCAAAAAAAAGCCCTGTGATCATTAATGGATATTGAAGATAGCTTATGCGATGAAAGAGCAATTTCATTTTTATGTCATTGGAAAGTACAAAAATCCTAAAACTTTCGAATGTGAAAGTAAAGATTACCGCTGACTTGCGCTAATAAGCATATTATTTATGCCTTGTCCTTATTTATCGTTCATTGGTCGATAGGATTTGGGTAAGTCGAAGATTTTGAACTTTTTTGTGCTCCATCATTTCTTATTCTTCTGGTAATAATTTTTTTAGCAGCTCGTATTTTGTTTCAAGGGGTGATATGATTTGGGCATTAGACTAAACCTTACTCGAAATATAAGTGGTGATATATACATAGAGGTCTTTAGATTAGGTGAGTCAATTGATACATCCGTCCAGACAAATGAGAAGATAGGTTCCACTAGTTATAGAGTTTGAACCAATCTTGGTGTATAATGCCTGATATAATATTTTGAGATCAAGGCACGCTTTGAAGGGAGATATAACTCAATGTCTGATATATTTGTGATGTCGGCTGATAATTGCTTGATCGATGGTTATTTTAGCTTGATAGAGATCTATCTAGCTTTAAATGTATCTGAAGGCTTAGCATTTTGAAAGTGGTTTACGTATTTATTCAACATAAAATTTGCAATCGAGATCATGAGTTTATTTAATAAGTTGAAATCTATATTTGTCATTGAAGAGGGCGGTGCAGCATCTTCGTCTGCAAAGGATATGGAGGAGCAAGTGGCATCTTCATCGGCGCCAAGTAGTCCACCGACGCCTAGCAATATTACGGAGCCTCCAAAGACCTATACTGATTCAACTGGAGGATCAAAGCCTGAGCAAAAATTTGTTGATCTACTGCTCAAGGCCATAGAAGCGGCGAATGTAGAGGGGTTTGATTATTTAGAATATAAACAATCGCTTCAATCATTAACTAAAATTGAGCCCGATGATGCAAAACGCTACAAAAGTGCTTTTGCGATGGCAAGTACCATGGGTTTGACAAAGAAAAAATTAGAAGAAAGCATTGGTCATTACTTGGAGGTATTGAAAAGCGAGGAAGAAAAATTTCAACAAGCCCTTCAAAATCAACGAAGTACCCAAATAAACCAGCGCGAAATACGCACCAAACAACTAGAAGAGTTTATTGAGCAGTCAAGAAAACAAATACAAGACATTGAAAAACAGATCGCCTCATCAGAAAGGGAGTTGGCGGGCATTGAGTCAGAGATAGAGGCAGCCTTATCAAAAGTAGCATCTACGAAGAATAGCTTTTATGCCTCATACGAGCTGGTTTCTGGACAGGTGAAGGGCGATTTAGATAAGATCAAAACGTTTTTGAGCTAATAATAGATTAGGCTTTCTGATCTTTAAAGAACTTTTTTTGTTCGTATCTTGCTGACTTATTATAGATGGATGAATTCATCCAAGAGCTATAATCACAGCGATGATATTATTTTATGATGTTGAATTTATCGGAGAATGAATGATGATTTTAAACCCAAAGGTTTTTGGCAAAAGCCAGAAGGTGTAACGGGGGCTATTTTTTTGTTAGCCGCCATAGCTGGAGTTGTTTTTTTGGTAGCCTCTGGCATAGGAGCCATTGTCAGTTTTGCGACAACTACTTTGGGCTTGGCTGTGACGATTGCTGTTCTCGGTTTACTCATTTATATGACCTTAGATAGCAAGGCTCGCACATTATTCAGCTACATGTACAAGAGCACAATGCGTTGGATTACAGGATTGTTTGTGCAGATAGATCCTATCGCAATTCTCAAAAATTATGTCGACGATATGACGGGTAACCTCAAAAAAATGAATAAGCAAATTATTCAACTCAGAGGTCAAATGCATAAACTAAAGGAGTTAATTCTTAACAATCAAAAAGAGATTAGTGCGAATCTCACTGAGGCGAGCGTTGCTAGGGATACTAGCGATAAGTCAGTCATGATATTAAAATCTCGAAAGGCTGGTCGACTGAAGGAGTCTAACATGAAGTACGAAGACCTCCACCGAAAGATGGAGTTGCTCTATCGTGTGCTCAAAAAAATGTATGAGAATTCCTCCATTCTCAAAGAAGATGTGGCCGATCAAGTAGAACTCAAAGAACAAGAAATGAAGGCCATTAAGGCAAGCCATAGTGCTATGGCATCCGCCATGTCAGTCATCAGAGGTGACAAAGACAAGAAGGCCATGTTCGAGATGGCGCTGGAGCAAGTCACCGAAGACGTGAGCGCAAAAGTTGGCGAAATGGAACGATTCATGGAAATGTCAGAAAGTTTCATGAACAGCATAGATTTGAAAAACGGAATTTTTGAAGAAGCTGGCCTAAAAATGCTAGAGCAGTGGGAAAAAGAAGGTTCCTTGCTCCTAATGGACGAAAAGGACAGACTATTACTTGAAGAAAATAGCCTAGACGAAGCAACTCTAGATATCAACCAGCCCGTGATAGCACGAGAACGGGTAAATCAATATGACAACTTATTTGAACTATAAACTTATCAAAGCAAATGGCAACACGACGACTCACACTATTTTCTAAACTACTATTGACTTTCTTAATTGTTGGCGGCATAGTAGCTGCTGGATATTATCTATTGAATCAAACAGAATTTGGCCAAAACCTAAAAGAACAAAGCAAGGCTGAGCAAGTTTCTGACAATAGCATTTCTTCAGATTCTAAAGCAACCAATAAAGTGCCAGCGGAGAAAGCAGATGATGTTTTAAAGGTGCAAATTTTGCCTTGGGGTGGATTCGCTCCAGGTCTTTATTATAATGGCGGCCTAAAGCATACTAACAAAAGCCGTTTTTTTAGAGATCATGGACTTAAAGTAGAATTCATCATTATCGATGATTTTCCAAGTTCACGTCAGGCATGGAAGGTGGACGAAATTAATGTTATGACGAATACCGCTGATGGGGTATTACTGGAGTATGACGGCATTAAAGATTACAATCCAGAAATATTTTTACAAACGGACTGGTCTAGAGGCGGGGACGTAATCATTGGCCGAAGAAGCGTCAGTTCGATGAATGATCTTAAAGGAAAAAAAGTAGCGGTCACACCAAATACTCCATCAATGACCTTCTTAGCGATGGCTCTAAATACGGCGGGTCTTCGATTGAAAGATATTCAAATCGTAGAATCACCTGATAACCCAACAGCGGCAACGATCTTTAATTCCGGTTCTGTTGATGCAGCTGTTGTGTGGAGCCCTTCACATTTTGAGTCATTGGAGGTAGTCAAGGGATCTTCGATCTTGCAGTCCACGCGAGATGCAGCATACGCTTTGGCGGGTATTTTTTATGCTAAACGCGACGATATTGAACGCAACATTGAAAAATACTCAGCCTTTTATGAAGGCTGGGTAAAGGCAGTTGCAGAGATTAGTTCGAACGAAAATAGTCAAGCTGAAGCCGCTAAGATTTTGGGAGAAACATTCGACCTGCCAACAGAAGACGCTATGGGCATGATGTTCGATGCCTATCTATGTACCCACGGAGATAATATCAATTACTTTGGCCTTAATACTCAATTCACGGGAATGACCGGCTCTCAGCTCCATCAAAACACGGCCAATCTTCTAGTGACTCAGGGGATTATACCTACGACAGTGCCCAATTTTAGAGGAATGATCAATAGTAAGCCAGTTTTTCGTACCAAATTAACAGGGCCAGGGTATGATGCTGAACAATCGGCTACATTTACAGCGCCTACTGAAATTGAAAAGGCTGCCCCAGCGATTTCTACTAAACCGTTAACGATCAACTTTGCTTCGGGTAGTTCTGCCTTAACGCCTAATGCAAAGACGATTATAGACTTACAGTTTTCCGATATTGCTAAAGTCTACGCTAAAAATAGAATTCGTGTCGAAGGGAATACGGACAGTGTAGGGTCTCGCGAATTAAATATGCAGTTATCACGTCAAAGGGCGCAAGCCGTCATAGATTATCTACGCAAAGAGTATAAAATTGACGCGAATCGATTTGTCATCGTCGGTAACGGACCAGATAAGCCTGTGCCAGGTTGTGAGTCCAATGGCACAGAAGATTGCCGAGCCAAGAATAGACGTACTGATTTTCAATTACTACCTCTTTCAGAATAACAATATCGAACTATGGCACTCTATCAGTTAAACCGGACAGTTGATCCCAAGGGTAGATGGTTATATGAGATTTTAGGCCTACTGGCGATTTTAGTCGTTTGGATCTTAGTTACTCTAGGAGAAAATCCCATTTTACAGAAAGGAATTTTGCCTTCACCATACTCTGTGCTGGCAGCAGGGGGCGAAATGATCCGAGAGAATAATCTTTTTTCAAACTTCTTTTATTCATTGGGTTTGAATCTTTCTGGATATATCGAGGCGATACTAGTCGCATTGCCATTGGGTTTTTTGCTCGGCTTGATTCCGCAAGTTCGGGCGGCTTTTCAGCGCCCTGTGGATAGTACTCGATTTTTAGTATTGCCAGCAGCCGTAGGATTGTTTATTGCTTGGTTTGGTATCGGCACGGATATGAAGGTACATTTTTTAGCCTTTGGAATAATCATTTATTTGCTTCCTGTCACTGTCCAACGAATTGATGAGGTCGAAGATATCTATCTCCGCACTGTCTATACCTTGGGTGCCTCAAAATGGCAAATGATCAAGACGGTTTACTTCCCATCGGTAATTGCACGGCTTTTTTCAGACATCAGAATATTAACAGCCATTTCTTGGACCTATATCGTCATTGCCGAATCTATTGGTGGTGGCGCGGGTATTGGAGCTTTGACATGGCAGGTCGGTTTGCGACGAGGTAGGGTAGACAAAGTTTTTTTCTTGTTGATATTGATCATGGTCGTCGGGATTATTCAAGACAAGATATTTGGACAATTGGATAAAAAGTTTTTTGCCTTTAAATATCAAAATGATCGCAGAGGTGATGCTGTAGCTCAAAAGTCTCTATGGAAGACTATCAAAGGCTTTACTATGACCGCCATATTTTGGTCAGTCATGCTAGTCTACGGCTTACTATTCTTAGATGAATTTGTTTCTATCTTTGGGCGATTACGAGTATTGAGTAGCCTGTTTTTAGATACGGTATGGGTGGCACATTTGATCTTTTTTATGACCCTGGTATTTGCGCTATATGAGAAAAGAAGCCTTTGGGGGCGTTGGTTTAACCGTGGTAATCCTCAGTTGTCATGATTACATTCGAAGATAGAGAAGACTTTGCAAACATCATAGATATGCGTGGGGTAGGTCAGAGCTACGACGATGGCAAGTCTTGGATTATTAAAGATCTAGATTTTTTGGTCGAAGACAAGCCCGATCAAGGCCAATTTGTCGTTATACTAGGAATGTCAGGTAGCGGGAAATCTACCTTGCTGCGCTATATTGCAGGACTTCAAGAGCCCTCCGTTGGAAGCGTTTTGATTGACCAGAAACCCCTCGCAGAAGCTGGGAGAGTGTCAATGGTCTTTCAACAGTATTCTTCGCTGCCTTGGATGACAGTTCTTGATAATATCACGCTGTCGTTGCGCTACAAAGGGGTGTCTGTCAAAGAACGAAATGAGCAAGCCATGGAGCTCATACAATTGGTCGGCCTTGAAGGTCATGAGCATAAGTATGCGCAATACCCAGCGCTAAGTGGAGGACAACTACAACGAGTGGCTATCGCAAGAAGCATCATTTCAAATCCTAGAATATTGCTAATGGATGAGCCTTTTGGCGCATTGGACATTCGCACAAGGCTAAGTATGCAAGAATTATTGGTGAAAATCTGGCTACAGTTTCATCCGACCATAGTTTTTGTTACCCATGATATTGCTGAGTCTGTCTTTCTGGGGGATGACATTTATATCCTCGGGCACAATCCCTCTAAAATCGTAGATCACATCCCGATTACCTTACCAATGCAGCGCGACCGCGAGACTAAACGTGACAAGGCATACACCGACTTGGTCTATGAAGTGGAGGATAGGATGATGAAAATTACAATGAGCAAAAAGTAGGGTGGGGCGTATTGGTTGGTGAAGGCCTTCCCGAGTTTTCACTCAATCCAAGTCGATGTACCATCTCTTTGGTTAAGAACCTAAAAATCATAGCAAACTAATTTAATAAAAATGAACAATACAAAATTGTCCATTCGTTTTCTTCGTGATCGGAGGCAAGAGACGTAGCCGACTAAAATACCACTAAGTGCTGGTTTTCTGATTTAGGTTTGGTGGCTTGCCTATGTGCCTAATTTGACTAAGCAACAACGCGCAACTTTTGGAAATATCTTGAACCAATTTAAGGACTAAAAATAGACAGGGGGGGTAGTGTTTCTAGCCAATTTAAATTTCTGGCTACTAAAAAAAATAGTTCGCCCGATGGGCTCGCATGCAGCAGCTTTGTTGCTACAGGAAAATTTTTATGATATAACGGCCAACCGATGTATACAATAGTTGACGTTCAGAGATGACGATGATTACTAAAGAAGCAGACGGATAGTTGTTAGCATATCAAAATGCTCGATAATGAACCTGCCGCTAGCCCATAGTAAAACAACTACCAGTTCAAATCTTCGTCGATATCAGTGATTTCCTTTTCCTTTTCTTTGCTCGGTAGGGACTGAGTCTCTTCTGAAGATTCGTTTTGCTGATTTTCTGTATTCCATTCCTCATGCTTTCGATCAAACTGTTCATAATCGTAGTCAGGCAACAAATCCGACTTGACATGATCAATAGCTTCGTTTAGACCCTCTATGAAGCGATTAAAATCTTCTTTGTAGAGAAAAATCTTATGCCTTGTCACTCCGTCAGCGTTAAATCTTTTAGTTACTTCTGAGAGGGTCAAGTAAAAATCTTCCCCTTTGGTTCGTCGCACATCAAAAAAATAAGTTCTGCGTTTGCCAGCCTTAATTTTTTTTGAAAAAACGATTTCTTGCCCTTTATCAAAATCTTTCTCCACGCGATATTAGTGTTGATTCGAGCTAAATATAACATTATTATGATATTTCGTAATGTTAAGCACAATAATTATTAATCCTCGATTTCTTCTAGCTGCTGTCTTAGGAGCATTTCGTAATAATACCCCTTTAGTTCAACTAAGGTCTCAGGGGTGCCTTGTTCGACAATCTGTCCATTGTCAAGTACTATTATTTTGTCGAAATTTAGATGCTTATAAATTCTATGTGTGATAATAATGGCGGTCTTTGCTGCTAAGGCATCTTTTAGATAGCCCAAAATGGTTTGCTCGGTAGTGGTATCAACGGCAGATAGACAGTCATCCAAAATAATAATGTCAGGATGTTTGATGAGTGCGCGCGCTATGGCAACGCGCTGTTTCTGGCCTCCACTCAAGGTTACCCCACGTTCACCCACTAATGTATCAAATCCTTTTTGAAAATCCATAATGTCTTCGTACACCGCCGCATGTTTAGACATTTGCTCTATGGCAGTATGATCCACTTTGTCTACACCAAAGGCCACATTATTGTAGATATTTGTGCTGAACAAGAATGCATCTTGAGGGACGTAGCCTATTTTTTGCCTTAAGCCGTAGATATTAATGGTTTTAAGATTTTTGCCATCCAGATATACGGCTCCTGAGGTGGGATCATAGAGACGCAAGAGAAGATTTGCAATCGTTGTCTTGCCACTAGCTGTTTTGCCGATTATCCCTAGTTTTTCACCTTTTTTTACAGTAAAGCTGACACTCTTCAACGCTTGATCTCCAGTCCCTTCGTATATATAATTAACATCTTTGAATTCTATTTCACCATCTATTTCAATATCTTCTGGTCCTTCAGCAATTATTTTGGGCGTTATAAACAAAAATTCGTTGATTCTTTTTTGAGAGGCTTCGGCCTCTTGGATGATCGAAACAATCCATCCTAAGGCAGCAAAAGGCCAAGTCAACATGTTGACATAAATGATGAACTCAGCAATATTTCCATGCGTAATGTTTCCTTGTACTACTTCTTGTCCACCGATGATAACCACTAAAAGGATGCTAAACGATACAAGCAAAAGCATCAAGGGATGAAACATAGAGTTTACCTTGACCAAGGATAGACTGTCTCCCAAATAACCTCCGGTATTTTCATGAAAATGCTTACTAAATTGTTTAGTGCGTCCGTATGATTTAACGACTCTAATCCCCGAGAAGACTTCTTGAGAGATAGTCGTCAACCGTGCTAATTGTTTTTGAATTGCTTCGCTGCGACGGTTAATGATACTACTCACATAATAAATCGAAATAGATAATACGGGCAGTGGAGCAAGGGCATAAAGGGTTAGCGTTTTGTTGACACTATACATATACCCCGTGGCGATGACCATTAAGGTAACTAGATTTAATACATAAAGTAAACCCGGGCCTAAGTACATGCGTACTTTAGACACATCTTCAGTGATTCTAGACATTAGATCGCCAGTGCTTTGAACACTATAAAAACTAACATCTAATCGCTGATAATGATCATAAATCACCTTGCGCAAATCATATTCGATCAATCTCGAAACGACGATAATGGTCTGGCGCATGGCATACATGAAAATACCCATCATCAGAGCAAATAACAGCACCCAAAGGGAAAAATCGAGGAGGCTGAGTTTGATGTAGTTGACTAACACAGCTCTTTCAAGAGGATCAGTCTCGGCTTGATATTCCTTAAGACAAGAAGCTACAAGATCCAATGCTTTTCTGAACTGGGGAGGCACCAGCATTCGAAAGTAGTTTTGAAGGATGACAAACAAAGTGCCTAATGCAAGTCGCCATTTGTACTGCCAAAGAAACCGATTGATGTATTGTAAGTGCCTCAATATTTGATTATGTGGTCTTCTAACGTGCTAGACCGCCAAAGGATTGACAAAAGTCACGAATATTTTGCTACCATCTCAACTTCTAATCATAAACTATAAAATTTTATGGCTTTCTTCTATTCGTAACGAGTAAGATCTTCTTCAATAAAAGATCCCCTATTGTGTCGTAGATAGGGAGTTTATCATAATCTCAGCAAAGCTAGTGTAGGGTATTGTGTGCATTTGTGCCAATGGTTCTATGGAGTTGAATAGAGTGGAACAAGGAGTAAAAAAAGGCCTCTGAGCCCTGCTCAGAGGCCTTGGCGTATGAAAAAATTATCTATGAAAATTATAACTCCTACGATTTCACCAATTCGATGAGGAGTGTGCAGCCATTCACCTTGTCTGATTGTTCCCAAGTGAGCCTATCTTGCGCCTCATTAATGGTAATCGGCTCACAAGTACCTCCACTAGAAGGACAAAAGATTATTTTATTTCCATCCTTGGTATAGCTACCTGCTACAATATTTGGGCTGCCCGTGCGCGTTGGGCCTGTATACCTTATAGCAATATAGTTTGCACTCATCGAGCCACCCGCCCCAATGGTCAGCAGGTATCTCAGACATGTTCTGTTGCCAGTCGCCGGGGCACACATTTCTCCGTTGACAGCATCAAGGGTGCTTACGTTGGCGCATTGGGTGAAGCTTAGTTTGGTAGATTCCCAACTGCCTTCAAATGTATAAATGCGCTCGCTGCAATCGGCACCTTGCCACCCCTCGGCGCAGTTGCATGTACCATCAACACATTCTCCGTTAACACAAAGAACATCTGCACAAGGGTCAGAACAACTTGCAACCAATAAAAGGAAGGAAATAAAAACTAGATTTTTCATAATTTTCGATGATTAATGAGTAATATTTTTTGTTTACCTACCTCTATGATCCTAACTGACATTACTTTCCATAAGCCTGATTCTTTTTTTTTTTGAATATATAAAAAATCATGGGCGTAATCGAGATAGGGTATATTTGGCATAGAATGAATATACCGAGAATGACAAACAGGATAAAAATGGGATTGATATCTATGTGCTTAGCCATCCTTGTGGTTAGCGAATTGGAGAGCCAAGATTGGTACATTGACCGTCAAGATGACAATATTATTCAACGCGTCTTTGAAGACGAGCGATTCCCTAATATTGTTGTCGCTAAGGATGGCACCATTTTGTGTACATGGGGGAGTAAGCATATGCGCGTGAGACGAAGCTTAGATGGCGGTAATACATGGGAGTCGCCGATGACAATCGTAGATTCTGGGTTTCATGGGGGCGGGACAATCGTAGATGAGATGACGGGGGATATATTATTCTTTATTGAAGATGGTTATCCTGCTACATCTTTGGTTGTATATAGAAGTAAGGATGTTGGTCGTAGTTGGGTTGGAGAGAAGATCACAATTGCGCCGGATGAACAAGGTCATATGCCTGCTATGCACATGAATGAGCGGGGTATTACATTGCAGAATGGGGCATACGCTGGTCGATTGATAAGACCTTCGCGTTTTTATGGGGAGGGAAACGATGAAAAGTATTGGGGTCAGCACTATACTAATGCGATATTTAGTGATGATAGAGGAAAAACATGGCAGACGAGCAAAGCTTTTCCTGCCAATGGTACAGGTGAGGGTGCGATTGAAGAGCTCGCGGATGGCACATTGTATTACAATTCGCGTCGCCATC
>CAZTSI010000002.1:15612-148379 GCA_964616755.1 uncultured Saprospiraceae bacterium | reverse complement strand
TCGATCTACGGACGGATTAAACTGTAGAATGCGTCATGAGGCATGGAGCTATGACGGTGGCAATACTTGGGAACAGCTGCGAGTTAGCGATGTATTGCCCGATGGTCCGCAAGGACATGACTACGGTCTTATGGGTGGACTAGCGCGTTTGCCTATTAAAGGACATGATATTTTGCTATTCAGCAATATTAATTCACCTGGGCATAGGTGGCAGCGCGAAATGGGTACTGTTTGGATAAGTTTCGATGGCGGACAAACTTGGCCAGTAAGCAAATTAATTGATGAAGGAGGCTTTGCTTATTCTTCTTTAGCCGTTGGACGCGCTCACACAGCTTCGGATGGTTATGTGTATCTTATGTATGAGACAATAGAAAATGGCACGCATAGTGGTGCTAATGTTGCGCGTTTTACTATACATTGGTTGCTCGATGGTCGTGATTGGCGAAGTTTTTTACCTGAGAAAAAATAAGAGCCTTGACTAAAATTGTGAAAACCCTCTCGGTAAGACAAGAGGGTTTTCGTTCTATTAGGGTTCTAGGTCTGAAATATAAAAATCTTTATCAGTTTTTGCTCCCATTCATAAGGCGCTCTTTGAGGGCTATCAGTTCAGTTTCAGAAAAGAAGAGGACTTCTCTTGGCTTGCTTCCTTGAGCTTCACCAACTATGCCAAGAGCCTCCATCTGATCCATTATTCGGCCAGCGCGATTATAGCCCAACTGCATTTTGCGCTGAAGCATTGAAGTACTACCATGTTGATTAGAGACAACGGTCATTGCCGCATCCCAAAATTGGTCGTCCAAATCTGAAAGACTGATTTGTTTAGCTTCTGTGTTCATATCGTCGCCTACATATTCTGGTAAGAAAAAGGGTTCTGGGAATCCTTGCTGCTCACTTATATGTTTAATGACATCTTCTACTTCTGGTGTATCGACAAAGGCGCATTGCATACGCACAACATTGCCTCCGACAGACAGCAACATATCTCCGCGTCCGATTAATTGATCTGCACCTCCAGCATCGAGGATTGTTCTTGAGTCAATTTTTGAGGTTACTTTAAAGGCAAGGCGTGCAGGGAAATTGGCTTTTATTACACCTGTAATAATATTTACCGAAGGTCGCTGAGTTGCAATAATTAAATGAATACCAATCGCTCTAGCTAACTGAGCAATACGCGCAATCGGAAGTTCTACTTCTTTTCCTGCCGTCATAATCAAGTCAGCAAACTCATCAATCACTAAAACGATATAGGGTAAAAACTTATGACCATTAAGTGGATTAAGCTTTCGAGCAATAAACTTCTCATTATATTCTGTAATGTTGCGAGCTCTAGCTTTCTTAAGTAGGTCATAACGGTCGTCCATTTCTATACAAAGCGAATTAAGAGTATATACAACCTTGCTCGTTTCAGTAACAATGGGCTCTTCTTCATTGGGTAAATAGGCCAAAAAGTGCTTGTTAATGGAGCTGTATGGGAATAATTCTACCTTTTTAGGGTCGATCATCACTAGTTTCACTTGAGATGGGTGCTTCTTGTATAGCAGTGACATGATCACCGTATTGATACCGACAGATTTTCCTTGACCTGTAGCACCAGCAATAAGCAAGTGAGGCATTTTAGCTAAATCGGCAACGAAAACTTCATTAGAGATTGTCTTGCCTAAGGCTATAGGAAGCTCCATTTTAGCATTTTTGAACTTCTCTGAGCTAATCACTTCTCTAAAAGAAACGATTTGCTTTTTCTTGTTTGGTACTTCAATACCGATCGTTCCTTTGCCAGGAATAGGAGCAATTATTCTAATACCTAGAGCCGATAAACTAAGGGCAATATCATCTTCTAGATTTTTGATCTTGCTTATTTTTACTCCAGGTGCGGGGACAATTTCATACAGGGTGACTGTCGGGCCAATAGTGGCTCTAATCTTTGTGATTTCAATTTTATAATTGAGCAAAGTTCTAATAATCTGATCCTTATTTGCTTCTAACTCCGCTCGGTCGATTTCCACTTTTTCCTCGCTGTATTCGTTGAGTAATTCTATAGGAGGGTAAACATACCTGCTAAGTTCTAAGGTTGGATCGAAAGGATCGCTGTGCTCTTCGTTCTCCTCCTCTATGGTTAGTTGTCCATCATACTCATTTCTATTTTCAGAAGTGGCGATGGTAAGGTCGGGCATACTTTCAGAATCTGTATAAATAGGTTCGCTTAACGTCTCAAACGGCATAGCCTTTCGCGCTGAGGGCTCACCAATCATGGTTTCCGGCAAATCTAAGACCAACTCGCCATCAAGCTCCTCCTTATTAGTTGAAGGCTTTAGTATTTTGTTTAACTCTTGATCATCAAGATGGGGTTCGTATTGTGCTGGTTCTTGATGACTCGTGTTTTTTGTATTTTTCTTTTGGGTACCTTCGGATGAATCATTTATTCTAAAGCGAAGGAATCCAGGAATGCTTAAGTTGCCATTGGGGGTGGCTAATTCTAAAAACTCTAATGAAGGATTGTATTTCCAAATGAACCAACTAATCACGCCAAAGATCAATAATAAGAAGAGACCTATTTGGCCTAAAAAATTAATAATCCAAAAGCATACATTGCTGCCAAACGCGCCGCCCCAAGGAAAGTGTGTAGTTTGAAATATGGCGGCAAGTACGACCGATAGACCTGCTCCATAAAGAAAATTTTGCTGAGCCAAAGGCCAAATATCGAGCAGGGACTGTTCGCGAATTAATCGTAGTCCAAAATGAAAGATGATTGGCAAGAACAAAAAGGCACTAACACCAAACCCCCAAAAGAAAAAGAAATTCGCGACAACGGCACCAAATCGACCTAACCAATTGGCCACTTCTACATCGCTATCTAATAAAATACTAAAGGAAAGTTGTAATACCTGATCCTGATCTTCACGCCAAGTGAAGGTATATGATACAAAAGCGATAAGCAGATATATGCTGATAAAAATACAGAGTATGCCGATAATTTTTTGCGTGCGACCTTTCGTAGAAGCTTTCTTCCCCTCCGAACCCTTCTTCTTGACTTTGTTTGCCATTTGTGAATAAATTGAAGCACGAAGATAAAGAAAGGTATTTCATATTACGAAATTAAATAACATATTAATTATTGAATATGTGTTATTTATATATAACATAAAATTGTAATATGTTAATATCTGCGTACGGGCGTCCAGGTATCAACCATACGGCATTTTGTCAAAGCACGACCACCATGAGGTACATTTGAGCCTATCATCACGATCTCGCCAGGCTCAAATATTCGGGTCTCTCCATTAATAATGAACTCAAATCTACCTTCAATAAGATGTGAGCATTGCTCATTTACATGTTGGTGCATCGGCACAGCGGCGCCTTCTTCTATCTCCCAATAGGCAATATTCATTTGTTGTCCCTCGACAAATTTGCCAATGAAGCCGGGCATTATTTCTTGTGAGCTAATCTCTTCTAGATGGTATACGGTGAACTCTTTCATAACATGTAGTGACTTAAGATATCTAAATTAATGATCCACAATATAGCCATATTGAGCTGTTTGTAAAAATGATGTCACATATGACTCTCGCGATTCCTATCTTTGAGGCCTATGGATATACTTGATCCCTTAGAACTGATGAGATATAGCAGACATCTCAATCTGCCTGGGTTTGACGAACGCCATCAACTATTACTTAAACAAGCGCATGTACTTATCATCGGTGCTGGTGGTCTTGGGGTACCGGTTCTTCAATATTTGGCTGCTGCAGGGATCGGCGAACTAACTATTGTCGATGGCGATAAAGTAGATATTAGCAATTTGCAACGTCAAGTGATCTATAGAGTCAATGACGTCGGTAAACCAAAAGCTGAGCAAGCGATGTACTATATTCAGAAGTTGAATCCGCACGTCCGCGTGACAGCGCTTTGCCATTTTTTGACCAATGTTAACACGATCGCCTTGGTGCGAAAGGCTGATGTTGTGGTCGACTGCACCGATAACTTTGCCGCGCGGTACCTTATTAATGATGCATGTGTGCTAGAACGTCGCCCTTTAATCTATGCATCAGTATATCAATATGAAGGTCAAGTGGCAGTGTTTAATTTTCCCCCAGCACCTGAAAGTATCAATTATCGCGATCTGTATCCATTGCCACCTGCACCAGAGGTGGTACCAGATTGTGCGAGTGGAGGCGTTTTGGGTGTAATTCCAGGAATTATCGGATCGATGCAAGCGCTAGAAACGATTAAGTTGATTACAGGCATTGCTCCACATCTCTCAACCAAACTCTTGATCTATGATGGCCGCAGTGGAACAACCAAAGTGTTAAGATTGAAAAAGAACCCGGAGACAAATATTACTTCTTTGATAAACTATGACGAATTTTGTGGTGTTAGTTTACATAACAGTTTAAACTCCTCGATGAAAGAAATAACGGTACAACAACTTAACGAATGGCGTCAAACGTCGAAAGATTTTCAACTCGTGGATGTACGAGAATTTAACGAGTTGAATTTTGTCTCGATTGGGGGCGATCATATTCCACTTGGTGACATAGTAACTAGGGCATCAGAAGTTGATGCTAACAAAGACGTTGTTGTGATGTGCCGTAGTGGTAAGCGCAGTGCAGCCGCTATAAATGCTCTGAAGAATTTGGGATACAATAATCTCTTGAATTTGAAAGGAGGCATTTTGGCTTGGGCCGAAGAGATTGATCCTAGTCTGCCCAAGTACTAAACAGTTTATCTAGCTGAGGCAATTTTGATCCAGTAACTTCCGCCATGTTTTTCCATATCAGGCATTTCTTGCCAGATATCATTCATCGCAGCGGCAAATGACAGTTCTTGGCTGACCCAGTAATTGGGCATAACAGTCTCGTAACGGTTGGGGTTGGCCATAAGCAGAATAGCTAGGGCATATTGCTCTGAATAGTAGCGGTCGCACATGAATGGTGGGTAGTCAAATGGTAAGTAAATATCGTGAAAATGTACATACACTCCCACGGGCAACATCGGTAATACCTCTAGAAAGATTCGCGTGACATCACTATTGGGTAGCAAACGGTGACTATTATCGATAAACAAGATATCCCCGGCTTCGAGTTGAGAAAACACTTCAAGTTCTATGTTTTCAATACCGGTGGGGTAGTGCTCATTCACTAGACTGGTTATTTCTGCCCTAGGTGAGGGGTCGATACTGACTAACAGGGTGGCGAGACCTTGCCTATCAATAGCCCATCTCGTCAGACGGGTACTGTGTCCACTTCCTATCTCGATATAGCGTTTGGGCTTTATCTCTACTAATAGGGTATAGAGGAGTATAGCATCCAACGGTGGCAAATATCCGTTTAGCCAAAAGGGTCGCTCGGGAATTGTATGATCTTGTCGGGTAGAAAACTGAGCCCATACATTCTTGTAATGGAGTGATTGCTGTAGAAGTGTAGTATATCGTTGACTATGGTGAGCTATTATTTCCTTCAATTTTTCATGAGCAGGGCCCGCATTATGTCCATATCGAGGCCTGACATCTACAGGATATTCTAGGGATATCAGTTGTCGTCGTGGATCAAAGAGATGATACAATTGCTGAAAGAATTGCTTCATTGGTTGATTTTTTCAAGAAGTCGATCAGACACCATTGGCCATTCATCACGCAGGATACTGTAGTATACGGTATTACGCCGGAATCCGTCGGACATGATCGCATGACTACGCAATTTGCCTTCATAAATAGCACCAATACCTTCCATAGCGTTTACGCTAGCCATATTGCGCGCATCTGCTTTGAATTCTACGCGCATCATTTCACATTCTTCAAAGGCATAACTTAGCATTAACCATTTGATATTTTGATTTAGCCCTGTTCTCTGCACCTCTTTACTTATCCATGTCCAACCAATTTCTACGCGTTTGTCTTTGAGGGAAATATTAGCAAAACTAGTGCAGCCAACATACGATTTATATAGGTTATCGTAAATGATAAAGGGTAATCGCTCTCGAATGGCAGTGTCAAGATATTGGTCAAATTCTTCGTCCGTGTGCCATTTAGATGGGGAATAGGTGGATAAACCAATTTGTAATCGGGCTATATTTCGCAAAACTTTACCATCTTCCTTGGTTGTCAAGGGAATAAGTTGTGCTCGTGCGTTTTGTAGGAGTTGACTAGTCATTTTGTATTAATTCAAACGAATTATTTATCAAGGCTCTATAAAGATAATTTTGCGACAAGATATCCTTGTTTCCGACAAGAATAAACTGTTCTCTTGCTCTTGTAAAGGCGACATTCAATTTTCGATCTAATCCATCAGAAGACAAAGAACATAGTGATTTGAGCTGAAACAAATAATTGAGTGTACAAGATAAAATAATAATATCTCGCGCGCCACCTTGATATCGCTCCACGGTATCGACAGTAATCATATCTTTATAGGCAATTTTCTCAATATCTAATGCAGCCTGAATAGCCGCAATTTGCGAGCGATATGGGGTTATAATTCCAATAGTTTTTGATGTAAAGCTCTTCTGTTTGACGTGTACTATAATTGATTTGACCAAGCGTATAATATGGGCAACTTCATGTTGATTTATCTTGATACTTTCATGACTCACATCAATATCAGTAGGACAATATATAAATCTTTGTTGAGTAAGCGGAGTGTTCAGATGTGCATCGTAAATTACAATGCTCTCAGAGCTTAGGCGGGCTTCATTTTCTAAAATTTTAAGTTTGTTTTCGTACCAGAATCGATTGCTATACGCCATGAGGTCTTTATGCATTCGACCCTGAAAGCTAAGCTGACCTATAACATGATGCCAAGATTTGTTTTTAGCTTGCTTATAGAGTCGTTCGAAAAGCGAATTGTTGAAATTCACGATTCCACTTTTTTCGAGTTCATCATCATCAACGGCACTTGCTTGTGGAGATTGCTGGACCACCGAGGGTAGTTGTTTATGATCCCCTATGAGAATAAATTTTTTAACTCGGCTAAGTAGGCCAATCAATGAGGCTTCAAGGATTTGTGATGCTTCATCCACAATGCATATATCAAAATCGACAATTTTAAACAAGCTATCCTTATTTAATATGGAAGCTACGGTGGCTACATAAATTCTCTCCAATATGAGTAATGATTTCAGTTCTTCACGAGTTTGTATTGGTTCAATTTTATTTTCAAGAAGGAAGGGCTGTATATGTGCAGCCGTACTATATCTTGAGCCTATTCTAATAAAATCAGGCACTGGCTCTATTGTCAATAGGGCATCACATATTTCATCAACAGCGCGATTAGTGTAGGCAAGCAATAGGATTCTTTCATTTGTCTTGTAGCGATAGTGCGCTGCAAATTCTTTGAGCATCATGCTTGTTTTACCTGTGCCTGGTGGCCCCCAAAGTAGGTAATAATCCTTAGCGGAAATGGCTTCATTAAAAATGGCAGCTTGTTCGTATGTTAGATGTGCTCCACATGCATGAATTTGGGTTGCATTAGTCTTAGCGGGCTTTCGACTCAAAATCAAATCTCGATAAGATTTTGGAGCGCACGCAAATTCAAATATGCTGGAAATCATAGCATTATACCCATTTTCAAGAACGTCATGCTCAATATGCCAATACGTATAATCACTAAACAAATTTGGGTTTTGTTGCTTGCACCGTAACCGAATGGTAATGGTATGATCATCTATTTCTAGTAAGGAGCATTTAAATATCTGATGGTGTAAGACACTTTGTGCGTTGCCCAATTCTGGATATAGTACACCAATATCACCCACCCTAAAATTAGATAGTTTAGCTGTTTTGTCAGATCGTTCTAATTTGACAAGGGCATCGTCTTCCATGCTTTTGTCTTCGGCTATCGAGAGGTGATTGAGGATATTAAAATTTAGTTTTTTATCCGCAATATCAACGTTCCAAAGAGAGGAGAGACCCATATTTTGATTTAGTAATGTGCCCGTTTTACTAATAGATAACTCCGTATAGACAAATTGAAATAATCGCTCACAATATTTTTTAGTCAAATCGTCTAACTCGCCAAAGGTCTCTAATATATAATTCGTATTCGTCAATAGGAAGCCTTTAATATTATCCCCATAATACTTCTTCCATTCATCGATGAGGCTAATAATGCTTCTCTTAGCTTGTATTTCCTTGTCAGCAATCAACATTAAATTTCGCATTTTTATGGCTTCTCGTTGTTCAGAGCGAATACTCGGAGCATAGCGTAAATTTTTGTCACCTACCTGACTATATAGGATAAAGTTTTGTCGTTTGATCTGTTTCCCATAGGCTGACTCTATTAGTAGGTCATAGAGTAGGGTCTGATGATAGTGGCTATTGTTGAGCCCGTAGGTGTTAGTCTTGTAGGGCTTACCACTTTTAAGTTCTATAATACTCGCTTTTTGATCTTTCATACTGAGTAAGTCCAATCTTCCTTGAATTCCATATTTTGCAGAATAAAAGCTTGGCTCAATATAACTTGTTTTTGAATCGAACGATACGGAAGTCAATAATGTATGTATAGCGTTTTTGATATTTTGAAAATGCACCTTAAGTTTTTCAATAATTATACTTAGCTGTTCATCGGTGATACGAGCAAAACTAAGTGGATCTAATTTAAATATACCTTTGACTACTTCTTGAAAGCTGAGATTAGGGTGATAGATCAATTGATCTAAAAAATAGTTGGCTATATTTCCAATTAGGATGGCGTTTGTGACTTCTCTCGCCTGAAATTTGTTAATTAGGTAGCTCAAATGCTGATTGATAAAGGCACCAAAACATTCCGATACTGCTGTTACATCATATAAATAATCTGGCTCAAATACAAAAATGGCGGGAAAGTATATTTGGTCATTTTTGCTTACTTCAATGTCAATTAGTTGTACAAAAAGCGGACACAAGTTCTTTTGTTCTAGTTGAGAAAATAGATATTGAAAATCTTCATTTCTATCGCTTCTCCCAAATGACACAATACGTTCCTCGAAGGGCTCGTCAACTGTTCGGCATACAAGTAGTTTCTTGGTCATATCTATTTTCAACAAATAGACTTTTTCTTCATATTTGAATTTGGCTATTTCATGGTCGCCATGTGTGCGATGTCGATAGTATACTGCGTTCACAGACTGGCCAAAGGTTGGAGGTAGATCAAGAATATGTTCAAGGACTATGTCAATAGCGCACTCGGCTAGATCTAAATGTGTAACAGATAGTTGTTCGGAGCTCAGTTTCCTAAACTTGTGAAGAATATACCTGCACTGATTGTTCAGTTCGTGTTTGGTATTGAGAAAATCTATTAAAGCAAAGAGGCTGGTAAATTGCACTCTTTCGCCCTCTGCAATATGATCCATGAGCCCTTCAAAGAGCTGCTTATATTGCATAAGCACGGTCTCCGGAGATAGAGCTTTGGATTTAATTTTATCAATTTGCGCGAGCAGACCTTTCAAGGCAAGAGGTTTTGAGTAAAGGTAAAATTAATTGCTAATGTGACTTATTTAATGCTCTTCGTCCAAATTTGTGCAACGAGTTTTTTTAGGTACTTTTAATCAAAACGAACGCTACTATGTCTATTAATTTGCTTGATGTTCTGGAGTCAGACGTAACATCTCAACTCTTAGAGCCTGCTGCTAGTTTCTTGGACGCCTCAATTACACAAACGGAATCAGCTTTAAAGGGAATTATGCCCTCTATACTTGGGGCATTTATAAACAGAGTATCGTCTGAAGATGGAGTTGCCGATGTTTTTGGCATGCTAAATAATGTGGACGATGGCATTTTAGACGAAGTATCTGGCATATTTGAGAGCGGCCATTCGGGTATTTCGAACATTATAGCTGGCGGTGGTGATATGCTAAGTACTATTTTAGGTGACGATGTCAAAATCACTAGCTTGGTTGATGTAATTTCTAGGCGCAGTGGACTCAACTCTGGTCATGCAGATTCATTAGCTAAGTTGGCCACTCCCTTTATCGTAGGCGCTATCGGACGTAAAGTAAAGAGTCTTGCCCTAGACGCTTTTGGATTTTCTAATTTATTGCTACTGCAAAAGGCAAATGTTAAAAGTGAATTGCCAGATGGAGTGATCAATGTTCTAGGATTTGGCGATCTACTAGAAGCGACAAAAAGTTCTCTCAACAATGAACTTGACTTGGGAAAAAGGGGGGTCAACAATTTAATCAAATGGCTATTACCAGTGCTGTTGGCGCTTTTGATTATTGGTTGGCTCGGCAAAAAAGGATGTAGTTTCGGAGTTGGTGCGATTCATAAGTCGGCGGGGGCAGCCACCACTATGGCAACTGGGGCAATCACAACATCTGAGGCGTTGGCAAATAAGGCTATAGAACTGAGAGGCGAGGCATTAATTAGTGCCTTTGTTACTGTAGATGCCGCGGCTAAGGCAAGCTTAGACGGAATTCAATTTGTCTCAGGATCCGTTGGTGATCAGTTAAATACCTTTATCAAAGGTGGCTTGAGGAGCGATAATAAATTTACCTTTCGAAACCTTACGTTTGCTATTGGCTCAGCAGATTTAGATATGGATAGCCGCATGGAAGTAGAACAATTAGCGGCAATATTAAAAGCTTACACTAGTGTGAAAATTGCCATTGAGGGGTATACAGATAATACGGGTGACTCGAGTGCAAACATCGCCTTATCGGCGGCGAGAGCAGAATCTATAAGTAGTGCACTTATCGAAAATGGCATTGATGCTGCAAGAATTGTTGCTTCAGGTTTTGGTAGTGCAGACCCAATAGGTGATAATCAAACACAAGAAGGGAGAGCTCAAAACAGACGAATAGAATTGCGGATCATACAATAAGCTATACAAAATCTCAACTAGTTTTACATAGGAAAGGTGGGGTTGATTATACGGCTTCACCTTTTTTAACGTCCTTTTGTGATAAGGGTGTCGCAGAATTTGGGCATTTTCGTACATTTGCGCCTTAAATTAATCATCCTTTAAAAATCTCTTACATGAGTGGTCAAAAAATATCTATGTCGAGCCGCGGCAAGCTTCAAGTGCCTGATAATCCTATTATTCCATTTATCGAAGGAGATGGTATTGGTGCGGATATATGGGCGGCATCGGTACGCGTATTTGATGCTGCCGTAGAAAAGGCATTCAACGGCAAAAGAAAAATTCATTGGACAGAAGTTTTAGCGGGCGAAAAGGCTTTTAACAAGACAGGAAATTGGCTGCCCGAAGAAACCTTGACGATAATAGAAGATCATTTGGTAGCCATAAAGGGGCCATTAACCACTCCTGTAGGTGGAGGTATCCGATCACTGAATGTGGCTCTACGTCAAAAATTAGATTTGTATGCCTGCGTGCGGCCAGTAAAATGGTATAGAGGAGTGCCTTCGCCCGTCAAGCTACCTGGATTGGTCAATATGACGATTTTCAGAGAAAACACAGAAGACATCTATGCAGGTATTGAATACTTGCACGGAACACCTGAAAACGAAAAGGTCAAGAATTTTTTCATCAATGAAATGGGGGTCAAAAATATACGATTCCCAAAAACTGCTTCTCTAGGAATTAAGCCCGTTTCACTAGAGGGCACAGAGCGACTCGTAAAAGCTGCTTTGGATTATGCCATAGCCAATAAGCGATCCTCTGTCACTTTGGTGCATAAGGGGAATATCATGAAATTTACAGAAGGTAAGTTTAAAGAGTGGGGATATGACTTAGCTAAAAAATCCTATGGCGCTGTTGATTATGAAGGTGGCCCATGGCAAGTTATTAACCACAAGGGACATCAAATAATTATCAAAGATGTTATTGCTGATGCGTTCTTGCAGCAAATTTTGCTCAGACCTGCCGAATATGATGTTATTGCTACACTCAATTTGAATGGTGATTATATTTCTGATGCACTAGCAGCCATAGTCGGGGGCATAGGCATTGCACCAGGAGCAAATATCAATTATACATCAGGAATGGCTATCTTCGAAGCTACGCACGGTACGGCACCAAAATATGCTGGAAAGGATATGGTCAATCCTAGTTCTGTTATTTTATCAGGCGTAATGATGCTAGAATATATGGGCTGGAAAAAAGCTGGCCTCTTAATCGAAAAAGGCTTGAAAGGGGCTATCAAAAATAAGAGAGTCACCTATGACTTCGAACGATTAATGAAGGGAGCCACCAAGTTGAAGTGCTCAGAATTTGCTTCAGAAATTATTAAGAATATGTAAGGTGAAGTACGTCTAATTTTATAAAATAGCGATCTGCGTCTGTAGGTCGCTGTTTTTTTTTAAATTGGATCCTGATGAATATAGAAGAACTCAGAACTTATTGCCTGTCAAAAAAGGCGGTGACCGAAGATTTTCCGTTTGGAGAGACGACCTTAGTGTTTAGGATACTAGGCAAATTATTCGCGCTTACGTCACTCGATACAGAAGAACCATCGGTCAATTTGAAATGCGAGCCTGAGCTCGCCATCCTATTGCGCGACAAATACGAAGCGGTGATACCTGGATATCATATGAATAAGAAGCACTGGAATACCGTTTATTTGGAGAGTGACTTGAAAGATAGTAAGCTCAAAGAATTAATTGATCATTCGTATGACCTTGTTATCGGCAAACTCACGAAACGCGAAAGAGAGCAGTATAATAGACTTTAACATTAACCGCCGTTTAACACTCAAGAATGAAAATCAATTAGATAAGAATGGATTTACAAACTGTTAAGCGGAAAAGCTTGTTCCGCAGCCGCAGGTTTCCTTTGCGTTTGGATTGGTAAAGGTGAACCCTCTATTTTCAAGACCTTCTTGCCATCCGATCTCCATTCCGAGTAGATAGATACCGTGCGATTTTTCCATCAACACCTTTAATCCATTAAGGTCAAATACTTCGTCTTTTTCTTTGGCGACATCAAACCCTAGCACATATGAAAAACCACTACATCCTCCACCTTTAACACCAATGCGAAGTCCATGGCTATCATCTAGCTTTTGTTCTGCGAAAATTCGTATCAATTGTTTGACAGCCGCAGGAGTAATGCTCACCGGACTTTTAGTGATTGTATCTGTCATAAATATGATTTTTCTATGCTTTTAACCTTCGGAGCACAAAGTTAGTTCATATTCGCGATTGTTCTATACCTAAATCTTTTACCTTTACCTCATAGTTTTTAGTATCGCCACCTATGAATGCTGTGAATAGCGAAGGTATTTTTTTTCTAATTGCCCTAATGGCCGTTGGCGTTATTATTATTTGGTTAGTGAGACTTTTTCTCAACGCCCAATACCAAAAAGACTACCTCGCGCACGCCAACTCTAAGAAGGGGGAGACCCTAGGTATCCGCCTTCAAGCCTATGAACGTCTGCTATTATTATGTGAGCGGATGAGTATTGATCAGATGCTATTGCGCACGAATCATAGCGACCTCGATAGGGTAGCTATTAAGAATTTACTGATTTTGACGGCACAGAAAGAATTCGAGCATAATTTAACACAACAGATATACGTATCTCGAAGTTTGTGGCAGATGATCTGTCTGCTGAGAGACCAAACTATAGACCTTATACAAAAAGCTAATATAGAAAGTGAACGTCTGTCAAAGGACGTTTTTATTAAAACCTTGTTAAGCGCATCGGATCAAATGTCAGGAAGTATGGGGCAAAAGGTAAAGGATGCCATACATAAGGAGGTTGCATTACAATTTGACTAATGAGAATCAGTTGTTTATTATTTAGTTTTTGTTTATTGCTTTCTTGCAAGAGCAGCTATACGGCGAGCGAGACTATACAAAATGTTCGTTTATCAGACACCAACGTCACTGCTGATCAAGAAATAGAGACGATCATCGCACCTTACAGAACTGAGGCGGATGCGCGTATGAATATCACTATAGGGCAGCTAGATATCATGCTTCACAAAGGTTCTCCTGAGTCGACACTAGGCAATTGGCTGGCCGATATGATTTTTGACGAGTTGAATGACAGATTAGATAAGAAGATTGATTTTGCTATTCAGAATCAAGGTGGGGTTCGTGTAAATTCGCTTGCCCCAGGAACAATAACGATTGGGGAGGTTTTCGAAATAATGCCATTTGACAATCTTGTAGCGATTGTTGAATTAGATTCGACAGTAACGCATGTTTTGCTCAATCATATTGCAGGCGACGGTGGTTGGCCTATAAGTAAGAATCTGAATTTGAAAATCCAAGAGGATCGAGCCATTGACATAATGATTAACCAAGAACCGTTAAAAAATCGAACATATCGCATTGCCGTGCCTGACTATGTGGCCAATGGAGGAAGCAATTGCGATTTTCTTATTGGGCAGCCTCGAATGGATTTAGGACTGTTAATTAGAGATCTCTTCATCGAACATATCACCAAAGAGAATGACTCTGGTATTATTCAAACCGCTACCTTGGACAAACGCATCATAAAGCTTAGCAATGAATAGACGTTACTTTTTTAGGCAATCAAGCTTTGCTGCAGCCAGCGCATATTTGAGTACTTTGCCATTGGGGTTCGATAAAGAAGATGTTATGCGTCTATGTATCTTGCATACTAACGATGTCCATAGTAGGATAGACCCCTTCCCTCAAGATGGTAGCCGAAACGCCGGACAAGGGGGTGTGGCAAAGCGGAAGAGCCTTATTGATCAGATAAGGTCTGAGCGAGATAATGTTTTACTCTTGGATGCCGGCGATATATTTCAAGGCACACCTTATTTTAACCTTTTTGGCGGAGAACTCGAATTTAAACTGATGTCTAAATTGGGATACGACATCGCCACCGTAGGAAATCATGATTTTGATGGTGGAATCCAAAATTTAGCTGATCAAATGAAGCATGCTAGCTTTGATCTGATCAATACCAATTATAACTGGGACAATACTCCCATGAAGCCATTGATTAAACCTTATAAGCTCAAGCGATATGGCCCAATTACCATAGGAGTTTATGGTTTAGGAATTGAATTGGATGGTTTGGTAGCTAAATCTATGTATGGCGAAACACAATATATAGATCCCATTGTTAAAGCCAATTATATCGAGCGGATGTTAAAATATGACGAGAAATGTGACTATATTATTTGCCTCAGTCATCTCGGTTACAGATATCGAGAAAACAAAGTGTCTGATGTTGTTTTGGCTGGGCAGACGAGATATACGGATTTGATCATTGGGGGTCATACACATACATTTATGCAAGAACCAGCTATTGAAAAAAATATATTAGGAGAGCCAGTGATAATTAATCAGGTAGGATTTGCAGGAATCTTGTTGGGACAGATCGATGTCGTTTTCGAAAAAGGGAAAAAGCGAAAAAACTTGTCATCGGCTAATCAAGTGATTGAGTAGACGTAGGAGTGATCATTGTAATGGGTCATTTTTCTTGAGCAGTTCTTTATCGTCAAGGACTTATAATTTAGAATAAAATGATTATGTAATGTATTGATTTACAATAAATTAGGATGGATAATATGATAAAATTTTTTTTTTATAATTTTTACCACCGCAGTGCTTGATCGTTTCGGATTTAAATCACCATATTTGCCAAGCGGGCAAGAGTATTTGTTCTCAGTTAGTAAATCCCGAACCGCATCCGATTTGATTTTGTAAGAGTTAGACAACATTTGAATGATCAAAGACCATGTACAGGTATGGGAGAATTGTCTCCAAACCATAAAGAAGCATGTCAATGCGCAAAGCTTCAAGACTTGGTTTGAGCCAATAAAGCCAGTGCGCCTTCATGAACATTATCTGACCATTCAGGTACCCAATAACTTCTTCTACGAGTGGCTAGAAGAAAATTACGTAGGCCTTCTCAAAAAAACGATTCGACAGGAGCTAGGTGATGGGGGGCAGCTAGAATACCAAATAGTTGTTCCCGATCACCTAGATGCCACTTTTCATCTCAATCCGAATGACAGCCAATTTTACTCTTCGGATAATATTCAAAATCCCTTCGTTATTCCTGGTATTAAGCGAACCAGAGTTCAACCTCAATTAAATCCCAAGTATACATTCGATAGCTTTATTGAGGGTGACTGCAATAAGCTTCCTCGTAGCGCTGGGTTAGCGATAGCAAAGAACCCCGGCGGCACCGCTTTTAATCCACTTGTAATTTATGGTGATACGGGATTAGGCAAAACGCATCTTGCTCATGCCATTGGCAACAGGGTGCTCGAAACGATGCCTGAACGGAATGTTTTGTACATCAGTACAGAGCGGTTTACCAATCAAATTATCGAATCCATAAAGAAGAACAGTGTAAACGATTTGATGAATTTCTATTTATCCATTGATCTACTCATAGTCGATGACATTCATTTTCTCGCTGGAAAAGCAAAAACGCAAGAAATTTTCTTCAATATTTTTAACCAATTGCACCAAGTTGGCAAGCAAATCGTCTTGACGTCGGATGTTCCTCCCAAGGCACTAGAAGGTATTCAAGATCGATTGATATCTCGATTCAAATGGGGGTTATCTGCCGATCTGCAATCTCCAGACTTCGAGACGCGTATGGCAATCTTGATGGCCAAAATGGAAAAGGAAAATATTCAACTTGACACAAATGTGTTGGAGTTTATATCCTTCAATGTCAAAGACAGCGTGCGAGAGTTGGAGGGAGTTTTGATTTCTTTAATTGCACAATCTTCGCTCAATGGCAAGTCTATTGATTTAGCTTTAGTCAAAAGTGTTGTCCAAAACTATGTCACAGGGGCTACGCGCGAAATTACTATCGATAGTATCAAGCAACTCGTAGCTGATCATATGCATATTTCTATAGACAAGTTGCAAAGCAGTACAAGAAAAAGAGAAGTGGTCATTGCTCGTCAGTTGTCAATGTATCTTGCTAAAAACCACACGAATAGTTCCCTCAAAGCTATTGGCGATAATTTTGGCGGCAGAGATCATAGCACAGTAATATACTCTTGCAAAACAGTGCAAGATCTAATGGATACCGATCTTCTGTTTCGTGAAGTGGTGTTTGAGCTTGAGAAAAAGGTGCAATTGTCTCTGACGCACGAACGAAACTAAGTTTTCAAAACAATTGTTCCCTTACTTATTGTCGAATGAACATACTAAGTACCCTTGTATTTTCGTATTTGTTTAATTAAGGTAGTTTAGCTAGCAAGTAGGGCCGCAGATTTTTTTCAGATCAGCAACACGTGCCTCATTGTTAGAAATAGTTCGTATTGCAACACTTTTATAAATTCTCTTTGCAGGATATGAAACAGTTTTATTCTCTTTTTTTCTCTTTAGTACTTATGTTAGGGGCATATGCTTGTAAACATGCTGATGCGAAACCCACGATAACACCCATCTTATCTTCCTTTGAAGGAATAAGTTGGTACAAGATTGAAGACATCGACAAAATGGACTTGGGTAACAAAAAGGTACTGATAGATATGTACACAGATTGGTGTGGGTGGTGCAAAGTAATGGATCAAAAGACCTTCAGTGACCCCGAGGTTATTAAGTACTTGAATGAACATTTTGTTATGGTCAAATTTAATGCCGAGCAAAAGGAACCCTTGGTATATCGAGGAACAACATATGAATACGTAAAACAAGGGAGATCAGGTGTTAATATGCTTGCGGCCGAGTTGATGAATGGACAATTGAGCTATCCGACCATTGTTTATATGAATTCGAAATTAGAGCGGATTAATATTTCTATAGGATATAAGACCCCACAACAACTGCTTTCTGAATTAAAAGTACTTTAATTGTTGATCTATTGAAATCTGTCGATCTTGTTTGTTTCGGTGAGCTACTTTGGGATATGTTGCCAAGTCAAAAAGTGGCAGGTGGTGCTCCATTTAATATTGTCAATCGATCGAATGCCTTAGCAACTTCAGCTGCTGTTATTTCTAGTGTAGGTAATGATCACTTAGGCACGGAATTACTTGAGCTTGTACAAAGGACAGGCAATCCTATTACCGCAATTCAAGTTCACCAAGTACTTCCCACAAGCGTGGTAAACATACTGGTAGGCGAAGGTGGTGAGCCACATTATGATATAGTAAAGCCCGTTGCTTGGGATGATATTCGATTAATCCCTGAGGCTATTGATTTGGTCAAGGGCTCTAAGGCTTTTGTATATAGCAGTCTAGGATTGCGAAGCGCTGCATCTAGAGAAGTATTGTTTGCTCTGTTAGATCATGCGTCGCTCGCCATTTGCGACATCAATCTTAGGGACGGGCATTATGAACGAAGCACGATTGAGCGAATGCTTGATGCTGCACATATTCTACGAATGAATGAGGCTGAACTCTCGATGATTGCTACTTGGAATGGGTCAATTGATCAGAGCGTACGTCAACAGATCATTTTGCTGCACGAATTATATAATTATGACACGATAATCGTCACTTTAGGGAGCAAAGGCGCAATAAGTTATCGCAATGGTACATTCGTGGAACAAGACGTTTTTAAAGTATTGGTAAAAGATACTGTAGGTAGTGGTGATGCATTCTTAGCAGCCTATATCTCAAAAAGATTGAACAGCTATCATGAGAGCGACTCCTTGCGATTCGCTTGTGCGATTGGAGCATTGACTGCCTCAAAACATGGAGGAACTCCTATTATCCTAGATCAAGAAGTAGCACAACTACTGTCACAGTAGCTGAAGTATAGAATGCGAGATTCGTTATGATCTAATGTTTGTCGTTTAAAGTATATTGTTCAAGTGGCTAAGCAGCGATTTTCTTTACACCAATTAAACACTTCAGAATTTATGCGCATTCTGTTAGTTAGAATTAAAAAAGTATGGGTGCCAACAAACAAGCGCTTTTGCGCTACAGAATTATCGATAAATGTTTGATGCAAAGGGATCGCAGATGGAATTGGAAAGCCTTAGCCGATCATTGTAGCCAAGAAATGGCGACATTAACAGGCGAAGAGATGCAATTTTCAGAAAGGACCATCAAAGGAGATATTGCTGAAATGCGTCATAATCCTATTTTGGGCTATTTTGCTCCTATTGAATACAACCGACAAACTAAATCTTACGAGTATGTTCAGCCAGGATATAAGCTAGCACAAAGTACTATTTCGAAAAAGGATCGAAATGAACTTCAACAAGCGCTGGCAGTCATGCGACAATTTGGTGCTTTGAATTCTCTTCAAGGTATCCAATCAGCCCTCACCAAAATTCAACAAACCTTAGACCAAGAAGAGAGCCCTACGCAGCAGCAAGTACTTCTTTTTGATCATCCCTCGGAGACAAGAGGACAGCAATGGCTACAGGTATTGTACGAGCTTATTTGTCAAAAAACTTGTATCAATTTGATGTATGAGCCATTTGGAAAAAAAATGGCCTCGTATCGTATAAGTCCGTATTTACTTAAAGAATATAAATATCGCTGGTATCTGATTGGTTTTTCTCATAAGGATAATGAGTTGCGTGTCTATGGTCTTGATAGAGTAGTCGATATTCAAACCAGCTTATCTCCCTATGTTCCGTCCACTGATTCGAATTTGCATAAATTCTTTGATCCCGTCATTGGGGTGACCTTGCATAAAAATCAAAAAAGTCAAGAAATAATTTTTGAAGTGCATGCAGAATTAGAGGTTTATCTGCTGACAAGTCCTTTGCACGCAAGCCAACGACACGTTGCTACAAAGGATCATTCATGGACGCGATTTACCTTAGCTGTGATTCCGAATTATGAGTTGATACGAGAGCTATTATCGTATGGTGCAAAAGTGCGGGTGATAAGCCCTCAAGAAGTAGTGCAATCAATGCGCTCTCATGCGCAAGAAATGAATGGCTATTATAATAAAGCTTGACTACCAATTAACTTCATATTATTAAATCAGATGAAATATTTCAATTACCTTGTAATGAATAATGAGCTAGTGGCGAAAACTAATGTAGATATCTCCATAATGAATCACTAATGACCCCTTTTTGATACAAGGAATCGAGCCCTGAAGACATGCGTAATGGGTGAATGTTTTTTAATACTTTGGCCATTTCATAGTCAATATAGGGATGACGCATTAACTCCTTAAAACTTGATTGATCAACAGATATTTTTTTGAGCAATAGTGTCGATGTGTCTATATAAAGATAAGGTACTGTGGCTATAAATGTCTCTTCAGGAAGATTCCATACTTCTCTTAACTGCTCAATAGAATAATAACCTCCTAGCTTCTCTCGATAATCAATGATCCTTTTGGAATAAGAAGGACCAATACCTTTTATCGTTTGAAGACTTTCAATAGTCGCCTGATTTAGATTTATGGGCTTTATTTCTTTATGTACTTCATATGAAAGAGCATGGTTCATTTGTTCAGAGTAAAATTTGTTAGAGTCTTGCTTAGTGGGGTATTCCTCCGGATTTTCAAACTTTGATGATTGAACTCTTGGGGGTGGGAAGATGAGAAATTCGGCATATGCTTGGACATATTGGCTATCTATTCCATATATACGGAAGAGATCTGGCAAAGCATCAAATATGGCACCTTTATTTCTATAGTTTACTAAATTTCGTGCTGCAAATTCACTCAATCCAAAATTCAATAGTTCTTCTTTTGAGGCTGTGTTCGGATCGATGGCAGCTTTTATTTTAGGACTGGTGATACTCTCTTTGGAACTAAAGTTTGATGCCTTATCTCTTGACTTATTTTGTATGGTTTGTGAAGAGGTAGAAATTGACGTATCATATTTTTGTCTATCTACATAATCATTTATAAGTTGTTCGACTTCTTCGGGTGTCAGGTAATTAGTATTCTTTTGTTTGTTCAACAAGATATTCACAATCATCAAAATGCCTATGACACTCACAGATATCAATGCTGCCTTTCGATCGCGTGGAGAAAGATAAAAAATGTCTTTTATGTCGTGTTGATGGGACATATCAGTTTTCTTTATAGATAGAATAGGGAATCGTAACTAAATATTTCGTATACTTTGACATTCTATAATTCGTGGCTACATATTGCAATTCCTTTGCAGTCAGATCAGGATGATGCCAACTATACACCGTGCGCCCTTTGACTATATCAATCGCCGGTAATCGTGCGTCATATTGTATGATATCAAATTGTGACGCAGCTTTAATGATTTTATAATTATGATAATTAAGCTGAACGATGATGAGACTAAATGCAGTGGCGAGCAATAATTTTCTTCGGTGATACATAAAGAGAACAAAAGACAGCATCGCCATTAATAACAAGGCCACTTCGATGGGCTCTATCCACAGGTTACCTAAAGTAAATTGTTTAAAGTTGGCCATAAAGGTCATACTTGATTTAAGTAGACTAAAAATATGGTTCAGCAAGTATCCGATGAAGTAGATACTCGGTACATAAATGAAACCGACCAGAAGGGCCAGCATGCCCAAATAAATGATCACTGTTGCTGCAAGAATGGCGATAATACTACTAAAGGCAAAGAGTAAAGGAAACTGGTGAAAATAGTAAATTGTAATAGGGAAAGTAAAGATTTGTGCCGATAAACTGACCGCCACTAGTTGCCATATTTTATTGAAAAAATAATTTCTTACTAACCAGGATTTATAGATTACAGGATAACAACAGACAATGCCAAGGACAGCCGAAAATGATAGTTGAAAGCTGACGTCAAAAAGAGAAGTAGGATTGATTAGTAAAAGAATGATCCCTGATAAAAACAGCAAGTTTAGCGAATGTGTTTTGTGATGATTCATTTGTCCAAAAAGTAAGAAGCCTATCATCAATCCTGATCTTCGTACTGGCGGATTTCCCCCAGTCAACTCACTAAACACTACAAGCGCCACAATGCTTATTAGGGAAATAAGTATGCGAGCGAACCTCAAGTGCCTAGGAATCTTATTTAAGATTAGAAGGAAGACTGAAATAACAATCCCGATATGTAACCCACTGACTGCCAATACATGGATGGCTCCGACATTTTTAAAGTCTTCTTTTGTTTCGTTATCTAAATGAGCTCTTTCGCCCAGTAATAATGCTTGAGCTATGCCCCAGTGTTCTGGCGCCACCATTTTCTTTAATTGCTCGCCAATTTGATATCGCCATTTCCATTTTATAACTTTAGTCAAGGACAGCTTATGTGCAGTGTTATGGGCTCTAAGTTCATAGACCCTGGCTTGAAAAAATATGCCTTTCGATGCAAGAAAGGCGGAATAGTCAAATGCATGTGGATTGCTATTAGGCGCGAGCCTATTGAAATACCCCTCAGCTGCAATTGTGTCACCAGGCTTTATGTCTTCTTGTATACTCGAGGCGTCAAGCATGATTTGCACGAGTGTACCAATAGCATTGGCGCTGTCTATAGCTATAATGCGTGCTGGGAAGTTAGCATATTTTCCTATTTTGGGGAGTTCGGCGACTATGGCGATAAATTTATTTTTGCCAGTAATATTTGCCGCAACGGCTTGCTCTTGGTACGTGTTATATTGAAAGCTATACAATAAAATGATCAATGTAACAGTGAACCAAACGCTTGAAGATCTTGCCCACTTTATGGCGACAAGAGAACGACTAAATAGTGCAAAACCGATAGCTATAAAAAGCAGCATCGCCAATAGAGTCACCGTGTAGAGTATATCGAAATATTCATGAAGTACGATACCTGCTACCAGCGGAATGAGAATCTTTAGAGCGACATATTTGTGCATTATTCATTGGCCAATGCTTAAATATAATTTGTTTGTTTCAATATTTTGAAATCTTAACAATTTTGCTTCATTGGTCAATGAATGCATCTAAAAGCACAGAACAGTTAGAGAAAAAATCGGTTGCCATTGAAGGCTATCGTAAAGCAGAGCCTAGTTAGTCATTATGATATTTCTCGCCCTTAAGAATCGTAAAAGCACGATATACTTGCTCCATTAGAACTAATCGCGCCATGTCGTGCGTAAAGGTGAAACGTGAAAGCGAAATCTGCAAATGTGCTGCACTTCGAATATTGTTATCAAAACCAAATGCCCCTCCAATGACTAAACTGACGCTTGGTATGGCCTGAAGTCTATTTTTCTTAAAGAAATCGGCTAATTGATGTGAGTTCATCTCAACACCCTTCTCATCTAACAAAATGACTAGATCATTTTTATCAAGCTGCGACAATAGTAGTTCACCTTCAACTTTTTTTTGCTCATCCGTCGAAGGGAACTTCTTTTTCAATTCTTTGAGTTCAAAGATGTCAAATTTGACATAATGTTTTAATCGCTGTGCGTACTCATTGATTAAATATTGATAGGATTTGTCTTTTGTTTTACCAATCCAAATAAATTTTAACTTCATGACTATTTGCTTATAGCTGGATCTGTTTGATCATTTACTCGAAGAGTCAACCCTGCAGCGATGAGAAACGATACACCACCTATGAGCATAGCATAAATTGATTCGCCGCCAAAAAGCTTTCCGACAAAAAAACCAAGTATTGAGGCGGCTATAATTTGCGGGATAACGATAAAAAAGTTAAATACACCCATAAAATATCCCATCTTATGCGCAGGTAAGGATCCACTAAGAATAGCATAAGGCATCGACAAAATACTTGCCCATGCAAAGCCAATTCCAATCATCGAAATTAGAAGCATATTGGGGTCTGTTATCATAAAGATAGATCCTAGTCCAATACTGCCAAGCAGCAATGCGATGCAATGAGTCATTTTTCTACTAGTTTTAGCGGCAATAACGGGCAGTAAAAATGCAAAAAGCCCGGCTAGACCATTATACACAGCAAAACAAACATTAACCCAGTCGGCACCATCATTATACAATTCAGAGCTAGTATCTGATGAACCATAGATCGTACTCGTTACAGCACTTGTTGTATATATCCACATGGCAAATAGAGCAAACCAACTAAAGAATTGTACCGCGGCTAGTTGTTTCATCGTCTGTGGCATTGCGTGTAAATCATTCATGATAGTGACAAATGGACTGTTCGTGTCGCCCCTTCGTTGTAGCATGCCAGAAATAAAATGCAATAGTCCAAATCCAATTAATCCAAAACTGATAATATACAATTGTTTGTCCAACGAAGCATTGAAGAAGGCCAAGGTTAATGCCGAACCCGCTAAGGCTAAAGCAGCTCCTATCTTCATATGACGCAGGCCGTTTATGATAGGATCATTAGGCTCATCGCTCTTAAAAGAATGTTCAGAAGTAGCTTCGTTTTCTTCAAAGGAGGTCAGTTCTGAAGGTGAATATTCATGCGAAAAGACAACCGTCCATAAAACTGCTAGGAGAAAGACAATACCTCCTAAATAGAATGACCATTTTACCGAATCTGGGATTTGTCCTACAGCAGCTGTGTTACTCACCTGAAAAACGTTCGTTAAAATATACGGCAAAAGTGAAGCTACCACCGCACCAGTGCCTATAAAAAATACTTGGGCGGCAAATCCTTTGGTCCGTTGTTCAGAGGGTAGATTATCGCCAACAAAAGCTCTAAAAGGCTCCATACTTATATTGATGGAGCCATCCAAAATCCATAAAGTGATCGCGGCCAGCCATAAAGTAGGGGAGTTGGGCATAAAAAATAAGGTCAAACTCGCTAAAATCGCACCAACCAAAAAGTAAGGACGACGCCGCCCAAACCGATTCCATGTTCGATCACTCATATAACCTATGATGGGTTGAACGATTAATCCAGTTATGGGTGCGGCAATCCATAAGATGGGAATGTCTTCAATGCTAGCACCTAGGGTTTCAAATATTCGGCTGACATTACCATTTTGTAAGGCAAACCCAAACTGAATGCCCATAAAACCCACACTCATGTTGAGAATTTGCTTCGTACTTAACTGCGGCTTTTTCATCTTTCTAATATCAATTGAATAATGAGGCCATCTAACCCCTTTTTTTGATCAAGGTACTTAATTTCAAATACAAACATACTTGGATTTCACTTTTATGCGATTCGCACATTTGACCAAGATCCAATATAGAGAATGATTATTTATATGAATAAGATTTGTTATCCTTGTCTATTCATTTTTTCTAATTACTTAAGGCCGCTTCCGAAAACAGCCTCTTTTTTCGAAAGTGGAAAAGATTTGTTTTAGACTAGGCGAGAGGAAGGAATATAACCGTATCCTAATTGACTGTAGAAGAAATAAGTATAAAGCAAATCTAAACACTTAGCAGAAATGAAATTTCTACGCTCTGCAAGGAAGGTAGTTTTAGGAAGTACCCTTAATGCTAAAGTCAAATATAAATTACTATGAAAAGGATTATTTTGCTCAATGTTTTAGTTGTCTTGCTCTCTACATCGCTCAAGGCTCAATGGGATAAACAGAAAATTTATGACGCAGGCATTGAGTCTGTTTATACTTTTCGTGATTTTTTGTCTATTCCGAATGATGCCAATAATCTGGGTGACATTGAAAAAAATGTAGATTGGTGCATTGATCAGTTGTCTCAACGATCGTTTGAACTAGAACGACTAAACACTCCAACAACGCCCTTACTCTTAGCGCGTGCACCGAAATATCAGGAAAATCGTCCTACAGTACTTTTTTACTTTCATATTGATGGGCAGTCGGTCGATCCACAATATTGGTTTCAAACGTCCCCTTATCAGCCTGTCTTGAAGGAAGAAAGAGTAGCAGAAGGGTTGGTCGATATTCCTTGGTCATCTTTGACAACTGATGCTTACAATCCTGATTGGTATATCGTCGCTCGCTCTGCATCTGATTCAAAAAATAATTTGATGCAATTTTTAGTCGCCTGGGACTTAATGTTAAAAGAAGGAAAAGAGATTCCTTACAACTTAAAACTCATTTTGGACTTTGAAGAGGAAAAGAGTTCTGTGAGCCTTCCAGGAGCCGTAGAGCGAAATAAGGACAAACTTGCCTGTGATATGCTTGTGATTTACGATGGCCCTCGACACTTATCTAATAGGCCTACGCTATCTTTTGGTGCACGAGGGATTGCTTCAATGACCTTAACCGTATATGGGCCTCAATTTGCTCAACACAGCGGGCACTATGGCAATTATGCTCCAAACCCTGCTTTAAGGCTCAGTCAATTACTAGCGTCGATGAAGGATGATGACGGGCGGGTTACGATTCCAGGATATTATGATGGCATAACCATAGAAAAGGACGTAGAAGCCATCTTAAATGCCGTCCCTGATGACGAACCTGTGATCAAAGCTAAGTTGGGAATAGGCGGCACCGACAAAGTATCAGATACCTATCAAAAGTCATTGCAATATCCTTCACTAAACATACGTGGAATGGCCTCAGGTTGGGTGGGGAGTGAAGCGCGAACCATTGTCCCTTCACAGGCAGTAGCAGAATTGGATCTTAGATTGGTCAAAGAAAGCGACCCTCAGCGTTTAATCACGCTTATTACAAAACATATTGAAGAGCAAGGTTTTTTCGTGACAACAGAAAGACCTACGCAACATGAGCGCATTCTTCACAATAAGATATGTAGGGTCGAGTCCAAGATTTCGTATAAGGCTTTTAGGACAGAGTTTGATACTCCCATTGGTCTTTGGTTAAACAGAGCACTAAAAAACGCTTTTGGAGAAGAGCCAATTCGGCATCGAACATCAGGCGGTTCGATACCGATTTCGCCATTTATTGATGTTCTTAACGTACCAGCCGTAAGTGTTCCTGTGGCCAATAGAAATAATAACCAACACGGACCCAATGAAAATATTCGCCTAGGAAACTACTTAGATGGCATAGTAACTATTCTGTATATTTTAGATACCCCAATACATGAGTAAAGCTCTTAAGCAACATGATGGCGAAATATCAGTTATCAAGGCCTTCGTGCCTATTGCATTCTTTTTCGGGTTATTGATTTACGGGTTATTGATTCATCCACTCTTTTTAGGCGGCGAAAGATTGCCCGTAGAAGTCTTAGTACTGATGGCTTTTTGCTTTAATGTCGCTTATCTTAGTTATTGGGGCTATAATTGGGATGACATCATGGACAAGATAATAAGCAAGGTTGGTGAAAGTATCCCTGTCCTTTTAATCTTGTTTTCGGTTGGTGTCCTAATCGGTAGTTGGATCGTATGTGGCACGATCCCAATGCTTATTTATCATGGCATTTCTTGGATTAATCCTCAGTTCATTTATGTGTATTCGTTTTTCATCTGTATCATTTTTAGTCTGCTTACGGGCACTTCTTGGGGATCTGCAGGGACAATTGGTATTGTAATGTTGGGTATAGCGCAAGTTTATGGAGCTGATTTAGCTATAGTTGCGGCGGCAATTGTTGGCGGCTCATTTTTTGGGGATAAAATGTCTCCTTTGTCTGATACTACCAATATTGCAGCATTAGCTACTGATGTTAGGGTAGGCGAGCATATACAATCTATGATGTATACCACAATACCATCTGCTATAATTGCTGCTATAGCCTATTGGGCGCTTTCCTTTCAGATGGAAATAAAAGAAGCTACCGATCCAGCCATGATGCAGCAAGTTGATGAGACCCTGAGAGATTTGAGAAGTATATTTCGTTTTAGTCCAATATTATTATTGCCTTTGGTGGTGGTGATTTGGGGTAGTGTCACGCGCAAGCCTATTGTTATGACCTTGCTCGGTGCGGCATGGTTAGCCATGATTCTCGCCTTTAGTATCCAAGACTTTTCACTAAATGACATTTTTCAAAGTTTTAATAAAGGATTCTCTGTAGAAATGGCAGGAGCCGCGAATGTTCAATCAAATGTTGTCCAAATACTCAATCGTGGCGGATTATATAACTTGATCGATGGAATTGTCATTTCATTGCTGATTTTCGCCTTTATCGGAACATTAGATGTAATCAAAGCGATTGATGTATGCATCGAAAAAATTATGAAGAATGTGCGATCAGGTCGCAAACTTGTCATTACGGCATTAAGCACTACCCTGTTGACGAATATCACAACATCCAATCAATATGCCACCAGTTTTATAATTGGGGCTGCGTTTGTGCCGCGATTTAATTTACTCGGAATTCATAGAAAAGTACTCAGCCGATCCCTTGAAGACGCTGGTACTATGATGGAAAATCTATTTCCGTGGACGCCCAGCGGTATTTTTATGGCCAGTGCCTTAGGGGTGAGTGCCATAGAATATGGGCCCTGGCAGTTTTTATCCTTAATCAATATTGTGGTTGCCTACTTTTTTGCATTTACAGGTATGGCCGTTTTTAAGTATCAAAATGTCCCTGTCTCATATAGCAACAATGATCATGCATCTTCAGAACATTAACTAACCCTACAGATCACTGAAACTATGAAAGAGAAAGATAAACTTGAAACTAGACTTTGTCATGACGGTGATTCTTATTTTGACCACCACGGGGCAATTGTGCCTCCGATTTATCAAAATTCGTTGTTTGCCTTTGAAGATTGGGACGGCATTGACAAAGCTTTTGATAATATGGCCGACAATTTCGTCTATTCACGACTGATGAACCCGACCGTAAAGATGGCAGAAGAGAAAATAGCTGAATTGTGTCATGGAGAAAAAGCCAAGATGTGTGCATCAGGAATGGGCGCCATCTCAGCAGCTATACTGCATTGTGTAAAGGCGGGAGATCATATCATTACCATCAATAGCGTCTATGGCCCAGCCAATAATTTTCTGAATGTGTTCTTGAAGGAAAAGTGCAACATAAGCTTGACTTATGTTAGAGGGGTGCATCTGAAAGAATTTGAAGAGGCTATACGGCCAAATACAAGTTTGATTTATTTAGAAAGTCCAGCATCAATGACTTTCGAACTACAAGACTTGGCGGCTATTGCTCAGTTGGCAAGATCTAAAGGAATAAGAACGGTGATCGACAATACATGGGCTAGCCCAATTTTTCAGAAACCTTTACTACTCGGTATAGATCTCGAGGTTCATAGCGTATCTAAGTATTTGTGTGGTCATAGTGATGTCGTCGCAGGCGTCATCATTGGCAAAAAGAACGACATTGATGAGATCATTGTTCAAGAACATGCCCTTTTAGGTGCGAAAATGGCGCCTTTCGAAGCATGGCTGATCCTTAGAAGCCTTAGAACGCTTCCTATGCGTATGAGACAACACCATGACACAGCCCTACAAATAAGTGCTTTTTTAGCGGCACATAAAGGAGTGAGGCAAGTTTTGTTTCCGGGGCTGAAATCATTCCCTCAATTCGAACTTGCGCAAAGGCAGATGTCAGGGTATGGCGCGCTATTTGGCATCGAATTGAATACAGATAGTCTTGAGGTAGTCAAAAAATTTGTAGAAAAACTGCGGTTGTTTAAGATAGGAGTAAGTTGGGGTGGACATGAGAGCCTAGTGTATTCACCCTCTATAAGCTATGCAAAGGAGCTGCCACCAGAAAAATTTGCGGCTATGGGCATCAAAGTAGGATTAATTCGTCTCAGCTTAGGTCTAGAACATCCGGATGACCTTCAGAAGGATCTCGAAGAGGCTTTGACAATCGTTTCGAACATTTAGAAATGCTCTGTGTCGGAGGTGTCTTCAATTTTATTGGGGTTTCTAGCAGTAAAACCTATCATATTGTTAAAAAAATAATTTCGAAATAATAGTTTTCCTTTTGTCACTTAAAGAAGAGTTATATATTTGTTGTAACAATTTGGATAAGCATATAGCTTTATGATAAATCCTGCTGAAAACAGGAACGATTTAGACTAAAATTGGATTAATTCCTTAAGAATGGCCCTTTCGTCGGGGCTTTTCTTATTTTAGTCCGATAGTCTTCAACATACGAATCTTTTAAGCCTCCCTCCAAAGCCAATGTAAAGTAGAATGCCAAGAATAGTGCTGATCGCGGACACACATGGTAAAATAACGGATGATGTCTTGAAGCATTTACAAGATGCCGACGAACTTTGGCATGCCGGAGACATTGGTAATGACCATGCTCTCGAACAATTGGCCAGTTTTTTTGTGCCAGTAAGGGCTGTTTGGGGAAATATAGACGGAGCATCTTCTAAGCTCCTTTTTCCTAAGGATCAACTATTCATCCTTGATGGGTTGAAGGTGTTTATGACACATATTGGCGGTTACCCTGGGCATTACCAAGGATCAGTGTTGGCAACTATCCGACAACATAGACCTGATGTGTTTATTTCCGGTCATTCCCATATTCTAAAAGTGATGAGAGATCCGTCAAATGGTTTATTGCACATGAACCCAGGCTCATGTGGCTATCATGGATTTCATAAGTTCAGAACATTTCTAAAATTTGATATCAATGACGGGAAGATCAATAATCTTAATGCCATCGATTTAGGACTAAGAGGGCTGACAAAATATCGGGACAATGAAGCAGAATAAGTCATTATTACAATTTCTAGGGCATGAACTTGGTGATCTTGACGTAAGTCAGTTATTGTCTATGGCAAAAAAATTAGACGATCAGTTAATCCGCTGTTTGCAGCAGAATGCTGATCTCGCGAAGCTTTTATTTAAGTCCTCAGGGGATATTCATTTATTTGATTATGCTACATTTAGGTCTTTGCTTTTGAGCAATGATTATTTTAAACAAAGTGCCACCTCGTATGCCAATAAGATTGGTCTTGTATCTAACAAAGTGGCGATCAGTGAAATGGATCAAGTGGTGTTGAATTTTCCGTATAAGGATTGCATCCTCGTTGGTGGCCAACGCAAGGAAGATCAATCGAGCGAAGAGGACTTTTGGCACGATATAATTGATTCTCCCAAAATCGAACGACTATTAGAGCCAAAGGTATTTCATCAATGGAAAATCCATACTATCGAAGGCGTGGCTGTCCCAAAAAACATCTCACTACATGATAGTTATATTTTTAAAGGCAATAATTTATTGGTACTTTATAGTTTGCTGCCCGTGTATGAGAATCGTATAAAACTAATATATATCGACCCACCATATAATACAGGCAGTGATAGTTTTCAATATAATGACCGCTTCCGGCATAGTACGTGGCTCACATTTATGAAAAATAGACTAGAGTTGGCCTGGCGGCTACTTGCGTCCGATGGGGCTTTTTTCATACAAGTAGATGATAGTGAATTTGCCTACTTAAAAGTACTGTGTGATGAAATTTTTGGGCGTTCGGCACATCGTGAGACGATCATATTGAAATCAAGCACAGAGAGTGGTGTCAATGCTATTAATGTCAAACGCGGCGAGCGCCTATTTAAGGTCAAAGAATATATTCTATTTTATGCAAAAGATCCAAAATACAAGTTCAAGCCCTTCTACACAGCAGCAGACTTTAACGCTAATTATAGATACGAAGTCAAATTTGATGGACAGACATATGTGGTCAGAGACTTGTATCAAGACATTTTAAAAGAATCTTTAGAAGTAGGCAATAGCTCTGAAGGGCGGCAATTGGCCTATTTTAGATTGAAGATGTATTGCTTGCAGCATCCGCATGATATTTATTCCTTAGAAAAGAATATAAAAAAGGCTGGCGCGAAATTCAAGGCCTTTGCAGAGGCGAATAAAGAAAAGGGAATAGTAGAAGAATATACTAATAGCTTAGGGACGAAAGTGCTCGTATATCAAGGTGGTTCACTTGTGCCCTTGCGCGAAAGGGTTATAATGGGGCGAAATGGCCCAAGCTTCGGAGTGCTTGCTAGCGATTTGTGGGTGGATATTAGCACAGCGGCTGCTTCCGAAGGGGGAACTAAATTTGCCAATGGGAAAAAGCCAGAAGCGCTGCTCAAGAGAATTATAGAAATGACAACATCCCCTGGGGATATCGTGTTGGATTACCATCTTGGGAGTGGTACAACGGCGGCAGTGGCCATGAAGTTGGAGCGTCGATTTATCGGTGTCGAGCAATTAGACTATGGTCAAAATGACAATACAGTTAGACTGGGCAATGTCTTGCGAGGCGATACCACGGGCATAAGTAAAGAGGTGGCATGGGCTGGCGGAGGGCATTTTATAGAAGCTAAACTTTTTGATAGATACCAAGGTCTCATGACTCAACTCAAAGAAGAACTGACCTTAAGCGGATTAGGTGATATCCATAAAACCCTTTATGAACACTTTCTATTGGATACTACTGCGAATTTTGATTCTGTCAAGAATGATGTACAAGCCTATAAGCAGGCGTTGATAGAGGCCATCCGGATGCATAATTTATATCTTAGCTATTATGATATCCAAGATCAGCACGTAGAAGTATCAAAGGAGGATATACAGTTGAATAAGCAATTCTATACCTTGACGTCATGAGTGCATATCATCACGATAGAGAGTTTACAAATTATGTACATCAAAAATTGGCATTGCCTAATATTTATGCACCGATGCAATGGATGCCTGTACCAATGCAATTGAGAAGAGCTACAGAAATCGATATAAATAAGGGGGTAGATTATGTGTTTAAATTTCAGGATCAGTATTTTTCTGTACAAGAAAGGTTTAGAGAAAGTGCCTATCAGTCCTTTCAAGATTTTACAATACGTTATCGCCGTGACCAAAACAAGCACAGTGACAGAGTGTTGAGTGAATATTTTAAATTAAAGGCTCAATATTTTTTGTATGGCATAACAAATGGCAATAAAGATTCTTTGCAGACGAATACAGCCTTTACAAAATGGGCCCTAATTGATACGGATGCTTTGTACAAAAATATTGAAAATGGCAAAATTCGTATCGTTGATACTGGAAGTAGAAGTTCTAAAATTATCGAAGATTATATAGAATGCCCTATTAAACATAATAAAGATGGCTCATCAAGCTTTGTCGTTATTGATATAGAGCAGATGCGCTCTCTGTGGGGAGATAGAATTGTTATTGAAAGCTTTGGCTTTAATAAATCTCTTTAGTATGATGAATGACGCTGGCCAAAAAATAATTGTGAGGTGCAAGAGCTGATAATTCCATTGCATATAGCGCAAAATTTGAATGCACAATTTCCATTGCGCCCATATCAAGCAAAGGCAATTCAAAAGTTGATTTATTTTTTGAATTCAGATTCCGCCGAGCCAAAGCATGGTCTGTTTCATATGGCAACAGGTAGTGGAAAGACGCTGATAATGGCAGCAGCAATACTTGAATTGTATCAAAGAGGTTTTAGACGTTTCGTTTTTGTAGTTAGTAGCACCAGTATTGTAGAAAAAACTAAGATGAACTTTCTACACAGTCAAGCTACAAAATATTTGTTTAATAAAAGTGGGCTTGAGATAGGCGGAATATCGCTTAAAGTAAAGGAAGTGCACGCATTTCATCCTCGAAAGGGCTCGGATGCAGAGATACTATTCTCCACTGTACAGGGATTACACAGTCTTAAAATGCTCCCAAAAGAAAATATGCTCACGTTTGACCAATTGACGAAGATGCCTTTGGTGGTTTTGTCAGACGAGGCACATCATATAAACGTATCAACTAAAGCAACTAAAATGGTGGAAGGCCCAACTTGGGAGTCAACTGTAATGGATCTTTTTCGTTTGAATCGTAAGAATGTGATGCTTGAATTTACGGCCACAGCCGAGCTATCGCATGACGCAATTGCAAAAAAATATACCGATAAAATCATTTTCGACTATCCGTTGAAAAGTTTTCGACAAGATGGATATTCAAAAAATGTACGTGTCTTGCAACTGGATGTATCTGTCATAGATCGAGCCTTTAGTGCATGTCTCTTGCAGATATATCGGGAGGTAATGTTTAGTCAACATGATATTGACTGTAAGCCAGTTCTATTACTGAAATCAAGAACGATTTCTGAAAGCAATAGGGCTTATTATGATTTTTTTGAAAATATAGATCGACTGACCATCAAGAAGTGGACGCACATAGCAGCGCTTCTGTCGGCACAAATTTCATTGGAAGCAATGTTTTCTAGTATGCCTATGGAAGAGTGGATAGATAAAGTCAGAAAACGTTTTACACCACAAAATACTTTAGTGGTTAACAGTAAAGATGAGTCTGAAGGTCAACAATTATTGTTGAATACATTAGAGGATAAGGACAATAAGTACCGATTGATTTTCGCTGTGGATAAGTTAAATGAGGGCTGGGATGTTCTAAATTTATTCGACATAGTCAAGTTGTATACAACATCATCAAAAAGCATAAGGGACAACCAAATATCCACTTTATCAGAAGCTCAATTGATTGGACGTGGTGCGCGATATTTTCCTTTTAGGTGGAAAGGTGCGCAGCCAACTTTCCAACGAAAATTTGATCAAGAAACTGATCATCCACTCAATATTTGTGAGACCTTATATTATCATACGGATGAATCGATAAGCTATATAGACGCTCTGCATCAAACCTTAAAAGATGTTGGATTAATAGCGCCTAAAGGAGAACAAACGCAAATACCGACAATAGATACAAGCGGCGTAAGATATACATCCTTACCGATATTTGCGCGATTCGTTGAGCTTGAGTCCGGAAATCAGGATACTCCTCTTTTTAATTGTTTAGACATTTGGTCTGAACCGATGTTGCGGCAAGCAATGGATCAATTGATATTTTATCGATTTGACAGTCTTAAGCGCTTGTTTCCAGAACTCAACAGTCGCTATGAATGGATACATGATCATAAATTTCTAGCAACAGTGCAAATTGCTGGGTTGACGCAGGATATCACAAATGATAAAGTAAAGTTATACAAAGCTTGCCTGCATTTTCTGTTATTGCTAGCAGATCGGCTAAGCAAGGGTCAATGAGTTTTAGCAGGTAGAAAATGAATTCCTTTTGATATTCGGAATCTAAGTACTTTATGGTTTTAACAATTCGTTAGTAAAAGGAACCATAATTAAGGATACTTTTGCGAAAGCACTTGAATGTTTAGGGGCTGGTTGGCATTTGTATTTTTATCGAGTTGTGCTATAACTATATGAGATTTTGTCGATAGAGATATCCGATGTTAGATGGTGATGTTAGGTTGTAAATCACAAATGGCGAGAAGGAAACGTTTTAAGGCAAACCCAATATTAAAATAGTGTAGTATGAATAAAAGAATTGTATACGGGATAGGGGGCGTCGTTATTGCCGCTTTGGCTTGGTATTATATTAGCCGTGGCACAGTGGCGAAAGTAAATTATATAACAACCAATCCAAGCACAGAGATTTTTAAGCAATCGATTCATGCGAGTGGTGAATTGAAAGCGAAGAAGTCCTTAAAAATTCGCGCGCCTGACGGCATGAATGCTGCAGGAATTTGGCAAACGAGCATCAAGGATTTAATTCCTGAAGGTACAACAGTAAAGAAAGGTGACTATATTGGGAGTCTTGAGCGCACAGAATTAGCAAATCAAATGCAAACTGTTACCTCAGAAATTGAAAAGGAACAAACGCGCCTTGATCAAACGATGATAGATACAGCCATATCGATTAAGGAAATCCGAGATCAAATAGCTGATATTGAATTCAATATTCAAACCGAAAGGCTCGAAATGGAAAAGAATATTTATGAATCCCAGATGGTGCTTGATCAGTCAAAACTTACATTAGAAAAGTCGGAGAGAAATCTTCGCCAATTGCGCAGTAAAATGGAGCTTATCCGAATCCAGAATGATGCAAAAGTCTTAGAAGTTGCAACCAATTTGAAGCAGCTCAATACTAAGCTCAATACGATGTCCACTTTAAGTGCACAGTTTTCGATTATGGCCCCCGAAGATGGCATGTTAATTTATGCCAGTTCGTGGGAAGGAAAGAAGGGCCCCGGCTCACAAGTAAGCGCCTGGAATTCAGTCGTTGCGGAGTTGCCAGATTTGTCTAAGATGATAACCATAGCTTATGTTAATGAGGTAGATATAAGCCAAATAACCAAAGGACAGCTGGTCAAGATAAAGTTAGATGCATTTCCTGAAAAGTCCTTTTCAGGTCAAATTACCAATGTGGCTAACATAGGTCAAGAATTACGTAATCAAGACGCAAAAGTTTTTGAGGTAACAATAGAGGTGAACGAATTTGATGAAGTCATGCGCCCCGCCATGAGCACGACAAATGAAATCATTATATATGAATATAATGAAGTCTTGTCAATTCCTTTGGACGCGTACTATTCTGATAGTATAAGTTATGTGTATAAAAGGGTTGATGGAAATATAGTTATGCAAGAAGTGTTGCCTGGTCCATACAACCAAGATCATATTATTATTGCAGCAGGTCTAGATGTCAATGATGAAATTTTGTTGACTAAACCAGAAAGTAAATATATTGAAACTCAATATTTAAATCTCACACTTCGCGATCAAGCCATTGAGCGAATTAGAAATTGGCAAGAGGCAAAAAAGGCTTACGACCTTCAAAATCTTCAAAAGATCAAACCAGATGATGGGCCTGCGAATATGGATTTTGGTGGATCTAATATGATTATCATTGGAGGTTAGTAAATGCTAAAGTATGCTACCTGTTTGGTTTTTGAATAGTTTAGAAATTGCAATTACAGCTCTTAATCAAAACAAGATAAGATCCTTGTTAACTGCCTTGGGTATTATTTTTGGTGTAAGTGCAGTGATTACTATGCTTGCTATTGGAAATGGCGCAAAGCAGTCCATCCTAGCACAATTAGAAATCATCGGCACCAATAATATTGTTGTTACCTCCGTACAGCTTTCTCAAGAGGATAAAGATGGCGAAACGAATACACTGTCAAGCGCAGAGGCATCTAAAAAATTTAGCCTAGGCCTACATATGAATGACGTAGAAGCTTTGAAGGAGCTCATGCCAGACATAACGGCCATATCAATAGAGATTAACAAAAATGTTAAGATCATTAGCGGAGAAAATACATTCAATGCAATATGTCATGGAGTTAATAATGACTTTTTTGACATAAACAATTTACAAATTGAAGAAGGAGGTCGATTTAATGAAATTCAATTAGATGGTGCAAACGTGTGTATTTTAGGCGCTGACTTGGCAAAACGACTTTTTCTTGGTCGTAACCCAATAGGGGAATTTGTCAAATCTAATAAAGTTAGTTATAAAGTAGTTGGTATACTAAAAAAGCGACTTATCGAAGAGTCTGCCCTCGAAAAATTGAACGTATCAAAATACTCAGAAGATATTTTCATACCCGTTAACACTTATTTTTTGCGGGTTGAAGATCGCGCATATGTAAGTAAGGAGAGTATAAAAAGTAACGACAATGAAGAAAATAAAGCGAATAATTATCACCAAATTGATCGCCTGGTACTCAAAGTCAGTGATATAGAACGAATACAAATTAATGCGGCTTTAGCAAAAAGGATTTTAGATCGCAAGCACAACAATGTGGCTGACTTCAGTATAGAGGTGCCCGAATTACTCATTAAACAACAGCAAGATACACAAGAGACGCTGAACCTTGTCCTTGCCATTATTGCAGGTATTTCATTATTGGTCGGGGGCATCGGTATAATGAATATTATGTTGTCAAGTGTTTTAGAAAGGATAAAGGAAATAGGGGTGCGCCGCTCTCTTGGCGCTAAACGAAAGGATGTCATTACACAATTCTTGCTTGAAGCAGTGTTGATTAGTCTTGTAGGCGGAGTTTTAGGTATTTTATTAGGAGTCATTGGTGCAAAAATCATTGCCCAGTATGCCGCTATTACTGCGGTCGTTTCGACTAGCTCTATCGTATTATCTTTTATGATATCCTTTTGCGTAGGATTATTTTTTGGCATTGTGCCAGCAATGAAGGCGGCTAAATTGGATCCAATAACAGCCATTAGGTCATAAGTCTAGATATGAAAAAACGTTAAATCTCTATTATGAAACTGACACGCGTGAGCTTATTTGTATTTCTTATTGCGATAAATTTTTTGGTACTGCCAGCTCAGACCACTGTTGAGGTGGGCTTGTTAGAGTTAATACAAAGAGCACAAGACGGGAGTAGTGCAGCGTTGTTATCAGAAACTAGACTTAAAAATCAATATTGGCGATACGTCGCTTTTAAGTCGTTTTTTAAGCCTCAGTTGAGCTTGAATGGTGATCTACCAAGCCTGAACCGATCTATAAGTTCCATCACTCTTCCTGATGGTTCTGAAGCTTTTGTTAATAGATCCTTTATGAGTAATTCTTTGGGCTTACAAATTACACAAAATATCATGAAAACGGGTGGGAGCGTTTTTTTAGGTAGCGACATACAGCGATTGGATTTATTTTCAACGAATGTTCAAAATAAAAGCACATCTTATCTCAGCGCACCGTTGAATATTGGATTCGTCCAACCATTATTTGCATTTAATCAATTCAAGTGGAATCAAGAATTACAAAAAATGCAATATACTCGTGCGGGAAAGAGACGAGTAGAAGAGAATGAAATGATCGCTATTGAGGTGCTCAATCGCTATTTCGACCTTTATCTCACCGAACTAAATTTGGAGACAATTCGTGATAATTTTAGATATCTAGATAGCTTGGCGATTATCGCTGAAGGTCGTTTTGGGTTAGGGCGCATTGGCGAAACAGAAATGCTACAAGTGCAACTTAGTGCACAAAATTCGCGAGCCCTTGTGGCCAGGTTAGAACAAGATCGGCAAGACAAGAATGAACGTCTACGCAATTATCTAGGCCTTGAGGAGCAAGTGCTGTTTGTGTTGATTCCCCCTGATATTCTTATGCCATATGATGTGTCATTTCAGAGAGCCCTTGATTATGCACGAGAACATAGAAGTGAAATTGCTGACTTCGAAATACGAATAAAACAAGCGCAATTAGAAGTGGAGCAAGCGAAGTATCTGAATAGACCAGAGATTTCACTAACAGGTAGATTTGGACTTACGCAGACGGCTCAATCCTTTGGCGATGCATTTAGAGGACTGCAAGATCAAGAGAGTGTTCGTCTTTCGTTTAATGTGCCTATTGCTGATTGGGGACGCTCTAAGTCTCAGCGTGAAATTGCGAAAAGTGATTTAGAACTAGAAGAACTACAGGTCAGACAAGAAAGAATAAACCTAGAGCGGGAGATTGATTTAGCCACCAGTCAAATCTATTTAGTCCGAGAACAACTTATTTTGGCGGAACGAGCCTTTCAAATCGCTGAGAAAAGACAAGACATTGCCAAAAAGCGGTATACGCTAGGTACTCAAGATGCAACAAATCTCAATATTGCTATTCAAGAATATGCATCAGCAAAAGAGAACTATTATAGTGTCCTTTGGGATCTATGGCAGATTCATTATCGGATAAGAATGATGACCCTTTTTGATTTTCAGCTCAATGTACCTTTGCGTGTAGACGTAGAAGTGCTTGAAAGAAAAAATTAGCCTTGTCAAAGTAGCCAAACCTACTTAGTTGAAATAGCTAGTCGAATGAAAATCAACAATTGTTCCGTAAGGTTGCGACCCATTTTTGCAGCCATCCAAGCGAAGCCAAAAGCGGCTAATACATCAATAGTATAGTGGACATGCTGTATAATCAACATGGTACCTACCGCCAAGCTCGTTATGAACAAAAGGATAGAAAGGACTCTTTTTTCAACTAAAAAAATGAGCACTGCTATTGATGCAGTATGTCCTGAAAAGAATAAATCTTTCATCAAAACTTGATGATCATATACTGTTGAAGTCAAAAAGGCATCTTCTAAAGGTATAATTCCAACGGGTGGTTCAAGGGGAAGAAGATACATACTAATCATGCGCAACACTAACAGTGCCAAAATACTGACATTCGTCTTTACCATCATCCACGGAGTGCGTAGACTGAATAAAAGACCAATAAATATCGCCGCATAGGTTGTGAAGAATATCTCTGACGTCAAGTTTACGGCAGGAATGCTAGCTATGATTGGATCATACAAAAAATAACCCAAACGAGTTTCGTTGAAAAGAAGCCATTGTGTGGTGATAAGAAAGCCTAAAATGACCAAGAACGTCGACGAGATTAAAGCCCATCGTAGTGTCTCATTGGTGTCTAGCACTTTATAAGACTCAAAGGTTTTATTATGGTCTAATTCTATCATAACAGCAAAGTGCTGCGAAGATAAGAAAAAATTTAACTGCTTTTTGGGGTATTTTATTGCGACCTTATGTCGATACTCAGACTTTTCATCACTAACAAGCTATATATGTCAAGTTGAAACCATGCAGGCTTTCAAGATGATTTTATATTAAATATGCATACATCAGATTTTCTATAATTCATTTTGTCAAAGCTATTACGTAGCTGCTCTTGAATCTGGAGTCTCCATAGAAAATAAAGAACCATAATTAGAACATGATCGATTGATTGCGCACTTTGTATAAAGTTGGGGCTGAGGTTTAGGTGGATTAGGATATTTACCCTTGTTCAATGGGGATACTATCCTTCAAAGAATGACCGCAAAATTTGCAAAAAATAGCATCTGATTCATGTCCTTCTCGACTGCACCACCTACATACTTCTGAACTGATTAATTCTCTAACTTTCACCTTGGCCATTTCTGTAGACACAATACCTGTTGGCACTGCTATGACCCCATATCCCATAATCATTATAAGACTAGCGACCATTTGACCCAAAGGTGTCATCGGACTAATATCACCATAACCAACCGTTGTCAACGTAACAATAGCCCAATAAATGCTCCGAGGTATACTGTCAAAGGCTGGATTAATACTTCCTTCGACTAAATACATGACTGCACCAAAAATGCATACCATTAGTATAATAAAAAATAAGAACACCGTAATTTTAGAGGCACTAAGCCGAATAGATCGTACGATATACTCACCAGCCGCCAAATAACGCGCCATCTTAAAAACTCTGAAGATTCTCAGTAATCGCAGAATCCTAATGACCATTAACGAATGTGCCCCCGTAAGGATTACACTCAGATAAGTCGGTACGATCGAAATAAGGTCTATGATCCCAAAAAAGCTAGTTACATATTTCATGGGTTTATGGGTACTCCAAATACGCAAGACGTATTCAAGGGTAAAAATGACGGTCATTGTCCACTCTGCAATAAGAAAGTATTTACCCCAGTTATCGTGAATACTAGCTACCGTTTCTAGTGCCACCAAAATGACGCTTAAAACAATAAGGATCAAAAGCAACACATCGAAAAATTTACCATAGTAAGTTTCCGACTCGAATATTATTCTGTGAACGCGCTCCTTATATTTGTCGTACATGACAAGAATGTCTTATTATGTTCCAATACTAAAGAAAAATCAACAAAATTTAGCGATATAGCGAAGATTATACAAAATCTTGCTCACGCCATGAAGGGGGAGTCATATTTTCTTTCTGCTGCTCTGTGTATGATGTGTTAGAATCGTAATCCATTTTTTCAGAGTCTTTTCGTCTTAATCGTTCAAATTCTTTTTCAATCTCCACGTTTTCCCATTCATCAGAAAAAACTTGTATGCCGTGAAAAGCTACGCCAATACCCCAACCTAGAATCGGGAAAATCGCCCAAAAGTAATCTGATGTAGATAAATTAAGAAGGATAAAAAAAACACTCATGATGACCCATGCAAAAACGTGACGCAAGAAATGCTTGCGGTTCTTCACGTTGCGCTGAGCGCGTTCATATAACCTCTCTTCAGACATTATTCAAAGGTAAAGCATATCATTATGATTAATATCTTTTATAGAGGAAAGCTCGATTTCGTTAGATCAATGATATGACAAAACCCACCAAAGATTGACATCCGTTGCCTTACCGTACGAAGAGCCATTGATCTTCCTTGGAATGTTCGACGGAAAAAGCGTAGCCATCCTTGTCAAATCCCTTGATGTCTTCTGCCTCATGTATCTTATGATCTATGATAAAGCGAGTCATTAAGCCCCGTGCTTTTTTTGCATTAAATGACACAAAGCTCAATGTACCATTTCGAAATTCCTTAAATTGAGCTGTAAGCACTGGCAATTTCAATATACTTTTGTCGACAGCACGAAAATATTCTTCTGAGGCCAAGTTTAAAACCAGCTTACTGTGTTGTTCTTTGGCCATTTGATTGATAGACCTAGAAATCTTAGTGTTCCAAAATTCGTATAAATTCTTACCTTTTTTGTTTGACAAGCGTGTACCCATTTCTAATCGATAAGGCTGTATGAGGTCTAATGGACTCAATAATCCGTACAATCCTGACAATATGCGCAAATGTTTTTGGGCAAATAGCAACTGATCCTCAGTCATGGTGTCTGCATCAATTCCTAAATACACATCTCCTTTAAAGGCCAGCAGGGCTTGTTTACTGTTTTCTAGGGTGTGTGATTTAGAAAATACCTGGTATCGCTCTTTGTTTTCAATGGCTAATTTCTCAGAGAGAGACATAAGATCCATCAATTCGTTTGTCTTTAGACGCTTCAGCTCTCGAAGCAAAGACATTGTATCCGCAAGATGCGTGGCGTGCGAATATTGCTCGATAGATGAATTCGAAAAATCTAGAGTTTTAGCAGGGGATAGTAGTATGACCATGAATTGACTTTTTGAGATGAATTAACGACAACTCTAAATAAAAAAGCCGAAGAACGGTTTTGTTCTCCGGCTTACAGATAAATTTTGAATATATCGTTCTAGTTCGGCTTAATAAGTCCGTTCTTAGGTTTTGGTACACCATCTTCTTGAGCAGGATTGATTACTCCAACGACCTTAAGTGTATGTGCTTCACCACCTTCATTAGTAGTAACAGTCACAGTCTTATTGATTTGACCTAATCGTTTAGTATCATAACGGATTTCTAATTGACCCGACTCCCCAGGCATAATAGGCTCTTTAGGGAATGTAGGTACAGTACAACCACAACTTCCTCTAGCACTTTGAATGATGAGTGGTTCAGTTCCAGTATTTGTAAACTTAGCAACACGGAGTGGTTCAGAATTTTGATCAATTTCCCCATATTCTACGATAGTAGATTCGAATGTCATGATAGGCCCTGAAGCCTTTATCATTTCACCTTTGACACCCATGTCCTTAGAACTCTGAGCCTCCACAGAAATAGACATAACTAACGCACATGCAAGAAGTAAAATGTAGTTTAATTTCATAATATGATATTGTATCCTACAAATATAGTCGCTTATGGTTTAAAATTCTAACCAATAGCAAATAATTGCCGTTAAGACATTGTTAATCCGCGCGAATATTCTAAAGTTTAATAGTCGAGAAGTATCAAAAACCATCCTATATTCTCGCCGCAAAGGGCTTATGCGTTTATAATGTTGAGAATTCCTTCTTTCTTTATGCCTCGAGTAGGCTACTTTTGTGAGTGCAAACCCAATCTACTCAGATTTTATGGCCGACTACTTGTTTTCTGCTAAGGCGCTTGAACCCTTTTTAGATAAAGGAAGTGAGAAGTATGCGAGCTATCGAAACACAGTCATTAAGGACTATTGGTTAGCACTCGTAAGCCGAGAACTAAGTTTGCAAGGGCGTAAAGAGGTACTGACAGGCAAAGCTAAGTTCGGGATTTTTTCGGACGGCAAAGAAGTGGCTCAAATCGCGATGGCAAAAGCCTTCGAACCGGGAGATCATCGCTCAGGCTATTATCGAGATCAGACACTGATGATGGCTCTTGGTTTGAGTAGTGTTAAAGATTATTTAGCTCAAATGTACAGTTTCGCGGAGTCTGATCCTTTTTCGGGGGGTAGACAAATGGTTGCACATTTTGCTACACCGTATCATGAGCAAGGTGAATGGATAGATGTTTCTAACCGAATCAATACCTCGTCAGGTATCAGCTGCACGGGTGGTCAGATGGCTCGTGGATTGGGTTTGGCCTATGCCTCTAAATTGTATCGTGCATTAGATATGCCACCATCTTTCGATAAATTCAGTCGAAAGGGGAATGAGGTTTGTTTTTGTACCATAGGGGATGCAAGTACATCTGAAGGGGTCTTCTGGGAGACGGTCAATGCCGCTGGTGTATTAGAAGTACCATTGGTTATTGTGGTTTGGGATGATGGTTATGGTATATCTGTGCCTATTGAAAAGCAAACGACCAAATCAAGTATATCAGCAATATTAGAGGGATTTGTAAAGGAGTCCGATACCAATGGTATTGACCTTTATACAGCTCAAGGTTGGGATTATGTAGAATTGTGCGATGTTTTTCAACGTGCCGCCAAACAGACAAGACAAACACACACACCAAGTGTGATTCATGTTAAAAACCTAACACAGCAACAGGGGCATTCTACTAGTGGTTCGCATGAAAGGTACAAGTCCAAAGAACGCCTGCAATGGGAACATGAGTTCGATTGTAATGTCAAAATGACTGATTGGATGACAAAAAATGAACTTTTGTCAAATGAAGAAGTCAATATGTTAGCAAGAGAAGCGCGTGCATTTGTCAGAGAACAAAAGCAATCTATCTGGCGCGAATATCAAGTTCAAGCTGTCGAAAAGCGAGTTTTATTAAGAGATATATATGATGGACTACTTCACGATGGCGCACATCAAAGTCTATCAACATTGAAGAGAGACTTGTCTTCTATGGTCAATCCGCCTCAAAGCGAAATCCTCCAAAATGCCCGTCAACTCAAATATGCCTTGATAACACAAGGGACGGACATTCCTCAAGCTCTTTTACAATTAATAGATGAGATAAGTTATTGGCTGAAGGATACATATTCTTCGCACTTGTATTCATCTGATAGCAACAGCGCTTTGAATGTACCCGTTATCCCCCCAGTGCAACACCAAGATTCACCTTTGTTAAGTGGGTACCAAATTCTAAATGAGTTCTTTGATAAAGCTTTTACTAAGTTTCCAGAATTAATAGCCTTTGGTGAAGATGTAGGTCATATTGGCGATGTTAATCAGGGGATGGCGGGATTACAATCAAAATATGGGGAGACTCGGATTGTCGATACTGGTATTCGCGAATGGACAATTGTTGGTCAAGGGCTAGGGGCCGCTATGCGAGGTTTTAGACCCATTGCTGAGATTCAATATCTTGATTATATCTTATACGCTCTCCCGATTTTGAGCGATGATGTGGCGTCCCTTCGATATCGAAGTAATAATTTGCAGCAAGCCCCCTTGATTATTCGCACTCGAGGTCATCGCTTAGAGGGTATTTGGCATAGCGGCTCACCAATGGGTGTCTTGTTGCATAGTGTAAGAGGCATGTATATATGTGTTCCTAGGAATATGACTCAAGCCGCCGGAATGTATAATACCCTTTTGCAATCAAACGATCCAGCGATCGTTATAGAATGTCTTAATGGGTACAGACAAAAGGAAGTTTTACCACAAAATATTGGTGAATTTACTGTACCATTAGGTATACCAGAGATCCTTATTGAAGGAGTTCATATTACCATGGTGAGCTACGGTTCTTGTATACGACCTGCAATGAACGCCGTCGAGCAACTTTCAAAATTTGGCATAAGTGCCGAATTGATCGATATACAATGTTTGTTGCCTTTCGATACAGAGCATACTATTGTTCATTCACTAAAGAAGACTAGCCGCTTATTGATCATTGATGAAGATGTGCCTGGGGGGGCTTCCGCATTTATTTTGCAACAAATAATGGAGGTGCAAGGTGGATTTGAGTTTTTAGATACCCCGCCAAGGACATTGACGGCTAGGGATCATCGACCTCCTTATGGATCAGATGGCGATTATTTTGCCAAGCCCCAAGCAGAAGACATCGTAGAGTTGGCCTACGAAATAGTGTATGAGACAAAGATGCTTTAGTCAAAAGGAATAAAAGTCTATTGCCTATTTGATCAATAATACGATTCGTATTATTTTTTTTTATAATATTGCCACTAGAGCGAAGGAAATTGAGACATCTAGTAATCATACCTACCTATAATGAAATTGAGAATGTGCGGTCAATCATCGATGCTGTACTTCAATATGATGGGTACGAAGTCTTAATTGTTGACGACGGATCACCTGACGGCACAGGTCATCTTGTACATAATATTCAGCAATCTCACCCATCCAAACTTCGCATTCATTTAATTCAAAGAGCAGGCAAGCTTGGATTAGGGACAGCCTATATAGCTGGCTTTAAATTTGGATTGGCTCACCACTACGACTTCATATATGAAATGGATGCAGACTTTAGTCATGATCCAGCAGATCTAGAGCGATTGGCTGAGGCTTGTAAGCATTCTTCAGATGTGGCTATAGGTTCGCGTTATGTGCTTGGAGGTGAAGTTAAAGATTGGGGACATGACCGAATCGTAATTAGCAAAGGCGGTTCTCTATATGTGCGGATGATAACAGGAATGCCAATTATGGATCCTACAGCTGGGTTTATCTGCTATCGACGCGAGGCGCTAGAAAGTATTAATCTGGATCGGATCGGATTTACCGGTTACGGTTTTCAGATAGAGATGAAATATGTTTTGTATCGATTAGGATGGAGAATTACCGAAGTGCCAATCGTTTTTAAGGATAGGGTGCTAGGTACATCAAAAATGAATATTGGTATCATTAAAGAGGCCATAAAGGGAGTATTGAGACTTCGCCTACGTAATGTGCGAAAATATTATCAATCAAATGTTCCGTCTTAATTCCTAAAGCCGGCTATCCACATCCACATAATTTAGCTTTTCCCTTACCCTCACTTGCAAAAAGTGCAGCATTATCATTTGATACAAGAGGCCGATGAACTAAAATTTTAAAGGAAGAAAAAATTGGCTGATAATCAATTATTAATGTATTATATATAAATGTTATATATTTGTACTATCCAACCTGGGCTAGTACATAGCCAAAAACTCCACTATCGTATTAGAATTGATGATATTATGTAAACAGATTGTTTACAGATCTGTACATATGATAAAAAAATATCATATTTAACAAAAAAAATTGTGAAAATGTGGGAGTAAGTGGGAGACTCTGTTTACATTTGATCCATAACAACGCAAGAGAGTGTTTCGACTAACAGGAGAATTTGATTGCAAATTGGATGAAAAGAGCCGATTGAGGTTACCATCTACCTTGCTTCGTCAGTTAGGCGATGCAGGAAATAATTTTGTAATCAATCGAGGTTTTGAGAAGCACTTGATATTGTACCCCAAAGAAGTTTGGGTGCAGCGAACGAATGAGATAAATCAGTTGAATATCAACAACACTCAGCATAGGCAAGTGATAAGATATTTTTACCGAGGGGCATCTGAGCTAGTGTTGGATAGCGCTTCGAGAATATTGTTGCCAAAAAGTTTGGTGGAATATGCAGAAATTGAAAGTGATGTGATGGTCTTTGCATACCAACAGATCATAGAAATATGGTCAAAGTTGAATTATGAACAAATGATCAACGAGGAACCTGAGGATTTTTCTGCTATTGCTCATCAAGCCTTTGCAAAACCCAATTTGGGTGATGGAGGAGAATAGCCGCCAATACCACACTCCAGTGATGTTGCAAGCATGTTTGGATTTTCTTCAGATAAAACCAGAAGGAATCTACGTCGATGCAACGTTTGGTGGTGGTGGTCATTCAAAGCCGATATTAGATAGACTAGGAACCAAAGGGTTTTTAGTAGCTTTTGATCAAGATAGAGAAGCTTTATTGAATGTCATCTATCATGATCGATTTGAATTGTTTTGGTCTAATTATAAGTACCTAGAACATTTTCTTGAGTACCGTTCTATCCAAAAGGTAGATGGCATTTTAGCTGACTTAGGAGTTTCTTCTCATCAGTTTGATGAAGGGGGGCGTGGATTTTCATTTAGACAAGATGCCCAGTTGGACATGCGTATGAACGAAGCGATATCCATTACAGCTAAGGAAGTTCTAAATCAATATGATGTAGATCTTCTGCAGAAAATGTTCTCTGAATACGGGGAAGTGCGTAATGCGAAAACATTAGCACAATCCATTGTAGAGACAAGGGGACGTCAGCCTTTTGACTCAATTTTGTCGCTGGTCATGTTGCTCGAAAAGTTGAGTATAGGTGATCGACGAAGATATATGGCGCAAGTATTTCAATCATTGCGTATTGAAGTCAATGACGAGCTAAATGCTTTGCGAGACTTTCTTAGAGTGGCGATAAGCTTTTTAGATGAAGGTGCTAGATTGGTTGTGATGAGTTATCACTCACTAGAAGATCGCTTGGTAAAAGAAGTTTTTCGCGAGTATGTAGAGAAATATAAGGAAGGGGAGATTGACTTTACAGTAAGTTGGGTTACAAAGAAACCTTTAACAGCCGATGATGAAGAATGTAAATTGAATCCTAGAGCTCGGAGTGCTAAACTGAGAGTAATAGAAAAAAGATTTTATAAAAGTGAGTAAGAGCAATAGTGCTAAGTTATATGATTGGTTGCCCTTTTTTGGGCTTGTTTGTTTATTAACTCTTTGTTATATCGGAACTGTTCACAGTGCTGAGAAGAAAATTAGAAGAATAGACAGAGTGCATAAGGAAGTGGAAGATATTCGACAAGAGTATTTTTCAATATTGCAAAAGATCATGTTCGAAGGTACTATGCACGAAGTAGTAAAAGAAATAGAAGGAGTGGATATGACTAAAGAGGTTCGTATTCCTAAAAAAATTAAGAAAGTAGATGCCTAAACTGGATCGAAGGAATGAATTGCTCTACAGAGTATACTTTGTATTGCTCGCATTCTTTGTAGTCTCTCTAGTTATAAGTTATCGAATATTTGTCATATCGGTCATAGAAGGTGATGAATGGCGTGCCAAGAAGGAAAGAAATTACATGGTTTGGCGCCCTATGAAGACTGAACGTGGTCAAATATTGGCAGATGATGGTCAAAGTATTTTGGCCTCGTCAGTTGAGTTCTTTGAAATACGGATGGATCCTGTCGCGCCTAGCGAGGCAGATTTTAAGACGCATATTGACGGATTATCTCAAGGTTTGTCCAAAATTATTGGCAAATATTCTGCTAGTGAATGGAAAAACAAGATCATAGCGGCGAGAGTTGCCTATAAAAGAAAGCAACCTGGTGGTACACGTAATCTTTTGATAGCCAAAGAGGTTGATCATTTTATGATGAAAAGAATCCAAGAATTACCATTGTTTTCTAAAGGTCAATACAAAGGCGGATTAATTAAAATTCGAGAATACAATCGACAGCGGCCTTTCAGGGAATTAGCAGCGCGTACAATTGGTATCGATAGAGATGAAAATAGAGTCGGTCTTGAAAACTCTTTTAATACAGTTCTCCAAGGGGAGCAAAAAAGAGCATATATGAAAAAGGTTGCCCCTGATTTGTATATACCAGTTTTTGACCCGACGGAATTTGAAATCATTAGGGGAAATGACATTGTAACGACAATCAACGTCAACATGCAAGACATTGTACACAATGAGTTGTTCAAAGGATTACAGGAATTTGATGCTCAAGCCGCCACAGCCATTATCATGGAAGTGTCGACAGGGCAAATCAAGGCGATTTCTAATCTTTCAAAGAATTCGTCTGGTCAAATCGGAGAGTATAAAAATTACGCTATTTCTCATTCTTCCGAACCTGGTAGTACGTTTAAAGCGGCTAGTATTCTTGCTCTCTTAGAGGATGGTGCGTATCAACCAACGTCTTTAGTAGACTTTAGTCATGGAAAAAAGAAATTCTATGGTCATTGGATGCACGATAGTGGGCAACATGGAATAGGCGAAGGTGAATTGCGAGTGGCTTTTGAAAAATCTTCAAACATCGGAATAGCTTCAGCTCTAGATGATTACTATAATAAAACCAAGGACTGGAGTAAGTTTACAAGTCGCTTAGAGCAATTTGGTCTCTATAATAAGACGAATGTTGAAATCGAAGGTGAGCCAGCACCAATTATCAAAAATCCGATAAAGGACAAAAGGAATTGGTACAATACGACGATACCTTGGATGGCACATGGATATGAACTGCATCTGACACCACTTCAAGTGTTGAATTTTTATAATACCATTGCTAATGGTGGTAAAATGCTCAAACCACAACTGGTGACAGAAATTAAGAGCGGAACACGAAGCTTAAAAAAATTCAAACCTGTCGTCGTAAAGGAGTCAATAGCACGAGTAGAGAATATTGAAAAACTAAAATCTTTATTAAATGGTGTTGTAGAGCGTGGTACAGGGGCTTCTCTCAAAAGTGATAACTATACTTTTTCGGGAAAGACAGGTACTACTAAAGTGGGATATAATGGAGGTATTATTGAATATAACGCTTCATTTGCGGGCTATTGGCCTGCAGAAAATCCAAAGTACTCTATGATTATAGTGGTATACGGCTTGCGTGGATCTACCTATTATGGTAACGCTGTAGCGGGACCTATATTTAGACGAGTGATGGACTGGTGCCATTCTCTGGAGAATGAAAACTGGGTATATCACAATACAGAAGGTAGCATGGGTAAATATACAGGGACACTTTTTGGCTATGAAAATGATTATTTGCAGATTTTTAATACCCTTGAGGTGCCTTATAAACAAGTAGGCAAGTGGATGAAGGGAAGTTCTGGTGACTATGGTGAAATACTTAATGGTAAAGCTAAAATATCATCAAGTGAAGTACCTGATGTGGCAGGTATGGGGCCGCGTGACGCCATGTATATTTTAGAGAATTTAGGCATGAAAGTAAGTGTACATGGCTACGGTAGAGTTCAAAAGCAATCCATTCGTGCTGGCAGTAAATTAAATCGCCAGCAAATCACTTTGTATCTCAATTAGACACTAAGTGATGAAAAAAAAATTGGAAAATCTTCTTCCCCAAATTGGAAGATTTGAAATAAATGGTGAATCATCAATTTTTCTCGAAGGAGTAGAATTGGATTCTCGTAGAGTTAAAAGTAATTATTTGTTTGTAGCCTTAAAGGGTACCCATAGTGATGGGCATGATCATATTAATCAAGCTATTCATGGTGGTGCAACGGCTATAATCTGCGAATCGAAACCTCTAGCCTTACACCCGGGAGTAACCTACGTGGTAAGTGAGGATGCGAGAGAAGATCTTGGGATAATTGCGGCTAATTTTTATGATAGGCCATCACAAAAACTGAATTTAATTGGGGTTACTGGTACAAATGGAAAGACAACAGTAGCCACCCTATTGTACAACCTATTTAAAGAAATGGGTTTTAAAGTTGGATTAATTTCAACTATTGAAATACTGATCAACGATGAGAAGTACCCTAGTGCACTCACGACACCGGACATCATTACAATAAACCGCCTATTGGCGCAGATGTATGTTGATGGGTGTGAATATGTATTTATGGAGGTAAGTTCGCATGCTGCACATCAAAAAAGGATTGCTGGTCTTCATTTTCGAATTGGAATATTTACAAATATTACACACGATCATCTAGACTATCACAAAACGTTCAAGGAATATATTCGAGCAAAAAAGCTATTTTTTGATCATTTATCAAAGGATTCTATAGCTGTAATCAACATCGATGATCCTAATGGAATTGTGATGACAGAGCATTCTAAGGCAAGAGTAGTGAAGTATAGTCTTTCAAAAATTGCTTCTTTTAGAGGGAAGGTGTTTTCAGAAGACAGTTACGGTATGTATTTGAGCTTTAATGATAAGGCTTTTCATACTAAGCTTTCTGGACGATTTAACGCTTATAACTTGTTAGCGATTTTTGCTGTTGCAAAGGAATTAACGGGTATTGATGACACCTTCCTTTTGGAGAAGCTAAGCAATGTCAATCCAGCGAAAGGTCGCATGGAGATAGTGTCGAGAGAACCCAGAGTGATTGTTGATTATGCACATACTCCAGATGCCTTGCAAAAAGTGTTGTCTACGCTGAGGGAATCAAAGGGTTATGGCATGCTTTACTGTGTCGCTGGCTGCGGCGGTGATAGAGATCGTGCCAAGCGACCCTTAATGGGAAAGGTAATGGTGCTACAAAGTGATGTTGCAATTTTTACCAGTGATAATCCTCGAAGCGAAAGTCCTTCGACAATCATTGAGGAGATGAAGAGTGGTTTATCTGATGATGAGCGAAAACGAGTTTTAGAAATTGCAGATCGATTAAGCGCTATAAAAACAGTGTTAATGTTAGCTAAGGTACAAGATACAATCCTTATTGCTGGCAAAGGTCACGAAGAGTATCAAGAAATAGCTGGAGTGAAATATTACTTTAGCGATCAAGAAATAGTAAAAGATAGTTTATCTAAAGATATATAAGAGTAGGTTCTATTATCATTCTCAGGTTGGTTTTAACAGTAGCAGTGGTGCACCTAATAAAGATTAGGACCCACTGCTTTTTTTATCTAATCATTAATTGAGATGTTATATTACTTATTTGACTTTATAGACAAACAATTGGACTGGCCTGGGGCTGGGCTATTTAAATTTATAAGTTTTCGTGCTGCTTTAGCAATGATTATTTCGTTGATTATCGCAGTAAGTTTGGGAAGCCGAATTATAAGTTCTTTGAAATCATTACAAATAGGTGAGTCAGTTCGTGACTTAGGGCTATCTGGGCAAAAGGAAAAGGAAGGCACACCTACTATGGGGGGTGTTATCATTATTCTTTCCATAATTGTACCAACTCTGTTGGTTTCCAAGTTGGATAATATTTATATTCTATTATTGGTAGGTTCCGTTTTATGGATGGGTTCTGTTGGCATGGTCGACGATTATATTAAAGTTTTCAAAAAAAGTAAAGCAGGTCTTCAAAGTCGATTTAAACTGCTCGGACAGATTATTCTTGGATTCATTGTTGCATTAGTGATGTTGTATCACAAGGATGTGGTAGTAAGAGTGCCAGCTGGGTTAGCGGCGGAAAAGGGTTATGAGATAGTGCGGGTCATAGAAGCAAAGCTTGGTGAGAGTTCTACACATGTTTATGCGAAAACAACGTTAACGAATGTTCCTTTTTTGAAGGGGAATAATTTGGACTATAGCTTATTTACAAGTTTGTTCACAGAGAATGCCGAAGAATGGTTAATTCTAATTTATGTGCCTTTTATCATTTTTTTGATCACGGCTGTTTCCAACGGTGCGAACCTGACGGACGGATTGGATGGATTAGCAGCTGGAAGTTCGGCAATAATTGCTACGACTTTAGCTATTTTTGCATATGTCTCTAGTAATGTACAATTCGCTGATTATCTAAGTATTTTATATTTACCAGGCTCTGAGGAAATTGTTGTTTTCTGCTCAGCTTTGATTGGTTCATGTGTAGGATTTCTTTGGTGGAATTCTTTTCCTGCTAAGGTGTTTATGGGAGACACGGGGAGTTTGGCTCTTGGAGGTGTGATTGCGACATTGGCGATTATTTTAAGAAAGGAGATTCTAATTCCATTTATGTGTGGTGTATTTTTGATAGAGAGTCTATCTGTTATTATGCAGGTTGGATATTTTAAGTTTACCAAGAAAAAGTATGGTGAGGGAAAAAGAATATTTTTAATGTCGCCAATACATCACCATTTTCAAAAAAAAGGTATACACGAGGCAAAAATCGTGACTAGGTTTTGGATAGTGGGTGTATTATTAGCTATTTTGACAATTGTCACATTAAAAATTAGATAATGGACATAGCTATTTTAGGCGCAGGTGAAAGTGGTGTAGGTGCTGCATTATTGGGAAGGAGAAATGGACTCAAAGTATTTGTAAGCGATAGTAATGAAATAACGGATCAGCAAAGAAATGTGCTGATAGAAAATAGTATCCCTTTTGAAGAAAAGGGACATAATATTGAAAGAATAGTTGCCTGCTCAACAATTATTAAAAGCCCAGGCATTCCAAGTACTATTCCAGTGTTAACAGCTGCACGTGAATTGAATCGTGAGATTATTGGAGAGTTGGAGTTTGCTTTTAGGTTTTGTAAGGGTAAAATAATTGCGATTACTGGCTCTAACGGCAAAACGACTACGACTAATTTATTGCATCATGTCATGAGTCAACTCGGGTTTAATGCTGTAAAGGGTGGTAATTTAGGAACATGCTTCAGCAATTTATTGCTGGAGGAGAGGTCTGAGTGGTATGTGTTAGAAGTAAGCAGTTTTCAATTGGATGACTGTATTACATTTCGACCAGATATTGCGGTGATATTGAATATATCAGCGGACCATTTGGATCGATATAGTTATAATATGGATCTATATGCTCAGAGCAAAGCAAGATTAGTCATGAATCAAACGAGTGAAAATGCATTCGTTTATTATGATGGTGATGTTAGGTTAAGGTATTTAGCGGAAAATGTGAACGGTGTTGTGTGTTACGCTATAAATGAGACATCATTTGATCTGACCTCTTTGCAGAATAAGCAGCTAAGGGGTGAGCATAATCAAGTTAATATTTCTGTAGTGACAAAGGTCATGCAAATCTTGGGAAAGCAACCCTTGGATGTTTTGATAACGCTAGACTCATTTAAGAATGATTCACATAGATTACAATCAGTAGTAAATTGGAATGGGATAGAGTGGATTAATGACAGTAAAGCTACTAATGTCGATGCAGTTCGGTATGCTTTGAAAGCTGTGGATTATCCAATTATTTGGATTGTGGGTGGTGTCGATAAGGGTAATGTGTATGAGGTGCTTTTAGATGTTGTTAGAGAAAGGGTTAAGTGCATAGTGTGTTTGGGCGTAGATAATTCAAAAATACTTAGTGCATTTGCTGTAGTAGATATACCTATTGTGGAATTTGTAGATATGAATTTGGCAGTGGAGTATTGTAAGTCAATCGGCAGGGTAGGTGATACCGTATTGTTGTCACCAGCTTGTTCTAGTTTTGATTTGTTTAAAAATTATAAAGATCGTGGCGATCAGTTTATGAGAGCCGTTTGGAATTTAATAGGAGATAAGAAACGTACTAATTGAAGACTTTTATTGATATATACTCTAATTTGCGTGGCGATAAAATCATTTGGTTGATTACGCTGATTCTAGGCATATTTTCACTTTTGGTAGTCTACAGTACTGCTGGAAGTGAAGCATTTAAGAGCCATGGTGGGAATACAGAGTATTTTTTAATTAAGCAACTTGCTTTTATCATTGGCGGATTGGGGTTGACGTATTTGTGCTACAATTTGCATTATATGAAGTATTCCCGAATAGCGCCTTTGTTGTTGGCAATAACCGTACCTTTATTAGTTTATACGATTTTTTTTGGAACGAGTTTGAATGGTGCAGCGAGGTGGATTACAATCCCATTAATTGATCAAAACTTTCAAACCTCGGATTTGGCTAAATTGGCATTGATTATTTATGTGGCTAGGTCTTTATCTCGCAAGCAGGATTTTATTAAAGATTTTAAAAGTGCGTTTGTCCCAATTATTATTCCAGTCGCCATGATTTGCTTATTGATCATGCCTGCGAATCTTTCTACGGCAGTTTTATTGATGATCACCTGTCTTCTCATGATGTTTGTTGGTCGTGTTAGTATGAAATACATTGGACTTTTAATGGTTGTTGGATTGATTGGCTTTGCGGCAATAGCCGCCTTAGGGGAGTATTTTCCCGATATGGTCAGGATAGATACATGGCAAAGTCGAATTGATGATTTTTTGACAGGTAAAGAACATCAGGTTGAGCAATCGAAGATTGCCATTGCTAACGGTGGCATTTTTGGTGTAGGGCCTGGCAACAGTTTCCAGCGAAATTACTTAGCTTATTCTTATGCGGATTTTATTTATGCAATTATTTGTGAAGAATATGGATTGATTGGGGGTATTACCATCTTGGGATTATACTTATGGCTGTTAATCAGGTGTATTGGATTAGTTACGCGATGCCCAAAGGCATTTGGCGCTATATTGGCGCTTGGTTTATGTTTAAATATTGTAATTCAAGCTTTTGCTAATATTGCAGTTTCAGTGCAGCTTGTACCTGCGACTGGCTTAACATTGCCCTTGATTTCTATGGGGGGTACAAGTATATTATTTACATGTATTTCATTGGGAATAATATTGAGTGTGAGTAGATATGTAGAAGAAGCGCAATTACAATCAATAGCGCTTGAAGATATTGAACGTCGCGATGAACATATTGATTAGTGGGGGTGGCACAGGTGGCCACATTTATCCGGCAATAGCAGTGGCGGAGGAATTGAAAAATATCGATCAAAGTATAAACATATTATTTGTTGGTGCAAAAGGTCGAATGGAAATGCGAAAAGTCCCGGAAGCGGGATTTGCCATTGAAGGCTTGTGGATTAGCGGTCTTCAACGCAGATTGACATGGACGAATGTTTTATTCCCTTTCAAGGTGATAAATAGTTTGTGGAATGCTTATAATTTGATTCGGCGTTTTAAACCTGATATTGTAGCTGGCTTTGGTGGTTATGCTAGTGCTGCTGCTCTATATATGGCGGCACGAATGAATATCCCAACGCTTATACAGGAGCAGAATTCTTATGCTGGACTTACTAATAAAATTTTAGCAAAAAGAGTAAATAGAATCTGTGTCGCTTATGAAGAAGCAAAAAGGTTTTTTCCTATTGAAAAGACTATTCTTACGGGTAATCCAGTGAGAAACCTTGCGAATATAAGACATAGCTCATCTGAGGCGAAGGAGTTACTGGGTTTCGATCCAAGTGCTTCAGTAGTCTTAGTAGTGGGAGGAAGTTTAGGTGCTGCAAGTTTTAATAACGCAATAAAAGATGCATATGACTTTTTGAAAGAGAACACACATATACAAATTTTGTGGCAGACTGGCGGCGGTCATTATGAACACTATAAAAATTGTTCGACATCAAGCTTAACTAATGTAAAGACATTAGCTTTTATTGATGATATGGGAATCGCCTATGCCGCAGCAGATTTAGTGGTAGCTCGAGCAGGGGCGTTAACTATTTCTGAGATTTGCCTTTTAGGCAAAGCAGCCATTTTGGTGCCTTCTCCTAATGTAGCTGAAGATCATCAGATGAAGAATGCCAAAGCACTAGAGCAACAATCTGCAGCGATTCTACTAACGGATTCGAAGGTAAGTGAATGCTTAATGCTGCTCATTGAAGAGAATGTTAAAAATGGTGATGTACTTGATGCGATATCAAAGAATGCAATGAAAATGAGCTATCAAGATGCGACAAAAGTGATTGCATCTGAAATTTTAAAATTAAAAAATTGAAAAAGTGAATATATGGTCATGTGTCCATGTTTATTTTCTCGGAATCGGGGGAATAGGTATGAGCGCTTTGGCTCAATATTTATTTCGTCAAGGTATACAAATAAGTGGATATGACCGAGACGAAACAGCATTGACTAAAAAGTTAGTCAAGCTAGGAATGCAAATTTCATATGCTGAAGTGCGTATTCCTGAAAGTGTTGACATAATTATTTATACACCAGCACTGAAATCAGGGCAAATTGAATATGAGGCATGTAAAAGTAGTGGTCGTCTAATGTTAAAGAGATCAGAGGCTCTTGAGCAAATTTTGCTTTCAAAAAAGGTAATTGGCATTGCAGGTACACATGGTAAGACAACCACATCTGCCCTTTTGGCACATATATTTCAAGTGGCTGATGTATCTGTAACGGCGTTTGTGGGTGGGGTAATGAAGAATTATCATTCCAATTTCATTATTGGTAATAGCGATTGGGTAATAGTGGAAGCAGATGAGTTTGATCGCTCATTTTTACGCTTATATCCGGACTTAGCAGTAATAAACGCTATCGATCCAGATCATCTCGATATCTATGAGTCGGAGGCCAATGTTGTGAAAGCTTTTAACGAATTTATACTGCAAGTTAAAGGAAATGGAGCGGTTTTTTATAATGCTTCCCTAAGACCAAATAGAATGTCCGAAGCATTATTTTCTACCTTGAGTTTAGGTGGTGTAGAATATCGTTCTTTCGGAGTAGGTGTAGGTGATGTTCAAGCTATTAATTTGTATTCACATGACGGAAGTATTGAATGGGATGTGAAAATGGGTATGGTGGTAGAGAAAGGTTTCGCTATGAAAATGATTGGTTTGCATAATGTCAAAAATGCAATGGCAGCAATGGTATGTGCGATGCAGTTTGGGATTGATCTTAAAACAATAAAAGGAGCGCTGTCAACATTTGAAGGCATAGAACGAAGGATGGAGTATGTCTATAAAAGCGACAATTTAGTTTGGATCGATGACTACGCGCATCATCCAGAGGAAGTTAAAGCAGCAATAGAGGCAGTAAGAACTTGTTATCCGGGTAAAAAGTTGTTAGTCGTTTTTCAGCCACATCTTTATACGCGCACAAGGGATTTTTTAGATGATTTTGCTATCGAGTTATCAAATGCAGATGAATTGATACTTACCGAAATCTATCCTGCCCGAGAGCAAGCTATAGAGGGGGTGTCAAGTGAAGTGCTTCTTGCCAAAGTCACATTGGATAATAAGCAAGTGATATTAAAGCGAAATTTGTCAGTAGCTTTAGAGAATAGAAGTATAGAAATACTGTTAATGTTAGGTGCGGGTGATGCCTACAAAGAAATAGATAGAATTAGGAAAGTAATAGTAAATGTTTAAAAGATTTTATTATACATATGACCAAAGGATTAAGTTGATTGCACTAAATGCAGTCATCCTTGTGGTATTTGTATTATGGATCAAGAGTATTAATAGAACGTCACTCGAACCAATTTCAGGTTTAGAAATTGTTTTGGATCAAGTCGAAGATATGCGTGATTTAATAACTGAAGTGGAGGTAGAGTCTATAATTCGGAATGGATATAAAAATGATCTCACCTTGGAATCCGTCAGTCGTTTAGATTTAAAGGCATTAGAGCGGTTGGTGTCTGCTGATTCACGTGTATTTAAGTCAAATGCCTTTTTGAATGCGAGCAGAAAATTGATTATTGATATTGAACAACGTCGTCCTATTGCACGCATACTTGCATCTGATGGTAAAAGTTTTTATCTTGATCAATTAGGAGTATATGTGGGCTTATCTGATACTAGGGCGTCACGGGTACCGCTAATTACTGGAAATATTGAGTCCTTAACGATTTCGGATTCCGTTCAAATCAAACCTAGATTATATAGTACTTTTTTGCTAGTAATGGAAATACGAAAGGATCCGTTTATGCAATCGTTAATTGAGCAAGTACACCTGGATGCGAACGGAAGATTTATTTTGATTCCTAAATTGGGGGATGAGAAAATTGTTTTAGATTACAGTGATGAACTGGCTAAAAAGCTATCTAATTTAAAGGCTTTTTATTATAATCTATCTAGAACTAACCAATGGAGTAAATACGAAGAGGTAGATATCTCCATTAGTAATCAGGTAGTAGCAGTTGACTTAGAAAAAGATAAACCTTAATTTTTTAATCGTTGTTATGGCAAATTTCAATTCAAGGGAAATAACAGTAGCGCTCGATATTGGCACAACCAAGATTTGTGCTGTTGCGGGACGTCGGAATGAATACGACAAGGTCGAAATAGTAGGAGTTGGTACTGTTCCTTCAGAGGGTGTATCAAGAGGTGTAGTTTCGAATATAGATAAGACGGTGAAGTCTATCAAAGAGGCAGTAGAAGTGGCAGAAAGGAATGCTGGTATTAAGTTTCATAATATTCATGTCGGTATTGCGGGGCAGCATATTAAAAGTTTACATCATCGAGGATTATTGGTGCGCTCCGATATGAATTCTGAAATATCTCAAGAGGACATCGATAAGTTGGTCAATGATATGCATAGATTGGTATTGCCCCCTGGTGATAAAATACTACATGTTATACCTCAGGAGTATAGTGTCGATGACGAACAGGATATTATCGATCCAGTGGGGATGAGCGGCATACGACTTGAAGCCAACTTTCATATTATCACTGGGCAAATTTCGGCGTCTAAAAATATTATGCGTTGTGTAGAAAAGGTAGGTCTGAATGTTCAAGATGTTACTTTAGAACCAATTGCAAGTGCTTCTGCGGTTTTATCTGATGAAGAAAGAGAGGCTGGTGTGGCATTAGTAGATATTGGAGGCGGTACGACTGATATTACTATCTTTAAAGATGGTCTGATTCGTCATACAGCCGTTATTCCTTTTGGCGGAAATGTTATTACTAAGGATATTCAGGAGGGTTGTACAGTGATGCATGACCAAGCTGAAAAACTTAAAGTGAGATTTGGCTCGGCCTTAGCAGATGAAATTTATGATAATCGTATCATAACTATCCCTGGCTTTAGGGGTAGAGAGCATAAAGAAATAACTGAAAAGAATCTGGCGCGCATTATTCAAGCGAGAGTAGAAGAAATATTTGACTATGTATTTTGGGAAATCAGACGTAGTGGATTTGAGAAAAAGCTTATAGCTGGTATGGTACTGACAGGTGGAGGTTCGTTACTCAAAAACGTGAACCTTTTAGCCGAATACCATACTGGATTGACATGTCGTATTGGCCAACCAATTGAGCATCTAGCGCATGGTTACAATTCTTCTTTAGCGAGTCCAATTTATGCAACAGGAATCGGTCTACTCATACATGCAATTAATAATAAAGAGATTAAGAACGATATTGAAGTAATATTGAGCGAAAATCCTGAAGCTAGAATAGAAGAAATGGAAATAGGTGAAGAGGATATAAATAAGTGGTATAACAAATTATTTACTTATACTAAGAGATTTTTTGAAGCTACACCTGACACTGATTTTTAAAAGGTAGATTTAATTTTGAAAACGTAGGTTACTTCCATATTTTTTGGAAGTAACCATTTTTAAACAAATTATAAACAGTATCCTATGTCTTTAGAATTTGATTTCAAAAAAAGAAAGGGCTCGATAATAAAGGTAATTGGCGTAGGTGGTGGCGGCGGTAATGCTGTAGCATCTATGTATAAGGCGGGCATTCAAGGAGTCGATTTTGCCGTATGCAACACTGATAATCAAGCACTGGATAGTAATCCAGTAGAATTTAAAATTCAACTTGGGCCTCATCTGACGGATGGAAGAGGCGCGGGCTCTAAACCAGAAGTAGGAAAACAAGCCTGTTTAGAGTCCATGGAAGATATTAAAGAGGTGTTGAATGACGGCACTAAAATGTTGTTTATTACAGCCGGAATGGGCGGAGGCACTGGTACTGGAGCCGCGCCGATACTGGCCAAGGCTGCAAAAGAACTTGGGATATTGACAGTGGCTATCATTACACTTCCTTTTAAGTTTGAAGGAATGCGAAGACAACGATATGCTATTGAGGGTCTCGAAGAATTGAAACAGAACGTCGATGCCTACTTGGTTATATCAAATGATCGACTAAGCGAAATGTATGGCAACTTGGGTCTTTCAGAAGCATTTGGTATGGCTGATAATATTCTTACAACAGCGGCTAAGGGAATTGCAGAAATTATAACTGTGACGGGTTATATTAATGTCGATTTTGAAGATGTTAATACGGTAATGCGCGGATCAGGTATTTCTATTATGGGAAGTGCCACTGCAGAAGGTGAAGATAGAGCTAGAAGAGCTATTCATGAAGCCATGAATAGTCCATTGCTTGAAGAAAATGATATCCGTGGTGCACAACATATTCTATTGAATTTGACTTCTGGTACAAAGGAAATTACCATGGCTGAAGTTGCTGAAATTACAAATTATGTGCAAGAGGAGGCAGGATACGGCACGAATATTATTTGGGGTAATTGTCGTGACGAAGCCTTAGGGGCTAAGTTAAGCGTTACACTTATTGCTACTGGATTCAGAACTCAACAAACCAATGATGCAGCGAAATTAGTGGATCACGTGCGCATTCCGTTGGAGGCGAAAAAGGGAATTATTGACGAACCTTTTGGTCTTTCTAAGGAGGAAAGACGCAAAGCGACAGTTGTTGATTTTGAAGAAGATGATGTAAACTATACTATTCGCGAATTCAATAAGTCGAATACTCATGATGATATTAGTTCAGAGCCAAAAGTGCAGGAAAATCGATTAGAAGAAGATAGTAAATGGAAGGTGGAAGAGGCAAGACGTAATTTTATCAGAAAGTCATTAAATACCTCACTTGATACACCTGAAAGTATATACGGAATGGAAAACGAACCTGCCTATAAAAGGCGAAATGTTAACCTTGAAGATGAACAAGACATCAAGGAGAATAGGGCTTATTCACGCACTGAGGTGAGAGCTGATAAAAAAAATCCTTTTGGACGATCAAATAATACTTTTTTACACGAAAATGTAGATTAGTTGTCAATAAGTTATATATTAGAGTTTTTAAAATATATCCTTCTGGTTTTAAGTCTGCAGAAGTGCAGAGTTTGATGAAAAGACGAGTTTTTGATTAATAAACTACTTACACAGGAAAGCTTTATTGCTAGAGGTATCAGACCCGAATTGAACCTTTGGGTCTGCAATATGGACTAATGATGGATTTCGTCTTTTTATTATATCTTTTCCTTTTTATGAGATTGGTTTATTAAGTACCCCGACGCCCGTCGGGGTTTTTTATTTTATATGGATCACCTGTTGTCTTTTTCAGATTTTTAGAAAACTAGTTTGTTGACAAACATATATCCAACGGGAATTTTGCGAATGTTTCAAATAGGAGAGGTTTTTTGGGCTTTAAGAATTTTCTATTCTAAAGGGGAAAAGTTTGTTCGCCTACAACTGTCAGTAATTAGCTCCTCGTAATTCTGATATATTATCAATAAAGTATTGCAGGGCTTCTGGATTTCGGACAGCATCTTTATTTAAATCGAGCGAAATATCTCGGTCCATGAATATTTTTTTAATCGGAATTTCCATTTTTTTACCGCTCATTGTATATGGTAAATCTGGAACAGATCGTATGTAATCAGGGACATGTCTTGGGGATCCTTTTGACCTCAGGGCAAGATTTATTCTGGATTTGAGCGACTCATCAAGCAGATATCCTTCTCTCAAAACGACAAAAAGTGGCATCTTATCATCGCCGTTTTTGAGCTCAATATTAATGATTAAGCTGTCAACAATTTCGCGAAATTCTTCTAAGATATTATAGATTTCGGCTGTTCCTATTCGAATACCTTTTCGATTCAATGTAGCGTCTGATCTTCCTTGAATGATCAATGATCCATTCGATTCAAGTTGAATCCAGTCACCATGACACCATTTATTAGGGTAGACTTCAAAGTAGCTGCCGATGTACCTTTTTTTGATTGGATCATTCCAAAAGTAAATGGGCATAGACGGCATTGGTTGTTCAATCACCATCTCCCCTAGCTCACCTTCAATACTTTGTCCATATTCATTATAAGCGAATAACGCGCAGCCGAGTGCCCGACATTGTATATAGCCTTTGTACACTGGGAGAAGTGGGTTGCCACCAACAAACGCTGTGCATACATCGGTGCCGCCGCTCATCGATGCTAGCCAAATATGTTTGCCCACTTCAGTATACACCCAATCAAAAGATTCTGGGGGTAATGGTGCACCTGTTGACCCTATAGACTGTAAGTTTGATAGATCGTAGAGTCTACCTGGCGCGAGCTTCTGCTTCATACATGCCGTCAAATACGGTGCACTTGTGCCAAAATGATGTAGAGGCAAATCAGCGGCTAGTTGCCAAAGGACATTCATTGATGGATAGCTTGCGCTGCCATCATATACTACTGGTATACCACCGACAAGCATGCTGGCTTGCAAAAAATTCCACATCATCCAGCCTGTTGTTGTATACCAAAAAAAGAATTCCCCCTTTTTAATATTATTATGTAGAGATAGGTATTTGTAGTGCTCCAATAGTACACCTCCAGCAGAGTGTGTTATAGCTTTTGGTATACCTGTTGTGCCTGAAGAATAAAGTATCCATATCGGCATGTTAAATTCAACCGGCGTGAAGCTGAGTTGATCAGAAGAAAATGTATGAATAACATTGCTCCATTGATCGGCTTTTTCGAGATAGGAAGTTTTATCGAGATATGAAATCAATAAGCACCTTTCTATTGATTCAATTTGTTCAATGATGGATTGAACACTTGAGATTCTGTTAAATGCTTTATTGTTGTATCGATAGCCATCTGCACAGATTAAAAGGCGTGGTTTGATTTGTTTAAAGCGTTCTATAACTGTGGTATCACCAAAATCTGGTGAGCAACAAGACCATATAGCACCTATACTGTTCACAGCTAAAAAGCTAATGATGGCTTCGGGTATATTGGGTAAATAGGCCGCTACTCGATCTCCTTTTTGAACACCTATAGCTATTAAATATTTTTGTATTGAGGCTACTTCTTTTTCAAGTTTAGCCCAACTGTAGAAATAGGAGATCTGTTCATTTTTGAAAAATAATGCTGGCCGTTCAGTTGTTTTATTTCTAAAAACGTGTTCTGCATAGTTGACCTTGGCCCCATTAAACCATGAGACATTAGGCATACCCTCATCTTGAAGTACAGTCGTAAGATTGCCATGATTGATAATGTCAAAATATTCCCATATCATCATCCAAAAATCTTCGACTTGTGCTATAGACCATGCCCATAAGGCATTATAATCAGAAAAGTACAGGTTTTTACGGCTGGCTAACCATTGAATGAACTGTTGGATATTACTGTTATTCTTGACCTCTTCTGAGGGTGTCCATAGTTCCTTTTGAAGTTTGCCCATATAAATCGATGTTGAATGTGTCAAAGGTAGGTGCTATTCTCTTGTCTTCAAGTTATTGTGACAGTAATTATGCTGGCTAAGGTAGGCAGGAAGCATAAATGATTGAAATTCAATGATATATGGGGCGTAGCAGTGATTAAGTCTGGTCTGGCAATTTGGAGGGTAGAGGTCATATTCATATAGTTACTAAATTTTTATACATTATGAATTAATATAATATGTATTAATTTTTTATCTTTAAGGTTTGACTAAATACATTGAATTATGAGGCTACTCGTAGTGTTATCATTTATACTGACTGGTTGGGTTTCGATACGTTCGGAGGAGATGATTGTTGTATTTTCTGCTTATTCTAGTTCAATGGGCTTGGATAGGATAGAGGATGAGTTTGAAAGGCGAGGGGCTAAAATTTCTTTTAACAATAGAGTTTGGCTCCGTGAAGACATTGAATTACAATCAGTTGATGTGGAGATTGTAGTGCAGCAGGGTAAAATGACTCAATCAAGATTTAGATTTCATGAGCTGAATAAAGCAACCTTAGTTATTTTTAAATTAAGTAAAAATGGAATAGAGCTACAAATGGGGGCTGATATCAACATTGCACAAGAGAGCTTATGGCCGTTATTTACCCAAAGTGATTTGGCCCTAAGCTCGTCGGATGCGGAAGTGTTGACAAGTACTGGGTTGAATTATTTATTTGAGAATCAGGATCGAACCGATCAGTTATTTAATGAGTTACGAAACTATTTTTACGATACACTAGCGTTGGTAAAAAAGGTGAATGGCGATAGGAATAATGTTAGCCAAAATCAAAATTTCGAATACTATTACAATGAACAGAGAATCGAAAGTTCTTTTGGGATTTCGACCGTTTTATTTGATACTGAAGTAGCTTTCGACTTAAATAGTAAGCCAATTAAGCTCTATTACTATAGCAGTCAGCCGTACAGTTATTAGGGCAAACTTCCTCGTAAGAAGCAGAGTACATTTTAGTGGAGTACTAATTAGAATTAAAAAGCCAGATAACTATCTTTAATAATTATCTGGCTCGTTCCTCATCTTTCAACAGTCATTGCGTCGCGTCAATTGAGACGTTATTCACAAATTATTTTTTCGAAAAGGTAAGGACTGTCTCATATCAAATGTATGCTTTGCTTTTTAAGCGTTAGCATTGATGTTTTACCCTTCGAATGTCTCTGCTCAAAGATGGTTGGTTGTCTAACAGGCAAAGAGTATTCAATCCGAACCTCTTTGCCAAAGACGAGTCTTTTAGACTCATATGGAAAATTGATTTATATTCTTGCCTAACATTCGATGTTATACATAAATCAATAGATAGCTTTAACTGAATAGACTTTCGGGAAGTTATGTGTGTGAAAGCTATTGACCTATTCTTTCGACCGAAACAATAGGATTCTTAAAACTAAGCTATCTAAATTTTATGTCAAAGAGCGATTCAGCAAGAATTGATGAATGAATAAATCAAATATAAATTATATATGGCACTCCTGCAAATATATAATCAAAAAAAATATAAAAATCTATATAAAGATAGAATATATTGACATATGACCATAATGACGAATTATATATGGAAAGCTGTTTGCTTATTTTAGGACATCTAGCAACACTGAATACTTCACGATGAAGTTGCGGTTGTCAATCAGTCCATCATCTCTCGTTTCATTATAGACTATAAATAGCCCCGTATTGGCTTGTTGAAGCCATCCGAATCGAATATTGGAGGAAAACTGTTTAGTGACGCTGTTGTATTGTATCAAGCTCTGCAAGAATATATTAGGTGTAAACGCATAGGAAATTCGAGCTCGTGCAATATCCGTACTAAAACTGCCATATGGCAAGTGAATATCATTGCGGTTTATACCCCATTCAGATGTGAATTTATCTCCTATACGCCAAAAGACGGTCACTGAGTTTGCATATCGTTTGCCTCCAAAAAATCCACCCAAAGTATGTCTAGTACTCACGGCGAAGGGTTTGTTTCGGTTGGTAAAAAAAACCAGCAAAGTCTCTGCATGGTCATAAGTGCCTGCTGGAATAGTTACCTCTTTAGCAATCATAAATGGTGCCACGACACCCTCTGTTGTAAAGTTGACCCCTGTATGTACTTCAGTGCCAGATTTCCATTGCCAATGATTATCAATATGCAAAAATCCTGATTCTTGAAATCCTTGAAGGTTCCAATATCCGCGATAAGAAATGTGAGGGCGAAACTCCAAAAATGGTGAAGAGGCTGGAGCTCTGAGTTTATAAAGCACCAAAAATTCAGGCTTTCTAAAGGCCTTTCGAAAGAGAAATCCCATCTCGGGGTTAAAATTCTCCCCAACCTCAGTATACCCAACACTCGTTTGCCAGCCATTCCATTCGTAATTGGCTTTAAGCTGAAAACTGTGATCAGAATTCTCAAGACCAGGAGTAGATGACTTAGCCGCATATCCAATGATTCTGGCTTTCTGCCCTAGGCCTAGCTTACCGTCAATAGCAAATAAACTGTTATTATCCTCGCCTCGCTCATCTCCTATCCCAGTGCGATTGGTAAAGATTGCGCCTAAGGCCGATCGTCCTTTGAACTCGTGATTTATACGAGCCACTGAAAAACTATTTTGCCCAATGGCTTGTTCGTCGGTCTCATCCGTAAACATAGACAATAGTCCGATGTTGGTTCGATTCGTTTTGCCCGACATTCTTGCTCCTCCAATAATTGGAACCTGCTGGCCATTTTCGCCTATACCGATTCTGCGTGTAAAAAATAAATCAACTTCACTAGGGCTCCCCACTGAAAAGAGTCCTGCATTCTCTAAGAAGAAAAGTCTTTTTTCAGGAAAAAATAGGTTGAAACGATCCAAATTGACTTGTTGGTCATCTACTTCTACTTGGGCAAAGTCCGTATTGTAGGTCACGTCCAAAGTCATATTCGGCGTGATACTATATTTTAAATCTACCCCAACATCTGCATTTAAGTCTGATTTTAGATCGGTTTGTGCCTTGCTTAGTTCACTCAATACATAAGGCATTACTTTTAAATTTCCAGGACTCTTCAGATCCAAATTCGTCAATGTGCCAGCATATGATAGTCGATATAAATTGAAGTTAATAGGAAGCGGAGACCAATATGATCTTTCGTTGGTTTTTTGAATATTTCGCTGAATGTTGAGACCCCAAGTCACATTATCACCAGATCTGAAACGTATCGTTTTAAGAGGAATAGAAAACTCTGCATTCCATCCGTCTTTATCTACTGTTGTGGCGACCTCCCATGAAGCATCCCAATTCAAGTTAAACCCACCGATCGTGCCGCCTTGCTGACGGTTTTGATTAAAGTTGCCTTGTCCTTCATTATCAACTTGTCCGTCGTATTGAACTCCAGACGGATTGGTGCCAAATACAAAGCCATTTTGCGTATCGTGATACGTATCAAAAATTAGTAAAATGGCATCGCTTCCATTGAGGTCAGCATCACGACGCGCATCACTAATCACTAAACCGTCAGGATTTTTATCAAAACATACAACGGAGACATAAAGATGCGTGGAGGTATAGGCTATTCTTATATCGGTGTTCTCTGATGCTGGAAATCCCGCATTGGGTTGCGACTGTGTAAGTGTACCTATCGTCGGTATATCGCGCCAGATAGAATCATTACTTACCTGTCCATCAATAATGGGCGGGTTAGTAATCGCGACGGCATTGGCAACGGGTCGAGGCATCGTTGCTAAATCTGCTAGCGATTGCCCCATCGTTGAGTTACAAATTCCTATAAAAATAATTAAGACATTAAAATGCCTAATATTACGGTGAGTCAATGTACTTAATAAATTCATTTTTGGCTAGGCATCAATGTCGAAAACTATAAATGTAAGATGGAAGTTAAGCATTAGATGATTTAGCGATAAAAATTTCATTTTTTTCGAACTTTTTTTGCCCTCAACCATGATCGATGAGTTCCTGACAGGATTCTCTCATGATTTACAATCATTGTAAACATACTTTTTCTTATTGGCGTCAACTTGATTTTTTACCCTTGTATATTTTTCGATTGCATTTATACGCCCGTTTTGGTAAGTGATCATTAACTTGTTCTAAATTAACTTCTTTATGCAAATTACGAAATATTATTTTTTTTCAATTATATACACTTTGTTATTATTTGGCTGTCACCCCACAAAATCTCGGGTTAACGATGATGTGCCAAGAAGAGCTGAAATTTTGTTTTTAGGTCATGCATCCACGCATCACAACTCACGCGCTCATTTTCCGCTTTTGGCTGCTGCCTTGACAAAGGAGGGCATAAATATCACCTATACAGAGAATTTAGATGATCTACGCCCCGAACGCCTGGCGCTTTTTGACGGCATAATTATATATGCGAATCACGACTCCATTACTCAACAACAGAATAATGCCTTGCTCGAATTTGTAAAAACTGGAGGTGCGTTTATACCGATTCATTCGGGCAGCTATTGTTTTAGAAATTCTAAAGATTATGTAGATCTCGTAGGTGGGCAGTTTGAACGACATGATACAGCTTCTTTTATTGCCAAAATTATCTCCCCAGATCATCCTATCATGCAAGGATTGGATGAATTTGAAACATGGGACGAAACCTACGTGCATAAACATTTGGCCTCGGACAATGTAGTACTCATGGAAAGAAGAGAAGGCGACCATAGAGAACCCTGGACTTGGGTCAAGGAATATGGTAAAGGAAAAGTGTTTTATACGGCCTTCGGTCATGACCTGCACACGTGGAGTCACCCAAGTTTCCATCAACTTATCAAACAAGGAATTTTATGGGCGCTAGAGCAGAAAGTGAGAGATAATCTAGATGCCTTCGTATCCACTGTACCATCGCTTCAATATGAAGAAAGAGATAATATTCCCAATTATGAAAAACGGGATCCCGCACCAAAATATCAATTGCCCTTAACGCCCGAGGAGTCTGCAAAATTCCTGCAAGTAGCTCCAGGGTTTGAAGTACAATTATTTGCCTCCGAACCCGACATCATCAATCCTATTGCCATGAATTGGGACGAAAAGGGGCGTTTGTGGGTTATTGAGACTGTAGATTATCCTAACACCGTAAGAGATGACAAAGGACAAGGGGATGATCGTATAAAAATATGTGAAGACACTGATGGAGATGGACGCGCTGACAAATTCACTATTTTTGCCGATAAACTCAATATACCTACGAGTTTTGTTTTCGTCAATGGAGGTATAATTGTTTCTCAAGCTCCATATTTCTTATTTTTAAAAGATACCGATGGCGATGACATAGCAGATGTCAAGGAGGTAATAATGGATGGATGGGGTGTGTTTGATACCCATGCTGGGCCATCTAATTTGCAATATGGAATAGACAATCGGATATATGGTGCAGTAGGCTATTCTGGTTTTAAAGGAAAAATGTTTGATTACGAACTACAATTTCGGCAAGGGGTCTATCGATTTAATCGAGATTATAGCGATTTCGAGTTCTTGTCGAATACTAGCAACAACACTTGGGGACTTGGATTGACAGAAGACAATGCCGTATTTGCCTCCACTGCGAATAATACGCATAGTGTTTTTGTGGGTATTCCCAATCGTCATTTTAAAGATGTAATCGGAATCAAGGCTGCGGGTAATGCTAAAATAGATGGTCATTACGATATGCAGGCCATTACTCCCCATGTGCGTCAAGTAGATGTTTTTGGTGGCTTTACGGCGGCCGCAGGGCATCATTTTTATACAGCAAGAGATTTTCCGGAGCGATATTGGAATCGAATAGCGTTCATATGTGAACCAACGGGAGGCGTTGTGCATCAAGGCATCATTCATAAAAAGGGATCAAGTTATGAAGAAAAAGATGGCGGCAATCTCTTGGCGAGTTCAGATGAATGGTTTTCGCCGGTGGAGGCTAAAGTCGGCCCCGATGGCAATGTATGGGTATTAGATTGGTACAATTTTATCATTCAACACAATCCTACCCCGCGTGCTGACCGTGGCGGATATGAAGCAGTAAATGGTGATGGGAACGCATACATCAACCCATTGCGAGACCAAGCTCATGGACGTATCTGGCGCGTAAAACCTAAGAATAGTAAATCATCGGAGAAGGTAGTATTCGGCAATAAACCGTCTGAGCTTGTCAAATACTTGACCCATGACAATTTACATTGGCGACTTACTGCGCAGCGATTATTGGTAGAAATGGGGGCTACAAAATCCGCATCAACATTGCATGCTCTTGTAAAAAATAAAAAAGCAGATCATCTAGGTCTCAACGTGGGCGCGTTGCACGCACTTTGGACCTTAGATGGTTTAGGATTGGTCGGAACTAAAGAAACAGCAGCCATCGTACAAGAGGCACTAAGTCATCCTTCGCCTGCAGTTCGCAAAGCTGCGCTTCAATTATCACCGCAAAACTCGATAACGGATGAAAACATAATAGCCTATAATTTACTTAATGATCCCGACCCTAGCGTTTTGTTAGAAGCCATTCTATATTGCGCAGAGCGGCCGGCGTCAGATCATTTTGGCATGGAGATGTATCGTTTAAGCCAAATGAAAAAGGTGACCGAAGACGAATGGTTGGCCAAAGCAGTTTATATCTCAGCGACTAAGCATGCGCAAGGATTTTACGCAGCCATTAAGAAAGAAGAACCTCACTTGCTAGCAAAGAATGCCAAACAAGAAAGTTGGTTTTCGAAGTCATTTGAGGATGCAAATTGGGCTACGATGGCATTGCCTCAATACATAGAAAGCGCAGGTCTTATGATAGACGGCGTAATACATTTTAGAAAAACAATATCACTAACCGCAGCTGAAGCTATGAAAATTGCAAAAATTTCTCTTGGCCCCGTTGATGATTCGGATATTGTATATATAAATGGACAGAAAATTGGATCCACCGAGCAACAATACCAATTGCCAAGAGTCTATGATATCCCTCAGGGTGTTTTGGTAAGTGGAGAAAATTTGATTTCGGTTCGAGTAGAAGATACAGGCTCAGGTGGTGGAATTTATGGGAAACCTGAGCAAATGTTTCTTCAACTTGGCCGAGAAAAAAAGCCTCTTCATGGCACTTGGCGTTATATAGTTCATGAGAATTATTCCGAGAAATCACAAAGCATATTTAATGGTACTTCAATTGCCAGCGTCTGGGTAGAAAATTATGGTGAGCAATTCGTGTCAGACAACGTATCTTCTGATGAGTCGACTAATAGCCAGTACAAGGTAGTTCGGCTAAAAACCATCCCTAACGAAATGAAATATGACCGTACCGAATTTAATGTCGTGGCAAATGAATGGGTAGAATTGATTTTTGAAAATAATGATTTTATGCAGCATAACTTGGTAATTACTCGATTGATTAACAAAGATAAAGTGGGCTTAGCCGCTGATAAAATGGCGACTGAACCAAAGGCCGCAGAAAACAATTATATTCCCAATCTGGAAGAAGTACTCTTCAGTATACCTGTCATTGACCCAAATGATACCTATTCGTTGAAGTTTCAAGCTCCTTCTTCGCCTGGCGATTATCCTTATATATGTACGTTTCCGGGACATTGGAGAATTATGCAAGGGACTATGCGCGTAACTAAACCTACGATCTAAGTATAAACTATTTGATATACCTATGGCAGCAGTATTGTTTGGAGTAAGCACTTGGTTGTGGGAATCACCCTTCAATAATGATTCAATCCACTTGTTTGAGCGTATAAAGGAAATGGGCTTCGATGTGGTAGAAATACCAGTAGAGGATCCTACATTGATCGATTCTAATGAAATACTAGAAGCATTATCCAGATATGAATTGAAAGCTGTAGTATGTGGTGTTTTTGGACCGACGAAAGATTTTACCCATGATAATCCTTTGGTTCATAAACATTGTTTTGAATACATTCGACAGTGTTTTGAGTTTTGTCAATCTTGGGGTAGTGAATTTTTAGCTGGCCCAATGTATTCTGCAGTTGGCAAAGCACGCTTAGTGAGCGAAGAGCAAAAGAGAATAGAATGGGGTAGAGCAGTGGAGAATCTGCACAACGTTTGCCAAATGGCCGAAGACTTTGGATTGGATATTGCCATAGAACCCCTCAATAGATTTGAATCAGATCTCGTCAATACGGCGGAGGATGCATTGCGACTTGTGAAGGACATTAATCATCCGAGGGCAAAAATCCTTTTGGATAGCTTTCATATGACTATCGAGGAGAGAAATTTATATCGTGCTATTAAACTTGTAGGGGATAAATTGATTCATGTACAGGTTTCTGAAAACCACCGAGGTGTACCTGGCTCGGGTCTTACACCTTGGGAGGATGTAAAAAGAGGCCTAAAGGAAATTGATTATCAAGGATGTATTTCTATAGAAAGTTTTACACCCGAAAATAAGGAGTTAGCGGCGGCTGTATGTATATGGAAAACAATGGAAGAAACACAAGATTTGTTTGCAACGAAGGGATTGAATTTTTTGAAAAATACATTTATAGCATAAGAAGATGACACATAAAAGGATCAATATTGCGATTGTTGGCTTGGGTTTTGGCGCTGAGTTTATTCCCATTTATCAAAAATATCCAAATGCCAACCTAATGGCCATCTGTCAGAGAGACGAACAAAAGCTCAATGAAATTGGTGATTTGTTTGACATAGCTAAGCGCTATACTTCTTTTGACCAATTAATTGCGGATCCCGAAATCGATGCCGTTCACATCAATACGCCTATACCCGATCACGGTATTCAATCTATAAAAGCCCTCAAAGCGGGTAAACATGTGGCTTGTACAGTGCCGATGGCCACGACAGTAGAAGAATGTGCACAAATCGTGCAGCTCTCAGAAGAGAGGAATCTCACATACATGATGATGGAAACAGTCGTCTACGCGCGTGAATTTTTGTTTATGAAGGAAATGTATGACAATGGTCAACTGGGCAAAGTACAATTCTTAAAAGCAAGTCATCAACAGGATATGGATGGATGGCCTAACTATTGGCCAGGATTGCCACCTATGTACTATGCTACACATTGTGTAGGGCCAGTGTTGGCATTGACTCGAGGCGAAGCAGAGTATGTTTCTTGTTTTGGTTCTGGCACTATTCGCCCTGATCTCATCCAGTTTTATCAATCCCCTTTTGCAGTCGAGACTACACATATTAAATTAAAAAATTCTGACTTGAGTGCTCAAGTTTACCGCTCCTTATTTGATGTCGCTAGACAATATCGAGAAAGTTTTGAGGTCTATGGCTCGAAAATGTCAGTAGAATGGCCACTTATTGAGGGCTATCCTCTAGTGGTGCATACAGCTAAGCGACCAGAGCCCGAAATTCCAGAAGAAATACATTGTCCCGATTATGCCAAATTATTGCCAGAAGAAATACAAATGTTTACGTCCAGAGGGGTATACGATGCAGACGACCATCAGCATCTCTCCTTTACACAAGGGGCGGGGCATGGTGGTTCACATCCTCATTTGGTACATGCGTTTATGGATGCGTTATTAAATGGAAAAGATCCATACCCCAATGCAAGACAATCTGCCAATATGACGTGTGTCGGGATACTAGCACATGATTCGGCATTGAAAGGTGGCCAAATTATTCGGCTACCAGATTTTACGTTCACGCAGCATTGATGGTTTATCTCTCTACAATTACCTCCCTTTATGTTTCGCTTTCTGTGCTAATGTGCTGTTTTATTCTTTGAGGCTAGGATTAGTTGCTTCGTAGTACATTTGGGGGATAAATGTGATGTAATATATGGTATCAATAGAAGGAATACAACGGGCACGCGAAGTGTTGAAAGATGTCATTGTAGTAACGCCACTCGAAAAAAATATGCGATTATCGGAGCGATACGCTGCGAACATCTACCTGAAGCGAGAAGACATGCAAGTAGTGCGAAGCTTTAAGATTCGCGGTGCTTACTACAGAATGACTAAACTTACGGCGACAGAAGTGGAGCGAGGGATCGTCTGTGCGAGTGCAGGGAATCATGCGCAAGGGGTAGCGTTGGCCTGCAAAAGGTTGAATATTAAGGGGACGATATTTATGCCTACGACTACCCCCAAACAAAAGATAAGTAGGGTGGAGCATTTTGGTGGGGATTGGGTCAATATAATATTAGTAGGTGACACCTATGATGATAGCAGCGCAGCCGCGGATGAATATGGACACAAACATCAGTTGACCTACATTCACCCTTTTGATGATGAAGAAGTTATCACCGGTCAGGGCACGATGGCCATAGAAATAATAGAGCAGTGTCCTCAACCCATAGATTATTTAATCGTTTCTGTTGGCGGTGGTGGATTAATTGCAGGACTAGGTGTGTACTTTAAAGAGATGAGCCCTCAGACGCGAATTATTGCCGTTGAAGCCCAAGGAGCAGCTTCACTAAAGGCAGCACTCGACGCAGGCAAGGTAGTCACATTAGAAAATATCGACCCTTTTGCAGATGGTATTGCCACAAAGAAGGTAGGAAAGTTAAATCTAGAAATTTGTAAAGAGGTTGTCGATCAACATGTGGCCATTGCAGAAGGTAAAATGTGCACCACCATCTTAGAATTATACAATGATGAAGCCATCGTCGTAGAACCAGCTTGTGCAAGCACGATCAGTGCCCTCGATGTATTAGCTAAAAAGATAAAGGGCAAAACGGTTGTTTGTGTATTGAGTGGTGGCAATAATGACATCCTTCGCACAGAAGAAATAAGAGAACGGTCCATGCTCTACGAGGGTAGAAAGCATTATTTTATTGTTCGATTTCCGCAGAGATCAGGTGCGCTATTGGAATTTTTGCAACTCCTGGGGCCGAATGATGATATTGTTAGGTTCGAATATGTCAAAAAAAATAATCGAGAAAACGGCCCCGCAATTATTGGTATCGAGTTTAAGGATCAAACAGACTTTGACCCCTTGGTAGAACGCTTAACGAAGGCAGGCATCGATTATCAACACCTCAATAAGAGCCCTATGCTTTTTGAACTCATGGTATGAAGCCGTTTTATTCTCCTATTTTGCCATCCAGTCGTTTGGAGAAGAACGGCGACAAATAAATGTAGACCTTCTAAGGCTCAGATTTGGTTTGGTACGATCTTTGAAACACATTAGAGAATTTTATAGGTATAAATTAAAGAAATCTGGATAAGGGTTAGTTGATAGAATTGCGTCTATGTACTGTACGTTTTCTTTATTACACAACCCCAAAACCAAATCGACACGAGATGATGTTTATTCAAGTAACAATCCTAGTTGTAGGCTTTTTTTTAGGAATGAGAATAGCTGATGACTTTATTCCCAAAACACCTACAAAAGAAATGATTTAAGAAATTCGGAAGCTTCGTATACCAGTTTGGTACTACGTAATGATTCTGAAATGATATTTATTTAGTTCACAACTACTTTTGAAAGTCGAAATTGTTCGCCAAACTGATGGAACAGTTTGTCCGCGGATACCAACTTAAAAGGGTCTTGAGTGGCTTTCCAAATAGCCGGCTTGAGCCCTTTTTTTATGCATTGTTGGGTATAAAAAACTTCTTTAGTAGGATGTTCAGACGCGCAAACATTCACTATTTCATTTTCAATTTCAACTCGGCCCAACATTTTTACAATCAGGTTGATTACATCGGATTGATGAACCATATTTATAGGAGTCAACCCTCCCGGAACGTTTTCTCGACCAGTATACCAATGCGCAGGTTCTCGACCAGGGCCGAATAGGCCTGCGAGTCTTAAAATAACATACGATATACCACTGTCTTGAACTTTGTTTTCTGCCGACAAGAGTATATGCTGTTTCGGTGTCTCGGCAACTATGGGCATATGCTCATATACCCAATCGCTAGAATTAGGATAGATACCCGTACTACTTGTGAAAAAAACTCGCTTTACGGTGCCTCTCTTGGCATAGTCCAAAATCTGTTGTATTCGTTCTGGATATGTTTCTAATAATGCGGGGTTTCTCGAACTTGGAGGAAGGGTGATGATTAATTGATCTACCTCAAAAAGAGCTTCTATATGGGTTTTGTTTTCTACACCTGCTTTAAATAAAAAGCTTTGAATTCTAAGCTGTTCCAATTGGCTCATCTTTTCTCGTCGGGTAGTACTTCCTTTGACTATATAATTAGCAGTCAATTGTTCAGCCAGTGGCAACCCTAACCACCCACAGCCGATGATGGCAATGCGAGATGGTTTTATTTGTGCCATGTGACTTTATTCCTTATCTCGCCGCGCTCTGCCTTCATGGCAACAAAGTTCTTAGGGACACCGAGATAAAGCCATCCTAAGCAAGTTTCATTTGGCCGTACTTTTAAGAAATGACCCGAGGCTAATGCATGTGGAGGCGTACTCCAATAAGAAGCTAATCCTCTTGCATGGGCAGAGAGCCATAAGTTTTGCACGGCGCAAGCTATAGCGGCTATTTCTTCCCATTCTGGTACCAGCCCTGTAGGTTCTCTATGCCAAATAATAGCAATAATATGACTCGATCGTTCAATATTCTGCTTAATCTTCGCCAATTTTATTGGACTAAAGTCTTCGTCAGTATTGTGCTCTACATACCATCGTTCAGCATATTCGCTCAACGGATTTTTCGAATCGCCAGTGATGACATGAAATCTCCATGGCTCAGTCTTACGATGATTAGGTGCCCAGTTTGCATTTTCAAGTATCTCCCAAATGTATTCGTCGGAAATGATTTCTTCACTATACATAGGTGGGAAAATTGAGCGCCTTCCTTTTATGAGCATATCGAGGTGATGAATAATATTCACGGGCTAAAGGTCTATGATATGTACAATGCTTAGCTTAATGATTTGTTGTGCCATTTTTTAACGGAGTATAAAAATACGCAAGCGCGGCCAAGAGGATGAAGCACAAAAAAGTACTTGTGGCAAAAGCATCCTCCAAATTATTTTGTTTCATCATTAATGAAAAAATACCTAACAAGGCAGGGATTACCAAAATCAATTGACCATAGCGCCACATTGACCTTATTCGATCTTTAAAAATAAGACTTATAAAACAAAAATATACTGCCAAGCTTAGCCATTTTGTCCAAGTAAATATTTTCAGGTAAGCTATGATGGGGAGTGTATATTCAAGATTTGATACTCTATATAATTCAGACAATTTAAGCAATTGGATGTTCTCAAAAACGTCCATGGCTAATATAAGAAAGGGTAAGACTATCAGCGACAGGCTGACAAAAGATTTTTGTTCTTGAAAAAGATAATATCCGATAAAAAACAAAAAGCTATTATACGCCAACATAAAGCCGAAGTCAATATAATTGATCGCATCTACATTTGCCAATTCTTGGGAGGTAAGAGGCGTAAGGACTTCCTTAAGCTCAATGGTATCTGTTACAAATTCGAAGGCAATGATTTGACTAGAATATCCTTCAGGGATTTTTTCTTTGGGGGGGCTTTTCAATTGTATAGCTATCACAAATGGTAGGAGTACCCATACCATATAGCTAAATGTACGCAACGGAAAAGCACTAATTCCTTTCATCGGTTTTAGTAGCATTAAAATGTACCCGCATCAACATCTTTGATAAATTTTACCAGTCCAGTCATATAGTTTTTTTGATCGTCATACATAGACATATGGCTGCCATTAGGGCAATGCAAATAACGACCGTTTTGCCATTGCGTCGACATCCATTTCATTTGTTCTGGATCCATTGTATCATAAGCCCCTCCGATACTCAATGCTGGAATACTAATCTTTGGTAAGTCAGCTTTGCGATCCCATTTTTTAAGAACGACATCACCCACGATACCAAATTCACTAGGCCCTTGCATAGCTAAATACATACCATAGTTCATATGTGCGAAGGCTCTATTGACAGGGTCAGGCCATTCAGTTAACGGCATACGGAGGACATGCTTTGGATAATAATGGTTACTGACTAATTCAGTGTAGCGAGGGTCAGTATATGCGTTCTCTGCTTCAAGTTGTTTTATTTCTCGCAGCACCTCTGGATCTAACTGCGGCCCTAGTACATTATTCGCATAATCTATATAATCGGGAATAGAAGGAACCATATTAGAAATAATTAAGCCTTTGAGGTGTTGTTGGTACTTAAGGGCATATTCTGTTGCTAAAATACCACCCCAAGATTGTCCGCAGAGATAAAAATTATCTTTGTTGAGCCCCAAAGCTTGGCGAACTTGCTCTACTTCTTCTACAAAATGTTCTATGTTCCATAAATCGGGATCATTAGGCTTATCTGAATAAAAGGATTCCAATTGATCATAAAAATAATACTCTATGCCCTCTTGGGGGAGATATGAATCCATGCATTCCCAGTACTCATGTGTAGCTCCTGGACCACCATGAAGGAATAGAACTTTGATGCGGGAATTATTGCCTCTTCGCTTTGTCCATACCTTAAAAGTCCCTTTGGCTGTTTGGATCGGAATCATCTTAACACCACCTGAAAGAACATCGTCTCGACCTGATGAATCTAAGTAGGTCTTTAGTTGCGCGCCTGGGCAATTGCATTCCCCCCCGCAGCCCAAGAATAATAGGGAGCAACTGATAACAACGAGGAATATCCATTTTTTCATAGTCGTGATACTTTTTGGTGACCAATTCGTTGAGCTAATGTACTTATTTGATCGGTAATGAGCACTTTGTTTTTTATATATCATAAGCACAAAAAAAAGAAGGCTGTCTTTTTAGACAACCTCCTTGTATCAATTTTGTATTTTAGACTATCCCGCTCGACGGCCTTAGTAGCCATAGACACGGAAGTTTTCTATCATCATTCTATGGCAAATTTATTAGCCGGAATAGTGCCGTTAACTTCGATATTCTCCGCCTTCAATTGAAGAGGCATTGGCATAGCACCTTCCATTTTCATAGAATACGGCAACAATAGACCATTGGTGAGTCTATAGTCACTGAAGCTAGTGATAATGTTCATGGGGCCTTGAGGGCTTTCTTGAATTTGTATTGATTTAATTAAAAGACCAGTGGCCAAACTATAATATTCAATGCTCTTTTTGCCGTTAGCATTCATCAGATTGAGCTTATATGCCTTTTCTCCGTCGACATCTTCAATCCCTCCTAAAGTCATTTGATAAGCGTCTTGTACATAGCTCATTTGTGGAAACATCATAGCATTGGATTTCAATTCTTCCAACGCATCCCCTTCAGTTAATACTTGCTTTTGCCCCATCTGGCTCACCAAGGCTTTTGCCCCATCATAGACTTGTTCTTGAAAAACCATAGAACCATTCCCAATAGACATTGCATATTTATTGGGCGCGGCATTGTATGTTTCTAAAATTAAGTTTTGACCCCTTATTTCTCCAGTCATTTTGAAATATAGGGATTGTACAGTATTTAGTGTAGATACCCCACCTATGGCATTAAGATAGTCTTCAATAATACTTGCAGGTGTTACATTGTCTGGTATGGCTACTTGATCATACGTCACAGTTTCGCCAAAGGCATCATAAAAATCAAGTTTGCCATCACTATCAAATCTTTTTAACTTATCCGCTACTTCATCTTTATTTCCTACAACGATAATATGTGCCGCTTCTGGCTTCATATATTTATCCGCTACCATTTGGAGGTCTGCAATGCTAACATCGTTCAATCTTTTAAGGTAGCTTTGGTAATAATCAGCAGGCAATTTGTATTTGGCAATCGTTAATGCAAATCTCGCTATTGTCTGAGGTGATTCCAATGAACGAGCAAACTGACCCGTCATATAGCTTTTCATTGCTTGCAACTCATTTTCAGTGACGGGTGCATTTTTGATGCGTTCTATTTCATACATAAATTGATCAACAGAACTATCAGTAACTTCGTTTCTTACACTTGCCGTAGCATTAAAGTTGGCCACTAACGGATCCGTGCTCAATGAAGACCTTGCTCCATATGTATATGCTTTGTCTTCTCTTAAATTTTGCATTAATCGGCTCGAAAAGCTACCGCCCAATATGGAGTTAAGCACACTTGTAGAAATAACATCTGGGTGTCCTGGCTTTAATTCAAATGGATATGTCACACTTATAACACTTTGCACAGCAGCATCTTTATGCGCGAAGTGAACCTGTGTTTTGCTTGGTGCCACAACGTCGCGGTGCTTTTGAGGTTTGAATGCCTTTCTCTCCCATTTGCCAAAATATTTCTGTGCAATACCTCTAGCTTTTTCAGTAGTAATATCTCCTACAATGATCAAAAATGCATTATTGGGAATAAAGAAATTTTGGTAATAAGCCTTTGTATCTTCAATTGTTATTCTATCTACATGTTCTGGTTTTTGAACTTCCCCATACGGGTGACCTTTACCATAAACTACTGTACTTCTTACATTTCCAATCATTGAATTAGGATCGGATTTAGCCGATTCTAGTCCCGACAATGTTTGTTTTTTGATTTTATCTAACTCCGAATTGTTAAAGGCTGGGTTGAATAAAACATCTATCATAATCTCCAATAACTTGTCAGAATGCTTGGTCAGTGAACTGCCAAACATACCTGTTGAAAAGGAATTGAATGAAGCGCCAATAAAGTCTATTGCCTGATCTATTTCAGCTTTTGATCTAGTCGTAGTTCCTCTGCCTAACAATTCACCTGCCATGTTCACAACACCAACTTTATCACCTTCAAGGACAGGGTCATTCTTAAGGGAAATTTGAAAAGAAACTTGCGGTATTTTGCTGTTTTCAACAACAATAACTTCAAGTCCATTGTCAAGTACAAAGGTGGCCGCCTCTCCTAAATTTATAACAGGTGCTGGGCCTGGTTTGGGTGCCATTTTTCTAAAATCGTTAGAGACAGGTGTTTGGACTTGGGTGGTTTTATCCGCTATTGCTCCAGTCGTTTTTGGGCTACATTGGATGAGGGTGATCGATATAATAAAGAAGACTATTAGTTTATTCATGTTTGTTCTTTTTTTAGTTTGGTAACAGTTTCGATTATGGATTGGTGGGTTTAGGTAGATACACTAATCGCACACGATTGATGGAATTAAAATATTTTTTAGCCACATCGCGAATGTCTTCGCGTGTTACAGCCATATATCTGTCCAACTCTGTATTTATAAGATTTGCATCACCATAGTACATATGATAATTAGCCAAGTTTTCTGCGATACCCGCTATTTGACCGTTTCGAGTGATAAACGAACTTTCTAACTGATTGCGTAATTTTTGAAATTCTTCTTCAGAAATAAGTTCGGTTTGTGCTTTTTCAAATTCTTTATCCATAGCGGCCTGAAGGACATTTGCGTCTACGCCCATGTTTGCGATTCCATAGGCGAGCGATACACCAGGATCTTCAAGTTCCATGGGAATGCTCCCGACGGCTACAGCAAGTTCTTGCTCATCTACGATTGATTTATTCAAACGAGAGCTTGGGCCACCAGCCATTAAGGTATTCAACATACTTACGGCATAAAAGTCTTTTGTACCTTGAGCAGGTATTCGATAGGTAACTATAGCCGCAGGCAATTGAATATTATCAAAAATCGTATCCACGGTCTCTTCTGTCATTGCAGGCTCTACAATAGACGGGCGGTAAATATTATTATTCTTGATAGGAATGGTACCAAAGTACTTTGCCACAAGAGCTTTTGTTTTTTCATAATCTATATCTCCAGCAATGCTTAATACCGCATTGTTAGGAGTGTAGAAGTCGTTATAAAATTGCTTATAATCTTCCTCTTTCGCCGCATTCAAATGATCCATTGACCCTATTGGCGTCCAACTGTATGGATGTACTTTAAAAGCGCGCTTCATTGATTCTTCAAATAGTGATCCATAAGGCTGGTTATCAACTCGTTGGCGACGTTCTTCTTTTACTACTTCTCTTTGGGTCTCTACACCTTTTATATCCACTTTGGCGTGGAGCATCCGTTCAGACTCTAACCATAAGCCAAGTTCTAGCTGGTTAGATGGAAGATACTCATAATAGTAAGTTTTGTCCTGCGAGGTGTAGGCATTATTGCTACCACCTGCGTTAGTGATGTACTTATCAAATTGTCCTCGATCAATGTTTTCTGAACCTTCGAAAAGTAAGTGTTCGAAGAAATGTGCAAAACCTGTGCGGTCTGTCCGTTCATTTTTTGAACCTACATGGTACATTACTGATACGACAACATTGGGGGTGGATTTGTCTTGGTGGAGTATGACGTGCAAGCCATTATCCAATCCATATTCTACAAAGTCTACAAGTTTATCTTGGCCATTAAGCGCAAAGGAAAGCGCGACCAAGAACAGTGTGATAAGTTTGTTCATATTATTATTTAAAGTTAGTGAATCATAAAAGCAGAAACGTCGCAAAAATAGGGCATTGTGCTGCATCTTTGCTTGATTATAGATAAACTAACTTCTGACATAGACGAAGGTTGCGTGCGCGCAGCTTTGAATTCGTAAAAACCAATATCAAACAAAATCCATCTACCAAAGAAAACTAAACTGGAAACATGTCAGGCATTGTAAAATTACTGAAATTAAAACATTGTTAATCAACTGATTATCAATTTTAACATGTCTTTGAGTATTGTAAGTAGAGGATATATTTGATTAGAATGTACTACATAGCCGTGTATCTTTACCAACCGTTTATCATTAAAAGATATGTCTGTTAAAAAAATACAAATTTTTGATACCACCCTTAGAGATGGCGAACAAGTGCCCGGATGCAAGTTGGATCAAAAGCAAAAACTAAGACTAGCCGAACAAATTGAATTGCTTGGTGCTGATGTGATTGAGGCGGGATTTCCTATTTCAAGTCCAGGAGACTTTGATTCTGTACGCCGAATCGGTCAATTAATCAAGGAAGCCACCGTCTGTGGATTATCTAGAGCAGTAGAAGAAGATATCAAAGTAGCTGCTGAAGCGCTCGCTACTGCTAAGCACCCGAGAATTCATACGGGTATCGGCACCTCTGATTCGCATATTTACGACAAGCTACGTACCACACCAGAGAAAATCATTGAGAAAGCCATTGGGGCGGTCAAATATGCCAAGAGTTTTGTCGAAGATGTCGAATTTTACGCTGAGGATGCAGGCAGGACTGACAACGTCTTTTTGGCTAAAGTCATTCAAGCGGCAGTAGATGCTGGCGCGACTGTTTTGAATATACCAGATACTACAGGCTACTGCTTACCCGAAGAATATGGGGCCAAAATCAAATACCTCAGCGAGCATGTCAGAGGCATTGAAAAATGCCAAATATCTGTGCATTGTCATAATGATCTTGGTATGGCTACCGCTAATTCTATTTCAGGCGTCATAAACGGAGCGTTGCAAATCGAATGTACAATGAATGGTATCGGCGAACGCGCTGGCAATTGCTCCTTAGAAGAAGTAGTTATGATCATTAAGCATCGCTTGGGCGATCAATTTATGACAGGAATTAACACCAGAATGCTTAACCCCCTTAGCCGCGATGTAGCCAATGAAATGGGCATGGCCGTACAGGCCAATAAAGCCATCGTCGGTGAGAATGCTTTTGCACACTCATCAGGTATTCACCAAGATGGTGTGATAAAAAATCGAAGTACCTATGAGATTATAGATCCTCGCGACGTAGGGGTAGAAAATTCTGAAATCGTGCTTACTGCGCGTTCTGGAAGAGCCGCTCTCGCCTACAAGTTTAAGCAAATTGGTGTTAATCTAACGAAAAGACAATTGGATACTGCCTATAAAATATTTCTAGAAGTAGCTGACCGCCAAAAACATATCAACGAAGCAGATTTGCGCCATATTTGGGCCAGCGTCGAACTAGCTGTGGCTTGATTATTGGATAATTATAAACCATGTATTAATTAAAAATTAGATGGGTAAAACACTCGTTCAAAAAATTTGGGAAGCACACAAAGTGCATGAGGTAGAAGGCGCAGAGGTGATCTACATTGATCAACAATTTCTGCATGAAGTAACAAGCCCTCAGGCCTTTGATGGTCTTAGAGCGCGATCTTTGCCAGTCTTCCGCACACACAAAAATCTTGCTACACCCGATCATAATGTGCCCACAATCAACCAACATTTGCCGATTCAAGAACCACTTTCACGAAAGCAAGTGGCAACCCTGACGCGAAATTGTAACGAATTTGGTGTACAACTATTTGGTTTAGGCCATGAGAATCAAGGAATTGTTCACGTCATTGGTCCAGAGTTAGGTTATACTAAGCCCGGCATGACAATCGTTTGCGGCGATAGCCATACCAGCACGCATGGTGCATTTGGGGCGATTGCCTTCGGTATTGGGACATCACAAGTGGAGCAAGTGCTAGCCTCTCAATGTCTCGTGCTCAAACGTCCTTTGAATATGCGTATTACCGTCAGTGGGCAATTGGCTAATGGAGTGTTTTCAAAAGACGTTATTCTGTATATCATTTCTAAATTAGGCACCGGAGGTGCCACCGGATACTTTGTCGAATATGCTGGATCTACTTTTGAAAACATGAGTATGGAGGCAAGGATGACCGTCTGCAATATGAGCATCGAAATGGGAGCTCGCGGCGGATTGATCGCGCCTGACCAAACTACCATTGACTATGTATCTGCACGATATATTGGAACAGATCTTAACGAAGCTCAAATTTTTTGGGCGAGCTTAAAAAGTGATTCTGATGCAAGGTTTGATGCTGAATATGCCTTTGATGCTGCAGACATTGAACCCATGTTGACCTATGGGACAAATCCGGGAATGGGTATGAAAGTAACACAATATATCCCTAGCACAGCTGATGATAAACCTCTTCACTACATGGGTTTGCAGCATGGTGAATCGCTGGTGGGCAAGAAAATACAACATGTATTCATCGGCAGCTGCACAAATAGTAGAATTGAAGATCTCCGATTGGTTGCAGATTTTGTCAAAGGAAAACGCAAATCAAACGACGTCCAAGTCATGATCATACCGGGTTCAAAACAAGTTGAGAAACAAGCTATCGCCGAAGGCCTTGACCAAGTCTTTATATCGGCGGGATTCGAATTGCGAGAGCCCGGCTGCTCAGCCTGTCTAGGAATGAATGAAGATAAAATACCGTCAGGAGAGTATTGCGTGTCGACCTCTAACAGAAATTTTGAGGGAAGACAGGGCCCTGGTGCGCGTACTATACTAGCAAGTCCACTCATGGCAGCTGCAGCAGCGATCCGTGGCGAAATTGTAGATATTAGAACAATGATATAATATGGAAAAATTTATACGTATTCAATCGAGTGCAGTGCCAATGCCTATAGAGCATATAGATACGGATCAAATCATTCCCGCACGATTTCTTAAAGCCACGACCCGAGAAGGGTTTGGAGATAATCTTTTTAGAGATTGGCGATATGATAAGCAAGATCAGCCGATTAAAGACTTTATCTTAAATAATACCATGTATCAAGGATCTATTTTGGTTGCAGGCGAAAATTTTGGTTGTGGATCTAGTCGCGAGCACGCCGCATGGGCTTTGTACGACGCAGGATTTCGAGTCGTCGTTTCTAGTTTTTTTGCCGATATTTTTAAAGGGAATTCGCTCAATAATGGACTATTGCCTGTACAACTGACTAAGTCGCAAATGAACATCATTTTCTCAACCATTGAGCATAACCCCAATAGCAGTTTTACTGTAGATTTACCCTCTCAAAGCTTTTTGATTGATCAGACGAGTGAAATTTTTTCGTTTGACATTGATCCGTACAAAAAAGTATGTATGCTCAATGGATATGATGATCTAGATTTTCTCCTTTCTTTGACTAAAGAAATTGAAACATTTGAACAAACGCAAGTAATATTCTAAATGAAACAATTACAGCATATAGCCATACTGCCAGGGGATGGTATCGGTCCTGAAGTAATGGAGCAATCCATTAAAGTGTTGAAGGCTATTGAAGAAAAATATCGACACTCTTTTCGATTAACGGAGGGATTAGTAGGTGCAGTCGCCATTGATAAAACAGGTAATCCATTGCCCGATGAGACTCTAGAGTTAGCCCTATCTGCTGATGCTGTCTTAATGGGCGCTATAGGTCATCCAAAATATGCGGATCCGACGTTAAAAGTACGCCCTGAACAGGGCTTATTGGCTTTGCGTAAAGCTCTGGGTCTTTACGCTAACATACGCCCGGTAAAGGCATACGATCATCTGCTAGATATTTCTCCAATCAAAAATGAAAGGATCAAGGGAGCCGATTTTGTGATTTATCGCGAGCTGACGAGTGGTATCTATTTTGGTAAAAGTGGGCGAGATGAGCACAACACTTCTGCATTTGATACCATGTACTATACCGATAAGGAGATTCAACGCATTAGCCATCATGCCTTCAAATCGGCGATGAATCGAAGTAAAAAATTGTGTCTTGTAGATAAAGCCAACGTATTGGAATCTTCAAGATTTTGGCGTGAGCAAGTGGATCAGATTGCTAAAGAATATCCAGAAGTTGATTATTCCACCCTTTATGTCGATAATGCGGCTATGCAGCTTATCCTTGCACCCAACAGATTTGATGTTATATTGACGGAAAATTTATTTGGTGATATACTCTCTGACGAAGCTAGCGTCATCAGCGGATCTTTAGGATTATTGCCGTCGGCTTCTATTGGTGATAAATATTGCCTGTTCGAGCCTGTGCATGGATCGTATCCCGAAGGCGCAGGTAAGGATATTGCCAATCCAATCGCAATGATTGCTTCGACAGCCTTGATGTTTGAGCATTTTGGCATGATGAAGGAAGCAAAGGATATATTTAAAGCCATTGACACTTGTATGTCGATAGGCATAATGACAGAAGACTTAAAACCTGAAATAAGCTTTTCTTGCTCGCAATTAGGGGATACGGTCGAATCATTGATATTAGGTGAAGAAATAAATTTGCGAGAAGTAAGGACGGGAAATGCGAGCATAATATAATTACGCCAAATGATTGTTTTCCAGACTCTCAAATCATTTTTTTTGAATATTGGTCTGAGAGTATAACAGTTTTCTCGCAATACAAACGCAGCAAAGAGGCCGAATCAAAAAGGACGTAAATGATATTGCTGAAATATGATCCGGCTTTTTTAAAGACAATAAACGGAATCCCTTTTGAAAAAGGGTGTCAAAAAAACGAATAAGGATTTAAATGAATAAATATAGTCGCACCATAACCCAAGACGATTCTCAGCCGGCCTCCAAAGCAATGCTTCATGCTATTGGTCTGACCGAGGACGATTTGCATAAAGCTCAGGTAGGTATTGCAAGCACCGGTTGGGATGGTAACCCCTGCAATATGCATCTAAATGATTTGGCGGCACAGATCAAGTCTAGCGTGAATCAAGCAGATTTGGTAGGCCTCGTTTTTAATACCATCGGTGTGAGTGATGGTATCTCTATGGGAAGCGCGGGCATGCGTTATTCACTGCCGAGCCGTGATATTATAGCCGACTCCATCGAGACAGTAGCTGGTGCACAATGGTATGATGGTCTCATTACAGTGGTAGGATGCGATAAGAATATGCCAGGAGCAATGATGGCGCTAGGAAGATTAAACCGTCCATCCATTGTCGTATATGGGGGCACTATTAAACCAGGCTACCACGACGGTAAAAAACTTGACATAGTCTCTGCTTTCGAAGCGTTAGGCGAGCGAATGGCCGACGAGATCAGTGTTGAGACCTTTCAACAAATCATTCGCAAAGCGTGTCCAGGACCTGGTGCCTGTGGGGGCATGTATACCGCCAATACGATGGCATCAGCCATCGAAGCATTAGGGATGTCATTGCCTTATAATTCTAGTAATCCAGCCATTAGCAGAGAAAAAAATATTGAATGCCAGTCAATAGGAGCAGCCATGTATAAGCTTCTACAATTGGATTTGAAACCACGAGATATCATGAGTTTTGAATCTTTTGAAAACGCAATTCGCTTGATTATTGTACTAGGGGGATCTACGAATGCCGTCATGCATCTTATTGCTATGGCTAAGGCCGTCAATATTCCTTTGAAAATGGACGATTTCCAGCGTCTAAGTGATAAGACACCTTTTTTAGCAGACTTAAAACCCAGTGGCAAATATGTAATGGAGGATCTTCATGAAGTTGGGGGCATACCTGGTGTTATGAAAATGATGTTGGCAGAAGGGCTCTTGCATGGTGATTGTCTATCAGTGACCGGAAGGACGATAGCCGAAAATTTAGCAGATATCTCAGCGCTACATGAAGGCCAAAATGTGATTGTGCCCATAAATAAACCCATAAAAGAAACTGGCCATCTCAGAATATTGTATGGCAATATAGCCAAAGATGGTTCAGTAGCCAAAATCACAGGGAAAGAAGGTTTATCCTTTACAGGTCCTGCGAGAGTGTTTAATTCAGAACAGGCAGCAAATGACGCCATTCAATCCAAGCAAGTCAACCCGGGGGAAGTGATTGTCATCCGCTATTGTGGCCCTAAGGGTGGGCCAGGAATGCCGGAAATGCTTAAACCCACTTCATTATTGATGGGTATAGGATTAGGCAAAGAAGTAGCATTGATAACAGATGGTCGTTTTTCAGGGGGGACTCACGGATTCGTGGTTGGGCATATAACTCCCGAGGCTTATGTGGGCGGTGCCATTGGGCTGTTGCAAGATGGTGACCTAATAACTATCGATGCAACGAAGAATAAGATAGCGGCTAAACTCTCGGCAAAGACCCTAAAGGAGAGACGCGTAAAATGGCAGCCGCCGAAAGATGAAGTTTCTGGGGTATTAAAAAAATATAGATACACCGTAAGTACCGCAAGTGAAGGTTGTGTCACAGATGAAATCTAAATCATACAGTATGGAAAAACTGATGAAATCAAAAGGTGTAGAATTCAGCGATGAAGCTGTATTGCCTAAAAAAATATCCGGGGCATCGGCTTTACTCGAATGCCTAATAGAGCATGGAGTAGAGATGATTTTTGGTTATCCTGGTGGCGCCATTATGCCTGTCTATGACAGCTTATTCTCTTATCAACATCAAATTAGGCATATTCTAACTAGACATGAGCAAGGTGCGATACATGCTGCAGAAGGGTATGCTCGAGCAACGCGCCGCACTGGAGTCTGTATAGCAACTAGCGGCCCGGGTGCGACCAACCTTTTTACGGGCATAGGTGATGCACTTATGGATAGTACTCCATTAGTTTGCATTACAGGTCAAGTATTTAGTCATTTATTAGGCTCCGATGCTTTTCAAGAAATTGATGTTATCGGCTGCACCACCTCCATAACAAAATGGAATTATCAAATTACCCGACCAGAAGAAATTCCAGAAATAATGGCCAAGGCATTTTATATCGCTAATAGCGGTAGACCGGGGCCTGTCTTAATAGATATAACCAAGGATGCCCAAATAGGTATGTTTGATTATGTGCCCATGACGGGTGCGCGTATACGATCATATCATCCTAAGCCGCGTCTAAATGTCAATGATATTGAAGAAGCTGCAGCGATGATTGCAGAAGCAAAACAGCCTTTTATTTTAGCGGGTCATGGCATTCATATAGCAGAAGCGCAAGATGAATTTCTTGCTTTTGTCGAGGCATCGGGCATCCCAGTGGGCTGCACGATTCACGGGCTCTCTACTATTCCGACTAATCATCCCAATTATGTCGGTATGCTCGGTATGCATGGCAACTATGGGCCAAATATGAATACGAATAAATGTGATCTCCTCATAGCAATCGGGATGCGTTTTGATGATCGTGTAACAGGTCGGTTAGATGCCTATGCTAAGCAGGCGAAAATCATTCACATCGATATAGATCAAGCAGAATTTAATAAGAATGTGCAGGTCGACTTGGCTATACATGCGGATGCTAAAGATGCATTGGTGGCCTTAATTCCCTTGATCAAAACCAAGTCATATCCAGCTTGGATGAAAACATTTAGAGCTGCAGACAAATTAGAATATGAAAAGGTAATCAAACGAGATTTATATCAAAATTCTACTGGGCACATGACTATGGGGCGCGTCATCAAGGCCGTATCGCTGCAAACCAATGGAGATGCCATTGTGGTCACCGATGTTGGTCAACATCAGATGTCCGCAGCTAGATATTATGATTATTTGGGACGTGATTTGTGGATATCATCGGGTGGGGCGGGCACCATGGGCTTTGGGCTTCCCGCTGCCATCGGAGCAAAATTGGCCCGACCTGAAAAGGATGTGGTATTATTTGTCGGCGATGGTGGCTTTCAAATGACACTTCAAGAGTTGGGTGTCTGTTCGCAACATCATGTTGCCGTAAAAATCATATTGCTGGACAACGAATTCTTAGGCATGGTGAGGCAATGGCAAGAGATGTTTTTTGAGCGAAGGTATTCCTCTGTAGAATTGACAAATCCTAACTTTTGCATGATATCTGAGGGATTTGGGGTGAAGGCACGAAAAGTAACAGACGCCTCAGAAATAGATGAAGCTATTGCAGAAATGTTGGCCTATGATGGTGCTTATTTGCTGCATGTCATGGTAGTCAAAGAGGAGAATGTATTTCCGATGATTGCCAGTGGTAAGGCCGTAGATGAAATAGTCCTTGAATAAAGTGAATTGCAATATGAATGAGAAATTTACATTAACGGTATTTAGTGAAAATAGAAGTGGACTTTTGAGCCGTATTGTTGGTTTAATAACTCGGCGAAAAATCAATATCGATTCGCTCACTGTATCACAATCATCTATAGAGGGTATTCATAGGTTTACAATCGTATTAGAAATATCGGAGGATATTGTTCAAAAGGTAGTAGCGCAAATTGATAAGCAAGTAGATGTTTTAAAGGCATTTTACTATCGTGACGCCGAGATCGTTTTTCAGGAAATTGCTCTATACAAAGTACCTTCAGAAGCGATGTACAACAGTAATGAAGTAGAAACTTTGATTCGTCGGCACAACGCGAGAATTTTGGCCATAGAGCCTGAATATGTGGTGGTCGAGAAAACAGGGCATCAGCATGAAACGGAAGCCTTGCTCGAAGATTTGCGTAAAATAGGCATCTATGAATTTGTCCGTTCAGGAAGGGTAGCTGTTGTTAAACCCATGGAAAGATTAAATAAATATCTTCAAAAATTAGAAGAAAGTATTGACGTTAAGTAATTCTAAAAAGTATTTTTAAAAAACTAATTATGGCACAATTGAATTTTGGTGGTGTAGAAGAAACAGTTGTTACACGCAAAGAATTTTCGCTTGCGAAGGCTCGTAAAATTTTAAAAGGTGAGACGATCGCAATTATAGGTTATGGGGTTCAGGGCCCGGGTCAGGCACTCAATCTTGTAGATAATGGATTTAATGTCATTATCGGCCAACGCAAGCCGTCAGCAAGTTATAAAAAGGCGCAAAAAGATGGTTTCGTTGCAGGTGAGACCCTTTTTTCAATAGAAGAAGCATGCGAAAGAGCCACGATTATCATGTATCTCTTGTCTGACGCTGCACAGATAGCAGCATGGCCGACCATAAAACCTTATTTGACCAAGGGCAAAGCACTGTACTTTTCACACGGCTTTGGGGTGACCTACAAGGAACGTACAAAAATTGTCCCACCAAAGGATATCGATGTAATTCTAGCTGCGCCCAAAGGTAGCGGCACTAGCCTTCGACGATTATTTTTAGCTGGCAAAGGACTTAATTCAAGTTTCGCTGTGCACCAAGATGCAACAGGTCGCGCGCGTGATCGAGTTATCGCCTTAGGAATAGGTATAGGCTCCGGCTACCTATTTGAGACGACGTTCAAACGCGAAGTATATAGCGACTTGACAGGTGAGAGAGGTACATTGATGGGGGCCATTCAAGGGCTATTTGCCGCGCAGTACGATTTGCTTCGCAAGAAAGGACACAGTCCCTCTGAAGCATTTAATGAGACTGTTGAAGAGGCAACCGAGTCCTTGTATCCTTTAATTGCAGAAAATGGAATGGACTGGATGTATGCCAATTGTTCGACAACTGCTCAACGAGGGGCGTTAGATTGGTGGAAAAAATTTAGAGATGCGACGCGGCCAGTCTTCGAAGAATTATATGACAGCGTGGCAAAAGGTCATGAGGCTCAGTTGTCCATTGATAGCAATAGCCAACCTGATTACCGGGAAAAACTAGAAAAGGAGCTAGCCGAACTAAGAGACTCTGAAATGTGGCGAGCAGGAAGAACAGTAAGAGGACTTCGTCCTAAGGCAAAGTAAGTGATTTTAGAAGTGTATTAATGATAAGCTGAGGCTTTATTTCTAAGGAGATAAGGCCTCTTTTTTTTTGTAATACTTTTGTATATATGATAATGCTGTAAAAGCCTAATTGAACTATTAGAGAAGCAAGATGCATTTTCGGTTTACTAGTGTGCTTTCGTAGAGAGAACGTCAGTTATAAGCGTTTCAGCAAAATTCAAAAGATTACCTCACATCACCAACAGAGTAAAATTCTTTCAAAACGCTCATTCTACTAGTCTCAAGACACATAAGTTCAACAGACGATATCAATTTTGGACGCATGAGGATCATACAATTGAGTAACAAAGTCGTAAATTGATCATGCAAAAGATGGTTTGCGTTCATAATAATCCTGTGAGATCTGGGTATGTAGATCATGCAGAGCACTGGCTGTAAGCAGTCAGCGAAATTACAGTGGATTAAGCACCCTATTGAATATGGACATGATAGAGTTCCGATGATTGCCATTCACGTAAAACAGAGTTATATAATCAAACCGACGCAGACACAGCCTACGCCTAACGATGGGTTTAACTCCATTCCTTTGGAAAAAAATTGAAGATATTATGGCAACCCCATAAGTTGTATTTATGACTTTAATCTATGCTTTGTACTTAGCCCTAAATTCTTGATAATTGATCTGTATACGTTATTTTTGACCAAAGTGAGATCTTTGAAGAATATTCAACAAGGGGTTGGTCAGTTACGTTTAGGAGCTATTAATTTCTTTCCTTTATCGACATGAATTCGTTAGAATAATCTTGATTTGATACTAATAGCGCACTTATGTAAGCGTTCTTTGGTATATTCGATTTTTGCTATTATTGAATCAAACGAACTTTGTATGAAAAAGACTTATGTCCTTTTTGTAAGGCTTCTTTTCTTGTGTTTTGGGCATCTTTGTGCCCAAGAAGCTCCCGGTTATTTTATGGATCCAACTGTTCACGGCGAAACAATAGTGTTTGCCGCAGAAGGAGATTTGTGGCGTGTAGATGTAACCGGAGGTAGAGCGACGAGATTGACGACCCACCAAGGTATAGAAAGTTCACCAAAGATTTCGCCTGATGGTCAATGGTTAGCCTATGCGGCTGCATACGAAGGGCCAACAGAAGTATACATTATGCCCATGTCTGGTGGATTGCCCCGACGTCTGACCTATGAACCTATGGCATCTGTTCCAACGGCATGGAAGTCTATCACAGAGTTAGCTTATGTTACGAGTCAATATTCTACCTTGCCTAGACTCAAAACCGTGCTTTTAGATATTGATAAGGGTGACAAGACAATTATTCCACTTGAAATGGCGGCTGAAGGGAGCTTTGACGCTTCTGGCAATACATACTTTTTTGTACGTCCGACATACCATAATAATGTTACCAAACGCTACGAGGGTGGCACAGCACGTCAGATATGGAAGTATTCAAAAGACCAAGCTGAAGCAGAAAGGTTTATAAATGATTATTTGGGCGAAGATCATCATCCTACGTACCATCAAGAAAGAGTCTATTTCGTCTCTTCGAGGGATGGTATACAAAATGTCTGGAGTATGAATATCGAAGGTGCTGATTTATTACAGCATACACGACAATTGATATTTGATGTGCGTGAATTTAGCCTCCACGGTGATAGATTGGTCTATAGAGTCGGTGCCGATTTGTATATGCATTCACTTGAGACTGGGGCAGAGCATAAGTTAAGCATTACCTTAATGTCTGATTATGATCAGCTGCGCGAAAAATGGGTGGATAATCCAATGAGATATTTGACTCATGCCGCAGTAAGTAATAATGGTGAAAATGTCGTGTTGACGGCGCGTGGTAGGGTATTTGTATTTCCAACAAAAACAGGTCGGCGACTTAGATTAGACCAGAATAATGGTGTACGTCATCGAGAGGCTATTTTTTCTACAGACGATAAGGATATCTACAGTTTTTCAGATGAATCCGGCGAGTTCGAAATCGTGCGACATGGTAGTCTAGGACTTAATACCGCTAAGGCTCTAACAACGAACGGGACTACACTGAGGGTTGGATTGACTCCATCACCAGATGGCCAGAAGTTAGTGTGGTACGATTTAGACAATGTCATTTGGTTGCTAGATATACAAAGTGGTACAGTACGACGCATTAACTCTTCGGATGAGGATCTAAGTGGGCAGATAGATTGGTCACCCGATAGTAAGTACATTGTATATGGACAATCCGCCTTAAACACCTTTATGCAATTGTTCATATATGATATTGCGGGGGATAGAACGATCCCGTTGACGACCGATCGTACTAACAACCTCAGTCCGCAATGGAGTGCTGACGGACGTTGGATTTACTTCATTTCTGATAGGAATTTTACCTCAAAAGTGGGTAGTCCATGGGGCCCCCGACAGCCTGAACCATTTTGGGAGGATCAGATGAAAATATATCATATTGGACTCCAAAAGGGGGTAACTTCACCATTTGCAGAAGCGACGGAGCTAACAAATACAGCAAAGGTTCAAGAGGACTCTGTCGTATCCGTCCGTATAGATGAAGACGGTCTTATAGCTAGGGTGCGAGAGGTGCCGATTCCAGCTGGAAATTATAAGAACTTAGTTGTGACAAAAAAGGCACTTTATTATCTACGGGTAGGAGCCGGCGTTGGAGTCTACTTCGGAGGCGGGGCGTCAAGTGATGAAGATCCTGCTGTAATGATGACGAGCCTTGATGCCAAAGCAGAGCCTAAAGTCTATGCTGAGAAAATCAACAACTTTACCACTTCGCTCAACAAGAAGTACATTTTGATGCAAAAGGGTTCGAAGCACTATGTTACTGAACTCGGTACTTCACCAGTATCGGACATATCTAAGGCTGAGGTTGATATAGCCAATTGGACATTTCCCATTGATCCTCGAGAGGATTGGCGACAAATTTATACAGATGCATGGCGAATGGAGCGCGATTATTTTTATGATAAAGGTATGCATGGAGTTGATTGGGATGCAATGTATGCTAAATATTTTCCACTCGTTGACCGTGTTACCTCCAGACATGAATTGTCAGATGTCCTCGGTGAACTTATAGGTGAATTGAGTGTCTTACATACTTCAGTTAATGGGGGCGATATACGAAGAGGTGAAGACAATATTAATATGGGTCTTTTGGGAGCCAATTTTTCACGTGCCCAAGGCGAAGATGGTTTTGTAATAGACCATATTTATCGAGGTGATCCGGACTATCCTGACGAGCTGTCACCATTGGATTTAACTGATGTAGCTATTGAGAAGGGGGATATCCTTACGCATATTGATGGTGTTTCTCTGACAACTGTTCCACATCCCAATGCCTTGTTGAGGGAAAAAATCGGAAGGCAGGTGAGGATTAGTATTATCAATAGTAGAGATCGGACGAAAGCTGATGTTGTTGTCAAGCCTATTTCTTCGCGCGAAGAGGCCAATTTGCGTTATAATGAATGGGAATACACGCGAAGGCTTATGACCGAATCGTATTCTCAAGGTGAAATTGGTTATGTGCATTTAAGAGCGATGACCTCATCCGATATTGGGCAATGGTATAGGGACTTCTATCCACAATTTAATAAAGGTGGTCTCATTGTCGATGTCAGGCACAACCGAGGAGGTAATATAGATTCATTTATCTTAGAGAAGTTGATGAGGCAAGCCTTTTTTTATTGGAAAAGTCGAACGGGCCAACCCTATTGGAATATGAATTATGCCTTTAGAGGACATTTGGTAATCTTAGTAGATGAGTTTACCGCCTCAGATGGCGAAGCATTTGCAGAGGGATTCAGAAGATTGGGGTTAGGCAAGGCTATCGGAGTGAGAACATGGGGTGGTGAGGTATGGTTATCAGGAGTTAATACATTGACGGATAATGGTATTGCGCGAGCGCCAATGAATGGTGTTTATGGTGCTGAAGGTGAATGGTTAATAGAGGGTATAGGTTTTATTCCTGACATTGAAATACTTAACAAACCTAAAGAAACTTTTGACGGCAGAGATGCCCAACTAGAGGCAGCGATCCTTCATCTTCAGGAGCTTATCAAGGCCGATCCTCGAACAATACCCTTACCACCTGAGTATCCTAACAAGTCTTTTCGTAACAGTCGAAATTAATATTTTTAATCTAACAAAATATAATAAGCTCCTAATGTCCACTGTCCTGATACCTGCGAGTGGCGTTGACCTGAGTACATGCCAAGAATTCTATTTATCAAGTGTTAGTTGTGACTCTTTATGACACCCGAACAGATCACTTATGCATTAATTTCATGTCTGCTGATGGGTATATCCAAGTCAGGCCTCAAAGGGCTAGGGGTCTTGGTGGTATTATTTATGGCATGGGCGTTTGAAGCGAAGGCTTCTACGGGTATATTATTACCCTTACTTATTGGTGCAGATGTCTTAGCTGTTGGCATGTATCGAAAAAATGTGGTCTGGGGTACTTTCTTTAGATTAGTGCCTTTTATGGTGATTGGTGTTTTTATAGCAACCTTAGTAGGTGATCGGATTTCTGAGGAACTTTTTAAAAGAGTTATGGCGCTAATTGTAGTTATAGGTGCTCTACTGATGTTATTTATGGATCGACTCAATTGGTCAGAAATGTCTATACCTCGTCCAGTCACTGTTTTGATTGGGCTAGTTATTGGGTTTACAACTATGCTGGGTAATTTGGCTGGCCCGTTTACCAACCTATATTTTTTGGCGGGCAATTTTTCAAAAGATCGATATATCGCTACTACGGCAATGCTGTTTTTTGTCATCAATTTATTCAAAGTACCTTTTCATATCTTTGTATGGGATACGATCAATTTAGAAAGTCTAAAGTACGATTTTTATTTTTTTCCTGTGGTGTTGATGGGCTTTGCTATAGGGTATCGCATTTTACGGTATTTTAACAATGATACCTTTAGAAAATATGTCATCGGAATGACGATTATCGGCGGAATCATCATGTTGCTTCGTTAGCAATTAGCTCTATAGAATATTTGTCCTTTTTTTGAAAATGATTAGAGTAGTTATTCTAATTTTTTCTAACCTCTATAAAGCAATGGAGGGACTATTAATAATAGTCGATTGCAAGACATTGCATATGTATAGGTATCCGCGGCTAGGTTTGTAGATGTATGTTAATCATCTATTTTTGTAAACGAAACAAGTTTTGTTTGTCTATTTTTTGCTTTAAGCCTTACGTAATAGAGTCCCCCTATTAAGCTTGAGACATCCAGAATAGGATTGTACGGGGTGGAGTTTATTAGCTGTCCGTTCGAATTGTATATTTCCATATTTTCAAATATGTCTGTAGCTGAGCCTACTTGAATATTCAATAGCTGAGAGACTGGATTGGGATATAATAGAACGGATTCTTCTAGTATAGTTTCATCGCCGCTTGTCGTCAGTTTTGCAATATTGTCATCTAGCCATCGCAAGCGTTCGGTGAGCCAATTTTTTAGATAATTTATTTCATTAGCATATGTATTTCCTACATATCGATTGGGCCATACGTAGTTATTTAATACCGGCCATTTTGTAAAATTTCTAGTTTGCGCTGTTTGCAGCACAGTAGTCATGGAGTCAATACGCTCTATCATTCTAGTATCTGAGAATTCCCCTTGACGAAGTGTTTGGTATTCGGTCTTTAACAACGCTACATATTCTGGGTCTTCTAACAATCGTTTCCACCAAACATGATTCACCCAGTAATCATTTGGACATTGTTGATTAAAATCATATTCCCAACCCGTTGGCTCGCCCCCTTTACAGTAATCTGCATTGCCAAAAGCTAGGTTAAAATCCCAGACAGGACCCATGGTTAAAAGACCGCCATTGGAGTCTTTGTCTTTGTACATGAAGGTGCTCAATCGATAGCCGTCTACATTTTTCGCAATTTCAGTGATAAGGGTCATATGAACAAAACTTTTGACATCAATGAAATCTTTATAGCTGTGACCCTCCTCACGCCAACGATCGGACATCAAGGCGTTTTCAAAATCTGTGACGAAGCTTCGTATATAATTTCGCTGTGTAGCAGTAATATCTTCTGGTTTGGGGTCTTCAAGAATGAATCGTGTTTCGGCATTATTAGCGGGGATAGGTTTGTACGGTGATACCCAGCCTAACTCCTCTGCACTAAACTTATCAAATTTAATAATATATCCACCTGTGAGGTCGTCACCTTCATTCTCGTCAGGCTTGAGATTATTGATATCTACTCTAAATTTGTCTCTTTTTATCCTCTCGGTAAATAGGACTACGCCATAATATTCATTGTTGAGTACGAGTTCACAAAACTTTACACGCGGAGCGTATGGAAACATTTGAGCCGCGAGTGTATAGGCGAGCGCATTGCGCATCAAGGATTTGTCGCTAAATGGACTATGAATCACCCAATCCTCTTCTTGGGGCATACCTAGAAGAGCCACATCCATGCCTTCATCTTCAGTGTCTCGCGTTTCTATTCCAAAGCTCTTTTTAGGGAAAGATTGACTTGATTGGCCTCTGATTTCAATCCCTATATTGCCGCGATAGTGAATAAACTCTGGAGATATTTTTTGTTCTGTCTCCTCCGGGTTCCAGTAAATGGTCATGTCGGCTTTGACTTTTGGCTCATCGACAATATTGTTGCCTTTGCTATCTATGACGATGAGGGGCAGATTAGAACTGGCAGGAATCTGACTCATTAATTGAACATGGATACAAACGATCCCTAGAAGAAGTATATATGGTAAAGTACGGTTCATATGCTAGGTGAATGCTGGCATCGTAAAAATAGACAATCGTTTGCGATTGATACGAAAAGAATGTGTTTAAACTGTAGTGCGCGGATCAAAAAACTTGATAATGATCATGCTGGGATATGACAATCGACAACAGAGTGGTGTCAATAAGAGTATATGTTTGAGTAAACAATTAACTTATAGCATGAATAGAAGAATCCAAGTGACGAAAATTATGACATCAAATCCTTTGAGTGTTAATTTAACACAAAAGATCTCAGAGGTTATTCAAATATTTAAGGAGCGGAGCATCCATCATCTTCCAGTGGTTTCGGGGGGCAGAGTGATAGGTATAATTTCGAAGACTGATATAGACCGAATAACTTTCGTTTCGGGTGTTGAAGAAAATGGTGTGAATTTAGCGGTTTACGACATGATGACAATCGAGCAAGTCATGACAAAAGACGTGGAAACAATAGATGAGAAGGATCTTGTCAAAGACGCTGCGAGGATCTTAGCAACAGGTAAGTTTCATGCTTTACCCGTAGTAAGCGACGGCAAGTTGACGGGCATATTGACATCAACAGACTTGATCAATCACTTATTAGAACAATACGAATAAGAAACCCGGGTAGGCTTAATAGATGTATGTTCATTGTAACGTGAACAGATCTGTTTGACCGCCTATTGAGAGGAAAGAAGAATAGACTAAAGTGGACTTACTAACACAAAGAAGTAAGTAGCGAGGGTAAGGTGAAAATCTTACTCTTTTTTAATTTGACGGAAGACGAGATGGCACTAGGCGTGAAATAAATCAAATTATGATATTTTATCCTTTTGCGTTGGACTCATTATGAACGTCAAATTAAGTTGTGTCAATCAAATGAAGACTTTATGTAGATATCTTTGAATGAGTCTTTTAAAATAAGTCTTTTAATGCATAATGTTTTTACATCAGAGACCATGGTGGTGCCAACGCATATATATCAAATTACTGTTGAAATCTTTGATGAGTAGGAATGATCAAAAGGCAGAGTATTATCACCTACACTTAAGATCAAAAAATCTGTACTCGTCGATGATACAAAACATAATAATTAACTAACGTCCTGAAAATTAATCAATGACAAAAAATCTCTGCCAAAAGAAGTCTTGAAAGATTCGTTTGAAATATTGTTTTGATGAAAAAATAGGGACTCATTCAACTACTAAAAATGTAAATCACCTAGCTCTCCGTATCTATTAGTTTCAATCCTTTCACCAAATCATCAATATTTTTGAGATCCAATGCGTTTTCGGCAGCAATCTTATCTAGTTTTTTGTAAGTGGCACTGCCCAAAATTTTTGATAAATCTTTAGCTTTGTTGAATTCGAGAAATTTATTCTTGTGCTTTACATACATTTTTGACTTTCTATTCAGTTTGACTTTGGTTATGCCGCCGGTAATTTGAGCATTTGGATCAGGCTTAATAGTTAATATATAATGATTGACTAAAATCTCCACATTGCCTGCCATGTAATGTTGATACACACCCTTTTTATTATTAAGTTCAGGAAACTCTCTTAATGGAAAAAAAGTAGAGCTTACTTGACCATTGGTATAATGTACGATCTTAGCAATACGTGCTTCAGGTATTTCATTTAAATCGCCATTAACTATAAGCTCGATATTCGAATTAACCAAATTTATATTGGCTTGCTGTAACTTAACCTCCTTACCCCCAAAGGCTACTAAGGTTAAATCTTGCCATTTTTCAAAAAAATATTCTGAGCCGATAGCGTCTTTAGCCAAATGATCTGTGCGAGAATTCATTATATCCCATAATGCCGTATTATAAGTGTCGTTTGACTGAGCCGAAAGGGAGAGCGTCATAACGCATCCGATAAGAATTAATAAGTTTTTCATCCTACTGTCTATATTATTGTTTACAAGAATCTAAAGTTAATTAATTTCATTCATCGTATTGCTAACTTAACGTTGCCTTAACAACATTTATGTGCTTTTATGCGACTTTTCGTTAATAAATATAATTTTCACAGGTTGTAATATCTATATGCTATGCTATTATCAATTTCACACGAGCGCTGTCCCATAAAATATCTATCGTTAATTTTTGTTGTTGCCATCCACTTTTACGGTTGTAAACAAAACGATGCAGTATTCCCTTTTGCTGCTTCTTCAAAATGGTCTGAGGCGCAAGCCTTAACTTGGCAGCAAGAGCACGGATGGCTGGTTGGGTGCAATTTTATCCCCAGTTCAGCCATCAATCAGCTTGAAATGTGGCAAGAAGACACTTGGGATCCATCGACTATTGATCGAGAACTTGGATGGGCATCGTCTATCGGCATGAATGCTTTGCGCGTCTATCTGCATGATTTGGTGTGGGCCCAAGACTCTGTTAAATTTATTCAAAGAATTGAATCTTTTTTAGCTCTAGCGCAAAAGCACGATTTGTCGGTGATGCTAGTGATCTTTGATGGTGTTTGGCAACCTAATCCTATACCTGGTAAACAAATGGAACCTCGTAGCAGAATTCATAACTCAGGCTGGGTGCAAAGCCCTGGACATCCAGCCCTTATAGATACTGCGTCATGGTATAGACTTGAAGGCTATGTGAAAGGCCTTATCACACATTTCAGAAATGACAAGCGAATTCACGCATGGGATCTCTTTAATGAGCCAGACAACTCGGTACACGAGATGTCGCCACAAGACAAGCTGCGTTTGAGCTTCTCGCTTATGCGAAAAGCCTTTGTGTGGGCTCGCGAGGCAGGCAATACACAACCCCTGACTGTTGCTGTTTGGCGAGATCAATGGCAACGTGACAGCCTCAGCGATTTCAATCGCTTTATCCTTGATGAATCGGATATTATTAGCTTTCATGCCTATAGCCAACCAGATGACGCCTATCTGCAAATAGAAGAGCTCAAGAAATACGGACGCCCACTCTACTGCAGCGAATATTTGGCGCGTGGAAATAACAATACCTTTTATACTATGCTGCCTTATTTTAAAAAGCACAACATTGCTGCCATCAATTGGGGGCTTGTAGATGGGAAGACGAACACTATCTACCCTTGGGATAGCTGGAGTAAAGAATATACCGATGAACCGGTCCCTTGGCATCATGATATTTTTAGAGCGGATGGATCATCGTATGATACGACCGAGACTCAATTTATAAGACAGTTAACTACTCCTTAGCCTTTCATCTACGTTATTATTGCACTTGTCCGAAATAATATTGTGATGAGCCACAACACTAACTATCGGTTATAATAGTATTTTGGGACGAGTAAATTAATAGAATGACGACATTTCATGTTTTAGATTGGATTACGTTAGCCTTGTATTTTGCTGGCCTGTTAGCTATAGCTTGGTGGGTGATTCGTCAAAAGAATGAGACAACGGAGGATTATTTTCTAGCAGGAAAGAATGTAGGCTGGTTTGTCATTGGTGCATCTATTTTCGCCTCGAATATTGGATCAGAGCATGTCGTCGGCCTTGCAGGAACTGGAGCTGAGTCAGGTGCCCCGATGGCTCATTATGAATTGCATGCGTGGATAGTACTATTACTTGGTTGGCTGTTTTTACCATTTTATATGCGGAGTGGGGTGTTTACGATGCCTGAATTTTTAGAAAAGAGGTTTGACGCGAGATCTCGATGGTTCTTGTCTATTTTGTCGATTATTGGCTATGTACTTACTAAAGTCTCTGTGACAATCTATGCTGGAGGTATTGTTGTTTCGCAATTGATAGGTATTCCATTTATATATGGTGCACTTGGTACTGTTTTGATCACAGGATTATATACTGTTCTTGGAGGTATGCGTGCAGTTCTGTATACTGAGGCCTTACAGACAATTGTCTTAATTGTAGGCTCTTTATTGCTCACAGTCTTAGGGTTGCATGCTATCGGAGGATGGGCGGAGTTAAAGACATCTGTTGGAACCGAACACTTCAATATGTGGCGACCGAGTTCAGACCCCGAATATCCATGGACCGGAATGTTATTTGGCGGCGCTATCGTTGGAATATGGTATTGGTGTACAGATCAATATATCGTGCAGCGCACGCTAGCTGCCAACAATATCTCTATTGGACGCAGAGGAGCCATCTTTGGTGCTTATCTAAAGATATTACCCATTTTCATTTTTCTAGTACCTGGTATTATTGCGTACGGATTAAAACAGAAAGGCTTGATGCATTATGAAAAAAGCGATCAAGTATTCCCTGCTATGGTTCAGTACCTCTTGCCTATGGGGCTAAAAGGATTAGTAGCGGGAGGATTGATGGCAGCATTAATGAGCTCTTTAGCGTCGGTGTTTAATTCATCTTCTACCTTATTTACGGTTGATGTGTTCAAGAAATTGTATCCGACATCGACAGAAAAGCAGCTTGTGCGTATTGGTAGATTTGCTACAGTCATTGTAGTAGTACTCGGAATTTTGTGGATTCCTATTATGCAAAAAATAGGTGGTGGGACGCTATATCGCTATTTGCAAAGCGTCCAGTCTTACATTGCTCCACCGATTACTTGCGTGTTTTTGCTCGGTCTATTATGGAAGCGAATTAATGCGCAGGGCGCCATAGCTACCTTGGTCTTTGGCCTGCTGATAGGTACATTGCGCATTATTGCTGAACTTAATGTTGTTGAGGGTGGTAGCGGCTTCGTTCATCAATTTGCTTCTGTTAACTTTGCGCATATGGCCATCTTCATGTTTTTTGCATGCATTGTGGTGTGCATAGGAGTAAGTTTGGTCACACCACCGCCCTCTGCTGAACAAATTGCCGGACTGACCATTAGTACCTTGAGTCAAGAACAAAAGTTATCGGCAAAAGACAGTTTTTCTAGAGGCGATGTTATAGCGTCATTATTGCTATTGGTAGTGATGTTTGGTATTTTCCTTTACTTTACAGGCTAATATTTATAGGCTAAGATATTTGCGTCGATGATCATAAATTTTTTTTTCTATAGCATTACAAGCTGGCTCGTATCCATGACGCTATTTGTAGCAGCGTGTCAATCAAAAACACCACAACCGGACATGTCAACCAAGACAAACTTGCAGATAGAAAAGAAATCTTTTGGGCAGCATAATGATCAAGATGTCCTTTTGTACACACTTCATAATGGCACCATGTCCATAAGTATCGCTACGTACGGCGGAATTGTTCAGTCTATAATATTGCCAGATCGCGAAGGCACAAAGCAAGATATTGCCTTGGGATTTAACACATTAGAAGACTATGTGGCGGAGCATCCGTATTTTGGAGCTTTGATAGGACGTTATGGCAATCGGATAGCAAATGGGGCTTTTAGTCTCGACGGCATATCGTATACTCTAGCGATCAATAATGGCCTCAACTCTCTTCATGGCGGTGTGCAAGGATTTGATAAAAAGATATGGGACTGCAGAGAAATATGGAGAGAAGATGCTATTGGCATTGTTTTAACAGGTGTGAGTGATGATATGGAGGAGGGTTATCCTGGCCATGTTACACTCAGCGTAGAATATTGGCTCACCCTTGCTAATGAATTGGAGATCAATTATCGTGCTACCACAAGTGCTCCGACGGTGATCAACCTCACCAATCACAGCTACTTTAATCTTAATGGCGAAGGGAATGGTGATATATTGGGTCATGAATTAACACTTTATGCTGACGCTTTCACTCCAGTTGATGCTGCTTTGATACCTTTAGGTACGCTGATGAGTGTGACGAATACGCCCTTTGATTTTACTACAAGTCACCCTATCGGCGCAAGAATAGAATCCGAACATCCACAAATGATTTTTGGCGGCGGATACGATCATAATTATGCATTAAACCGTAAAGGCGACAGTCGCTCTCTAGCAGCTGAAGTTTATAGTCCTCAGTCGGGCATTGGTATGAAGGTATATACCAGCGAACCAGGGATTCAATTCTATTCAGGTAACTTTTTAGAGGGGACGCTAATAGGCAAGCAAGGCAAAAGTTATCCAAAACGTTCAGGATTTTGTTTGGAGACACAGCATTTTCCTGATTCTCCTAATCAGCCTTCTTTTCCCTCGACAGTCTTGCGTCCAGGTGACATCTACCAAACGTCAACTGTCTATCGATTTTTTAATAGAGCCTAATGCATAGGAATGATGGTGAAAAGTGGAATACATGAAGCTTTACTATTAGCAGAAAAGGGAGACTGGGAAGGGTGTCATGCCATTGTAGAGCAATTGAACACTGAGAGCGCGGCACATATACATGCATATCTGCATAGGGTAGAAGGTGATCAATGGAACGCTGCCTACTGGTACAAAAAGGCTCAGAAACCAATTTGTAAGGATGACATTAAAACCGAATTGGCTCAACTGATTCAACTGTATAGAAGTCATTAAATCTTTTTTATATTTTGACATCTCTAAGCAACAATTTATACAAATCTATCCCTTGTAAGCGGATTGCTGTAAAACCATTTTTTATAAATAGGGTGTTCGCCAGTCTAACTTATTTCTTCTGAATCATTTTGCACTCATTGCTAGTACAGCTTTTTTTATGAATGATTAATTACATTGCTTGAATCCACTATAGGCCTAATATTCCTTTTGGAAAAATATTGGTAGCCGTATTTTTATTTATGCTTATGTTTTGGTTCCCATATCAGTCTTAGAAACGAACTTAATCTCTCGTTTTCTCTGTTCACGGGGATTCCTGCCACTATTCCAATTAATAAGTTTTCAGCAATTTCTAATCGCATTTGAGGTCGTAAGGTCATATCAAAATCTTTTTGGCTGAAAGTTTTGTTAACCTCAATACCAATAAAATTTCTTGTGCCTGAAATCATATAATGAAAACTTGAGTTGATATCATAATTTGTGTGAAAATTGTTGGTACTGAAATTCTGTTCGATCATAGGTCCTGTATAAATCAACGAATGGAGGTTATTTCCCCAACGTTTCGCAACTACAAAAAATGGGTTATAGATATTGCCTTTAATAAGGGGTTCTCCAAAGTTTCTAAAATTGGACAATTCGAACTCATTGATATATCCAATTGCCATTGAAGTTGCTAATTTTTCGCTGACAAAGAATGACCATTGGCTTGCTATTTTGATACTATTTAAACTACTTGAAGGAATTGAGTCACGTTTTATTCCAGTTTGAGCTGAATAAAAGGTGAAGGGTAATTCAACTTCAAAACCCAATCTGTCAATAGGTGCCCATTCATATTCAATTAAGGCTTCATAAGCGTCAAATTTTAAATTATCTGTTAAGCCTAAACCTACATTCCACTCCTTTTCTCCTTTTCTTGCTCCCAAATCTCGTATGAGGTCAATGTAAAGCGGTTCAGCGTGCAATACCTTGTCAGGCTCTTTAGTATCTTCCACTTGTTGGATATAGATACTGTCTTTTTCAGTCTTTGTAAATTGAGCAATACAATTTGTTGAATATGCTAATAGTATTATTAGCATCAATGATATTTTTAAATACATTAACGATTTGTTTTTAAGTATTATGAAATTTTTCTGTTTAAATTTAAGCGTCAGGAATTAATCACTTTGTAAAACAAATCAAACCTTGGGCGGCGGAATATTAAGCTTTTGAAAGCCTTTTGTCAAAATGGTATTGTAGTCAGAAAATTTTTTCCGAGCTGTTATTATAGATTTTTGAGATGAGAATAATTCATTTGTGTTATGAGTTGTTAAATCAATTTTAGTATTTGTTTTATTGTTGTGGTCTTCGGTATCGTGGTCATCATATTCTTTAAAGGTATCTTCAAAGCCTAAAACCTGCTCAAAGACAATTTCGATGACGCTTTCTAGGTCGTTAATGGTCAAATCTTCAGGTATGTATTCGGGATGTATGTCGGGTGAATCAACACTTATATTGAGAAGATAAAAGCCCATTACCACCCAAAGGATTCTGATGAGAATGCTATGTCGTATTCGATTTATCACAGGGAATACTAACGGTTGCTTATCATTTTTATTATTTTGTGAGTAAGTTGGTGATTAAGTGGATAGCAGTGAAGGAAGCTTATCCATGATATGTTTTCTGATATTCGTAAGGATGGAATAGTGGATTTTTAGCTTTTGTTCAAGGGCTTTGCTATTGTTCAATCTCTCATTACGGACTTCTTTGTCTTTGGAGGACAGATGGTCTGTAGCATTATTCTAGAATCGACGCTGAACAAAGGGTGACAATCGCTAGCCCTTCCGTTTCTGGCCGTTCTGAAGGGAAAAGGCTTTTTTTAGCTTATTGCAAGGCGAATATCTCGTTTATAGAGTAATGGTCATCATTCATCGGGACTCAGGTAGTGTTGATCTAATGCTAGTCAGAATCGCTCACTTTTATTAGAAGTCGATATAACCAAAGGGCTTTCTCGGGCGTTTACAAGAAATATAATTTTTTGCATGAAAAGAGTACTATGTTTAGTCGGGTTTGCTTTATTATATATTCAAGCTATCGGGCAGAATAAAATATCGGTATCTGGATATATCACAGATAAGGAAAGCGGTGAAACCTTGATTGGGGCAAACGTTTTTATTAAAGAAACAGGCTCAGGTACGATTAGCAATGAATACGGTTATTATTCACTCAATCTGACCGAAGGGGATTATACACTTATTTTTAGTTATCTCGGCTTTAATCCAATCGTTGAAAAGCTCTCTTTGGCCACTTCGATTAAACTCAACTTAGAATTACAGCCGCAGACCGCGCAGCTAGAAGAAGTCATAATTACCGCGGAGGCAGCGAACAATAACGTCGCCAGCACAGAGATGTCTGTCAGCAAATTGGATATAAATACGATACAAAAAATGCCTGCTTTACTAGGTGAGGTTGAAATTATTCGAAGTTTACAGTTATTGCCAGGTGTCACTACGGTTGGCGAAGGGGCTACTGGGTTTAACGTGCGTGGAGGCAGTATTGATCAGAATTTAATTTTGCTTGATGAGGCGCCAGTTTATAATTCGTCGCATTTATTTGGCTTTTTCTCTGTATTCAATCCAGATGCCGTAAAGGATGTAAAATTGTACAAGGGTGGAATTCCTTCGAGATATGGCGGGCGACTTTCTTCTGTTCTTGATGTGAGAATGAAAGAGGGAAATAATAAAAAGCTGGAAGTCAATGGGGGTATTGGGGCTATTTTTAGCCGTTTATCTGTAGAGGCGCCTATCGTAAAGGATAAAGCGTCGTTTATCATTGCAGGGCGTCGATCGTATATTGATGTATTGGCAAAGCCATTTTTAAATGATAATCTGAGTGGGTCAGCGCTTAATTTTTATGACCTTACAGCTAAGGTCAATTGGGATATTGATGAAAAGAATAGAATATTTCTATCTGGATATACAGGGCGAGATAATTTTGGCTTCGGAGAGTCAGCTGGCTTCAACTGGGGGAACGCGACCGCTACGCTCAGATGGAATCACTTGTTTAGTGATCAACTGTTTTCAAATCTTACCTTCTACATGAGTGATTATGACTATCAAATAAAATTTGGTGACGACTCAGTTAATCGTTTTGACTGGGATGCAAGCATTGTCAATTATAGCTTTAAGCCAGAAATGACCTACTTTATTAAGCCTGGCAATTTGATGAAGTTTGGTGGTCAAGTAATTGCCTATAAGTTTGTTCCGGGCAATGCTGTAGGTGTTAGCCAAGGCGAGACCACGGATATCAGTATCGACGATAAGTATGCAATAGAAGGGGCGTTATTTGTTGAAAATGAAATTGACATTAATTCATCGCTTACGTTAAATTATGGGCTTCGTTGGTCATATTTCAATTATACAGGCGAAGGCTTTGCACACGAATTCGGCGATGCGCCACTAGGGCAAAGAAGACCAGTTATTTCTTCTACATTTTATGATCAATGGGAATCTATTCAAACCTACAACAATTTTGAACCTCGCCTTAATTTTAAATTTCAATTAAATGATCAACAGTCCTTTAAGTTTAGCTATAATCGGACGGCTCAGTATATTCAATTAGTTAGCAACACTACGGCCTCTACGCCTGTAGATATATGGACACCTAGCACCAATAATATTCGTCCACAGATAGCGGATCAATTGGCTTTAGGCTATTTTAGGAATTTTGGTAACAACAAATATGAGCTCTCTTTTGAAACATATTACAAGCGATTTGATAATTTGGTAGATTATATAGATGGCGCTGATCTGTTGCTCAATGAATTTTTGGAAGGCGATCTGTTGCCCGGCATAGGGAGGGCGTATGGTCTAGAAGTAATGCTCCAAAAGACAAAAGGTAAGTTTACGGGATGGGCTAGTTATACGCTTGCCCGCACAGAACGTAAAGTGGACGGTGTCAATAATAATCAGTGGTATGCAGCGCGATTTGATCAGACCCATAATTTAAGTTTAGCTGGTTTTTATGATTTGAACAAAAGATGGGCATTTAGTGCCAATTTCGCATTAATTTCAGGGACACCTACTACATTTCCTACCTCTCGCTACCTTCAACAGGGATATGTAGTGCCCCATAATATGTTTGATACGAGAAACAATGTTCGAATTCCAGTATATCACAGATTAGATGTATCTGCTACTCTACAAGGCAAAAGAAATGACCAACGTCGTTGGCAAGGTGAATGGGTATTTTCAATTTATAATGTTTACGCTAATAGAAACCCATTTTCAATATTTTTTAGACAATCTGATGGCAGTAGCACTGAAGCGGTAAAACTATCCGTAATAGGGAACTTCATACCCGCGGTCACCTATAATTTCAAATTTTAATGAATCAAAGTGAATCATCACCTATATATATCAGCGATGAAAATTAATATAAATTATTTCCTATTTATTGTGAGTTTCTTCATCATTTCATCTTGCGAAGATGTCATTGATGTTGAGTTGCCCATAGCCGAAGATGTCTATGTGGTCGATGCGTGGCTAACGAATCGCAACGAAAGTCAAGAGATTATTTTGTCGCAATCACAGGCCTACTTTGATAACGGTATACCTCGACCAGTCTCTAATGCAAAGGTACAACTTATAAGATCAAATGGTGATGTCATCGAGTTTGTACACGATGGTGAAGGGGTATATCGATGGAATCAATTGTTAAATGACTCTCTCGGGACGATGAATGATAGGTATACTCTCCAGATAGATTTTGGGGATCAACAACTAAGCGCATCAACTACTATTCATAGAGTGCCAAAAATAGATAGCCTCATTGTGGAATTTAGAGATGATGAAGTGTTTTTAGATGTTGGATTGTATGCCCAGTTTTATGCACGTGATTTCATTGGACAGGGTGATACCTATTGGATAAAAACGTATCGCAATGACCAATTCCTCAATAAAGCCGCAGAGATAAACCTAGCCTACGATGCTGGGTTTGACAGTGGTACCGCGATTGATGGTATAACATTTATTACTCCTATCCGCGAATTAATTAATCCCGTAGATGAAGATGGTGTTTCCCAACCCTATGCTGCTGGTGATGTGATAAGGGTAGAGATACACTCTCTTGCTCTTGATGCTTTTAACTTTATGAGCATCGTTCGAGATCAAATTACAAATGGCTCTAATGGTATTTTTTCTCTCCCTTTGGCTAACGCTAGAACGAATATTCGTTCGTCGAACGGTGGTCAAGTCTTGGGTTTTTTTAACGTAGCCGCCGTAGAGGAATTCGAAATAATTGCGAAGGAATAGGCCTTCCACTTAATTCGTCTCATATTAAATGGTCACCTCTCTTTGGATGACAAGGGCACAATTCCTTTTTTTGTCTTCCTGGAAAAGCTTACATTCGTACGATGCAAACTACAACAGGCATAAGATATATGAAGGACAAGGAGGGCTCAGCTTTTCGCTATCAATGTCTATTGAATGCTGATGCCTTGTTAAAGAAATTACCAAGTGTCCTTCTCATGATTGGTATTTTTAGCACCCATCATAGTTTGGCGCAAGAAGAAAGATTGCTATTTTCTCAGGCCTTTACGCATAAATGCAGGCATTTTGACTTAGATTTTTTGAGCCCGATAGAATCAGTTTGGTTGCCGACGGGATTGAATAGGGATGACTTTTTGAAATATGATCTAGCATTGACCAATCAGCAGGGAGTCGAAATTCGCGTCATCATGGATGAACTAGATCCCCGGGCATCACGCTCACCTAATGTTCGTTTTAGCACCGTACTCTCTACCTTAGCGACAAATGATCAGGATAGCGATATCACAGTCAATATGTTCACCTCCGACCAAGCAGAGCGCTTTTATAATGCCAGTTGGGCAGCTTTAGCAGAGTTTATACCAAAGAAGGGTCTTACAGATAAGCCTAAGGGCTTGTTGCAATGCATATATTTGCCTGGCCGCGCGCAAGTGTTTGTTATCGTATTATTTGATACCGAAACATTGCCAACAGCGTATAGTCGCTTAATGATGTTTAAGAATGAATTAGTTACGGACTGAAGTGAACCAATGAAGAATAGAAATACCTTAGCCACCGCCATACAAAAAAAGTCGAGTATGTTATGCGTGGGACTTGATACTAACCCTGCACTGATACCTTTACAAATACGGCATGACTTTGACGATCCTATCTTGGAATTTAATCGTCAAATTATAAATGGCACTAAAGAACATTGTATCGCCTATAAGTTTAATATTGCTTTTTATGAATCGCAAGGACAACGAGGGTGGGATAGTCTAAGAGAAAGCTTGAAGCTGATTCCAAAAGATATCTTGACCATAGCTGATGCTAAGCGTGGGGATATAGGAAATACTTCTGCTCAATATGCAGATGCTTTTTTTAGTGAATTTGAATTTGATGCAATTACCGTTTCGCCCTATATGGGGGAAGATTCGGTAAGGCCTTTTTTAGAATACGAGGATAAATGGGTGATCATTTTAGGTCTAACATCTAATAGGGGATCAAGTGATTTTCAATTGCAAAAATTACCTGATAATCGCTATTTATTTGAACACGTCATAGAGCGTTGTGCTCAGTGGGGGACACCAGACAATATCATGTTCGTGATTGGCGCGACACAGACCGATTATTTAAAAAGAGCAAGAGAAATAGCCCCGGATCATTTTTTCTTAATGCCCGGCATTGGTGCGCAGGGTGGAGATTTGCACAATACTCTTCGATATGGCGTTAATGACCATTACGGCTTGTTGATCAACTCTTCACGTGGTATAATATATGCAGAAGGACCAGGTACATTGCAAGAAAATGCGCGTACAGAAGCTAAAGTGATTAACCGAAGCGTCGCTATGCTAATTGATTTTGATCGATTATAATCGTATAGTTTTACACTTGTTTTTCTCCAAGTAGTTTTTGATAATTGAATATGCCTCGGGATAAAAGAATGTATAACTCAAATAGTCATTCCACTCCTCTGGAGAATTAATGGCTGTATCGTGTTGTACGTACCCAAAACCATGAAATCTATTGTTTCGAATCATAACAAATCCCTGTTCTCCTGTGCTGCGCCCGTCTGTAAGGATGATCATATCTTCATCAAAATCATTTTGAATCAAGCTTAAAATGTTTACATCCTCATCTCTGGTATGTTGAAAGAATTGAGAGCATTGTCCCTGACACGGACAGATGAGCGACTCGGTAGGTACTTTGAATAGTCGAGAACACAATTGATTACTTTCTATCAATTGTTGAACAAAATGTATGGCCGATTGCTTGCTGCTAAATAGACGTACTTTTTTAAATCGATGTTCAAGCTTCGGTGAATTCCTGTTGATATCAAAACGTGGTTTATCATACGGCGCGGAGGGATGATAGTACAAAGCGTATTGAAATGTATTATTTCTCATTGCTTTATTCAAATCTGGGCGAAGGGCTTTTATTTCGTGTAGTTCAAGCAATAGGGCCAGAAGTTCGCTGCCTGTTTCAAAAAATTTTATTTGACTTAAACGACTATAAATGTTGGTGCTTTTTCGACTTAGCTCCCTAAAATGCTGAAATATCCTTGACTTGATATTGAGCGCTTTACCGACATAGAATACTTGCTTGTACTCATTTAGAAAATAATAAATCCCTGGCGCTTCAGGTGCACTGTGTACCTGCTCTATGTCTAGTCCTCTGGGTAAAATGGATGCATCCAGCCCGCCATTTATGAGATGTTGCAAATGATAATCATCCTGCATCTGACCAAAAAGGGACATGAATATCTCTGTAGTTGCATAGGCGTCATCAAAGGCGCGATGACGATCGGCCACATCTAAGTTAAAATGCCGTATCAGATTGTCCAAACTATAAGACTCTAATCCGGGAATCATACTTCGTGTCAGTTTGACGGTGCAAAGCTGCTTTTTATTATATGAATAGCCTAGACTTCTAAATTCCTCTTTGATAAAATTATAATCGAATTTGACATTATGCGCTACGAAAATGCACCCTTCAGTTATTTCGATAATGTTTTTTGCTATTTCGTAAAACTTAGGTGCACCAATTACAGTGGTGTTGTCTATACCTGTCAGCCGCGTGATTTGTGTTGGAATAGAGCGTTCAGGGTCGACTAAGCTTTGATATTGCGCTAATATGCTATAGCCATCCGTCACAATAACCGCTATTTCTGTTATTTTATCCTTATTGTACATCCCCCCGGTAGTCTCAATATCGATGATGGCATATTTCTTGGCTTTCATTCGAAGGTAAACTTTTGGGATATTCCACTATTTTTGGTGGTAATGTCGTTAATCATTCTAAACTCAATAGATGAGTAAATTTACACATATATTATTAGTAGCACTTTCTACAATACTTTTTTGGAATTGTAACGCTTCCTCTAAACCAATTCTTGAAGAGTCCAATTCCCAACAAGCATCAGAGCCCGCTGCATATTCAATCCACTCGTATTTGCCCATTTTGAAAGGTAAACGAGTCGGATTAGTGGTTAATCATACGAGTACGATTGGGAAAGTACACTTAGTAGATACATTATTGGCCTTGGGCATTAATATTACCGTGATTTTTGCTCCCGAACATGGATTTAAAGGGGAGGCGGATGCTGGAGAAAAAATCACAAACAGCATGTATAAAACGAACATTCCTATCCGATCTTTGTATGGTAAAGATAAAAAGCCTTCATCTGAGGATATATTGAAGGCGGATATTGTTCTGTTTGATATTCAGGATGTCGGCGTTCGATTTTATACATTTTTATCAACACTTCACTATGTCCTGGAGGCGGCTGGCGAAAATGTTACACCCGTGATCGTCCTTGATCGTCCCAATCCTAATATTCATCGTATCGATGGTCCAGTGCTTGAGGCAAAGTACGCTTCCTTCGTTGGATTGCATCCAGTGCCCATTCTTTATGGAATGACGATTGGTGAATATGCTAAGATGATCGTTGGGGAGGCGTGGCTCGCAAATAAAGTGAAGGTTCAACTTACTGTATTCCCATGCAAGTATTTTTCTCGCCAGTCACGTTATATACCCCCTATTGCCCCCTCACCCAATCTGCCCAATATTCGAAGTATGTTGCTTTATCCTTCTATATGTTTATTTGAAGGAACGCATATTTCTGAAGGACGTGGCACTAACAAACAGTTTCAACTTTATGGTCATCCGGATATGGATAAATCATCCTTCTCCTTTACCCCAACGTCAATGGATGGCGCGAAATATCCTAAACATGAAAATGTAACTTGTGGGGGCGTTGATTTAACAACAATGGAGCTAGAGACACTCTATCAATCAGATCGGATAGATCTAAGCTATTTGCTGCATGCATACAAAGAATTAGCCACTCAGGGGAGTGCATTTTTCTTGGAGAGCAATTTTTTTGAGAAACTCGCTGGAAATGATCTTTTTCGTCAACAGTTAACCACTGGGAAGTCTGAATCAGAAATCCGCGCGTCTTGGCAAAAGGACCTAGAACTGTTCAAAAAGGTAAGAGAGAAGTACTTAATTTATCAGTAGAATAGTAAAGTTTACGTCTAAAAACTGACAATCAATTGAGCTTTTAGAATACTGCGTTGATTTCCTAGGGTTAGATCATTGCCCGAACCGACACTATCAAGATCTTTAAAAACACTTTGTGCAAATTTAAATTCAGCTCGAAGCATTCGACTCATTTGGTACTTTGCTACCATATAGTAGCGAAATCCTCGATTGTTAAAAGCTGGAATTTGAAACTCATAGGTTAGGTCATTCTCAAAAGCATAGATAGCTGAACTGAACGAATCAATACCAAAAAAGCTGATACGACCCATTAGACTTAGCGAGGATTTTTGGATATTCCAAAGCACGTCTTGATATATTAACCACCCTTTATTTGGAGTATTGTCTTTTTCAAATGAAGAGAATTCAAGTCGTGTTCGAAACTTGAGTTGCGGGTTAGCAATTAATTCTGAGTGAAAACGCAAGCGCTGCAAAACACGAGGGGTTAAGCGATCAATTGGGCTTTCGATACTACTATTTTCTTCTTTATGCTCAATTCGATATTGAGCATAAAATGAATGACTTTTGCGGAGCTTATAATTAACTCTAAAAAGAAATTCATGCCCTGCGCTGGGGCCATCCACTCTTATTCTTGGCCAACTGTGAGACCATTGATCGGCATAGGCATTGAATGACCAACGATTATCGAGCTGAATATTTACGCCAACATACATGCCTTTTTCGTTTCTCGTGCCAAAAGTTTCGGCAAAGGAATTAGCGTTAATCGATTGATATTCAGGACTATAATGTCTATACACAATGGATAGATCAATTTTGCGGTCGAGGGGAATCAATATACCCATCAAGCTTGCGAAAGCATTGTTATGACTTCGCGCCAATTCGCCAAAGGCAGTAAAACGAGCGGCGTACCATTTGAAATCCAAGCTTGTCTGATGTAAAAAATTTCCTTTAAAATCAAATCTTTGATACACAGCTTGCCCAGGTATACGTGATTTGTCGAAGTGATGATTCAGGGAATTCATGCCAAGCCGCCATCGTCTAGAAGGCGAGAAAATAATACTAGCGCCATACGCAATGTCTCTGAGTCTCCGGCGATCTTCAATTTCTGCATCAGTTCGGTGCAATCCAGATATCTGTAGATTTGAGAAGCTATCATCCTCTTCCATATTGGTCGTAATATTAGCATCGCGTCGCAACGCAGACCCAAATACCTGCACCTGCCATAGATTAGACGGTTCAAGTTGTAGTGCCACACCTCGAAAGAAATTGTTTTCATCGACAGAACTATAGGGTTTCATATCCGAGGCGCCTTGCATGACTTGATTGACTAAAGAGGATTTGCCATAGCGCAAGGATTGATTGAGCACGAGACCTTGCCCCCAGCTAACACGGTAATCTCCAAAGATGACCTGACGTATGTATCGGGTTGGATTTTGTTTGCTGAGGAAGGCCGAATGAAAATCATATAGCCCTTTATCCGTAGGTCGCCATGCTTCTCCAGCATCTTTTTCTGCGGTGAAGCCAAGATTCCATCCCAAGGCACTCTTATGTCTGAATCTCAGATATTGATAGGATCGATCACCATTATAGTTGCCGCCGTCTTCATACCCCTTAGCCATCTCCAGCGGCCATCTTGTTTTTATGAAAAGTTGATTCTTATTAATATCAAGCGATAATGAATAATCAGAGACATATTGTAATTCATCGCGAACAGTAAATATTTGTGCGAGTACCTTAGCTTTTTCTAAAGGCAACGCTGGAATCGATTGTAGCTCATAAATGCTTATCAAAGGGCCAAACTCGTGCAAGTAATTAATAATTCCCTGAGATTCTAGATCTGTCAGAAAGTATAATTGGGATAATATTTCTTGTGAAACCTCATTAATATCAGGTCGGCTATGAGCAATTGCTAATACATCTTCTTGAAGGGTATTTAAGTCGAAATCAGCATCTAGTTCATTAAAGTCAATAAAGTCTTCGATCCATTTATTTAACCAAACACCCAATTCTTCTCGCTGCACCTCTTGTCCCTTAACGTCAAAAATCAAACAACACAATGCAGCAAACAGCCCAATGGCTTTCCATCGACTCTTTTGGTGCTCTTTTTGACGTCTTAAAAAGAGTAATTTGAGGAATGAGATGCACTTAATCAGCAAGAAGATTCATTTTTTAAATGGTAGTGAACGTAACAAATTAGTCAATCTAACTAATAGATATACAATCGATTATAATTTTTTTTGGCTTTTTGAAAATAACAAACTGGAATGAATACCTCATGAATAGACTTATTTTACCAATCTATCTTTGAGATGAAATCCAAGCATTAAAATCATAATTAGTCCATGACAAAGATAAAATTAGAATACATCTGGTTAGATGGATATCAACCTACACAATCGTTAAGATCTAAAACAAAGATTGTAGACAGTTCTAAATTTACAGGTAAGTTATCCGAATGCCCCATTTGGTCTTTTGATGGTTCTTCAACCATGCAGGCGGAGGGGGGAAGTTCTGACTGCCTATTAAATCCTGTGTTTATTTGCCCAGACCCTGACCGTGTCAATGGCTTTTTGGTCATGACTGAAGTGCTTAGTCCAGATAAAACTCCACATCCTTCAAACCAAAGAGCCACTATCAAAGATGATGATAATGACTTCTGGTTTGGATTTGAGCAAGAATATTTTCTATATGACGCAGACTCCAAAAAACCTTTGGGGTATCCCGAAAATGGTTTTCCTTCTGTTCAAGGACAATATTTTTGTTCAGTAGGAGCTCGCAATGCCTTTGGGCGCGAAATTGTTGAAGAACATTTGGATATATGTCTAGGTGCTGGATTGAATGTGGAGGGTATCAATGCCGAGGTAGCTATTGGTCAGTGGGAATTTCAAACCTTTGCGGTAGGAGGAAAATTGGCCGGTGATGTTATGTGGGTGTGTCGCTATTTATTGGAAAGAACGGCAGAGAAATATGGTGTTTATGTGGAATGGCACCCTAAACCTTTAGGCAAAACCGATTGGAATGGCTCAGGAATGCATGCCAATTTTTCAAACGAAATTCTGCGTACTTGTGGAAGTAGGGCTAAATATGAAGAAATTTGTGAGCTTTTTAGACCTAAGGAGCGCATTAAGGATGCTATCGCTGCTTATGGTGCGTACAATGATCAGCGATTAACAGGGTTACACGAAACCCAATCCATCAAAAAATTCTCTTTCGGTGTTTCAGATAGAGGAGCCTCCATCCGCATTCCCATAGCCACTGTAGAATCTGGATGGAAGGGTTGGCTAGAAGATCGTAGGCCAGCCTCTAACGCCAATCCTTATGCCGTAGCCGCCAATATTATTAATACTGTCAAGGGTTTGTAAGAATAGTTAGTTTATCATAGCAAGTTTTTGCTGGGAGATCTGCACAGGCAGGTCTCCTTTTTTATTTTTGTAGAATAATGTAAAAAGTAATGAAGGATTCCGCTCTTCTTGATCTTCTAAGACAATCTACAGGAGTCAGTACTGATAGCAGAATGATAAAGAAGGGGCAACTCTTTTTTGCCCTCAAGGGACCTAACTTTGACGGCAATCAGCACGCCAAAGATGCGATCCAAAAAGGTGCACTTGCCGCCATTGTCGATAATCCGAAATACTCAACGTCTGGCGAATGCATCATTGTCGACGATGTCCTTCAGACTTTACAAAATCTGGCGAGAGTATATCGAGATCAATTTGACATACCCATCCTCGGCATCACAGGCACAAATGGGAAAACGACGAGTAAAGAAATAATGGTGTGTGCCTTAAGTCCTTCATTTAAGGTGTGGGCTACGCAGGGTAATTACAATAATCATATCGGTGTGCCGTTGACTATTTTAAATGCTCCTAGCGATACAGAATTTATAATTTTAGAAATGGGTACTAATGGCCCTGGGGATATAGAGGAGTTGTGCCAAATAGGCGCACCTAATCATGGGATAATAACCAATATTGGAGCGGGACATCTAGAGAAATTGATAAATCTACAAGGAGTGCTTAATGAAAAGCGCGCCTTATTCGATTGTGTCAATGACCGTGAATCGGGTATTTTTTTTATGAACCTAGACGACCCTTATCTTAATCAATTGTTAGAGGAAGTGACCGATTGTATCGGCTATAGGGTGAATGATACGCCAGCAGGTGAAATTATTTGGGACCAAAGTGATACTCCTTTTTTGCACTATACGCTACAAAACGACGATGTTTCCTTGGCAGGGTGCACCCAATTGACAGGAGACTATAATCGAAGCAATATTGCGGCGGCGATTACGATAGCCGATTATTTTGCTGTGCCCATAACAGCCATTGTGAAAGGGATAGCTAGTTATTGTCCTTCGAATATGCGATCTGAACTCCGAGAGACAGAGCATAACACTGTCTTGCTAGATGCTTACAATGCCAATCCCTCAAGTGTCAAAGCCGCTATACTGAGCTTTTCGCAGACAGAGGCAAAGCACAAGAAAATAATTTTGGGGGATATGCTAGAGTTGGGTGAAGACTCCTTGCGATGGCATCAAGAAATATTGGACTTAATTAAAGAATGGTCACCAGAAAATGTCATATTAATAGGCCAGTATTATACAAAACTAAAGGGGCACCACTGGCGAACGTTTCCGTCAGTTGCGCTAGCATTGACGGATGCTGTTTTTGACGAATGGCGAGAACAGACCATCTTGATAAAGGGATCAAGAGGCATAGGATTAGAAAAATTGATGTCAAGACTCTGACCCAAGTTTCATTTTATACTTTAGCCAATACTTCAAGCACGCGATCAGATAGAACATCCTCACAAGCTTGCTCATAGTCAGAAGGAGAACATGCCATTTGCACTAATTTGCCAAAATGCGGACTATAGGTTTCAATCCACCAGCGTCCAGTGCGAAGGTGTTTTTTAAATACAATTTCTTGATCCGTCTGGGTGGGCATCATGGCAAAGCTGGTCATAGCTTCTGGTTGATTACTTTCCATCTTTTTTATCGTGTAGCCTTCGAGGATATACCACACAATTAATGCTACGTTTTGTGCCATCATTGTCCAATGATCCGCATTTGGATCTAAACCAATGATATAAATGGATGTTAGATTTGTACCTGCCCCAGCATATTTAGCCAGCAGGCACATTTCTTCTATGGTCAGGCCAGGAGTTCTTGAACGTTGGCAACCTAGGTTATCACTCAATCTCAAAGCTCCTATATCGAAAACAAGAAGATCCGCATGTCGCATGTTAACTTCTGCACGATCCATGTTTTCGCGCAATTGACCTAATCGGATGGCGCTATCAGTACCGTGGCCATCGCTTGACAGATGTACTTGAACCCCAATATGCACGATCTCCGGAAGATCAATGAGTACCTTGTTGCTAATAATAATAGGACGATCATATGTGCCATTGACAATGCTCGTTTTTAATTCGCCAAGCATTTTATCTGTGGCAATGATGATCGATGAGCGCCGCCATTCTTCTACCAATTCTCTATTGATAGCAACAAAGTTATCTAAATGTGCAGGGGTAATATTTCCTAAATCATGAAGTAAGACCCCATAAGAAGAGAGATCTAATTCATTGAGTTGTTGTCTTACTGTGTCCGACTTAGAAGGATCTCCAGAAAGCAATATTCCTTCTGCCGATGCATTCGAGCCAAGACAGGTTTTTAAACGAATAGCACTGTGTTCAAAAATCATCATATCCATAGGTCAAATATAATGATATATTATAATATGTTAAATTAATATTTTTTTTTATAATATGTAAAAGGTTTGTACCTTAGCGCTTAATATATATGATAAATTAATCATATTCCAACTGACCAGAGAAGAAATAGGCTTATGTCTAGTAGACGATTTTAAGACATTTGCAGAATTAAGAGATGAATAACATGTTGACTTCACGATTGCTCATTGTATGCGGTATGCTCATACTTTTGAGTACTTATATTCAAGGACAGAGTGACTCTATAGGGCTAATATCTCCAGTCAATAGCCCCTGGTTGGCGCCCGTTATCACTGATGAAATGACCAAAGATCCTGAGCAAAATCGCCAATGGCGACTCGGACAATATAAATACAGCGCACAACCCAAGCATATGTGGGAGGTCGGTGTACATGGGGGACACTTTTTTATTGACGGTGATGTCGATCCAACTATACCGGGAGGCTATGGTACAGGTTTGCACCTTCGCAAAGCTCTTACTTACTTTACTTCTATACGTTTTGATGGCTTTTATGGTAATGCTACTGGTTTGGAGCCACAGCCTTGGCGTCATCGCAGCTATGGCGGAGGACTCGTGGAATCTAATGGCCAGTTTCAAGGCTGGGAAGGGTACAGTAATGCCAATCCCGCCAATGACTCTTGGTTTCCGTCTTATCGCACTACTTATTATTATGGAGCTGTGCAGCTTGTATTCAACGTGGGCAATCTAATGTTTCATAAAGAGCGCAATAAATGGAATACTTATGTAGCATTTGGCGTAGGTCTAGATCACAACGCTACAAAATTGGACTTGTTAGATGAAGCAGGTAATCCATATGCTGCGCTGAGAGAACGAACGGGGTTTACTAGAGAATTATTTAATACTAAGGCCGGGCGTGATGAGATTAAGAATGCCCTAGAAGCCATATATGACGGCAATTACGAGACGTCGGCATTTCAGAAGGAAGGCGTATTTAGACTAGGTGATGATATTAACTTACATCCTATTTTTACAGCATCGGTCGGTGTCTCTAGGAAAATTTCTAGACGATTGAATATTGGGGTGGAACATCAATTGATGGCTTCGGACAATGATTATTTGGACGGTATAAAATTTCGAACGGCTTTAGATCAGTCCAATAACGTAGATATGGCGCATTATACGAGTTTGAGGCTTGGATTTAATGTGGGTAATTTCAATAAAAAAATAGAACCACTTTATTGGGTCAATCCAATGGATGGTCTTTATAATGATATTGCAGAAGTCAAGGCACGTCCTCAATTTGAATGGATCGACGAAGATAATGATGGAGTCCTTGACTTAATTGACCTTGAGCCAAATACGCCAGACGGTTGTCTTGTTGATACTAGAGGTGTTACACTAGATAGTGATGGTGACGGTGTAGTTGATTGCAAAGATAGAGAACCTTTTTCACCACCCGGATATCCGGTGAATGAATTTGGAGTGGCGCAAATAGAGAATGACAAACCGATTATCTTAACAGAGGCTGATGTAATCAATATCATACAAAACAACTGCGAACTCTGCGCTAATACAGGATATGGTGTGCAATCGAGTGGGGGTATTCGCAACCCTGAAACGGGCAGTACGATTGCTCCAGGTGGCCTTAATATTGCTGGTGGAACAACAACAAATTCTACCACTACCACGAGTACCACAGTCGTTGGCCCAGATGGCACGCCCGTTACTACTAGTGTTGTATCGGGGACACCAGGCACAACTACAGGTATACCAGGGCGCGGAAATACCGCAACTGTCAATAACAATACGGGTGGAGCATACAATTCCTACGGCACCATTATTAATAGCGGTTGCGGTAACTGGTTTTTACCAATGTTGCACTATGATCTTGACAAGTATGGTATCCGTCCTGAGGGCTATGCTAAACTTCATCAAATTGCTTACGTCATGAAAAATTGTCCCGATATATGTATAACCGCACATGGACACACAGATGTAAGAAGTTCTAACGCCTACAATCGTGTTTTGTCTTACAAAAGAGCCAAAGAAGCGGTAGATTATTTAGTCTCCAATTATGGCATTGATAGATCACGCTTTAATGTAATGTATGGCGGAGAAGAAAGCCCCTTGATCAATTTTTTAAAAGATAATCATTACACTAGCGAAGAAGAAGAATTCATGCAATTCATGAATAGAAGAGTGGAGTTTCGAGTATGTGAGGCAACAGATGCAGATCTAGAAAGACCAGATGGTCCAGATGCGGGAAAGCCTAGCTATGGTCCTTCAAGACCGGGTTCAAAGTATAAGTTTAATCCCGTGAAAACCCCAAAAAACTCGGGCTATTAATCGTTCAGAAAATCGATTTATACAAAAGGGGGCTGAAAGGTTCCCTTTTTTTATTCATAAAATCATAAGGCTTAGAGTATCAATAACGATGCATTCTCACTGAGAAAATACCCAAAACATTCCCCTATACGAGTACAATATTATCTAAGGAAATAAGTCAAAAGATAAGATTCAAAGCATGGGCTAGACTAACATCGTTAATGGATTCTCTAGATAGTTGCGCAGCGTATTCAAAAATTCCGCCCCTTTAGCACCATCCACTACACGGTGGTCACAGCTAAGCGTTACTTTCATTATACTGGCCACCTTTATGGCTCCGTTCTCCACGATAGGTTTTTCCACAATAGACCCTACGGCTAATATGCAGCTATCTGGCGGATTGATGATGGCGGTAAACTCATCTATGCCAAACATACCCAAATTAGATATGGTAAACGTATTGCCACTCATTTCCTCGGGCTTCAATTTCTTGTCGCGTGCTCTACCGGCATAATCTTTTACCTCGGTGTTTATTTGACTCAAGGATTTGTAATCTGCATTTTTGACAACAGGCACAAGTAAGCCCTCTTCTACTGCTACAGCGACACCAATATTTATATTTCCATTTAACACGATGTCAGTGTCTGTCCAACTGGCGTTGATATATGTATGTTTGCGCAGCGCCATGGCACAGGCTTTGATGACGATATCATTAAAAGATACTTTCACACCACCTAGATTGTTTACAGCTTGGCGGGCTTCAGCAGCGCGATTCATATTTACCTCAATGGTTAAATAGAAATGAGGTGCTGCAAATTTGCTTTGGCTCAATCGTTTAGCGATTGTCTTTCGCATCTGGCTTAGAGGAACTTTAATAGTCTCTCCAGAGACGATATTCGGTGCTGATGCTACGCTTGTTGTAGACGTTGCACCGGACTTTATTTGATCTTCTACATCCTTTTTGATAATTCGGCCACCATCACCTGATCCTTGTATTTGTTGGAGAGAAACTTTATTATCCTCGGCGATCTTCTTAGCGAGTGGTGAAGCCTTTATGCGGCTATCATTAGAAGTAGAGGGCGGTGCTTCTTCTTTGTGCGCCACCGGTGTTAAAACAGGATCTGTCGTCACTGGAGCACTTTCTGTTTCGACAACAGCCACGCCTCTAGCTTCGGCTAATAATTTTTTAACATCTTCATCTTTGTTGCCGATGATGGCAATAATCTCGTCCACAGGAACAGCGCCTTTTTCTACACCAACGTAAAGTAAGGTGCCGTCAAAAAAGCTTTCTAAATCCATGGTCGCTTTATCCGTTTCTACTTCAGCAAGCACATCACCTGCACTCACGGCGTCCCCTACTTTTTTAAGCCAAGAAATGATGTTACCTTCTTCCATGGTATCACTCAATCTGGGCATTCTGATTATTTCTGCCATGTCTTTGTTTGTTATTTAGCTATCCAATCAATCAAAGCGCCAAAATACATCATTTGTTCATAAAATCTATACAGCTACGTGCGGTGTTATATTCCTATCTTATATTTGTGATCTCTAATATGATTATTTTTTATAATGTCACATTCCTCTAAACTCCTTCAAGAAGCGGTAGATGCCTTTAGTCGCTTACCGGGAATTGGTCGTAAGTCAGCTATGCGTATGGCCTTGCATTTGCTCAAGAAGGACAAAAATTACGTGATGGATCAGATCATACATCCCATTGCTAATTTATGCGAGAACATTCGGTTTTGTAAGTCGTGCAACAATCTTGCTGATCAAGACCTTTGTGGCATTTGTTTATCTAGAGCGGGCAAGGCGGATACGATTTGTGTAGTAGAATCTATTCGTGATGTCATGGCTATTGAGGATACATCACAGTACAATGGTCTATATCATGTCTTAGGGGGTTTGATTTCTCCTTTAGATGGTGTGGGTACAGAGGACTTGAGTTTTGATTTGCTTTTTGCACGAGTCCAAACAGAAGATATAAAGGAAATAATCATGGCCGTTAGCCCGACGATTGAAGGGGAGACAACTACCTATTATATCAGCAAGCGACTCAAACATAAGGGGGTGCGCGTCAGTCAACTCGCCCGAGGCATCTCTTTTGGTGGTGAATTAGAATACACTGACGAATTTACCCTAGGCAAGTCTATCCTTAGCCGGACGGTTTATGATGTATCAGAACTATAAGTTTCTAGGATAAAGAATAGCTTTGTCTGGTGACTGAGACCGTTCAAATTTCTATCGTTGTAGTAAGTTATCAAGCTCGAAACTTTTTGCCCTTCACGCTTGATAGCGTTTACAAGGCAATGGAATGCATAAAGGGCGAGCTTATCATCGTAGACAATGATTCTCGAGATGCCTCTGTATCTTTTATTAGACAAAAATATCCTGTTGCTCGAGTTATCGAAAATCATGTAAACCTGGGATTTGGCGCAGCTGTCAATCAAGGTGTAGCGATAGCTTCAGGCAAGTATGTTTTGATTCTAAATCCAGACGTCATTCTTGGCCAAGAGTCTATTAAGCAAATGCTTGGTGTTTATAGCTCTCTTAATAATCCGGCCTTCTTGTCTTGTCAATTGATAGACGGAAATGGGCGACTATTGGCAGAGAGCGCACGAAATGTACCGAGCATATCAGGGACTTGGCGAAAGCTGATTGGCCTTAACGAGGTGGCTAGATCACCATCGGCTTATTATGCCGAGAATACAGGCGAATCTGTGCAAGAAATAGCTGTTTTGGCAGGTGCATGCTTGATGATAGAAAGAAGTAAATTTTTCGCGATCAAGGGCTTCGATGAGCGATATTTCTTGTATGGCGAGGATATAGATATTTGTCATTCTGCTCTTGTAAATGGCTATAAAAACTATTTGCTCAACAATGTAAAAGTCTTGCATCTAAAAGGGGAAAGCAGCGACCGATGGTCCTTTAGGCAGCGATCGGCCTTTTATCAAGCGATGTACTTGTATTGGCACAAATGGCATCACCCTTCTGCTCTGGTAAAGGTTCTTTTTCTCTTTGCAACAAAATGTCTTCTAATTTTCCATTTCCTAAAAGTGATATTACTACATCTACTTTGGCCAATGGTAGATATGCTTATTTGTTTCGGAAGTTTTTTAGTTGTTTCTTTTTTTTGGGCAAATGCCTATTATGGCGATCCATCCTATTTTCCTACAGATCTGAGAGCTTGGATGGCCCTGTGGGCCGCGTTGATTTATCCCATAATTTTAGGGTTAAGATCTACTTATACTGCCGAAGAGGTTAGTCTGCAACAGTGGGCGTATAATGCAGTATGGGTGATGTTATGTTTTTTTGCGCTTTACGGTTTGTTACCCGAAGAGTGGCGTATGAGTCGAATGACCCTTTTTATCACCTCATGGGTGGCTCCGCTTTTCTCCTTGTTTATGCGTTATCTCTTTCTGAGTTCTTATAAAGGCATCGAGCTTTATTCGAATAATGCATCGACTACACTGCATACATGGAATTTTGAACAAGCGGTAATATCAAGAAACGAACCATTGGATCAAATTGCGGAGGCAAAGCAGGAGAAATGGCATTTGGTAGATATTGCCGCACATGGTTATACCGCGCTAATTGCCTTTTTATATCGCCATGCGCCGGTGTCCTTTGCTGGAGTTTTTCACCCCAAAGAGGGAATTATATGGAAGTTTTCGTCGCCTAAGCATACATCTATTTTTATGACAGAGGCTATTCACTCCGACTATCAACTACGACAATATCAATTCAATAAAAGAATGTTGGATAGTTTGATTGCGCTTTGTGTTGCACCTCTTGCTATTCTGTGCATACCTTGGAAGCTAGGATGTTTATTCAAAGTTTTAGATTTAATTGGGGGGCGAATACATTTAGTAGGCATTACTGCCAAGGCGAGCGACAATATATTTAAACAGGTATTTAGACCTTGTATTATTCCTGTAGATGAATTAGGGGAATATAGTGCCATCGATTATATTCGGCTTCATGATGTGATGTTGGATTTGCGCATGATAGTAAAACATCATAGACGGATAGGGCGATATTTTTTTGAGAATCACTAGAGGTATTTGCAAGCAACCCTCATGGAAATACACGAAAGCTAATATTTTTATTGATCTTTAACCTATGACCTTATCATCGCAAATAAAGCATATTACTCAAGACATTTCAGAAAAGCTTGTTGCTCTACGAAGGCACTTACATACCTACCCCGAATTGTCTTTTGAGGAATATCAAACGGCACAGTTTATATCCACTACGTTGACAGATTGGGGCATCCATCATGCCAGTAAGTTCGGGGGCGGCACTGGTATAGTAGCGTACATTGGATCTGGAGATCGCTGCATTGCGCTTAGAGGTGATATGGATGCACTTCCTATTGTTGAAGAAAATGATGTGGCCTACGCCTCTGCGCGTGAGGGGGTGATGCACGCATGTGGGCATGATGTACATATGACATGTCTTTTAGGAGCTGCGTATGTACTGCATCAATTAAAGGATCAACTTCCGGGCATGGTTAAATTGATTTTTCAACCTGGCGAAGAAAAACTCCCTGGTGGAGCGAGCCTAATGATTGCTCATGGAGTATTAGAGCAGCCACGAGTGGAGGCAGTGTTTGGCCAGCATGTGCATCCTGATCTGCCGGTCGGCAAAATTGGCTATTGCTCAGGATCTTTTATGGCTTCTGCTGACGAACTCTTCATTACTATCAAGGGGAAAGGTGGTCATGGAGCAATGCCCCACAAAGCCATTGACCCTATTTGGATAGCCTGCCAAGTAGTACAATCTTTGCAATCCTTAATAAGTCGAAGTGCACCTAGTTTTATTCCTTCTGTTTTAACGATTGGCAAATTTCAGTCAGACGGAGGTGCTACGAATATAATTCCTGAGATCGTACGGCTCGAAGGTACTTTTAGAACATTTGACAACGATTGGCGGATGAAAGCACACGAACTCATTTCGAATATGATAGAGCATATAGTACTTGCTCATGGAGGATCAGCAGAGATATCTATCCTAAAAGGATATCCTAGCCTCGTTAATGACCCTTACCTAATGCAAAAAACTGTCGACGCCCTCAAAGATCACTTTGGCAGCGAAGCTCTTGTGCCTATCGATCGACGAATGACCGCCGAGGATTTTGCCTTTTACTCTAAAGAGCGCCCATCTTGCTTTTTGAGATTGGGCACGGCATGTGACGATGGCCGTTATAGACATTCTGTCCACACACCGCGTTTTGATATTGATGAGGGTGCCCTAGATATAGGCGTTCAAGTCCTTGTCGTTTCAGCCTTTTCAGCGCTTGGGCATCCCTAAGGCACTAATGTTGTTTAATTTTTTGATTTGAACTTGGTAAATTAATTTCAAGCTCTTCTGAATATTTCATCCTTTTGGTACTACATATTACAATTATTCTTAATATATTGCCGTCTCTTTTATAGACTATTATAAATTATATCAAGCAATGCCAAAGATTTTGTTAGTAGATGATGACAAGAGTATCCGATCCACACTTAAAGAGATACTCGAATTTGAGAAGTATGAGGTAGAAGAAGCTGTTGACGGCTTAGACTGTATGGTCAAGATAAAGCAGAATCACTATGACGTAGTAATTCTAGATATCAAGATGCCTAAAATGGACGGAATGGACGTCATTGAAAAAGTACAGGTATTAAAGCCGGATTTGCCAGTTGTGATGATGAGTGGCCACGGAAATATAGATACTGCCGTAGAAGCAGTCAAAAAAGGAGCATTCGACTTTGTTCAAAAGCCACCTGATCTAAACAGATTGCTGATTACTATTCGGAATGCTCAGGACAAATCAAGCCTGATCACCGAGAAAAAAGTGCTTCAGCGTAGGATAACTAAAACCAATACGATTGATATCGTAGGTGAATCAGAAGTTATTCAAGATATAAAAAAAACTATCGAAGTAGTAGCACCCACTGATGCCCGAGTGTTGATAAATGGAGAAAACGGCACGGGTAAAGAGCTCGTGGCTCGTTGGATTCATGAACGAAGTGGACGTAACGACAAAGTATTGGTAGAAGTGAATTGCGCAGCCATACCCTCTGAATTGATCGAAAGTGAATTGTTTGGCCACGAAAAAGGCTCATTTACATCTGCACATAAAAGTCGACCAGGGAAATTTGAATTAGCCCACGAAGGCACTTTGTTTCTTGATGAGATAGGGGATATGAGCTTGAGTGCGCAAGCCAAAGTTTTGCGTGCATTGCAAGAAAACAGAATTATGAGGGTTGGGGGGGAAAAGGAAATAAATGTCAACGTTCGCGTCATTGCGGCCACGAATAAGGATTTGCGCACCGAGATTGCAAAAGGTCGATTTAGAGAAGATCTTTATCACCGTCTGGCAGTCATTATCGTTAAGGTACCTAGTCTTCGCGAGCGCAAAGAGGATATTCCAGAATTAGTGGATCACTTTTGTTCACTTATCTGCAAGGAATATAATATCCCGGTCAAAAAATTTGAGCAAAAGGCCATTGCCGCTCTCCAGAGTTTAGATTGGTCGGGAAATATTCGAGAATTGCGAAATGTGGTCGAACGCTTGATTATATTATCTAATAATGTCATTTCACAAAAGGATGTCAGTACATATGTGCATGGCGCAAAACCTCAAAACGAACTTTCGTCTCTCTTCGATAAATTTGATACTATCGATCAAGTAAAGGCATATGTAGAGCAGCTATATGAGGATTACAAAACAGTTTTTGCCTAATCTATTGATATGACGAATAAAAGAAAGGCTTGGCATCAGCTAAATGCCGAGAATAGTTGGACGATGTTCAAAGTCATTTCGGAATTTGTAGAGGGCTTTGAAAAATTGAATCGTATCGGCCCTTGTGTTTCGATTTTTGGGTCTGCACGAACTAAACCCGGCACTAAGTATTATGAGATGGCTGTCCAAATGGCAGAGCTATTGGTCAATGAAGGCTATGGAGTTATTACGGGCGGCGGCCCAGGGATTATGGAGGCAGGAAATAAAGGTGCCAAGGGCGCTAATGGAATGTCGGTAGGATTGAATATTGACCTACCTTTTGAGCAAAACTCAAATCCATTTATTGACAATGACAAAAATCTCTTTCACCGCTACTTTTTTGTGCGTAAGGTCATGTTTGTTAAATATGCACAAGCTTTTATCGCCTTTCCAGGGGGATTCGGAACGTTGGATGAGTTATTTGAGGTGTTAACCTTAGTACAGACACATAAAATCAATCCAATTCCAGTAATTTTAGTTGGATCGGATTTTTGGGGGGGGATGAAAGATTGGGTAAAAGGGGTAATGCTTGAAGAATTCGGCAATATATCTCCTCAAGATATTGATATGTTGCCCGTCTTTGATACGATCGAAGAAGTGATGGGATTAATCAAACAGTTTTATGATATTGATCATCGTGGGGATTTGGAGCCCAATTATATGATGACATAATATAAAGATAGGTTCTGTTATAAGGGAAACCCATGAAAAATCTTGTCTAAGCCTAAAGGATACTAGTATTGATAAAGAAAAGCAGATATAACTTGAATTACATCTTTAAAATGCGGCGTACCATAGAACAGGTTATATCCCTTTCGTGTAATTTGATGCACCCTCAAAACAGATTGAAGCTTCTCCTGCTAACTTGGTTGCTCGCAGCTTCTGTTGCTATTTCTGCACAGTCTTTAACTTTTTCTCAGACGGTTAGTAATATTAACCCAGCGGCTGAAGTGCCATTTAATTATGTATTGGATATAGCGTGCAACAGTACCACGGGTGATTGCAATAATGTCACCATTACGGGTACCCTGCCCGGGGCTTTGGACTTTTTGAGTTTTTCAACTCCTTTACCTTCTGGTGTAGCATCTGCCACTTATGATCCTTGGACACGTCAGTATATCGTTACCTTTGATGGCGGTGCTGGTGGCACAGGCTTGTCGCAAGGCTCAAGCGTGCAGATTAATTTACAAGCGATGTTTGCTTATTATGGTCGTACAGGGGCAACCGCGAATAATACTGCAACAGCAAGTTCTTCAAATGCCGGAACCGTCGTAAGATCTGCTAATACTACTATCTCAAGTTTGATACCAGTAACCAATTTTAATAATCAAAAATATGGCGATTTAGAACAATTGCCCGGTGGATATCAATATTGGCAGATCAGAGTCGGGAATGGTGGATTTAATACCATTGACAATTATCAGATCGTTGACGTAATACCACCAGACCTTACACTAGATCAAATTAGAACACCTCAATTTCCGTATGTCAATCATCCAGGCCAGCTTTACTATATGCGCTCAGATAACCCAGGGGTATGGAATCTTTGGTTAAATTTTAACCTAAGTTCACGCGAAGTGCGATTTGTGAGTGGGTTAGGACTACCCGGGGGAGTCAAAGTGACTCAACTAAGGATGGATTTAGGTACTGTTCCAGGAAATATGTTGTACAATGATTTTCGATATCTGGATGGATTTATTAATTCACTCATACTTTATGCAAATATTCCTGGATCTTTACCCGATGGTCATATGTATACGAACTGCGCAGATTATACAGGCGTAGTAGGCGGGACACCTATCAATGCACAGTCATGTCGCACTACTACGATCAACTATTCACTAGGTATAGATGAGGTCAGTGGCTACACAAGCTTTTATGATAAAAATGATAATTTTATTGCCAATGCCAATATTGGGGATACAATAAAAATTAGATATAACTATTTTAGTAGAGCTGAAATGCTCAATGACATAAGAGGTGGGGTCATGACCCTTATCCTTCCTCCTAACATGTCATTTATACCAGGGACTTTGGCAGAAGCCTGGCCGTGTTCCGCGTTTATGGGTCAGAGTCCAGTAATTCAAACAGGTACAACATTTGATGGACGAGAATATACCAGACTTATTTATGATGCGAGCTTTGGCAATGATTTTACGATAGTAGCTAATGGTTTTTGGGACGGCTGCGCATTTAGTTTTGATGTTGTCATAAACCCCGGTATTAGCGAAGGGGTAGTTGAATCAGAATATTTTTTTAATGCTTCAGGATCTACTCATGCTGCTTGTGCCACTCCGGATGTCAATAATTTTCTTAATGGTTTCGCTTCAGATTATTGTTGGGACAATGAATTCTTGACGGTAGTAAGGCCTCCAGGATCAGCTGGAATCCAATCTAAAATTGAGGTTCTTGGTACCTTAGATGCAGCATATTCGCAATATCCGTCAGTGGGTACAACTGTACCTGGAGGACTTAGTAACTATCGGATTGTGCTACGCAATCCTAATCCAACTCCGATCGATAACATAAAACTGATTGATATCTTTCCTTACATCGGGGATACGGAGATATTGGATATATTGACTCCAAGAAGCTCACAATGGCGGCCTAATTTGGCTCAAACTATATCAACACCGGCTGGAGTAGCCGTACAATACACCACAGTTTCCAATCCATGTCGTGATGAATTAGCTGGTAGTAATCCGACGCCCTTTCCTGGGGGCTGCAATACACCATCTTGGTCTAGCGTAGCCCCTCCAGATATTACCTCGGTTACAGCCCTGCGCTTTGATTTATTTGGGATTACCTTGAATCAAAACGATTCTATCGTTTTAGAGTGGGAGATGCGTGCTCCTGTAAATGCTCCAACTGGAGGCGAAGTAGCTTGGAATTCGTTTGCTTATGTAGCAGACAATGCTTCTAATGGATCTACTCTTCTACCGGCTGAACCTATTAAAGTAGGCATTCAAACGCAGGCTGGCACAGTACCGATTGCGGGCGACTTTGTCTGGGACGATTTAAATGGTAATGGAATACAAGACGGTGGGGAACCTGGTATCGATGGGGTAAGAGTAGG
>CAZTSI010000002.1:0-15602 GCA_964616755.1 uncultured Saprospiraceae bacterium | reverse complement strand
AGGTTTATACGAAGATACCAATAACAATGGTCTTGCTGAACCCGGAGCAGGCGATAACGAATATACATGGACTATTTCGGCAAATGGAGGTCAGTATATTTTCTCAGACTTTCCTACCGGCAACTATTTTTTAGCTATTTCTAATATCCCAAGCGGATATGTGCCTACACATCCAAGAGTTGGTAACAATAACATCATTGATTCTGATGCACCTATTACTCCAGTCATTAATTTTTCACCCACAACAGATTTACGGAGTATAGATTTTGGACTTTTTAACGGAATACTGCCCCCACTTTGGAGTTGCAATTCAAGTTTAATACCAAACAATGATTTTGAGTTAGGATTGGCTAGTTGGACTAATTGGGGTAATGCAAGCATTACAAACGATGCCTATCAAGGATCGAATGCCGTTCTGGTGAATGGAGGTGCTGGTGGAATTGGTATTAATATACCAGGTGTCCTGCCAGGACAAACCTATAAGGTCAGCTTTTATGCCAAAAATACCGGCCCTGAAGGCGCATCAGGTGGATTGATATATTACGATGCCAGTTGGAACGAAATTGGAAGACAAGCCAGACAAGTCTTTTTTAATACGTATAACTTTCATGTAGCTACGATGACAGCCCCTGCTAATACAGCTCATGTTGCCATCTATGGAGCGAAAGATGCTGGTGGTGGGGCAGCCTATTTCGATGCTTTCTGTGTGGAGCTTGTGGGTGATATGTGTGATGGTCAGGTCGTTTGTGGTCAAACGAATGTGAATACCAATTGGGCATCTATGGCCTTATCGCGTAGCCAAGCGAATATCAACAATTCAGGAATTAATATCAGTGGCAATATTACAGGTGAAACCTCAAGACTTTCTCTCATTCAAGGGGGAACATTTAACGGTATAACTGGTCTAAATCTGAGAACTGATGGATTTCTTGGCGCTGGTGTGAATTTAACCTACAATTTTAGTCAACCAGTAGATCATGTCAGTTTTCCAATCGGTCATGTTAATTATGCTGGATCTGCTGGCGATCAATTAATTATTACTGCCATAGATGGCATTGGAAATCCAGTAATCATCTATGCACAAGCAAATGATTATGATAATGATGGTAAATTATCTTTTGGCATTTCGGGAAATTCTACAAGCACTCTGACCATTGACGCGACAAATGATATAACTACGATAGATAATGCTACGATTAGCCTATTTGACATAGATGGTATTTCATCTATTTCGATCCAATGGGATGACTGTAGCTTTTGCCCTTCTGGTTTTCATGGGATCAATATAGGTGATATGTCTTTTTGTGCAAGTAATCTTTCGCTAGGAGTACAAGACCATGACAATGATGGCATTTTATCTGTTTGTGACATTGATGATGATAATGACGGTATAAAAGATACAGACGAGAGCTCTTGTAATGGCACTATCTGGGGATTAGTATGGTGGTCGCATAATGTGCCAGATAATACAACTGATGCCACCATTTTAGAACCGAGCATTTTAGCATCTGCAGCACCAGAGCAATATGGTGTTGGATTAGGCGCATTTTTAGAAAGTACTTTATTGAAGACCCCTGGTATAGATCAACCCACTTTATCAGCCGCTATAGTAAACAATGACTATGTCGAATATGCATTTACGACACGACCCGATATTCCTGCGGTTTATCTTAAAGAATTTATGCAAACAAAACATGGATATGCTTCAGATGCGCGAACCGATAATTATGGGTATGACTTCTCTATTCTTGTATCGGATGATGGGTTTTCAAGCCATCAGCTGATTATGGATCAGACGACCATTGATCATACGATTGATCCGCAATGGTATAACTATTCGCAAGAGGCTGATGACAATTTCTATTACTTAAGACCATCGACTACCTATACTTTTAGAGTTTATTTTTACAATAAAACGACAAACCCTGACAGCACGGCGTGGTTTGATGACTTTCAGATTATAGCGGAGGTATGTGGTAATTTGCTTGATTCGGATGGTGACATTGTGGTTAATTCCATTGATTTGGATAGTGATAATGATGGAATTTATGATGTAGTCGAAGCTGGACATCTAGCCGTGGATTCCAACAATGACGGCAGGATTGATGGTGCTTTGGCGGGGTCGGGGAGTAATGGCTTATTTGATTTGATAGAAACAACGCCAGATATCGGTCAATACAACTACTCGATAGCTGATAGTGAATCTTCGCCAGACGGTATATATGATCCCTATGAGTTGGACTCTGATAGTGATGGCTGTTATGATGCTTTTGAGGCCGAAGTCCCTGACCCCGATAATGATGGAATAGCCGGAAATGGAGCGCCGGTGGTGGACGGCCAAGGCAGAGTTATCGGGCATGTATATACTCCACCAACCCAAACCTATTGGCAAAATTTTTTGATCAATTTTTGTCTCGCGTGCAAAACTGCAGTTCTCAATCCGCATGTCATGATGTTTGGACGCAATCGCGGATGACAACAAGAGCTGGACTGATCTTGCATTAAAAGGCAGAGCCTGAGAAAATATATCGTCACCAGATAGTGGCTTCGGATACTAGTACGCGTCATAATATAGTAAGTATTGTTGTTGTAGACTTAACCCTAAAAATAAATGTCGATTTCGAATAGAATCGCTTTTGTCTTATTATTTCTTCTCTTGGTCAGTGTCAATGTCAATGTACTGAACGGGCAAAGTACGCTTAATATTTACATAGATCTCGATAGCTGGGAAGAAGAGGTTACTTGGCAGATAACAGGGCCAGGTGGATACATATATCGCGGGGGGCCTTTTTTGTCTGCGGATGATGTAATAGATCTCAATTTTCAGTTAAGAACATCTGGCACATATACCTTTACGATATTTGATAGTTTTGGCGACGGTATGGCTGACAATACTAACGGGGATAATCAAAACTCTCTCGCTGGGTATCGAATTTCTGTAGATGGCGTCATCCAATATCAATCACCCAATCTTCCCAATTTCGGATCACAATCCATTCATAATTTTACATTCAATCTTGTCAATCCATGTGTGGATACTGATAGTGCAGATACTGATCTCGATGGAGTCAACAACATTTGTGATCTCGACGATGACAACGATGGTATTTTAGATAGCGATGAAAACCTGTGCGCGATTAAGAGATCGACCAATTGGTCGGTCGTTAGTGGTGCGGCAAGAAACATAAATACAGGCGACACCATTCGAGTTAGTAATCGAAGAATCGGAAACAATACAAACTTTACTTATACCCCAACAGGGACGATGAATCCAACAAATTTTTGGTCTAATCCGGCCATCGCAGGCTCGCAATCGCTGGATTTTACTTTTTTTTGGGATAATACACCAGAATCTACTAATACGCCCGCTAACGGCGATGGAGGTTTTGTAGAGATAACAATTACCTTCTCAAGACCTTCTGATAATATAATCTTGCATGTTGATCGTCTTGGTGGGAATGGGGCAGCAGCTGGGCAACCTTTTTTCTCCAATTCTTCTGAATGGACATTAGTGAGTCCTTTTATAACGATGAATAGATTGACGGGCAACAGCCAATTTGAAGTAATAGGAAATCGATTTTTTAGAACGCCAAATGTAAATTTAGGCTCTTCACCGACCCCCTCGGGAGAGGCGAATAACACGACGGGTGCGGCCGCTGGAAGTATTCTAATAACGGGGGATCGAATCACGAGTCTAACATTTACGGTTGGAGGAATAGGAATAGAAGCAGCAGGAGGTGATGGTCTAGAATTTGTTTTTGAAATATGTCCAAACCTTGACTTTGACGGTGACGGACTTGCTAATCATCATGATAATGATAGTGACAATGACGGTTGCCCAGACGCGATCGAAGGTAGTGGAACTTTTATAGCAGCGGATTTAGATGCCAGCAACCGGATTGCGGCTGCTGTTGACTCGTTAGGCCGGCCGGCGGTAGCAGGTATACCACAGGCGACGACACCGGCCTATCTCAATGCAGGAATATCAACAGCCTGCATTCAAGCATGTTCTTCAAATGTCCTGCTCAATAACGATTTCGAATCGGGGCTGACTTCATGGATCAATTTAGGCGCAACCACTGCCAGTGCAGATGCTTTGTCAGGGGTACAATCATTATTGATTTCTGGTGGTGTTGGTGGTTTTGTACAAAATTTGAATACCGTTATAGCTGGACAAACTTATTATCTCACCTTTTATGCAAAGCGAGGTGGTAGCGCTGATGGTGAAGGTGGAATCCAATTTAGAGATAGTAATAACAATGTAATTCGAACAATCGTACGAAATGTCTATGATTCGATATACACGAAGCACGAGTTGATGATAACGGTACCAGCGAACACCGCTTCGATAGAAGTATTTGGTAGAAAAACGAACGCAGTGGGTACGATTCATATGGATTTATTCTGCCTACAACTAATTAACGATATTTGTGGTGGTGGCATGGAGTCAAATATGGATGCAGATAGCGTTTGCGATCGATTTGATTTAGATGATGATAATGATGGTATTCGTGATTGGGATGAGAGTCAATGTGGCAGTGCATTTACTTCATTGGGATCTTGGTCACACAATGTTGCACCCTTTGTTCAAGGTACGATTTTAAATCCAACTTTTATCCAATCAATGGACAACGAGGCCTATGGCAGCGGCCTTTCGGCCTTGATACAAAGTACAGTAGTTAAAGTAAGCGGTATAGATCAATTGACCCTTGTAGGATCGATTGCGGATGGGGATTATTTGCAATATTCATTTACTACTCAACCTAATATGACAGGTTTGTACCTCACGCAGTTTACCAATAACAAACACCCCATTGCAAGCACGGCTGTGGCCGCCAATTATGGGTATGATATATCCATACTTATTTCAGATGATAGTTTTCTCACGTCTTATGTTCTTGATGATAGAGCTACCATAGATGACAATTTGGATCCCACATTTCAAGCTTATTTCCAATATCCAGACAATAATTTTTACTATATCAAGCCATCCACGACGTATACGTTTAGAATCTACTTTTATAATAGACGCTCCGTGTTGCCTGTGCCAATTTGGTTTGATGATTTTTCGTTTTATGGTATAAGTTGTTTACAACCATTAGATACGGATGGAGACGGTGTCGTGAATAGTTTTGATCTAGACAGCGATAATGACGGCATTTTAGATGTATACGAAGCAGGTCATGGTTATGCGGATAGTAATGTAGATGGTCGGATGGATGCGGCATTAACTGGATCTGGAGCTAATGGGCTTTTTGACAGTTTGGAGACATCAGCGGAGTCAGGAAATTTGAATTACGCCATAGCGAATAGCGAACTAGTTCCTGACAACCTTTTTGATGCCTATGAACTAGATTCAGACGGGGATGGGTGTTATGATGCCGCAGAAGAAAGTATATCAGACCCCGATACAAACGGTATTGCGGGAATAGGCATACCTGTGGTAGATCCCAATGGGTTGATTACTTCTATATCTTACAGTAGCCCAGTCAACAACAATTGGCAAAATCCACTCATTGGGCCGTGTTTACCTGAGCTTTGTGATAACGGGATAGATGATGATGGAGATGGGCTGTTAGATTGTGCCGATGACGACTGTGATCGTATAACTATTTCAAACATTGTAGTTTCAGCTTGTATAAATGATCCGTTGGAGGATGTGGCTACGGTTTCTATGAATATTATATGGACGACACCCCTCAGTGATACTTTGGCTATAATGCTTTTTGGTCAGACGAAGTATTTGAATCCGTCTTTGGTTTCTTCGCCACAGGCGCTTAGCTTTAATGTTCCTGCTGATGGTTCTATCAATAACGCCATTGTGGCCCAATGGGGCTATTACAAAACACTTTGCTCCGATACGGCCTATTACAGTGCACCTAGCCCATGCTCAAGTGATAGCATTATTTGTAACATTTTATATATATGTGGCGAAGACAAACCCGCTGATCGGGATGCATGGGATCATGGATGGATAGAGTATTTAGATAGAGCCAATGGTACTTCGATTGTGACACCAATATTGGCTAAATATGCACCATCTGGCTTAGCGATGTTTGATCCAATGAACCCAATGACTCCAGTGAGTGTCAATTTTAGCGATTATGATCTAATCATTGTTTCAGCCACTACGGAGGGGTCAATCTCCCCAGATTTAGTGGATACACTTAAGGATATGCGGCAATCGTTGATTCTATCCAATTATCTAGCCATGCAAGATTTTGGGATGTCCTCCTCGCCAGCGAGTTACCTCTTTGAGGACTCCTTGTATATAGATAATGTGACTAGACGCTTTATCTATGACTATAAAAATTTTCAACCGAACTATAATAATGTCTTTACGCGTGGGGTATATTTAGCTTCAGCAGATGCCTACCTGTGGACAGGAGCCGGTGATCAAGCAAGCAGTATTAATGGTGTTTACTTTTATTATCAAGCATCAGATGCCTTGCCCGGAATTGCCTCCTTTCATGGATCACGAACGTACTTTGGACTACACATGAATGAGCTATATAGCAACGTCAAAAATGGCGGAGCTATTCCTTCACCGGTGTCTTCTTGGTTTCATCCAGCTCGTCATCTCTCACCAATTGGAAAACAATATTTCGATCAAATGATACTTGAGGCATCAGCTAACTGCGGCGTTCTAAACTGCCCTACTGCGGTTCTCAATCCGCATGTTTTATTTTTTAATAAGAAGCGTTATTGACCGCTGATCACATAATACAAAGTCAACCTTACTTTATTTTGTAATCGTCGCATCTATTGACTTAGAGCTGTTAATCCTACAATTTGTAGTAGAAAATCTAACCAACACAAAGTTCCTTCGTATTAGTTGCTCTTTTCGTTTTGTTCTTCGTGTCAATGCGAATTTGGTTCGAAAGATATAGTGGTACTCGTCATAATATCTGTCTAATAGTTGACATTTGTCGAGTATTCATGTTATTTTAATTACTTCTATATGCAATATGGACGTCTATGGTTTGGTATTGTATTTTGGATGATCGGCTTTAATAATGCTGGCGCTCAGATAGTAATACATGTCATGACGGATCAGTTTTCCTTCGAGACTAAATGGTCATTGGTTGCCGCTAATGATTTAACAGAGGTCTTTTCATCTGCTAAGTATGCCTTGACTCCAAACACATTATTCCTTGATACCATACAGCTTCCCCTAGACCAGTGCTACAAATTTATGATAGAAGATACAGGGGGTGACGGTATAGGTGATCCTGGTTTTTTCAAGGTTTATATGAATGGATTATTAGTTTTAGAAAACAACCGATTCGAAAGACGCCTCGTACACCTGATTTCATGTGATACAGGTGATGCTTGTGAACTTCCAAAGCCTATCAGTATAGGTAGAGACAGCTCTTTTGGTCGAATAGCCTGGTATTCCATATCGCCCAATTTAGATAGTTATTACAGCATTCGTGCCCGATCCAACTGTGATACTGAGATGTGGATTTATAGTACTTGCGATGCCGTCGCAGCAAAGGATCAGACAGGGGCGATTGCTTATAATGATAATTTGTCAACCAAAGATCCTGGATTTCCAACGATCCATTTGATAGCAGGTAGAAGATATTTCATTCGGATCAGTAAAAAGGAAGAATGCCCTAGCCGCGTAGATATAGAAGTGGACAGATTGGATATACGCCTTGGCTGTATGGATCCTGCATCCTGTAATTTTAATCCATTGGCAAATGTGGAAGACAGTTCATGCTACTATGGTGATTGTCATCCTGATCTTATTGTCAATCAAGAGATTTTGCAAACATCTGTTTATTTAGACTCCATAATTAATGATAGCGATTGTTTGATCAAAGAAGCTTGTCTCCAAGATTTCGGCAAACGATACATTATACGATTCACGACTCAACTAGAAAATATCGGTGATGCAGATTATATTGTTGGCTCTCCTAGTATTAATAGTTCACAGTTTTCATTGGACAATTGTCATAATCATTGGCATTATTTAGGTTATGCCGAATACTTATTATTCAATGCCTCGGGCAATCCTCTTCCGATAGGTTTTAAGAATGGATTTTGTGCCTTAGATTTTCATTGTGAAGAAGAATCCGATTATAAATACACCTGTGATTATATGGGCATATCATCAGGGTGTTATGATGTGTACAAAGACGACCTTCTTTGTCAATGGGTGGATATTACAGATGTTCCCGATGGAAAGTACACATTAGTCGTCCGTGTCAACCATACTAAATCTCCTGACTTTTTTGGGAGGTGGGAGGCAGATTATGACAATAACTGGGCACAAGTTTGTCTTCAAATAAAATGGACCGATGCAGGCCCCAATGTACAATTGCTGGATGATTGCCCTTCTTATACCGATTGCCAAGGGATAATCTTTGGTTCCTCCATACTCGATTGCAATAATGAATGCGGGGGAACTGCTAAATTTGCGGACGGCAACAACACCGGCAATCTTGACGCTGGAGATTTGAAATATTTCGAATCATTGTTAGAAGATGATTTGGCTTTGGTCGAGCCGTGTTTTGATCTTGATGCGAATGGTATGTATTCGGTTTATGATTTGTTCCTTCTATTAGATTGTACTACAGATCAACTCAATCATTCCAGCCAACTTTTTCATGAACATTGTGACTTTCCTCGATCTATTACGAATATTTTCGATAGCAGTTGGTGGAAAGTAGACAATTACGATCCGCATGACAACTCAGTTGACCTGAACTATAGGTCGACTACTAGCATTTCGGCACTCGACCTAAATGTTACAGAAGCACTCATAGCTGATTTGGAATTTATTCATTTGATCGAAGATGTTAAGGTTCTGGTGAGGGGCTCAAGGCTGATTATTTATAATAGTAACGGAAAAAAAATACTTGATAAATCTGACGAATTTATTCCTTTTGCCAAAATTTACTTGACTAGTCAAATTGACTCATCGTTTTGTATCGAAACAATTTTTGACGTGGTTGATGAGCGATACCATCGAATTTTGGCCAATCATACTTCGAGCTGTATTGCAAAAGAGCTTACTACTTCGTTAGATGATATAAATATAACAGGGGTTGAACTCTTTCCTAACCCAGCCCATCATTACTTGAGTATCCTCACGGCAGACAGAAACAACAATGTGTCTTATCAGATTTTGTCCATAGATGGACGTGTATGTCTTGGTGGTATATGTAGGGTAGGGGAGGTTATCAATATTCAAGACCTTTGTCCTGGGCTCTATTATTGCAAAATGTTGATAGGAGATAGAGAGCTGGTAAAAACTCTCGTTTTGTTGCCCTGATGGAATTGAAAACTTTGAGTGCCGTAACGTGGCAATCATGAGTTGCGCGATAGATTCTTTGGAATATATGTATTATTCAGTATAAAATTAGGATGAAATATAGTTAAATGTGTAAAGTATCTTACAAAAGTACATATGAACCAAAAAGTCTTGACCGATTGTCGTAAATTTTCGGACGAAATAGCTCAAATACGTTACTATACACATTAATGATTATTAATATGTTATAAGTAGGTATAATGAGGTAATTCGAAGGATAATTTGTTAAAATCTATATTTTCTGAGCCAGAAAATAGGGGTATTGTCAAATTAATCTGTCTTAATCAAGTCTACCCCAAAGAAACCAATTGTTGACTGTTAAATCCGTATTTAATAAGTTAACTTTATATTATTGTGTATATTTACTCAGAAGTACTACGCACTGACGGTGTGAGCACTACGGATGATAATGATCCGGATTGTTCATTTCGTCATAGTAAGCTAAATTCCACCATTCTTCCCATTTCTAACACGTTTGGAAGAACGAAAAATTTATTAAGGAATCCAGATGAACAGCATGTTCAAGTGAGGATTCCTTTTCTTGTTGATACTGAACCTGAGGTCAACAAATCGGAACGAAGTTCAATCGGATCACTTCCTAAGCAAAAAGTCAATCGCAATTTTCAAAATAAACTTTCCATCTCATCTAAACTGAACATGATGAAACTATTTACCAACTCCAATTTTAGAAATGTCTTTTTATTCGCATGCATCTCTCATTTGATGCTTTTGTTGTTTGTGACGCCCATAGCTGCCACCGCGACGATTGGTGAAATAAAATTGACTTCATTTTCAATCTTTGCAAACGATGTAAAAATCAACAATATCTCCGTCGAGAATGAATCCTTGTTGGGCAAGCGCGATGGTAAGATGGTTATCGAAATCGACGATCCTAGCTTGGTAAATAGTACTTACACAGTACGATGGATTTATAAGTTCAAAGAACTTGTAAAAGAGCAAAGAGCATTAAAAGCAATTGATGGAAAAATCATACTTGAGAATATGCTGCCAGGCACCTATTATTCGCTGCAAGTTATTCGGGATGCGGATGGAATTTCATCTTTGGCCAAAGCTGAATCGGTCTATATACAATACGGTTCATTCACTGAGAAAATCGCTGAGGACAACGATCTTAAATCTACTAATTGTGGTACGAAGACTGTCAATAATTGCAGTGGTGGTACATATACACTTTACAATGTTGCCTCTGACCGTGCATATTCTGTTAATACGGTGAATGGTCAATGGTTTTGTATGGTAGAATTTGATGCAACATGTAAACTTAAATACGGTGGTATGGGTCTATGTATTGAGGAAGGTGTACCAGAACCACCAGTCGGCAATAATATATATACGGTAACAGATCACAATGGTGTAGGTATTTCGGCATTGGCGGCTTCCCGAATGAATTGGATAATTACAAATTATCCAACTTATACGAATGATGTTCAACAGGCCATATGGTATTTTACTGGTACTGGAGGTAGTAATAATTCGATTGCACAAGCAGCTGCCTCGGCTATCACCACTGCATGGTCAAATATAAATACACTTATCTTTTATAAAGCTGCGGGTGCATATCAAGATGTTATTCAGTGGAAAAAGGTAGATCCGTTGCCTACTTGTGCTAATTGTACGGTTACAAATTCTTGTTCTTTTCAAGGTGCTTGGTTTGGTTGGGCCACTGGCCCTGGTGCAGGATGTGACTGGTCAACTCATACAGAGTACCCTAGCAGTAATGGGGCTTCAATTGAATATTGTAGCGATGGCTCTGCCAAAGTGACAACCCGAATCAGAAATGCGCATAACACATGCGAAGAATGGGAGGTATGTCTTTATCTGAAGAATCCTAAGAACTGGGCTCAATGGTCTGCTGGCGGTGGAATGTATATGGAGGATCAACACAATCTTCATGAAACATGGACATACTACATAATTGATAATACAAAGAGTTTTTGGAAAGGTGTCGGATCATGTAATATGAATCAAGTAGCTCATATGAAGCACATACCGGTCGATCAAAGTAAAGGGGTTCAAGTAGGTTACGGATCGGGTAGTGGTCGGGCTGCTAATGAATTTGCTATTAGAGCTTGGTTTGGCCTGACAGGTGCCATTAATACAGATTGTGCCGATTTCTCCTTTTATGGTGGAACGAATTGTTCTCCACCATGCACAGGTGACATAACATCCATCAGGATATTTGATCAAGCAACGGATGCAGCAGTACTTACCTTGACAAATGGAATGACAATTGATAATTCGCAGTTACCTGCGAATTACTACTTAGTAGCTATAGGTGCCAATGGGACAGAATCAGTTAAGCTATCAGTCAACAACGTGCTACTCAATTGCGAGAGCCATGTTCCATTCACTTACCCAGGTGGTGCCGAAAATAATAATAATTGGAACGGAGGTGTTGGAACTTATACAGTTAAGGCTCAAGCATTCAACGTAGATGGATGTGTTGGTGAAGTCTGTGATGAATTAACGATCAATTTTTCTATTGTACCAGGATGTACTGATTTTAATGTTTCGGCTGGTGATGATGTTACTATATGCGCAGGCGAGAGCGTAACTTTATCGGCAGTAGTTACCGGAGATACTGGCTGCGATTGTTGTGTAAGACAAGTAAGTAATACAACTCATTGTGGAACAAGTACCCAATATGCTCTTTGGCTCGATAGTAAATACTATTTTGGAAGCAATCTAACTTGGGAAGAGTGTGGAGATGGCTCAGCACGACTTAGGGGGTCCGCTCATAATTCGTCTACAGGAAAAACATTTGTAATTGATATAACTTATTCAGGATATTCAGCTACACCACCAGCAGGAAGCCCAAAGTCTAATCTATGCACATCTACTAATAGTTCCGGTTGGTTCTATTACACTGAAATGACAGGAACCCTTACCAATGGTTCAGAAATATATACATTGACACCTACAGGCCCTTCTTTCCAAGTTGGAAATGGCGCCAATATAACCACCACGGGCTATGGAGGTTCAGGTTGGTTTAAGGCTACCAGAGGATCCACCATACTCAATGGTGACATCAATATTATGTTATCCCAGACTTGTAGCTCGTCTGCCTCATGTCCAGCAGGAACAGTTCCCGATATGATGTATATAGGATCTTACGGTAACTCACATTATTTCAAATTCCCTGGTGGAGATAAAACGTATCAGGAAGCTAAATCATTTGTTGAATCTCGTGGCGGGAAATTACCTAAAATAGAAACTCAAGGTGAAAATGATTATTTGGCAAGTATCAATGAAGGAAGTATATGGCTCGGCGCTACTGATGAAGCTTCAGAAGGAAATTGGAAATGGTATGATGGTACTTCACTGACATATACTAACTGGGCTCAAGGTGAACCAAATAATTATAATAATGAAGACTTTCTTCAAATGTATTCCAATGGAAAATGGAACGATATTCCCGGTACAGCGTACAATTGGATAATAATGGAAAAAACTTGCTCACCGGGAAGTGGTGGAGGTGTAGGGGGTGGCATCACTTATCTCTGGACACCAGGAAACTTTACGACTCCTACTATTACGGTGAGTCCTACAACCACAACTACGTACACTGTTCAAGTTACAGGATGTGACGGATGTACCGATTCTGATCAAGTTAGAGTTACAGCTACAGGCGGCTTAGTTTGTCCTACGAATAAAACTATTAACTGCGACCAAAGCGCACACCCAAGTAGTACCGGATTTCCGACATTAGCTTGTGATCCGAATGCAACCTTCTCATATGTCGACGCAGTATCTGGATCTTGTCCTGTAATTATTACTCGTACTTGGACAGGATCAGTGACTCGATTAATAGAAAATCCTTGTATTTCTAAAGAATTAGCTTATTGGGATTTTGCAAATGCAAATACAAAATGCTCACAAGGAGTACAACCCCTTTCAGGATCAGGTCTATCTGTAAAATCAAAGAATACTACAGGATGTAATAACCTCACTATTTCTAATATATCCAATTTAGCTGGAAGCTCTTGTGTAAAAGGAGCCTTTGGATCTCCCGAAGCAGCTATATGTATTGATGCTATTAGCAATTCAACTTTTGTCAATAATGCAAATGCTGCAGCCAAATTCACAGTTCAGTTTGGTGCTTCTGATGAAGGCCGTTTAACAGGTATTTCTTTTATGCAACGAGTGGATGATCGAAATGAGAATTTTGGCACAACCAATTATGCTCGAAAAATCGGTGTGAGAGTTTTGAAAAATGGCACTGAAATCTATAAAGTGACAAACATTTCCACCTCTTACAGGAGCTGGAAGCATGAGAATCTTGATTTTAGCGGAGTCGCTGCTTTCGCATATTCTGGTGCGACAACATTTACGTTTGAGGTCCTCGGGTTCGATGCTACCAATAACGGTACCTACAAAAAGGTATGGGAGTTTGATGAACTAAAAGTGAATGGTTGCTGCGGCACTTCAACAGAAAATGAAACACAGACATTTACTTGTGTTCAAACAATAACTATTCAAGATAATGTTGCGCCTACACTTACTGGAGTTCCAGCGGATGTGGTGTTGACTTGTGCAAGTCAAGTGCCCGCAGTTGCAAATGTTATCGCAAACGATAACTGTGTTTTTGCTACAACTTATGCTGCTGACACTACGGGATCATTCCCATGTAATTTTGTGATTACGCGAACTTGGACCGTTTCAGATGAATGTAACGCTTCAGTTTCAAAATCTCAAAAAATAACGGTTAAAGACGACGTAAAACCTACTTCTTGTAATGCAGACAATCTTACTATTGAATGTAAGGGCACCTCAGGAAATAAATCCGAGGCTGATAAATGGAACCAGGACAACATTAATAAACTTAAAAATTGTGCTTCAGACAATTGTTCGCAAGTGACTGTGGTCAGCGATTATAATTTTAATAACCTATCAGATTTATGCGGGCTTACTGGCAAATTGACAGTGACCTATACTATTGAAGATGCTTGTGGTAATAAGATTACAAAAATGGCGGATTTCACAATTGAAGACAAGACGGCACCCGTCAGCACATGCAATCCAGATAACAAAACACAAGAATGTGCTGGTCTTAATGCAAATAAGGCTGCAGCTGATTCTTGGAATGCCGCAAATATTACAAAGTTGAAGAATTGTTCTAGTGACGCGTGCGGAAACGTAATGGTAACAAGCAATTACAATTTTAGTAGTCTTAGTGACCTCTGTGGATTGACTGGTAGTCTCACAGTTACATATACTATTACAGATGAATGTGGGAATGCGATTACTAAGAATGCCACTTTCGTTGTAGAGGACAAAACAGCACCTGTTACAACCTGCAATCCGGACAATGAAACTTTAGAGTGTATAGGTTCAACTGGGAATAAATCCGAAGCAGATAAATGGAATGCTGATAACATTTCTAAACTCCAGTCTTGCTCTTCCGATCTATGCGGTGGCGTGACCGTTACGAGCAATTATAATTTTTCTAACCTGACAGATCTTTGCGGTTTGACTGGTGTAATAACAGTGGTATACACCATTACTGATGAATGTGGAAACAAAATAACAAAAACTGCAAGCTTTACAATAGAAGACAAAACAGCACCTGTAGTAACATGTAATCCTGATAATAAAACAGAAGAGTGTGCCGGGGCAAATGACAATAAAGCAGCTGCTGACGCTTGGAATGCTTCAAATATTGCGAAGCTTCAAGCTTGTTCTTCAGATGTATGTGGTAGTATTACTGTAACAAGTAATTATAATTTTAATAGCTTAACAGATGAATGTGGAATCACTGGCAAGATAACGGTCATCTATACTATTACTGATGAATGTGGTAATAAAGTCGATAAGAATGCAACTTTTTCGATTGTTGATACACAGAAGCCAGTATTCACAAGCTTCCCACAAGATGCGACAGTAGAGTGCGACGCAGTACCTGCACCACAGACAGGAGAAGTAAGTGCTACAGACAATTGCGATGCAAGTGTTACGATCACTTACGAAGGTGAGACAAGACAAGATGGCGTATGCGCTGACACCTATGTATTAACGAGAACCTGGAAGATCACGGACAACTGTGGCAACAGTGACACAAGAAGTCAGAAGATCAATGTACAGGATACGAAGAAGCCGGTGTTTACAAGCTTCCCACAAGATGCGACAGTAGAGTGCGACGCAGTACCTGCACCACAGACGGGTGAAGTAAGTGCTACAGACAATTGCGATGCAAGTGTTACGATCACTTACGAAGGTGAGACAAGACAAGATGGCGTATGTGCTGACACCTATGTATTAA
>CAZTSI010000001.1:0-166145 GCA_964616755.1 uncultured Saprospiraceae bacterium | reverse complement strand
CTTTTATACATAAAATGCCCCCAAGTTATTGTCTAACTTTTGGGGGCATGTCCATCAATGATTGAGTTTTTCTATATTATTTAATAAAGAATTGCACATTCACGATGGTGTAATTATCAAAAGGCACATCAATAATATCATAAGTCAATACCCCATTTGCATCAATAGAAATATTTGAGATAACTGTCGCATCATAGTAACTAATAATATACCATAATTCATCCTCGGCATAGACAGGTAGGCTTGCAGGAGCGCCTGGACTACGTTGTGCGGCAGGAATATTCGTAAATTGATCGACATATTCTTGATGCAAATCTAGCGTTAATCCTGTGCCGGTGGCACTGGCATCAATGGTGACAGCGGGGGCATAAAACCACCGTGTATTCTTTACGGTATTCAGGGCTACAACATCACCATCAGCTTGAACAGCCAGAAGTCGCTGAGCTGAAGTATCGAGATAGGTAGTTCCTGTGCCATAATCGGAGAGACGCAGGCCACCATTGTCTACGTCAAGTTTTGCTTGTGGGCTAGTAGTTCCAATTCCTACATCTCCATCTGCAGCAATAATGACATCTTGGGTGCCATCAAAAGTTAAACTGAACCCATTCATTGCCACGGTCCGATTGGCCAATAGAGAACCATTATTCTTATAAATGCTTGAATCGACAGTCGTACTTCCTGTAATAGTAAAGCTAGGATAGGTTCCAGTAATACTCACCCCTCCTGCGCCTGTTAATGCCACTGTCTGATCAGGAGAGGAATTCGTCAAGGTAATCGTACCCCCATTTGTACTTGTTGCCTCGGTGATACTAAGTCCTGTCCCTGCTGTAATTGTCACAGGTGTCTGACCAGAAGTGTTACTCGTGATTGTCGAGGTATTAGCTGCCCCTGCACCTACTCCCAATCGTCCTTCATTGGTAATGGATGCATCCGTAGCAACAAAGTTCAATTTGCCCGCTGGATCGTCATAAGTCACTGTGATACCCGTCTCTGTATTACCGGATACCATAGCACCGACGAAGTCTTCAACTTCCTCTTGAGTCAATTTGGTATCTAGGCTAGACAAGTCAACTGATGAAAAAGGCAATCCATCCCGTTGTAACGAAAGTCTTAGTTGATTGCCCACAAGAGATAGGGTATCAATCTGTTGATTATCCGTACCAGTTATCGTAAAATTGGGATATGTGCCCGACGTACTGACACTCCCTGCCCCAGTTAACGATACAGTCTGATCAGGAGAGGAATTCGTGATTGTTCTGCTATTTCCTGCACCAGTAATAGATATGCCTGTGCCAGCCGATAAAGAAGTAATGTCATCTGTTGCGTCGGTATCGCCAGTATTCGTCAAGGTAATCGTACCCCCATTTGTACTTGTTGCCTCGGTGATACTAAGTCCTGTCCCTGCTGTAATTGTCACAGGTGTCTGACCAGAAGTGTTACTCGTGATTGTCGAGGTATTAGCTGCCCCTGCACCTACTCCCAATCGTCCTTCATTGGTAATGGATGCATCCGTAGCAACAAAGTTCAATTTGCCCGCTGGATCGTCATAAGTCACTGTGATACCCGTCTCTGTATTACCGGATACCATAGCACCGACGAAGTCTTCAACTTCCTCTTGAGTCAATTTGGTATCTAGGCTAGACAAGTCAACTGATGAAAAAGGCAATCCATCCCGTTGTAACGAAAGTCTTAGTTGATTGCCCACAAGAGATAGGGTATCAATCTGTTGATTATCCGTATTTACACTAGAAATATCGAGTATGTAGGCGGGCTGTTGATCACCTTCCAAAGAAATGCTTACATTCGCTCCATCAAAAGAAAGGGTGTCGATAGTCTGATCATCAGTACCAACAGATGAACTGCTGATCTCGATGACGTCGCCGTCGCTATCGACACCCAAAATAAAGCTGGGCGTACCAGATATAGTACCTGCCCCATAATCTGAAAGCCTTACTGTCCCACCTTCTACATCTAGTAATGCATCTGGTGTTGTAGTCCCTAGACCCATACGACCATCAGCGCCTATATAAACATCACTTGAACCATCAAAAGTGATACTTCGGCCATTTAATTGGATCGTGCGATCAGAAGTAAGAGTGCCGTCATACTTGTAGATCGTTGAGTCAATGAGCGTACCTTGGACTAAGCACTCCCAGCTTATTCCGTCATATATTTGAAGACATGAATCTGTAGTATTGTAGATTATATGACCTAGCTTCCAAGAGGCCTGTGCGTTTCTTTGTGTAGAGGTTAATCTTGATATGAGGAAGCCGCGAGATGTACTTTCTAATTCTAGCAAGGACGCAGAATCTATCGTCAGAGGGTTGTCTCCTATTTTTTGTTGTGTATCCGCTCTGCTCCATAACAGCACGAATACGAACATAGTACAAATGGTTCTCAACATTCTCCGGCTCACTTCTTAAACTCTGTTCTGTCGGCACACAGAAATTTCATCTTCCAAATGAAATCTTCAGAGCGGTCGTTGGCGTAAAAATAGATATAAGTTTTTTATATATATTATTTTTGTTAACATATATGAACACAGTTTGCATATTTAACACTTTCTAATTGTTCTTTTAGAGTACTAAAAAGCATAAAGGGTAGTACATATGATGCACTACCCTTCGGCTAACGACTAAATAAAGACTAATTCCTACTCCTCGCTGACTTGGGTAGCTGCGCTTTTAGTTAAAAGAAGCGATTTTATTTCTTTGATATCTGTAGTTAATTGGACATTTTGATGCAATACTGCATCGATCATTGCCTGCTGCTTAGATATCGTCATTGATTGGTCTTGAATTTGTAATTGTTGTTCCTTGATGGCTTCATTGAGGAGTGCCGTCAATTTGGCATAATCTACTGCTTTAAAGCCATCACCATTAGTTTTCACTACTTCTGGCATAACAGATTCGACATTCTGAGCAATAAAGCCAAGTTGCTTCGAGTCCGGGAAGTTACGATCTTTAAACTCTTCAATTCTAAAGTCATAGGTAACACCATTGATGGCCATTACTTTTTCTAAAGCTCCTTCTACTTTGACGATGTTCTTCTTAAATCGTTCATCGGAACTAGAGTGGATCTGCATTGCTAGGATATCGCCGTTTACATCTAGTTTGATTTCGCGACCTGGCATCAAAGCGTTCGTTACGGTTCCGCGACCAATAGCCATTCTGCCATCACTGGTGATTACTGTGGTATCTGCGCCATCCACAAAGTATAAGTTTCGAGTTGCCATAGTCATGTATCGGTTTGCTTGAAGTGTACCGTCATAATTGTAAATCGTACTGTCAATTTCTCTTGCGAGCGCCTGTATGGCTTCATCAACGGTAGTCTCGTAGGTACCATCTTCATCTAAATCTACTGGACTGCTCAAGGTGGCATCACCTCCAATGGCAGCAATATCAACTTCAATAAAGTTACCAGCTGCATCCACGGCAAGGATGTACGCCTCGGCGCCTGTGTTAGTTCCAGTACCGTAAGAATTATTACTTATTGGTCCTGACAAGATGAGCGAGTCCCCTGAGATATTGACTACACCTGATGTAGCTTGAACTGTGATATCCCCAGTGGTACTAGTCACCGATACATTTCCGCCAGAGGTCACATCTGTTGTACCTGTCGAGGTTGTCGACAGATTGACCCCACTGACATCCACATCTCCTGCCGTACTAGTCACCGATACATCTCCGCCAGAGGTTACATCCGTTGTGCCTGTCGAGGTTGTCGACAGATTGACCCCACTGACATCCACATCTCCTGCCGTACTAGTCACCGATACATCTCCGCCAGAGGTTACATCCGTTGTGCCTGTCGTATTTAATGTGAAATTGGCATTGCTAAATGTCAACGAATCGACACCTACATAGCTCAGACTATGTCCAGCCCCAGTCACAGTTCTATCTTCATCAAAAAAGCCATCTGCTTTGTAGAATGTTCCATTGCGCAATGCCTCGGCTGTATCAGCTATTTCGTTCCGTATTTGTTGAAAAGTGTCTTGTAAATAGATGGACACGGCATACCCTAACTCAACCCGGGTAGTATGTGTAGGACCGACACCTGTGATGTTTTCTGTTATTTCTAGGATTAAAGAGTCCGCGAGTTCGGTTACTTGCATGAGGTTTATCCATTCATTTCCAGTTAAAGTGTCACCATCAGCTGCTTGCGAGTCATTAATCTGTGTCTCAAGAGTCGTAATGGCATTTGTCAATTGAGTATTCGTGGAGAAAACACTATCTAAGGCAGTTAAATCTACTGATATAAAATTACTTATACCATTGTTTAATGACAGGGTAGCCGTGGAAGAATTGGTTAAAAGATCAAATGTTAAGGGGAATTCAACCATTCTACCTTGAAGGTCAGTACCTAAGAAATAGGATTGAGGCACAGTATTAAACTGACCTAGACCGTAGCCAAATAATTTCATCATTATGGCATCTCCTGTGGCATTAGTAGTCTTATTGACGGTACGACCCCATTCAAGTGCGTCAGTCAAAATGACAAGGGTATCGGCTTTTTCTGCCTCCCAAACACGGTTGTCGCCAACCATCAAGGGGTTATCCCCAATTTTTACCTGGGCGCGTACAGCTCCAGCGAATAATAGGCACACGATTAGCGCCAAATAAAGACGTGTAGTTTTCATCAGTCGTTCAGTTTAAATAATATTAGTCAATATGTCAACGATGTGGCTATGTAATAACATAGAATGGATCGCCTACTTCTTGCTGTTAAATTGGGATTTAAACTGTCTATTGGGATAGATAAAAACGAAAGTATTCAGCACGCTTTCGCTTTGATAGGACAAGTATAAGAACGATTTACATATTATTAAAACTTTTAATATGTTTTTTTATATTTTTTTTAGAAATTAATATGCCAAGGCATCTTGCCACAGGTTTGCGCTGATGCCAAAAGATACAAAATGGGGCTGATTTTCTTTTAAGGGAGCGCCCGCGGCCCTTTGATATCGATATTGAAACGTCAAAAAGTAATTAGGAAATAATTCATAATCGGCATTCAAATCCAGTATCCAACGACTGGCTCGCTCAGATTCTAAAATATAATAACCCAGATCGCGCGTACGCTTTTCATAGGAGGTTAATATATCATGTCCTTCCCCTTGATCAAATTGAATAAAATACAAATCACTTCTTAACCCAAGCCGCCGGTGAGGTCGAAAATGTTGTCTAAGTATCCACTCTTTAAATTTTGCACCCAAAGGGTGAGCCAAGGCTTGATTATAATGACTGTAGCTCGGAATCAATTGATTAGAGGCGTCGGTCACACGATGTGTATAAGTAAATGGGCGTGCTGCATTATATTCTGCTTGGATATCCCAATGTGTGACACCAAAGGCGCTCGGATATTTGAGGCCGAATTGAAAAGCTATTTTATTGCCCCACCATCCATTTCCGGCAAAGAGTTCTGAGATTTTCAGTTCATCCACCATGACTTGGCTGTACAGTTGCAGGGTTGAGGCTATATTTAGCCGACTATTTAGACCTATCAGTACATTGTCCGGACTATCTAACATTAGTTCGACACTGCGATAAAGAATGACAGGATTGAGGTATTGCAACTCAAATCTGTCGGATCGGCTAAAGATGACAGCCTCATAGAAGCCTATGCTAAAATTCGGACTAACATTAAAGTCTAAGTAATGGGCGGCCATATACTTTTTAGGAATTACAATATTTCCGGGCAATTGCTTGCCGCTAACGGATGAGAGTTCAGTAAAAATATTTTGGTAGTGAAACTTCCACACTTGTGTCGACAAACGAGCATAGAAGTAGTTGTGTGCAAAATCACTCAACAACATTGATCTCATACCATGACCAATGAATTGTCTGCCATGTCCGAGCTGAAAATCTATTGACGTACTCAGCTTGAAGCCTATATGTGCTTGAGAATTCAAATAATCATAGCCCTGCCAGTTGTTGAATATCTTCGAGCTGAAATCACGATAAAACCCTTGACCAGGGATGGCATTAATTTCTTCAATTCGCTCTGTTAGAAAAGTTTGAAAGCTTCTTTGGGTTTCGAGTATCTCCGTATGAAAATAAATTTTGTTATCAATACGACCTCTAATGCGCAGTCCGCGCGTGTTTTGTATGATAGGTACATCATTGTTTATCTCTTTTCCCAAACTTATCATCAATAAGGGGTCGATACTCATCGAAAAGTTCGGGACATGTACCGTCAATAAATGCTGCGGATTGTGATAGAAGGCAGAAAGACCACCCTTTCTTTGACTTGAAGGTGCACTAATGGTGCTATCTAATCTTGCGGTCGTTTCATTAAAATTCATGAGCCAATCTTTTAGATCAGCCGCGTCAATATTCTCCAAGTGTAAAGTGGATGAATCATTCAGCCAGCGGTGGATGCGTTCGCGATCTTGATATTTGAGGGCAAAATGATAAGAGGGAGAAAGGTCGTACATAATGTCAAGTCTATCCATCCATCGTTCTACCCGTTCATTTCTTTCCGCATTGCTATACTGTCCAATACAAGGTCTAAGGCTGAATAGTGTAATTATGACAAAGGCTGACGTCCGATTTATTTTCACACCTTGAAATTTAGGAGAAAATCTTTCACCTTATCATCAAAGCTTTCAGCATTTTGGACAAAACGCACTTCTATTGGTAATAGAAAGATGTTGAGCTGCTGCGCTACTATATAATCCTTATGAAGCATAAGCCTTGTGGCATCTTTTTCCGTCGAAATTATTGCCGCATTGCCCGATAATTGTTGCAGTCTAAGATTAAGGATGGATACCTCATGTGGTGTATAAAGATGGTGATCTTCGTATGTTGCCAATTCTACTTTATTCACTTTAGAGACAAGATAGGAGTGCAGATATGCCACGTTAGCTATAGAGCTGAGAAGTAGTACATTATCAAACGAAGAAATATTTCTTCGTTCTCCAGTTAAGATACTGTAGGGCTCGAGATAGTGATAATATGAGAAATGGATTTGTTGATTTTGCGTCACTTTTAGTCGATGTTTCCAAGCTTTTTGCTCTGAAATGTCCAATGCTGGAGGGCATTTGGTGACAATAATGATGTCTGCGCGCTTTGCAGCCATTGGCCATTCTCTTAATTGGCCCACAGGTAGCAAAAAATCTTTATCGTATGGATTTGAATAATCTGTTAATAATATACTTAAACCTGCTTGGACTGATCTATGCTGAAAATGATCATCCAGCAAAATTGTCTTTATGTCAGGATTAGCACTTAACAATTGTGGAATGCCCAATGAGCGACTCTCTGCAACGGATACAGTAATATTCTTGTGTTTCAAATGATACATGAAAGGCTCATCGCCCACTGTTAAGGCGGAGTCTTGTGCACCTACTATCAAGAAGCCTACCGTTTTGCGCTTATAACCACGACTTAGCGTGGCAACAGACAGGTAAGGGCTGAGCAAGCGGATGAGATATTCGATATGTGGAGTCTTTCCGGCGCCCCCCATACTAAGGTTTCCGATCCCTATGACCGGAATATTAAATTGTGAAGTCTTGACTATGCCCAAATCATAGGAGAGGTTTCTAAACCAAATACTTATACCGTAAATAACACTTATCGGTGAAACGAGAATTTTAATCAGGAAAGATTGAATCATTGTATGGAAGATTCATTCATAATAGAGTGTCCGATACGACAATGTAAACATCTACTTTGAGCACAATACGACTTCTTTAATGCTAACAATCCTTGACTATCTGCAGCATTATCGGAAGGCATACCCAATGTTTTCCATTTGTCAATAATAGCATTTTTTTCACTAGGTATATTGCAGAGAAGATCAACGGCCTTTTCTTTCCAGCCAGATTCATTGTGATAACTGCCATAAGCAAAGAGAAGAGGTGCCGCCGCGTTGATGAGAATAATATTTATTTTTTGTCGACCCAAAACCTTTGGTCTTCGAGCTGTCTCCGTGCCAAACCGATAATGATACAGCCAGTAATCTGATGTATTTATCTCGAAGGTTTTTTGGAGAGAAAGGGTGTCCGTTTCAAATAAAAGTTGATCCAAATGATTGTATTGATGGAGTAGATTTGCAAATTGGGCGATGCGAATCGTCGGAAATCCAGCAGGTAACATTTTAGAAAACTTCCATTGCCCTGCATTCATAGGGTTCAATTGATACTTCTGCTGTAGAAAACCATATTCGCCTTTTAATAGAGTGAGATGGGCATCTTCTTTTTCTGTCATTAGAAGCCCTGACTGCCCAAACATCAGCGCCTCTAATTGGATCAAATTGTCGCGATGCTTTTGTACAATCGAATAAGGAGTTCTAGTAGCCAATTCCAACAAAGCGTCTCCATTGACTGAAAGGCCAAGAGACCAAGCAATGCGGCGGTAAATTAATTCATGCCAATGACCATTTAGGCTGTTTAGTTCCTTCAATAGTCCATCACTTTTTTCGATCATTCGATCTATTAGCGCTTGCTGTGTCATCTCCGTTTTGTTCATGCTACTGACGTCTCGAATTAACCTTTCACAAGGAATCCATTGTGCTCGTTGAAAAAGGCGATTGTAGTTGACAAGCGATTTCTCTTGAATTCGGCCATGGAGTTCCAGTGTAGGCATAGCAGTATTATCTGGATACTTTATTTGTATATCATTGTGCAAGACAACATGTAGAATCGTATTAGCGTATGCAATATCCTCTTGATGCTTATGCGCAATCCAGTCCGAAGAGAACACATGTAATTCGATATGTCCGGCCCATTCGATCGAATCAATCTTTATTCTTCCCGATAAAAAGTCAGGCCCGGCGTTTTGGTTATGATGACCAAAATGCGTGATTTGCAATAAACGACCATCCGTTGTCTTTAAGTCTTTTAGATCAAAGGCTTTGGTCTTCCATATATAATGCAATAAATCTTCGCTTATCGTCACCTGTTAGTATTGATATATTTCGTGCCCGACATAAGATGTGGTATCATAAGTCTAGTGTTCGAGTACAACATCAAAAATACGAAATGAGGATTTTAAATGGCTAATTATGTATTTAATTACCGCCTCTAAGACAAATTTGCTCGCTTCTTTTGCTTGAAAAAGTAATAAAGTTGGAACAACCCGACTAACAATAAGCCTAAAAATTCACGTACATCTTCGACATATGGCTGATCAGCTTTCATTTCATTAACAATGGTTGGCAATCCCATTTTTATCCATGATATTATGCTCGGAACATACCGAACCGCATAAGCCAATACGCCCAAACCAATAAGTAGTGATAATTGGAATGGGTTGCGATTAAAATAATATAAACCGGAGCTTAATGTTACGGTGGCATAAATCGGTATCCAAATATACCAGTCAGCATCATTATACTGTACGATTGCAAATAAGGCGAAGAGTAAAGCTAAAACTAGATGTAACCAGGCATTTTTCATGGCGAGCTAATTTTCGATTAATATGTTGCCAGTCATCTCTTTAGGAATAGGTAGTCCCATTAAATGAAGTAAGGTCGGTGCTATATCGGCTAGCTTACCTGACTTCAAGTGCGATGACCTCGGCTGATTAGAAACGTAAATAATGGGTACGGGGTTAGTAGTATGCGCTGTATTAGGGCTACCATCTTCATTGATCATGTAGTCGGAATTACCGTGATCAGCGATAATAATTATCTCATAGTCGTGTTCAAGGGCGCAGTCTACTAAGGTTTTAAGGCAATGGTCGACGGTGGTTGCGGCAACCATTGCGGCCTGAAAATCGCCCGTGTGACCAACCATATCGGTATTGGCAAAATTGAGGCAAATGAAATCTGGGCTTTGTAGACGTATTGCATCACATGCATGGGTGGTTATTTCTTCGGCGCTCATTTCAGGTTCAAGATCATAGGTAGCGACTTTTGGAGAAGGGATTAAAATTCTTTGTTCATGTTCAAAAGCTTCCTCCCTTCCTCCTGAGAAAAAGAAGGTAACATGCGGGTACTTTTCTGTTTCGGCAATACGTAATTGGCTCAATCCCTGTTGCGCGATGGCCTCCCCAATGGTCATGGCCAATTTATCCTTAGTATAAATGACGTGGACATTTCGGTACGTCTCATCATATTCTGTCATCGTGAAAAAATGAAGAGGCAAGGCCTTCATGTCAAAAGTGGGAAAGTCTTGTTGTGTCAAAGCTTTGGTGAGTTGTCTTGGGCGATCTGTTCTAAAGTTAGCAAACAAAACCACATCTCCTTCTTCGATGATAGCATCCGTATCAATCACCATCGGAATCATAAATTCGTCGGTTAAACCTAAAGTATATTGATGTCGAATAGCTTCGGCCAAATCATCCACTTGTTGTCCAACCCCGGAAACCAAAAGATCGTAGGCTTTTTTTATTCGTTCCCAGCGATTGTCTCTGTCCATGGCGTAATAGCGTCCAATAATGGTAGATATTTTAATACCCTTTGTTTGAAGGGCTGAATTGAAATACTCTAAATATGCGGCTCCACCAAAAGGATCTGTATCTCTACCATCTAAAAAGCCATGAACTTTTAGATTTGTAATACCGGCATTAGAGATAATAGTTGATAGGGCTATCAAATGCTCTATATGAGAATGGACACCTCCATCCGACAGTAAGCCTAGCAGATGAAACTTGCGTCCTTCTTCTTGTCCACGGAGCAGGGCTGCTTTGAGTACAGGCTCATTTTGAAGCGTATCATCTTTGATGGCTTTGTTGATTCGTGCTAACTCTTGATACACCACTCTTCCGGCACCTATATTTAGATGACCTACTTCGCTATTGCCCATTTGACCTTCTGGCAGACCCACTTCCAAGCCATAAGTTATAAGCGCTGCATTCGGGAAACGCAGCATTAAATGATCAAAAAATGGCGTTGAAGCTTGCTGTATGGCATCAGCTTTAGGTTCTTGGCCCAATCCCCAACCATCAAGTATCACCAATAATGACTTTTTTGATTGCATACCTTTTCTTTTGAACATACAATATTAGCCTATATATGACAGTTTTAGGAACATTCAACAAAACATCCACCTATATAGCAGAGCTACTTACTCGTTCACATAAATTAGTTGTAATGCAGTCAGTATGTCTAATGTTCAGTTTGATGATACACTTGACAGATTCTATTCCTAAAGAAATTGTACACAGTATCATCCACAAGCTCGATGAATCTATTGAATGGATACATAAAGGGCAAACGGAATCTATCTCAAAGGAAAATGCAATTTATCGTTTAAAACAGATTATCCAGGATATAGAGGACGGGCGAGTCGAGTCACATCATACTAGTCAGCGCAAAAAGAATGGATATGGCATTGTAGAATTAGTAGATGACAAACTCTCGTATCGTATCACGTATTTTTCTGAAACAAACGCCGCATTAGATTTAAGAGTTCAAAAAGTGAAGGTTGTACGAAGGGTTTTGGAATAGCATGTAAAAGACTTTGATCTAATTTTATGGTAGATAGCCGGCGAATATTCATCTATAGTTCGGCGAGAGGAGATGTCTTTTAGTTCTTATAAGACGGATATCCCAATAAATATGAGTCTTCGCCTTTTTTATTGTTGTGTTATAGACCAAGTCGTCCGACACACGCCTACGCTATCACAATACATCTTTTTTATCAACACTCCGGAGCTATCGTATTGGCTTAATTCGCCGAACTCTTTATTGCCGTCTAAATACTGACCGTCCCAGCGCAATGCTCCGTTGGGGTGAAACTCCTTGAAGGGGCCGTTCTCTCGATTCTTTTCGAATTGCACTCGCTCAAATTCTTGACCATTTTCGTAATAGCGGATCACTATCCCGCTGAGCACTCCTTTATCATATGCGCTCTTCTTTTTGATCTTTCCGCTCGGATAATACACTACAACCGTATCGACAAGAACGCCAGTATCGTAGATTTCTTTTATTTCTATTTGCCCAGTGATAAAATACAATTCTCTTGAACCATGCAATAGGCTATCTCGATATTGCGCTTTTTCAAAGACTCTAACTCCATCTTCGTAATAAGTAATAAGCTCGCCTTGAATAAGCGAGTATTGGTCTACCATGTATTGTTGGGCTAATTTTCCGTTAGAGCGATTTAATTTTATTTCGGTCAAACTAGCTTTCTGACAAGCTAACAACCAAATGATAATACTGAGGCTAACAATTATCTTCATGTTACAAAAATAAAGGGTCAAAGAAGTTCTTCCTTGACCCTTTGTTACTCGAGTTAAACATTTTTAATAAAACTTAGAGCGATTATCGGTAATCTTCAACTTAGATTTTAACGATTCTATAAGCCCCGCAGGAACCGCTGAACGCGATCTATTATTTACGGTCTGCTTCAAAAATGTGATATTACTAGGACTGCCCGCTTGATTCTTGGTCAATGTTTTCACAACAAAAACACCGCTATTGCCCACTATTGGAGCCGAAATATCACCCTCATTTTTGCCAAAGGCTGCACCTATTACACCTGGCTCATTGCCTATGCCTGCCACAAATGTGTTCAATAAGTTGATTGATGTAAATGTATCTACACTCACGCTATATTGATTAGCAATACTATTTAGGTCTTTGGAGCTGATCGAACTACGCGCCTTTTCTGCCTTCAATTTATTTAGTACAGCAAATTCTACTGTATTTCTTAGATCAGAAGCAGATGGAAGGCCTGATTTAATAATTTTAGATAAGCCTGCGATGAGGTATTGATTCGTAAAGTAATTTACTGGATCGTTATATGAATAAACAGTAGGAGAGACTTGGTTGACTTCACTATCTTCTTCAAACAACCATTTTACGATATCGCGTGAAGTGTTACCATCTGGCAAAGAGGCAATTTGGTAATCATTTAGTCCTAAAAGATTACTTTCCTTGATAGTCAAGGATGGATCAGCTCCAATAGCCGTGCGTAGTCCATCAAGGTATGGATATGTACTGATCAATTCGAGCATTTTTTGATATGCTACGTCTTGCGTTTCTTTTGTAGGAATAATAGGGACATTCACATAGGCTAGTTTGTATTTCACCTCGCGAGTTTCGAATTTTTGATCCTTGACATATACAAGGTGCACCCCGAATTGTGTTTGTACCTTATATATTCCACGTTTTGTTCCAGTCAAAAAACAGACGTCATTAAATTCTCTTAACATGGCTCCCTGACCAAAGGTGCCAAGATCGCCTCCTGTTGCCGAATTGCTGAAGTCCTGGCTAAAATTTTTGGCTAAGGTGTCAAACATTGTTTTATCCTTGATTAACACTGTCAAAAGACTGTCGGCCAACCTGTTAGCTTCTGCTAATTCGGCGGCATTGCCTGGTGTGGTTCTGCGTAGAATATGGGCTGCATTGACAGAGTCAGGTACAATTTGCTTATCAACAAGTTTTACAGCCTGAAAGCTATTATATAACTGATAGGGGCCATAAACGCCACCTATCTCATATTCCCCGATTTTATCTTGATAACTTTCTTCTATTTCTTCAACTTTAGCAAAATAGGGTTGATAAAAGCCGCCGTTTGCCAGGGCATATGAAGAGTCATTTATAGTTTCTCTAAAACCCTCAATAATTATATTCATACGTTCGCGCCAACTAGCTGTATCTGCAGCGGTAGGTAACACTTGAAAGGTGACATATTCTGCAATACGCTTCTCCTCCTTTGTCTGAAACTGAGTTTTGTTCTCTTGGATATAGTTCAGTATATCTTTGTCTGTCACTTGAATGTCACCAGCAGGTATTTTATCAAATGGTATTTTGACAACCGCCAGATCTACTGTACTGTTTTCTTCGTTATATACCGTTTCGGCCAACCAATTAGGAGTATACATCGATTTGGCCACAAGATTTGACAGTTTATTTTCTAGCTGAGCCTTGATGATTTGTTTCTCTTGTTCTGCCCAATATTGACGTAAGGCTGGATTACTAAATGTATTCGTTTCAATGGCCTGACGAATCTGACCTAACTGAGCTACATCTAATTGACCGGTCTGCGGATTCATAAAATTCTGATAGATGATGGGGCTCAGGTTTTGTCCAAATTGAAGATCCTTTAACTCTTCAACACCCACAGAGAGACCAAGATCGTCAGATTGATCTTCTAAGATGCTCTTTTCCACAAAATAATTCCATAGTTGTGCTCGACTAGCGTGTGGATTTTGTGCATTGGCAAAAAGACTTTGATAAGATCTCTCAAAATCCATTTGTTTGATTTTATTTCCACCAATACTGCCAATCGGAGTATTTGGGCTAACACCACCGCCACCGGGGCCCATGGCGTCCATAAGGATAAAAGCGACAGTTGCTAAAGCTATCAGTACAAACACGAACCACATGTTGTTTCTGATTTTTCCTATTAATGCCATAAGATTGTTTGTTTTTAGTCGGAAGGACGGTGTAGTTCTTATTTTACGACCTTCTGTATGTCTGAAAAATTATCGATTCCAAAAAAGTTGCGCAAAGGTAGCATCTTTGGTGTCTAATATCAAATCAAGTTTCAATCTTGTTTATTGCCAAAATAATCGCTGAATATTTGTTCCATTTGCTCGTAAAAATCTTGCCCATATTGGCGGATAATTGCTTGTGATACGAATCTAAAGACGGGCATTTGTAGCTGAACGCCTAAAGTGCAGGCCGCGCTACAGATATTCCACACGTCATATCGCAGCTCGGTCATGCTAATTTGTTTATCTATCTTGGCTCTTACGGGATAAAGATGGCAACTTATGGGTTTTTTAAAGCTGGTTAATTGTAATTCATGTGCTTTTTCCCAACCACACTTAGCTATACCAATCTCATCATACAATAAGAAGGCGCAGGCACCATTAGGCATCAGAGGGGTGACTAAATCCTTATAATGGCTATCATAGGTACAAACCCCTTGTGCTCTAATACGTTCTTGTGACGCTTCAGGAAGCAGGGGTAGGAGTTGATGAACTTCCTGTTCCATAATTTCAAGCTCTTCTTTTGTGACTGGTGCGCCATAGTCTCCTTCCCAACAACACGCCCCTTTACATTTGCTCAGATTACAGACAAACTGCTGGCTAAACAGTTCGGGATGCACTAATATTCCGTTAATTATGAACATGATTACCGTTTAGATTGCTAAAAATAGCTTGTCATAACAACTTTTAGCAAAAACATTTTTCATTAACCTACATTTTATCATTGCTAAGCTTATTTTCGCAGCACCTAGTAAACCGTAAGATTCCAATGGATAGATTAAAAGAAAAATTTAAGAAAAAGTCGGACGCCATCCGCTCAGAAATCAAAACACTTCTTCAAGAGCATGGAAATCTGAAGGCGGATGAAGTCACCTTGTCTCAAATTTTTGGAGGCATGCGAGGTATAAAAAGTATCTTATGGGAAACCTCAGACCTTGACGCTAATAAGGGTATAACCTTTAGAGGTTATTCTATCGAACAATTGGAAGAATTATTGCCGACCCGAAAGGGAGATAACTCTCCTCTTCCTGAGGGATTGTTTTGGTTGATGTTAGTGGACGAAATTCCAAGGCAAGAGGATGTAGATTGGTTAAGTCAAGAATGGGAAAAGAGAGGAGATTTGCCAACATCCATTCAACAGATTTTAGATGCCTTTCCGCAAGATAGTCATCCGATGTCACAATTTTCAGCAGCGATGACTGCACTAGAGTCGGAGAGCGTTTTTAGTGCGCGGTATGCTGAAGGAATGAGCAAGAATGATTATTGGGATGCCACCTATGAAGATGCGATGAATCTTATTGCAAAAGTTCCTTCTGTGGCCGCTTATATATACCGAAAATCTTTTCATAATAATCGACAATTAGAAGGCCTCAAAGGAATGGATTGGTCTGGCAACTATGCGCATAAGCTTGGGTTTGGAGATGCCGAATTCATGAGCTTGATGCGTTTGTATATGACCATTCATGCCGATCATGAAGGAGGTAATGCTAGCGCACATGCCACCCACCTAGTGGGTTCAACCTTAAGCAGCGCCTACTTGTCCTTTGCTGCGGGAATAAATGCGCTAGCTGGCCCTTTACATGGCTTGGCGAATCAAGAAGTGATTAAGTTTATTTTTGAGATGATCGAAGATTTAAAAACTGATTCTCCTTCCAAAGATCAAATAGGCGAATATGTGAAACAAACCCTTATGCAAGGGAAAGTTATACCGGGCTATGGTCATGCGGTGTTGCGTCAACCAGATCCAAGGTTTATGGCGCAGAAAAAATTTGCCGAGGCGCATCTAAAGGATAGTAGTATTGTTCAAGTCGTTTGGCACTTGTTTGAAGTCGTGCCAGAAATTTTGCAAGCGACAGGTAAGGTTAAAAACCCATGGCCTAATGTCGACGCCCATTCAGGCGCATTATTGGTGCATTATGGAATGAAAGAGTATAATTACTATACTGTATTATTTGGGGTATCTAGAGCCTTAGGTACGATGGCAGCCTTATGTTGGTCCCGAGCACTAGGTTTTCCGCTCGAAAGACCAAAGTCAGTTACCTTAGATTGGGTAAGAAAATTCGTCAATAAATAAAAAGCATCGTATAAACATGGCAAGTCCAGCAAATCTTAAATATACAAAAGAACACGAATGGGTATTGGTAGAGGGTAATATAGCTACCATTGGCATTACTGATCATGCCCAAAGTGAACTCGGAGAAATCGTTTACGTAGAAATTGAAACGGTTGGTGAGCAAATCAACAAGGATGAAGTCTTTGGTACGATCGAAGCTGTTAAAACAACTTCAGATCTCTTTATGCCTGTAACAGGTAAGGTGATAGAGTTTAATGACGAGTTGAATGAATCCGAAGGAGACAATCCTGGCCTCATCAACGAAGATCCATATGGAGCAGGTTGGATTATCAAAGTGGAGGTTGGAGATCTGAGTGAATTAGAGGATCTTCTTGATGCGGAAGCTTACCACAATCTAATAGCCTAAAATTTTTTTGGAGGGGGCACACCTTTTATTGTCTCAAGCACATCTATAGTTGTAGATGGCACATTGGAAGTACCGGATAGCAGCGATAACCTATTTCATTCTAGTGTTGGTTTTTTTGCTTATACCGGTTGATAGTCCACCAATATGGAAACCATTTTGGATAAAGGGACTGGACAAAGTGATCCATTTAGGCATATTTGCCCTACTGTATGTGCTTTTGGCGAAAGCGTCAATAGAACAAGGGATAGCAAACAGTGAAGCTAAGATCATTGTTTTTAGTCTTTTTTTTGCTGTCCTTACTGAATGTCTCCAAGGATTGACCTCCTATCGTTCTTTTGAATGGAAGGATGTTAGCGCTGATATGATTGGCACCTATTTAGGGTATCTATTTACATGTTTGTGCAAAAAAAAGTTTTAATCTTAATCAAAAGGCGACGAAATCTACCGTGGAAATAAAAAGAATATTGCTATTATTACGCACAATTGAGAATTCTACTATTATTCATTTTGAAAAACAAAATCTGAGCTTATGGACATCGAATTAACAGGTACCAATGTTCTTATAGGAGTATTGGCGCTATTCGCAGGTTTGGCGGCTTTGGTTTTTGTTTTGAGAAACATGTTTGGAACAAAAGAAGGATTGAATGAAAAATATCAATCTGATGGTTCGACTAAACCTCTCAAATCAAGAACAAAGTATCCAGATGTTGATATTTTCAAGCACAGTGGAGTTCTTTTTCGTACTGGTTTAGCAGCATCGCTAGGATTATCGGTATTAGGATTTAGCTGGACCACTTATGAGAAAGTGGTAGATACATCCATGTACAACCTAGAGGTAGAAGAGGAAATAGAAATTGAACCTCCTCGCACAGCTGAGCCGCCACCTCCGCCACCACCTCCGCCACCACCAGTGATCGAAGAAGTGCCGGAAGAGGAGATCGAAGAAGAAGATCAGCCTGAGTTTGAAGATCAAACCGTCGACGAAGAGACGGTCTTTAATGAACCTCCGCCACCACCTAAAAAGGAGACACCACCTCCGCCACCACCACCTCCGCCACCAAAAAAGCAGGAAGTCGATGAGATCTTTAAAGTCGTAGAGCAAGTCCCTTTATTCGGCGGTTGTGAAGACAAAGCTTGCTCAGATGAGAAGCTTATTCAGTATCTCTATAAGAACCTAAAGTATCCTGCAATTGCAAGAGAAAATGGAGTAGAAGGTAGAGTATACATCCAGTTCGTTGTAGAAAAGAATGGAAAAGTAACGGATGTGAAAATAGTCCGAGATATTGATGCTGGATGCGGAGAAGCAGCTAAAAAGGTTGTAGAAGGAATGAACGACCTTGCAGAAGCTTGGAAGCCAGGTAAGCAAAGAGGAAGCCCAGTGCGGGTGCTTTATACCTTGCCTGTAACATTCAAACTAGAGAGTTAATCTATAAGTCATTTAGACAATACAATTTATAAAGCCGTTCATATGCTCAATATATGAACGGCTTTTTTAGTGTCCATCACAAAGCTTTTTCTATCTATTAATAGCCATATTGCCAAGCCTTGTGTTAGATTAGTAAGTATTCATCATCAATAAAAATAACGCAATAGTAGGGTTTTTGGGCAAGATCAAAAAATTGCCGAAGTGATGAGAGTCCTAGATATGCGTATGGTGAATGCTTATGATGCTGCGAGGCGCAAAAGGAAATGAGCCTTCTTCTGGCCACCCAAAAAAACTCTTTTGATTATTTCTTAGAGCTGCAATTCGATACTCTCAAAGCTTTTTTGTGACAGGCTATATAGGACTAAAAAGTGGGATAGTGGATGTTTATGCCGCTGTTCAGGTGGAAGTTCTATTTTTTAGTTGTTCATACTTTCTCTGCTTTGCTTCCCACTTTTCCTTGGCAAATTTTTGCATGTCTTCGACTCTATCTTTTTCATCGACTATCTCAAAACCCAGTAGGGTCTCGATAATATCTTCTAAGGTGGCAATGCCATCCATTCCCCCATATTCGTCAAGTATCAAAGAGATATGTTCTTTACTCAAGATCATTTCTTCCCATACCTCAAACAAGGTTGTAGATTCATCAAAACGGATGATGTCTCTGCGGATATCTTTTAGGGTCAAATCGAACTGATCCTCTGCCAACTTTTCAAACACAACTTCTCTAAAGACATAGCCAGTAATATTGTCTCGATTGGCAGCGAAGATAGGTATCCGCGAAAAATTCATCAAATCCTTGCTTTGGAGAAAGTCCTTTAAACTCATGTCTTGATCAGCTGCGACGACAACAATACGGGGTGTCATAATCTCAGCTACCTTAATCTCCTTTAATTTGATTAAATTTTGAATGATTCTATTTTCTCTGTCACCAAAAATGCCTTCTTGCGCCCCTATGGTCGCCAAAGCCGAAATCTCTTCTCTACTGGTCGTCAATTCCTTTTCAGGGCGTGAAATAAGTTTTGTCAAGAAAGCTGAGGCTATCACTATGGGATAAGTGATAAAAATCATCCCCTTAATTACCTTCGTGCCAAAACCCAAGAGCTCCTTACAATAGTTAGCTCCTAAAGTCTTGGGAATTATTTCTGTAATGACCAAAATCAAAAGCGTTAACACGGCAGATATTATACCGAAGTATTGCTCACCAAAAACTTGGGTAGCTTGAGCACCTACCCCGGCGGCACCTACTGTATGAGCAATTGTATTGAGCGAGAGAATAGCTGATAAGGGTTTATCAATGTCATCTTTAAGCTTCATCATAGAAACGGCATTCTCATCTCCATTTTCCATTTTGGCTTTCAAAAATGAAACAGGTGTAGAGAGTAATATCGCCTCCATGATCGAACATAGAAATGATATAGATAAAGCCAAAAATAAATAAGTCAATAATAAGCCCATGTTGAAATATTCGGGATAAAAAAATAAAAGAATTTCCTTTTTTGAAGTCTTTATGGCTATCGCAAAGGTACAATGATTCCACCTGATATCGCGACATTAAGCCATATTATAAAATAAAGCCCCTTCGCATAACGCGAAGGGGCTAAAATCGGTTTTTGAAATAAATCGATTATCTCAAAGGATTAGTATTAGTTGCCACCGCCAAAATCGTAACGGATGGTTGCAAGTGTTCTTCTACCAATTTTTGGCATATTCACGTAGTAGCGATACTCACTATCTAATAAGTTAGTTGCTGTTACGTTGATAGATAGACCATTATTGAATTTGTACCCAACACCTCCGTCAAACAGGTTTCTGACTTGCGTATTACCTGTAAATTGTCCGGCATTAGCAAAGTAAGAAGCGTCATGTTGGAAGGCGAGATTAGCGCGAAAGCCCGACATTGGGGTATAATTGAAACCCAATCGAAACTTGTTTTGTGGTATGTTTAAGTTTGTCTGCACAGGTGCACCAATCGTTTCGCCATCTGGTGTGACTACATTTTGCATAAACTCTACATCGCTCACCCAAGAATAATTACCAAAGAATGATAAGTTATCATTGACAAAATATTCTAGTCCGAGGTCAGAGCCCCAATAGGTGCGGGGGTCAAATGTGCGGTATCCAGCGGCGAGATGGGTTACGCCATTTGCAGGTACTTGATCCGTTGGCGTGGTAGCGTGAAAAGGTAAACCGCCAAGGCTGGCTGCAACAGCTGCTCCACCTTGAGCATATGCACCGATTAGCTGAGGGGCGAGTTGCGCGAAGGTTCCCTCCGCTACGGCCTGTGGAAGTCCTAGTCCTACTAACCCTGCTATGAATTGATTTCTGATTTGATTTGCAACTGCGTTACCGAGTTCTGTCCCTAACTGACCAAGATTCGTTAATCTGTACGCTGGGGATATAGCCGTAAACTGCGAATTTCTGTCCTCTCTGATTCTGTATACATCGAGTGACACACCTAATTTATTAGCAATCAAGCCTTTGTACCCGACTTCCCATGTATCACTTATGGCTATTTGAGATAACGGAGCATTGATTAAGCCTAATGGCTGCCCATCAAAAATGTTAAATCCAGGCGAAAGCGGACCAGAGAACAAGCCCAATGCCAATGGATCGATACCTCCTAAAAGATTACCAACAAGAGGGGCTAATGCAGCCGTAGCAGGATCAGCATTAAGCGCTGCCATTATTCCAGCCATTACTTGAGCATTCACAGCTACAAATGGCACAGCTAAAGGTAATTGATTTAATCCTGACGGAATACCAGGGATCAACCATCCTGTTTGCGGATTATTAAAAGTCTGCTCTACTTTGTTGCCAAAGAGCCATATATCAAAGGTAGGTGATACGGTCTGTAATGGGAAATCAATATTCAACTGCAAGTTAGAAACAGTCGAATTTGCTCTGTTAAAGGAGGCTCTAAAGGTATGGCTAGGAGAAGCCTTATATACTAAAGCTGCTCTTGGAGCAAATGCACCTTCATCTATAAAATTGAAGCGATCATAACGACCTGCCAGAACAAGGTCCAATTTTTTAGACATCTCAAACTTACCCTGGATGTAACCACCTATAACGGAAAAATCATCATCGAGCTCATTTCGGCCATACACCAAGTTTTCTGTATCTTGACCAGCAAAGCGATAGTCCATGCCAGCTGTCCAGTTAGAGTTAAGAAAACTCTTAGTATCAAAATTATATTGTAATTGCCCTTCTATCTGCGTTCTGCCTACTGGTGTTCTGTTAGCCGTTTGGTATAAGAAAGTAGGTTTCTCTCGTGAGCCGCCGTCGTTATCGACATAGAAAAATTGTGCAAAAAGACCACCCTTTTGTACCCTAGCTTGTGTCCAATATTCTTGTGCTTGTGAGAATCCTTCTCCTTGTTCATTATAAAACACCGACGCCGCTGTAGAGTAGCCACCTGACAGAGTGACACTTAAGTCATTTTGTGGTCTGAATTCTAGTGTGCCATTGACTGCTGTGTTCTTCCAATCGTCTGCCATAGGGTTGCCATCACCATCTTTATCTAGGTCAGCAAATGGCACTAACAATGTAGCGGGGGCCGAAGGGCTTACAACTCCGTTTACAACTCCAGGTTGAAAGATGCCGCGCTGTCCGCCTCTTGCTGGAACGAATTTGGCAATTTGTGCAGCGTCTAAAGGATCATTAGGATCCAAAACAAACTCTCCCCCTTGTCTATGCATGACGTTGATTTTGTAACCAAAGGTCTTTTTTTCATTTGCGCCAGCATGTCGTAGGCCAAAGCCGAAAGTACTGAGCTCACCTCCGACTAATTCAACAGAAGTGCCTGGATTGTCAATAGGATTTTTTGAAATGAAATGCACGACCCCTTGCGTCACACCTGGGCCATAAAGAGCAGAGCCAGGGCCGCGAACCACTTCGATTCTCGCCAAATCTAGGGTGTTTATACCAGCTTGGTCTGGTTGAAATGTTCCTACTCCAGGGCCGACCAAACTTCTATAATCGAGGATTGGGAAGACAGAAGTACCAAATAAGCCAGCACCACCACGCATAGAAATGTTAATTCTATTCGCTGATTGTTGCTGAACCTGAACACCTGCTGTATTGACTAAGTTACGGGTCGCATCCAAAGCATTTGGCGACGCTTCTAGTTTTCTGGCGGTAATGACCGAAATAGACGCGGGTGCCTCTTGTACTTTTTCTCGCTTTCTAGATGCTGAAATAACCACATCATCAGATAATAATACACCCGCTGCTAGCCTGACCAATAAATCACTGGCAGGGGCATTAAGCAAAATTTCTTGGGTATTAAATCCAGTAAAGGACACCACAATAGTGAGAGGGAAACTAGCTGTCGTCCTAAAACTAAAGCTACCGTCAAAGTCAGTTACTGACCCCTCACTTGTGCCTTTAACAATAACGTTTGCACCAATCAATGACTCACCAACTTCATCTGTTATAGTGCCGGAAATAGTCGATTGTGCAGATATCCCCATACTGAGAACCATGCTGAACAGCATGTACAGATATTTGGATTTAAGGATAAAATTTTTCATACGCTCGTTTTAAATTAATAATAGGTTTAAAAAATATAGCATTGGAATAAATGTATGCTTTACTTGGAGTATAATGAAATGATTTGTCTAAAAAAATTATCAACAACAAATCTAAATTGGTCATACCTCTAATTGGCAGAAGAATTATAAGTCGTGAAAGTAATCAGTTTTCATTTACCTTACGATAAAGAGTTTGTTTCTTTGGGACAAAATTATCAACAATCACGTGATAACATATAGAGTACCTGGTCGAATTAACTTAATTGGCGAACATACTGACTATAACCTAGGCTTGGTATTACCAGCGGCAATTCAATTAGGGCTTACTTTTTCGATATCACTCAGCAGCAATGATCGACATTTTTTTTATTCAGGTTTGTATGACGATAGTGCCCACATAAGCCGCGATGGGAAGCTATTTGACAAGCCTTGGGCTCGCTATTTCAGTAAAGTCATCCAGCTATTTCATACAAATTTCAACTTGACTTCGTGTATAGAATGCCATTTTGATGGCGATCTACCGATAGGCGCAGGGCTATCCTCCTCATCAGCGCTAGCTTGTGGTCTAATTTATGGGATAAATGCTTTGTTGGATTTGGGCTTGAGTGACATAGAGATGGTCAGATGGGCAAGTAGAGCTGAAAATAGCACAGGCCTACAAGGTGGGATGATGGATCAGTTTAGCATAATACATGGCCAAAAGGATCATTTCTTACTCATTGATTGTCGAGATATGAGTTATAGCTTAGTACAATTTGCATTGGAGGGGTTTGAGTTAGTATTGATCGATTCACGAGTAGAACACTCCCTTGTAGAAACTGGATATAACGATCGCCGCCTCGATTGTGAGCAAGGTTTGAATACCTTAACGAAAACTTATATTGGGCTCAAGTCTGTAAGAGATATCACGATAGAACAACTGCAAGGTTCAAAAAATGGACTAACAGAGGTGCAGGAAAAGCGACTACGTTTTGTTATCGAAGAAAACGCTCGTGTACGGGCTATGCAAAAGGCCCTACTAAGAAAGGATGCTTTGAGCATCGGACAGCTGCTGTATGCGAGTCATGAAGGTCTACGCGATTTATATGAGGTCAGCTGTACTGAGCTAGATTATATTGTCGATTGGACTCGTAGTCAAAGAGATATTTTAGGGTCGAGAATGATGGGAGGAGGCTTTGGCGGATGTAGTATTCTACTGGTTAAAACCGGTGCTATTCACGATATTATGCCTAATTTATATCTGATGTATGAAGAAAAATTTGGTAAAAGGCTCAACTACTATCCCATTTGTCTAAGTGATGGCATCCACAGGGTCACTAAGGTTTCTGATTAACGAATTCATTAATCATTTCTCGACTTACCCAACCTTTCACTTGGTTATTTTGGTCGAATACGCTCGTTAATACCCAGCCATAGTGATTCATCGCTTGAAATGCTGTCATGAGACTTGTGCTGTCTGCTAATTGGCCAATAGACGTGAGCATAAATGAGCTGGCGAGTATATTTTTTTTATCTTCCTTGGCTAAAGCGTCGAGTAGCACTGGTGGGAGTACACCTATGACATGATCATATTCGTTTACGACAAGATAACTCTTTGTTGCTTTAGATGTCAGCAGCGTATCGATAGTATCTTCTTTTTGAAGAATCGGGAAATCACTCCTCACAATATCTTCGAGCCGCGTATTGCGCAGTTTTTCTTGTAGGAGAATTTGTTGATATTCTTGTCTAGCAGTAATAATGACGAAAAGACCAATAAAAACGAGGGCATAATGGTCAAAATAAAATCCATAAGTGATAAAACATAAGGCGATCACTTGGCCAATGGTGCTGGCAATTTTGGTGGCTTTGACTCGATCATTTGTCAAAATAGTTGTGAAAGCTCTCAAGACTCGGCCTCCGTCCATTGGAAATGCTGGGATCATATTGAACACGACTAATGTACCGTTGATCAACATCAAAAGGTGAATGAAATCTGAACCGCTTGCTGATAAATTTAGATCACTTACAGTCGGAAGCAGCTTTCCTCCAAGCAGTAATTGAAGAATGAATAAAACGGAGAAACAAAACACATTGACCATTGGGCCAGCAATCGCAACAACTAGCTCATGTCTTGGATTTTCTGGCATACTCTCTAAGCGAGCGACACCCCCGATAGGCGAAATGATAATATCTCGGGTACGAATACCATATTTTTTGGCCGCCAGCGCATGGCCGTATTCGTGCATGATGACAAAAATAAAAAGGCAAAACACATAGCTTGAAAAAATACTGATTTCAACAAAACTGAGGCCACTTGAAATAGCAAAATATCCTACAAATAAGACTAATAGTCCAAAGGTCCAATGAATTTTTACCGGAATATCAAACAAATTAGTCAGTGTGAAGGAAGGCCCTGCAATTTGTCTCATCCCCACTTATTGTATGCTATCGCCGCGTAATTGCCGATATCTTTTTCGTGCATCTACGCTAAAGGTACTATCTGAATATTCTAAAAAGAGTCGCTCATAATATGCCATCGCTTTTTTTGTATCATTTTCAACTTCATCAGAGATTTTGGCTAGTGCATACAAAGCATTATCTGCTCTTATGCCATCGGCATGCTGTTCAAGAATACGGAGATAAAGCGGTTCGGCTTCTTCATATCGTTTTTTGATGAATAGATCTTCTGCTTTAAGGAATAAAATGTCATCCTCTAAACTGTGTGACGGAAAATCACGTAACAAACCTTCTAAAAGAGCGTATGATTCTTGTCGGCGGTTTTGAAACAAAAGCAACTCAGCCTTAGCATAGCGTGCCAATGCAGCATAAGAAGTGTCCAAATTAGCATTGTCCATGATAAATACCGAGCGATCTATGGCATCATTTGAAATCAACTTAGATGTTGCGGATTTTAGAATATCAAATTGTTCTTGAGCCCATTCAAAGTCACCGTTAAAGTAACTGAGCATTGCATTTTTAAACCGAGCCTTTTCCCCCAGAAAATCTTCTTTAAACTCTTTATCGACCTGAGAGTAAAGCAAAGTTGCCTCCCATATTTCTCCATCCATAAGATAGTAGTCTCCTAAATCTAACTTGGCGTTCGCTCTGACATAGTTGTTCATGCCGGGCAATTGAATAAGCGAATGCAATGTAGTAGTTGCCGCCGATAAATCGTTCAAGTAAATCGCCTCTAGTTCAGCAAGTTCCAAAATCATTAAGGCGGTCTCTCTGCTTTTTCCTTGAGACTCTAAGAAGCTTAAATATTCTTTTTTTAGATCAATTAACTTTTGTTGGTCATTTTGATCCAATTGAATAATTTGTTTACGCTTAGTTTTTAGTAGATCTTTTTTTGCTTCGATAAAGTAGCGACAAGTTTCGCCTTTTTCTTGAATGATGTATTCAAACGCATTGATTGCGGTGTTATACTCTTGGTCATTTAAAGCGATCTGAGCGAGAGCATATACTCGATTGCCGTCTTCTTCTAATCTTCTGTCAAGAGATCTAGCTTGCCGTAGCGCTCTATCGTATTGCTTTTGAGTGATATAGACCCATTGAATTAATTCGGCAAATAATAAATTATCTGGCTCCTCTTGTGCCCGAGCAACGAGTTGTTGCTGTAAGATATCATAATCTTCCTCTTCGTAAAGAAAGCGTGCAAAATAGTTTTGCACCGAATGGATACGTTCGATGGAAGCGGCGGGACTAATCAAAAAATATTCGATCATCTTTGGTACATCATTTTGCCGCCGATATATCTCAGCAAGATTGTATGCAAAAATGCTTTTGTCTCCTAAGGCTTTTTCACCTTTTAAAAAGACCTCTTCTGCCAGCTCGTATTTGTTCATATTGGTAAATGAATTACCCAAAGAGCTAATCCTACCATGATCATTTCCGATCTGATGGATGGCTTTTCGAAACTGTTTCTCTGCCTCTTCGCTTTGGCCTTGTCGCTCTAGTAAAGTTCCATAAGTCACATAGAGCTGGAGTAGATCTGGATATTTTTTAAGTGCCACCTTTATTTCAGCAGTCGCGGTATCAAAGTTTTCATCTGCTAATAAAGACTCAATAAACTGATTGAAATAATACTCGTTAAAGCCCACATTATCTGACAGTTTTTTAAACAAGACTGCCGCTTTTTCGTATTCGCCAACGGAGTAGTAATGTTGCGCTAATTGCGCTTCTTTTTGACCAACGAGGGTTGCACTAAGTAAAAAGGCTCCGAGGAAGTAAAGTAGTTTCATGTTAGATCATCATTCATGTCTGCTGAATGTAACGCAAGAAAAATAAACATAGTTGCTCATTAATAAAAATGAGCAACTATGTCGATCGTTAATTAGGCACTTGACCTGTTCTGTATTTACCTAGCTTCTCGTTGATCAGAGTTGTAAAATTAACATCATTGATCATATTGGCTACGCTGAAAAGAGATTGAACAGCTTGCAATCTGTATCGATAATCTTGAGAAAAACTGCTCTGTAAAACATCAGGATTGATACTTTCATAAAAGGCTAAGTATTCGCGCGTCTCTTCAGCAAGAATACTAGCATGTTTTATTGCTTTTTCATTTTGACCTGTCTGGAGATATATATTGATAAATGAGGTGACTCCAGCATCATAAGGAAAGTTCATATGTGGGAAGGCCTCAAAAAATTTGTCAGTAATATCTACCGCCTTTTGGCGCTCTCCTCTCTGCAACAACTCATTAGAGGTGCGCATTAAGACCATTCTGTGCGCCTGAATTGCTGCTCCATAAGAATTGTCGACAAAGAGTTTTTTCTTATCGAAATTACCCCAAGTCCATTTATTCATAATATTGTCGTACGCGATATCTGTTGCCACTTTGCCACTGCCATAAATCTGAAGAGAAGGATCACTGGCTGTCTTGAAAGGCACAATTCTAAGTGCAAGCCCCTCGATTTGCATATAATCATTCAGCCCCAGTAACTTATCATTCTTGCAGGTGGTAGCAAAATAGATAGGTCTCTCCCAAATGTTTGAGCCAATTACATCCATCACCGCCAGATCATCCTTGGTCAACCAAGCCTTGCTGGGGTCAAAATTGAGAGATATTTGATTCTCTACGATTACCGAATCTCCTTTCGGTAATAAACCTAGTCGGTTGACAGCCTCCATAGATACGGGTATATACATTTGATGGGTCGGCACATACGATTCGAAAGACATTGCGCCACCACTGGCCGATAATGGATTATCGCTTCCAATAAAACGTAGTACTGCCGAAAGATCTAAAGGTCTTTCTTCCCTGCCGCCATTGTAAAAAGGTACCTGATTACGTTTGTTGCCTCGATAGGCTGAGGCTGGAATGGTCAATTTGATCGGTTCTGAGTCATTTATTTTTCGCTTCAGTTTATTGATATACCAATCTACAGCAATCAAACTAAGGTTGACGATACGAACGTCGCGCCGAATATTTTCCACCTCTTGTGCATACCATAATGGATACGTATCATTATCACCATAGGTAAACAAGATGGCGTTAGGTTGCAGCGAATGAAGGAAATTAGCGGCATAATCGCGAGAGGCTGTATGATTCTTACGGCCAAGATCGTCAAAATTACCCGACCCCATCAACACCGGCGCCATAAGCCCAATAGTCAATGCCAATGCAGTGGATGGCACAGTTCCTAATTTTATGCGCTCTCGAAATTGACTAAACATAGCAGCAACAGCCATACCAATCCACATACTAAAGGTGAAAAAGCTTCCTACTAAAACATAATCGCGTTCTCTTGGCTCATTGGGAGGCGGATTAGTATAAGTCATAATACCAATACCGGTAATCAAAAATAGCGCAAACAAGGCGCTAAATTCTTTAGGGCTATTTCTGAGGTGATAGAAAAGCCCCAAAATCCCTAAGAGAAGAGGAATAAAGTAAAAATGATTCTTAGCTTGGTGCTCGCGCATGGAGGTAGGCATTTGATCCATGTTGTACAGACGATTTTCGTCGATGGCCTTTATACCCGACTCCCAATGTCCAGATGATTTGTCCCATGGAAAAAATCCTTGAGACCCATTCTGCTTGCCTGCAAAATTCCACATGAAATAACGGAAATACATCCAACCAACTTGATATTTGAGATAAAAGGCAACATTATAGGCAAAGCTGGGTGTTGGTGTTCCATTAAAAATGGATTGATACCAACGCTGATGCAATGCACCTCTGCCCAATTCGGAGTGACCTATTCTCGGAAATAGCATTTTGTCAGAGGGCTTGTATTTTGGGGTAATTTTTTCTTCCACCACTTGATATTCATTATCTACGATTTCTTGATTCGTATAAGGGGGAAAATCGATTCTACCTTTACGCTGTTCGCGATCGTAAGCAATCGGTTGTGCTTCATAATGTGGCCCAAATAGCAAGGCGCGCTCTCCGTATTGTTCTCTATTCAAGTATGGAAGCAATCTTGTGGCATCGCTCGGCACATTCATGTTTACTGGCGGGTCTGCCTGTGCTCGTAAAACAATTACCCCAACGGTCGAAAAACCAATGGCAATCATTAAGAGACCCATAGTTAGCAAAGAGTATAAGTGACTGTTCTTTTTCTCGGCATAGAGAAAGGCCGCATAAAATACACCGGCAACAAGTAAGAGTGTTGGGACAATGCTCCAATTAAATGGCAGGCCTAAACTGTTCACGCAAAACAATTCTAGAAAATTCCAAAGCGATGGGATGCCTGCAATGATCAATTTTTGTACAACAGGTATGATGGCTGCACCTGCGATCATACTGCCAATGGCGCCTTTCCATGAATGTTGAGTTGTTTTTTTGAAATACACCAATAAAGCTAGCGCAGGGAAGGCGAGCAAACTCAATAAGTGAACACCTATAGACAAACCAGCGCTGTAGGCTGAAAAGATTAACCAGCGATCATGGCTATTGTCAGAAGGAAGGGCGTACCATTTGATAACCGCCCAAACCGTGAGTATCGTAAAAAAGGTTGACATGGCATATACTTCACCTTCTACCGCTGAAAACCAAATAGAGGCACAAAAGGCCGTAGATAAACCCGCTACTAGACCTGCAGCGGCAGAAGGCCAAGTATTATCACTATCCTTATATTGTTTGTCTAAAACAATTTTAGTCAATAACATGGTCGCGTGCGCCACTAAGGCTGCGCCAACCGCACTAAAGAGGCCAGACATCAAGTTGACAGCAAAGGCTATATTGGAGGGATCTGATGAAAACAACTCCCCGATAACTGCGAATAAACGTCCTACGATCATAAAGAGCGGGGCTCCCGGAGGGTGAACAACTTGTAATTTGTATGCGCCGAGTATGAACTCACCGCAATCCCAAAGACTGCCAGTACGTTCAGCTGTCATAAAGTAGACTGCCATCGTAATCAAAAATACAAGGGAAGATACGAGGTTAAATGGATGCTTAAAAAACTTCATAATATAGTTTTGCTCCGTGGACGGAAGTGTGGTTCAATGACGAGAAAAATTAGAAAAAAACAATTTATGTGCAAAAATCATAATGTGTTTGCTTGCAAATGTATGAAATAGCTTCATTTTGCATTTCATTCACATCAAATACGTTTTATACTAACAGATATTATGATCGAAGCTTGCATTGTTTGTGGTGAAAAGGAGAAGATAAACCCTGTAGAGATAAAAGATCACCTTGTTACTTTAGAATATTTTTGGATTGTTGAATGCCCTAATTGCCATTTTCGATATATTGACAACCCTCCTCCTGCCGATGATGTCTATCGATTCTACGATACTGAAGAATACGTTGAACACAGCGATAGCGCCAAGGGAATTGTCAATTATTTATATCATAAGGCGAGAGTTTGGATGATTCAACATAAGTATCGATTACTCGAAAGCCATAAAAAGAAAAGGAGCTTGTTGGATTTTGGCACCGGCACGGGTTATTTTATCAACGAGATGAGAGCTAGGGGATATAATGTTCAAGGCGTAGAAATTAGTGATAAGGCAAGACTATTTGGCAGGGAAAAGCTGGGTTTGCCGATATTTCATCCTGATGAACTATTTAAAAACACTTTGGCCTCTGGAATAGGCTACGTTACGTTTTGGCATGTGCTCGAACATGTATATAATCCTGAAGAGATTTTGGCACGAATGCACTCTCTTTTAGATGATGATGGCGTGATGATAGTGGCCTTGCCCAATCATACTTGTGCAGAAGCGCAGCACTATCAGGTGTATTGGAATGGTTATGATGTTCCAAGACATCTTTGGCATTTTACCAAAGAAAATTTTGTACCATTTGCGGAGCATAATGGTTTTGAGCTGAATAGAACAAGTTTTTTGCCGCTAGATCCATATTACAACTGTTTAATTAGTGAGTCATACAGAAAGCGAACTTGGTTTTATTTAATGATCCCTTTTTTAGCGACATACTCTTTGTTGAGGGCTATATTGAACATTGAAAAGGCTAGCTCGATTGTTTATCATTTGAAAAAGAAGAAGTAATTTAGTTGAATAGCTATATCTTTCGCATCAAAATAGATTATACGTGTTTAAGATTATTTCCGTTGCCGTGCTACTTTTTCTTCTATATAAAGTTATGATGCCCGCCAAACGTATCGAAAATCCCGCTTCTAGTCAGCTAAATGATACGATTGATGTGGATTATGAAGAAATTAAATAAGTGAGTGAATCTTCAATTTCTATACTTTTAGATACGCCACAGTACCTTCTTGTCAATAAGCCGATGGGCATGCCCACCCAACCCGACAAGACAGGTGATGTATCTTTATTAGCTCTGCTCGATCCATCCTATCACCTTGTCAATCGGCTTGACAGACCTGTTAGTGGAATTGTTATGATTGCCAAAAGTCCAGCTCAACATGCGGTTATGGCGCAATGGACAGTGACTAAAAAATACGTAGCGATCACCCGACAAATCGATCTGGAGAATGACGAATTGGTTCATTTTATGGGTAGAGATCACAAAAGGCACAAAGCGCTGATTGCTAATGAAATGCGGAAGGACTGGAAGGAAGCGCGGTTGAGTTATCGACGTTTATTGCGTTTAGATCGATTTGATGTGTTAGAAGTTACGCTCAAAAGTGGTAAGTTTCATCAAATTCGAGCGCAATTAGCCGCTGTAGGCGCAACGATTAGGGGCGATTTGAAGTATGGATTTGATCGAAGTAATAAAGGAGGTGGAATAGATCTACATGCTTATTCGATAGATATACCGAGCGAAGGAGTACATATAACCGCGCCTATTTTGAGGGAAGATAGGCTTTGGCAAGTTGTAAAAGAGGCCTTGAGCACCAAGACAGAATAGAGTCTACATTTACCATTAGATCATGTTGGTCAAACTACCATGAGAGATACGCGAAACCAATTAACTATAAAAACATCTGCTCTTCAACGGTATTTGACATGGCATTTTGGGGCACCATTGTCAAAACATATTTATGTATCCGAATTTCCAAAGTCAGGGGGATCATGGCTATGCCAAATGCTAGGATTTGTCACAGAATCACCATATATACAGCACAACTTCATGCCTATAATGGGCCGAGCTATTTTTCACAGTCATTATACAAGCTTACCTTCTCGAAATTCGCCTCTTGTAGTGATGACCCGAGATGGGAGAGATGTGATGATATCCGCCTATTTTCATTTTTTACGACCAAACATTAAAGATGAAAGCGAAGTATCGCCACTTGTACGATATTGGCGAGCACAAATGCCTTCGCCGGATGTAGGGAATGTCATCGAGAATATTCCAAGGTTCATTGAACTATTCTTTAAAAACTTTACTATCGCCGGGAAAAGGCTGAATTGGGCTAGCTATCACTCAAAAATGCTTGCCTATCCACAAGACAAAATAATATGGTGTCGGTACGGAGAAATGTTATCCAATCCTTTAGCTACTATGCACAGACTATGTAAACAAATATTGCCTGAGCAAATTGACGACACACACATATTAAAGGCAATCGAAACTTTCTCCTTTGAGCGGCAAAGTTTGCGTAAAAATGGTGAGATGGACGGCGATTCATTTCTGCGTAAGGGCATTTCTGGCGATTGGAAAAACTACTTTACCAAAGAAGCCTCTGCCGTCTTTGACTTTTATGGTGGCGAAATGCTCATTATGCTAGATTATGAAAAGGACCAGTCATGGCTGATACAAAAATAAATAGGCCAAAGATCCTTATGGTCAGCGAAGAGGGAAGAGGCGGAGGTGCGCTCAAAAGGATGCTCTACGTTGCTAAGAGTAGTAGAGAGGTGGCCGATATCACTATCTGTTGTCCCATTAACGCTACTCATTTCATCCATCAATGCCAATTGTATAATATTAAATATAAAGCACTAACGCTTCGCCCGCTTTCTAAAGATCTAAGAGTTTTGTTAAGCTATATAAGGCATTTTTGGCGTGAAGTACGAGAACTCAAGCAATTAATCCACGAGTTGTCACCTAACATCATCCATGCTAATGGATCTTGGCAATTTAAAGCGGTCATCGCTGCCCACCAGATGAAGGTGAAATGTATATGGCACATGAATGATACGCGCCAGCCCTCTATAGTTCGTTGGATATACAGAGGCTTGTCGTCAAGATCCGACTATCGGATATATGCTTCTTATGCCACTCGAGAGTATTATTCGGTATACGATCATCCTAAGCGAGAAACATTAATATCTGCACCTGTATTTTTTATAGAAGAAACACTCGCAGCACGTGGGGGTATTCAAGTACAGAAATCTAGCATTGAAATCCTTACCGTGGCCTACATTAATCCTAATAAAGGGATACACTTGATGATTGAGGCTTTGCATGAATTAGTTAATATGTCTGGATTAAAACATCTGAAGTTGAGAGTTGTAGGCCCAGTTTTGGACAGCCAAAAAAAGTATGCGCGAAAATTAGAGGATTTGGTCGTTCGATATGAGCTCAGGGATCATGTGATTTTTGATGGGTATTCAGAGAAAACTATGCACTATTTGGCAAAGGCTGATGTGTATTTGTGTGCCTCTGCACATGAGTCAAGCCCCATGGCAGTATGGGAGGCTATGGCGGTGGGATTGCCAGTAGTGGCGACACCTGTGGGTGATTTGATAAGATTAAATGCTTCAAATTCTTACTGTAAAATAGTAGATCGAACCCCTGCAGACATAGCGAATGGCATCACCACCTTGCTTAATGATCCCGCCAATACGCAATTGATGGTCAATAATGCCCGAGAAATGGTAAAGAAGGATTATAGCCTAAAGCGACATTTGGATTTATATATAGATTTTTGCAATACTATTCTTAATGATTAGACATCATGTTAAGAGAAATAATATGAAAGGAAAGCGATCAAAAGAGCCATCTTAAAGGAGCATGAGAATAGCGATTGTCAATAAAAAAATAGGCCTTAACTCCTCTCCAACGGGAACTCATGCCATGTATCTCGCTAATTTTTTAAAGCAGGAAGGACACGACATTTACATCATATCAACTTCAGAGCCAAGTTCGTTGGGCTTTCATTATGAGCAAGTAGCGCGTTCGTATGATGGAAAGATTGTGTGGCAGCGCTTTATATCTAGTTTTCTCTTGTCCTTTCGCTTAGTAAGAAGGGTAAAGAGTATACCGTTGGATGTCGTAGTTTTCTTGACGGATCCATCTTTTATGTCCTTTTGGTCGTCAGTGTTGGCATTGAAGTGTCCTATGATAGTGTGGACTATGGATGTTTATCCTGATGCTTTTGTTGCCGCACGGATATTAAGAAAGGACAACCTTTTACTCAAGATGTACACCAACATAAGCCGCAGAGCGATACCAAATGCATTTATCAGTTTAGGGCCAAAGCAATCGGGGTATTTGCTCAAGGATTATCCAAAAGTGCAAGTTATTCCCTATCCAGTGGGTTTAATTGAGCCTGCTTCTTCAGTTTTGAAAGATGAACTACCTAAATGGTATGAAGGGGATCAGCTTATATATTTGGCCTACGTAGGAAATCTCGGGGAGGCACATGATCCTTTGCCAATTAAAATATTGGCACAACATCTATCTCCTGATATGCGCTTAATATTAAAATGTTCTACTGCAAGCGCAGAAGTATGGCATGATCTAAGGCATTATCCCAATGTAATCCATGTATTAGGAACAATCTCTAATGAAGCGTTAAGTTATGTGGATATTCAGATGGTTATTTTACGTGAAGAGTGGACGCATATATCTGTTCCATCTAAAGCATTGTCATCTGTTTGTTTGGGTAACGCCATCCTTTATGTTGGATCAGTGGAAAGTGACAGTTGGCAATATGTCAAGGACTGTGGGTGGCATATTGCAGATAGTGCTATGATTCCTAAATGGTTGAAAACCTTAAACAAAGCTATGATCGAAGAAAAAAGAAGCCATTGCCTAGCTACACAAAAAATGCTTTTAGATAAACGCCAAGAAGCTTTGTCCAAGCTCGTAAAAACCTTAACCGAGATTGAGACGAATCATTAGTGCTAGCGCATTTTAGGCCTTCTTCGCTTTCCTTTACTCCCCAATTGTACTACTTGCGCGCCAGGATTTCCCATTCGCATGGCATTTGCTTGCCCGCTTTGATGTAATGCCTTTTCGAACTGATCTACCTGCGATTTGATCATATTCTCTGTAATGGTGAGCTTTTTAATTTCGCGAAAGTAATTTTTAGCTGCACTCCACTTTCCTTTAGTCGCATTGATATTTGCTAACTGTAGAAGCACCATTCCTCTTTCATTGTCGGATGGCAAATTGAGATTTAATGCATGGTCAAAAAGCTTTTCGGCGGCATTGGTATCCTTATTGTTCATGGCAATTGAGCCTTTCATGATATAGTAAAAGGCGCGTTGAGTGACATATAGCCAATCGGGCTTCCAAGTAAGTTTGAGCATTTTATCCGCCTTATCAAAGTCTCCTTCTTGGATATACTTAGCGGCATTGTTAACGCTGCCAAACAGGATATATACCACAAGTAAAATTAAGCCAATGAGTAAAAGAGGAAAGGCATACCAAAAGCCAACGGTAAACGCTAGAATAGTTCCGCCTAGTAGTAGTGCTATCGTTCCACCGATTAACCAGTATATATTAATATTTATCATGCTATTGTGCTTTCTGATTTAATATACAAATGTATGATATCCTTGTGCAGCTCAAAAGATATTTCAACAGAGAATAGCAGGTTCGCGAAAATGACTTCTTAAACATCAAGCTTTTCATTGAGTAGCATTTCTTTTTGTCGTTAAATTTTAAAAGAAAGGGGAGTGTAGTTATAGGATTTGTTCGGATATATTATGTGGATATTGATAGATAAGGTACTAGAATATAGCCGTCTGATCAGGGTTTTCTCTGCTCTAGGCCGAGGCTGAATAGCGCGAAGTCATATTGTACAGGGTCTTGTGGATTCCACTCGCGAAGCAAGTTCGTCAATTCCTCTACGGCTTTCCAGTCAGCCTTATCACGAGTGAGCAGACCCAATTGACGAGAGATATTGAAGACATGTACATCCAAAGGAATCATTAAGGAGTTCATCGGAATATTTTTCCAAAGCCCGAAGTCAACACCTTTATTATCGCGTCTCACCATCCATCTTAAAAACATATTCAGGCGCTTGCAAGAACTTCCTCTTGAAGGGTCACTTACATGTTTGCGCGTACGTTGCAGGAGCATAGAATCGTCCAAAAAACCTTCGTTGAATCTGACAAGACGTTGATACATATCACCAGAGCCTGCAAACATGGACTCAAGCGAATCAACCCGACTATAGATCTGTTTTAATCTCCATATAAAGTAAAGGGTATCCTCGGGCTGAAAAGTGCGATGCTTAAAATGCATAAATGCTTTAAGGTCTCCTTCAGAATGGTGGAGGATAAAGTCATGAGGGCTGTTGTCCATCATGCCAAAGAGCTGTTTTGCTTTTAGAATAATCGTTTTTCGTTGCCCCCATGCTAGTATTGCTGTCCAAAAGGCAGTGATTTCTATGTCTTGCAACTTAGAATAAGAGTGGGGAATACAGATAGGGTCTGACTCAATAAAATCGGTATTATTATAGACGTCTATCTGCTGATCGAGAAAAATCTTTATGTCATGAAAACGAGTCATTCACGATGAGGGCATCTACTTAAAAAACTTTGTATCCAATATAAAGGGTGAGATACTAAGTTAAGTTGCCCCTACTTTAGCGTTTGCTTAATTTCAATAATCTCGTAGCCTTCGATAACATCGTTCACTTGAATGTCATTATAATTTTTGATGGTAATACCGCATTCAAGGCCTGTTCTCACTTCTTTGGCATCGTCTTTAAATCGTTTTAGGCTACTAATCTCGCCGTTTGCACCTTCTTTCGTTGGATATACCACAATACCGTCTCTGATGACACGAATGTAATGATTTCGATTGATGATGCCTGAGGATACATAGCATCCTGCGATTGTACCAATCTTACTAATTTTATAGACCTCTCTAACTTGCACTTCAGAAGTAATCTTCTCTTCTTTTGTTGGCTCGAGCATGCCTTCTATGGCTGATCTGATTTCGTCAATAGCCTCATAAATGATGGAGTATGTCTTGATTTCTACACCTTCTTTTTCTGCCAATTGACGTGCTATACTCGACGGCCTTACTTGGAAGCCAATAATGATAGCGTCCGATGCTGAAGCCAAAAGAACGTCCGATTCTACTATCTGACCAACGGCTTTGTGAATGATATTCACTTGAACAGTTTCTATCGATTGTTTGATAAGGGCATCTGACAATGCTTCTATAGATCCATCCACGTCACCTTTGATGATCAAATTCAGTTCCCTGAAATTTCCAAGCGCAAGGCGGCGACCAATTTCATCAAGACTTATTCGCTTGTTAGCCCTATTGCTTTGTTCTCTTTCGATTTGCTGTCTCTTGGCAGCAATTTGACGAGCTTCTTGGTCAGATTCTACTTCTTTAAATTTTTCTCCAGCTTGTGGCGCACCATTTAGGCCTAAGATAAGCACCGGCGTTGACGGGCCAACTTTCTTGACCTTTCCTCCTTTCTCATTAAACATGGCCTTTATTTTGCCCGAATAAGAGCCTGCCACTATTACGTTACCTAGTTCTAACGATCCGTTTTGCACCAAAATCTTCGTTACATAACCACGCCCCTTGTCTAGAGAAGCTTCTATGATAGTGCCTTGGGCGTTACGATCAGGATTAGCTTTTAAGTCAAGTATTTCTGATTCTAAGATAATTTTATCAAGCAATTGAGGAATGCCTACTCCAGTTTTGGCAGAGATGTCTTGAGACTGAAACTTGCCACCCCATTCTTCGACAAGAATATTCATGCTTGAGAGCTCTTCTTTTATTTTTGTGGGGTTAGCGCCGTCTTTGTCAATTTTGTTAATGGCAAAAATCATTGGTACGCCTGCGGCCTGAGCGTGGCTGATGGCTTCCTTGGTCTGGGGCATGATGCGATCATCTGCTGCCACAATAATAATGGCAACATCTGTAACTTTAGCGCCTCTGGCTCGCATCGCTGTAAAGGCTTCGTGACCAGGAGTATCAAGAAACGTTACTTTTGTATCCCCTACTTTTACCTCGTATGCCCCTATATGCTGAGTTATACCTCCAGCTTCGCCACTAACGACATTAGCTTGTCTGATATAGTCGAGCAGGGAAGTCTTTCCGTGGTCTACGTGTCCCATAACTGTGACGATCGGCCCACGGGTCACTAAATCAGCAGGATCATCAGGATCTTCTTCTTCTATATCTAACTGCTCTTCGGCGCTTATGAAAACAACTTCCTTGTTATATTCTTCAGCAACGATTTCAATAATTTCCGCATCAAGTCGCTGATTGATAGATACGATGACACCCATATTCATGCAGGTCATAATAATCTCCGTCGGACTGATATCGAGTAAGCTGGCAAGTTCAGAAACAGATATAAATTCTGTCACTTGGATCGCGCCTGTTTCGAGGGTAGAATCCATCTCCTCTTGTCTCTCTCGTTTTACATCGCGACTATCGCGGCGTATACGCTGGCGTTTGTTTGATTTGCCACCGGCTATTTTAGCCATTGTAGCTTTCAACTTTTCCTCTACTTCTTTGGCGCTTACTTGTTTGTCTTCTTCACGATTGTTGCTTCGAGGTCGGCCCTGAGTGGTATTTCCTGTAGGGCGACGGTTAGTAGTAGCTAAATTCTCAGCAGATATTTTTTTGCGTTTGCGTTTTGGCTTTGAAGTACTTGGTGTGGCCTTTACCTCTTCAACTGTTTTTACAGCTTTTTTAGGCCTCTCCTCAAACTTTTTGGTATCTATTTTACCTTTAATTTTAAGGCCTTCTAATTGAGGTATCTTGGCTCTTACCATTTCCTCACCTTTTGGCTCATCATCGGTTGTCGCTGTAGGGGCAGCGCTCTCTTTAATAGGTACGGCCGTTTCTTTGGGTTCGGGCTTAGGTATATTAACCTTGTCAAGGTTAATTTTATCGACAACTTTGAGACCTATTTTTGGTGGATCGACGACTGGCTCAACTTTTGCCTCCTCCGTAGGTTTGTCAGGAACCGTTTGGTCTGTTTTAGCGACAACAGGCTCAACTACTGCAGGTTTTGGCGCTGGGATTACCTCTTTAACGATAGGCTTAGGTTCAGGTTTAGGGGCTTCCTCTATTCGAGAACCTATAACTAGTTTGTCTGCCTTGACTTTTTCTTCAATGGAGTTACTAAATTCCTTGAGCAAAAGAACGTGCATTTCTTCTGAAACCTGCGCCGTGGGTTTGTTTTCAACATCAAAACCCTTAGAATGCAAAAACTCTACGATCGTGCTCGTTCCAACATTTAACTCCTTCGCGACTTTTATAAGCCTATAAGACATACATCAATTTTCAATTACAATTTTTCCTCAATTGAGGCTTATTTCCTACGTAAATTATATGATTTATAATTCTTCAAATTCCTCGCTCAAAATTTTGAGTACTTCATCTACTGTCTCATCTTCAAGATCGGTACGTCGAATGAGTTCTTCTTTGCTTAGATTTAAGACGCTTCGTGCCGTATCGCAACCAATGCTCTTAAGCTGATCGATAACCCAGTCTTCGATAGCATCAGTAAATTCATCCAAATCCACATCGTCAATTTCATCCTCAGTATCTCTGTAGACATCTATTTCATACCCTGTCAACTTGCTCGCAAGCTTTATATTAGAGCCACCTCGACCTATCGCCAAAGACACTTGATCTGGCTTAAGGAATACGGCTGCCGTTTTTTTGACGTCGTTCAATTTTATATTGGTGACCTTAGCAGGTGTCAATGACCGTTGAATATAGAGGTTAATATTGTTCGTAAAATTGACAATATCTATATTCTCATTCTTAAGTTCACGGACAATGCCGTGAATTCTGCTTCCCTTCATACCGACACAAGCGCCGACAGGGTCGATGCGATCATCATATGATTCTACGGCTACCTTTGCTCTTTCGCCAGGTATACGTACGATATTTTTGATGGTAATAAGACCATCCTCAATTTCAGGTACTTCTTGCTCTAGAAGTTTTTCTAAGAACGCATTGTCCGTACGAGAAATAACAACAACCGGATTGTTATTGCGCATATCGACTTTTTTGATCACCGATCTTACAATATCTCCTTTTCTAAAATAGTCGCCTTTAATCATTTCGCTTCTTGGCAAAATCAATTCATTGCCAGACACGTCATCGAGAATAAGAATTTCTCTTTTAAGGATCTGATGTACTTCGCCGATCACGACGTCACCTATACGATCAGAATATCGCTTGTAAACTTCGTCCTTTTCGAGCTCCATAATTCTCGAAATAAGTGTTTGGCGAGCAGCAAGCACGGATCGACGTCCGAATTCATCCAGGGCTAATTGTTCATAGCACTCTTCGCCTATATCATAATCTCCGTCGATTTCTTGAGCTTCAGTTATGGAGACTTGGGCGCGATCATCGGTTACCTCGCCGTCAGGCACAATTTCGCGCACTCGCCAAATTTCGAGGTCGCCTGCCGTGTTGACAATAATGTCAAAATGCTCGTCAGTGCCATATTTCTTTTTGATAAGCGTCCGAAATACATCTTCTAACACTCTTACCATGGTAGGCCTGTCGATATTTTTTCCGGCCTTAAATTCTGAAAATGATTCGATCAGATTCATAGAAACTATTTAAAACTCACAATAACTTGTGCTTTAGTAATATTATTTAACGCTATTTCTTGCGAGGAGTTCTTGTCTTGTAACACAATATTTACATCTGTTACTTGAGTCAATTTCCCCTCGACGTTTTTGCCCTCATTTAGGCTTACTTTCAATGTCCGACCAATGTTTTTCTTATACTGTCGCAAAAATTTCAAGGGTCTTTCGATACCCGGGGATGAAACTTCCAAAATGTATTTCTCCCCAAGCCAATTGTTTTCGTCAATAAAACCTTCGAGATAACGGCTTATTTTTTGACAAACACCAAGAGTCAGACCATCATCCGCATCTATGTACACTTCTACTTTTGACTTTGGCTTAACTTCAATGTCTACCAAAAAACAGTGCTTGTAATCTTCCTGATCAAACAATTCTTCAAGGACCTTTGTCAACGAGTCTTCTAGCATCAGCTAAGCAAAATTTCAGATATAAAAAAAGGGAACTTTTTGTCCCCTCTTCACCAATCGGATGACAAATATAATACTTTCTTTAGACAAATAAGACTAATGAGATGCTACGACACATTTTAGGACTAAAATTGGGCTTCAAGTACATTATTTGTGTCTTGACTTTGTGCATGTAACCAATAATATGGCTATGGATTCTGAATCTTTGTATATGAGGAGTTGGGGTCGTCCGAGGAGTTTTGCTCCAATGTTTGGCTGTGGGTTGGCTGCTTTTGACTTAATTCATCAATTACGCGTGTGTTATTGTTGCTTGGGAAGAAAGGAGAGGAAAAATGAATATTAATTGTTTTGGCATAAAAGACTCTGCCTCCATGCGGTGTTTTGGGTGTTGAGAAGACCAATAGGCTACTGACGCGTAAAGCTTCTTCATCGCAACCAGCTCCGATGCCGGCTATGAGCGTAGTCTTTGTCACCGAACCTTTATGGTCAATATGAAGCTTAATCACGACAGTGCCATGAATGTTAGCATCAAGGGCGGCGCTAGGATACTGTATGTTGCGGCCAATAAATTCGCTCATGGCCTTGGCTCCGCCCAAATAATATGCCTTTGTGCGATTAGATTTATTACGTTTTATTTTGCTCAATGTAAATACTTTAAAGTTTTATTAAGACTAGCATATTGATGGCGTAACTACATTTGATAACGCGTTATACAATCGTACATTTCTTTTAAACATTAAATCATTAAAAAAATCTGCCTGCAATGAAAAAAATCTGCTTTCTATTCGGATGGTTATTGATAGCCTATCCAATTTTTTCTCAATCTATTGAGAAGAAAACCACTGAGGTTACAAAACAAAAGGAAGTTTCTGTCAATATTTCTACAGAGAATGGTGATCGAAATATTAAGGTAAGTATCCTAGCCGATGGTCAGGAGAAGGTGATCGCTTGGGAAGACGACGGCACCATCCCTGAAGACATTAAGAAACAGCTAGAAGAAGAGGGTGTCGATATCAACTTTGATGATAATGAAAGATCATCTAAAAGTAAGAAGATCAAGATCATTACTATGAACGACGACTCGGAGCATGAATGGACAGATGGGAAGTCGAAGAGGATAGAACTGAACATGGACAACATGGAATGGAATCATGACAATGATGATGGAAGAGAAAAAATGAGAGGTATGAAAATGCGATTTACACCAAATGGGGAGATCGAAAGAGAAGTGGAAATACTGATGGATGATGCTATGGGCGGGGCGCATTTTAGCGGTCCTCGAGGTAATGCCGTGTTCTTTGGCCCTAGTGCAAATCGAGCCTCTAAGGCGTATATGGGCGCGAGAATATTGGATGCAGAGGAAGGTGCTTTGATAGAAGATGTTGCTGTTGGAGGGCCATCGCAGAAAGCTGGTTTATCAAAGAGTGATATTGTAACTAAGTTAAATGGCGCTCGTATTAGATCGATGAATGACTTGTTGCAATTACTACATTTTTATGAGCCAAACGACATTGTTGAACTTACAGTACTCAGGGAGGGCAAAGAGAAAAAGTTGAGCCTAACATTACTCGAAAGACCTGATTCATTCAGATAGGAAGAAGTAAAGGATCATATAATTATGGAGAATGAGGGGTGCATATGTCGCCCCTTATTTTTTTTTGGAACAACGGTACGTTGTATGTGCAGGTAGCGTATATTTAGCATATCTAATGGAATTCTTGTTTAGAGACATGTTAGGTTCAAGTAAAGATATATAGCTAAATGGAATGTATGAATAGTCTTATCTCTGATGCTTCTATTTATGCCATTGGAATTTCTTGCAAGGAACTTAATTAAAGGCCGAAATCATGTCTAATTTTAATAAAAAGTTTGCAGTAGCTAATATTATTCTTTCTTTTATAATATTTATAGCGGCACTATATTTTAAGAGTGTTCCTTTTATAATTTTTGGAATAATTGCAATAATTAACTCCATTTATCGGTACAAATATTAATTAGAGGCGCTAGGGAAATAGCTATTTTGCAAAGATGACTCCACTTCTAGAACAGTCATTCAAGATTAAACCGAAAAGCTCAGATACGTATTTGGTAAGAGGGTCGTTGAATTTGTTTTATCGCAATAAAGTGGAAGATGCCAAATCAGATATTGAAATGGCAATGAAGCTTAAGTCATGGCCACGAATTCCAACGAATTTTTGTACATGTATTATTACCTCGACATATGTTGCGCTCTTAGATCTGGAAAAGGCTAAAGAATCTATTGATTTGTCAATGTCGCTTGATCCGGAAAATTTTCTTTTGTCATCGGACAAGGCAAATGTTTATATGATTGAGGGAAAATATCAAGAGGCTCAGAAGGTATTGTTGAAAACCGTTGGAAAGAGTAATAACAATTATTACAATACTTTTTTAGGATGGAGTTATTATCATGGTGGTAAGTATGATATGGCATTAAAATATTTACAAAGGGCATATGAGGACTAAGAGATACCTATGGCATTTACGAATGCTTATCTTTCAAATACTTATTGGGAGATGGGTGACAAAGCAAGGTCAAATTATTATTTAAAGGAGCTTGAATCTCGTATGTCTGAAGGAGAACATCACATTAATTTATTTATAGCCATGATTTATTCGGCAAGAGACGATGAAGAAAGGTCAATCCATTATTTAGAGCAGGCAATTTTAAAGAATGAAGTGGGGGTTGCTTTGTTTACGAGCATAGATCCTGTATTCAAAGCATTGAGAAGCAAAGTGGTTTTTCAAAAAATTAGACAGGAGATGCAATTTCAACAATGAAGCTGAGCAATGTGCAATCCATTGAACTATAAGGGCATGTGCAGGAATACATGTCGCGTTTTCGAAATATTTAATATTAAATGGCTGTTCTTGCAGATGACCTAGGGAAATTACCACTTTACCTTATCAACCCAACTGGCTCTTGCTGGCTCATACAATGAAAGCTGCCCAAACCCCAAATGATATCCGTAGAGTCAATACCAATAACTTCTCTCTCGGGATGACAGGATTGAATAATATCTATGGCTACTTGGTCATTTGCGCACCTGTAGGTAGGTACGATCACATGAAGGTTAGAGATATAATAGTTCGCATAGCTTGCGGGTAGTCGTTGATCTTCAAATACTACGGGATCCGGCATCGGTATTTCGACAATGGTTAATTTTTGACCATTGATCAGTCTCATCTTCTTTAATTCGTTTAGATTTTGTTGGAGAATTGGATAGTTTTCATCTGCACGATTTGATTCGATCACGGTTATTACTGTATCTGCATTGACAAATCGAATGGTGTCGTCGATATGGCCGTCAGTATCGTCGCCGATGATACCATCACTGACCCAAAGTACTTGCTCTACATTGTAGTATTCTCTCAAATAGTTTTCTATTTGTGATTGATTGAGATAGGGATTACGATTTTTATTGAGCAAACATGAACGACTTGTCAGTAGTGTGCCAGCACCGTTGAACTCTACTGACCCGCCTTCCATGACAATATTAGGGTAATAGCAGGGTAGACTAAGCGCCTTGGCAATCAAGCTCGGGATAACATCATCAAGATCAAACGGTGGATATTTGCCCCCCCAAGCATTAAATCCCCAATCGACAATAGCCTTGTGCCCATCTGGATGAAGTAAAAAAGCTGGGCCATGATCTCGACACCAGGCATCGTTCGTAGGATGATGATAGAAATGTATTTTATCCAGATCTACAGCAGCATGAGACAAGAGTCTCATAGCTTGATCTTCCATTATTTGGTCAGCCACATTGATACAAACTTGCTCACCTAAACTCAGATATTTAATGAACTCTACATAGCGTGGAAAGATTGTTTGAAGCTTGCCCGGCCAGCTATCTTCTTTGTGCGGCCAGCTGAGCCATGTTGCTTTGTGTGGATGCCATTCGGGAGGAAAATAATAACCTAACTGTCGGGGAGTGGGTATATCCTGTGTCATCATTGGCAGCAATTAATCGATATAACGCTGAGTGATCGGCTGATAAGAATCTATGCGGCGATCGCGCATGAATGGCCAATGCGTACGATAACTATCTGTCTTACTAAGGTCTATAGTTTGGAGATGATTTATTTCTTGTTCGTGAGGAGCTTGATAGAGCACAGAGCCAAAAGGATTGCTGACAAATGAGCCACCCCAAAACTTCATCGCTCCTTCTTGCTCAAACCCTACTCTGTTGACACTGACCACGTGCACGCCATTCGCCACCGCATGGCTGCGCTGAATGGTTTGCCAGGCATTGTATTGTTCTTGATTGGTTATCTCGTCTTGGCTAGTTGCCCAGCCGATCGCCGTAGGGTAGAAAAGTATTTCGGCACCCATGAGCGATGTAATACGTGCCGCCTCTGGATACCATTGATCCCAGCAGATTAATACGCCAAAGGTGGCAAATTTTGTCTTAAACACTTTATATCCTAAATCCCCTGGTGTGAAATAAAACTTTTCGTAAAACGACGGATCATCGGGTATATGCATCTTTCGATATTTACCGAGATATGTACCATCAGCATCTAGTACGGCTACGGTGTTATGATAAAGTCCTTGAGCTCTTTTTTCAAATAGTGAGGCGATGATCACCACGCTACATTCACGAGCTACCTCCGATAGTTGATCAGTCGAAGGGCCAGGTATCGATTCTGCTAATGAGAAATTGTCATAATCTTCGACATCACAAAAATATAAGGATGTAAAGAGTTCCTGTAGACAAACAATTTGTGCTCCCTTAGCTGCAAGGTCACGCACATTGGCAATGGCTTTGTTGAGGTTCTCATCTTTATCGTTTACACAACTCATTTGAGCTATTCCGACATTCACTTTTGTCATAGACGCTTAATATTGGATGGGTGCAAAGGTAATACTTATCAGGTTTGTCTTTTATATCGATCCATGACCTAAAAGTTATATTTACTGACGGTAATGCAATAAGCTATGAGAGTGATTATTGTTAACTATTTTGGATGATTTTTGCCCAAAGGTGTCTTTTTTCAATCGGGATTATTCAACCATGGTCAAAATTTATTGTTAGATACATTTCATAGGCTACCTTTGTACGATCAAAAAAGTAGTCCTCATTTCATAAAGTAATAAAGTAGTATGTTATCAAAGCTAGTTCAAGATGCGCTCAATGAGCAAGTAAAAATAGAAGCTCAATCCTCACAAGTATATTTGGCTATGGCCTCATGGGCGGAGATTCAGCCAGGCATTGATAACATCACGTCCTTCTTTTATCGACACAGCGACGAAGAGCGTATGCATATGCTAAAGTTGATCAAGTTTATTAATGAAAGGGGTGGTTTTGCAGTGGTGCCTGCTTTGGTGCAGCCTCAACTCACCTTCCCTAGTATAAAGCATGCCTTCAAAGAATTGCTGCATCATGAAGAATATGTGAGCGCTAGTATCAATAAGGTGGTAGATATTGCCTTAGGGGAGAAGGATTATGCGACATACAATTTCTTGCAATGGTATGTGTCTGAGCAGATTGAAGAAGAGGGATTAGCTCGAACGCTCAACGATAAGTTGGAGCTAATCGGCGATGATAAGAGTGGACTATATTTATTTGATAAAGACGTACTATCTGTTGGAGTTGGTAAAGAAGCTTAAGCCTTAAGTACCTGACAGGCTCTATCGTTTTGGGCAATTCTTGCAGCGTTTCCCTTTTTTATACTTTTTGCAGCATTTTTTCTTTGCTAGTATTGGTATGCCTATGGGGTAAGTAGTTGCCTGATCAAAAATCGGCAGAGCGAAATAGCCAAATTGTGCAATCTTCGCTTCTACTAAGGGTCGGTACATTGTTGCAACATCTGTCATAATGGCTCAAAGGATTGAATTATCACCAATCACTTTTATACTAATGAGCGATTTACACATCCTATACACAGCAAAGTTTTTGTAAAGCGAACGCGAAAATAAGCAATTTGGTTTTTTGAATCCTATCAGCATTTCTTTTCTATCAAACTTGTCCGCGAGTCAATTCAAAAAAGCAAGCTGAACTGGGGTTGAAACAAAAGGGGATTTCATGCATAATCTGCCAGCTACGATAGAAAAAAGGAGCCTAAGATTTCTCGATTTTCTTGATCGAATAGGTCTAAGGTTAGATCGAGGATGGGGTCATTATAGTGAAATGAAGCGTCCCCCTCTGGGCGGAGTTTTAATGCATTTATCCATTTTTCTCTTTGAGGTAAATTGTCAAAATACAAGTGGTTTTGACTTCGTATGTGTTCAGTACTTCCATCGGATAAGGAAACATTCTTTCTGAAAGTACCAGCAGGCAAGTCAATGCCAAGATAAGCATTGAGCCCATCGAGCAAGGTGGTAGCACCATAGGGTAAAACGTTCAGCTCCGCGAATGGGCAGTTATAGAGTAAATCTGACATCATGGTTCCGACACGAAGCAGTTGTTGCACTCTCGGGAGTGTAAAAAATTCAATGGGCATTAATTGGCTGCCATAGCCGAGCGAATCATTGGTCGGCGGGTTAACAATATTTTGTTTGTAGTAGGCATAAAAGAAGTGCTTGAGCGGTCGATATACGAGCAATATTTTAATGGTATGAGTTTTGTTAACGGAGGCCAACAGTGCAAAAAAATGATCCCGAATATCTACGAAATGGTTTGTAAGACCTTCGTGCGATAGAATGGTTGTCGTGCAAGAGGATTGAATAGCCACATCCAATATGGATTGCACAATTGCTTCGGCCTCATTAGAATTCGTTTTTAATATCTCCGTTAAAAAGCGATGGTTAGGGCCATATTGATCCGTTATGATGTGATCTAATGGATAATAGATACCCTTTGAGCGTAGATAAGTTTGTTGTTCGAATAGCTTGGATTGAATGGCTGTAGAACCACATTTAGGCAAACCAATGTGAAAAATGATACTATTTTGACTAATATTATTGTTCAATGAAGACAAGGTGTGACATTTGAGTCTGAAATATAGGCTTAGCACTTGGAAAAAGCCAAACAAAACCGCACGTTTAACAACTTCCTATGAAGCTCGGCATCTTTTATCCTTCACCTCCCCTTCCGTATAGCTTCGTTAATTACATAGATAATGTTGTCAAAAAATTTGATAAAATGGGGGTTGAGTATTCCCTTTTTGCCAATGAAGAAGAACTTTCGACACAATCTTTTGACCTATTATGGCATCCCTTTTTGTCGGGTCTATGGTTTCCGGAGTATTTTTGGGATGAGCGCACTGAGCCTCTAATCGTGACTGTTCATGGAGTGCGCCCTTTCGTATATACAGAACCCAATCTAAGTACTGAAATGGAAAACCACTTAAATGAGCTTAAACAAGCCTTGGTGGCTCGCTGGCACCGTTTTGAGAAGAGGGTATCGAGACTTATTACTGTTTCGCATACAGCTGTAGCGCAAATCCATGAAGTCTATCAATTTCCACTGGATCGAATAGAGATGATATACCATGGCGTAGATCATGCATTATTTACCCCACAGAATGATCATGCTCGGGTCAATGAATTTCTATCTATTTCAGAATATCAACCGGTCAAGAATATAGATTTAATAATCAGAGCCTTCAGACAATTGCGGACGAAGACTGGATTGCGTTTGCATCTACCGCATTTTGATAAAGTCATAGAGGATCGTCGCATCAATCTTACGACGGATGGAAAGACGATGCTTGAGCTAGCAGAGCTGTATGCACGGGCCAAATGTTTTGTTTTTCCCACTTTTCATGAAAGTTTTGGTCTACCCATTTTAGAAGCTATGGCCAGTGGCTGTCCTGTTATTACTTCTAAATTTACAGGCACAGAAGAAGTGGCGGGCGATGCAGCTTGGTTGATTGATCCTTTTAGCGTTGAGGAATTATACACTGCCATGAAAGTAATGGATACCGATCAGGCGGTTCGTAATGAATATGTCCGAAAGGGATTGCTGCGGGCGGCAGAGTTTACTTGGAGTAAATGTGCTCAAGAGCATTACGACGTATTTAATGCCGTTTTTGCACTCAAGAATAGTTAAACCTACTAATTTTGTGCCTTATGAAAATTGACCTCCTTCGATTTGGCATTTGCCGCGACATTGTTACTTCAGATCAAATTGAAATGGAGAAGGATGTCATTTCAGTGGCTGATTTAAGAGCTCATTTGATACGGCAGTTCCCGTCTTTATCAAAGCTTAATTCTTTGGCAATTGCCACGGGGGATGAATATAGAGAAGATGATTTTATAATTATTGACGGTACAGAGGTCGTGTTGATACCCCCTGTAAGTGGAGGATAAATGTGTGCCGATGATATTGGTAAGTTTACACGAATCTGCATTACAGCCAACCGAATTGCTGCAAAAAGTATGTTCTGATGAGGCAGGAGGAATCGTGAGTTTTATTGGTACCGTTCGCAATCAAACCAACGGACGAAAGGTAAAGCAACTCATTTTTGAAACATATGACGCGATGGCGCTCAAAGAGATGAACAAAATTGCCCAAAATTGTCTCGATCGATGGCCTGTGGTTCATCTACTAATAGCTCATCGCAAGGGCATGTTAGCTATTGGAGAGATTCCAGTAGTCATTATCGCTGTCGCACCACATCGAATAGCCGCCTTTGAAGCTTGTCAATATGCCATTGACGAACTTAAAAGAACCGTACCGATTTGGAAAAAGGAGGTCTATGAGGATGGCGAAATATGGGTGTCTGCCCATCCTTAGAACTTAAATACTAATGATACATAGTTATCAATTAAGCAAGCCTAACCAATTGAATAAAATTGCCCCAACGGAATTCGTTGAGGCAATTCTACGTCTACACGGATTTTACAGACCTTTTGTTTTTGGGTTCAAGGTTTAAGAGACAAACTCCAAACTTCTTTTTATAAAGGAAGAGAGTTGTTCTCCCTTGAGCATACCTTGATTTAACTTGGCAATATCGTAGAGATATTGTGCAAATTCTGCCTTGCGGTCACTCCCTTTCATTTTTAGTAACTTCTCGGCGATCAATGGATGATTCGTATTAATTACCAAATTATGAAAATCAAATTCATCGTCTTTCGAACCCATGGATTGAAACTGCTGCATCTCTTTCATTCGCCTCAAAAACTCCGGACGTGTAATAATTGCAGGATGGTCATTAGGCGACATGGGCTTAAGGTCCAAGTACGGTGCCCCCTTTTCGGGCATTACTGATTTGAATATTTCTTCAACTTTTTCTTTTTCTTTATCACTTAAGATGGAAGTCTTTTCTTCATCCTTTTGTACAAGATTATCGACAGTATCGCTGTCAACGCGTACAAAGGTTATTTCGCCACCCTTTTGCTCAAGATGTTGCATGAAATGATTATCAATGATGTTATCCATCTTTAGCACGTCGTAGCTGTATGAAGAGGCTGATTCGACAAAGCTATGATGAGCTTTAGGATCATTCGTATACAGATGAATTAGCTTATCGTGTTTATCCTTTTGAAGTTCTTTTATCTTTTCATTGTATTCCTCTAAAGTATAAAATTCATCTTTTACATTCTGTAGCAAGACGAAGCTACGGGCTTTCTCATCAAATTTTTCTTCAGAGATAATGCCGTATTTTACAAAAACGCTAATCTCTGGCCATTTTTCTTCATAAGCCTTTCTATCCTCCTTAAATAAAGAATGTAGTTTCTCGGCTACTTTTTTGGTGATATACGAGGTGATTTTTTTAACGTTCGCATCACTTTGAAGATAACTTCGTGATACGTTTAGCGGGATGTCTGGCGAGTCAATGACACCGTGGAGTAAGGTTAAGAATTCTGGCACTATTTGCGACACATTATCTGTGACATAGACCTGATTACTATAAAGCTGAATTTTATTTTTTTGAACTTCTATTGCATTCCCAACCTTTGGGAAATATAATATTCCGGTCAGTTTGAATGGGAAATCGATATTGAGGTGAATCCAAAAAAGCGGAGGCACGCCATAGGGATATAAATGATTGTAAAAATCCTTATAATCTTCGTCCTTAAGTTCATTTGGCGACTTTTTCCAAAGTGGTTCTTTGAAGTTGATAATATTTTCTTCTTCTGTTTTGATTTCCTTGCGATCCTTTCCTTCGCCTTCCCAATTAGATGTAGTCTTTGTGCCAAATCGTACTGGAAATGGTAAAAATTTACAGTACTTCTGTAATAGGCTTTCTATTCTCTCTTTTTCTAGGTATTCTTTGCAGTCTTCGCCAATATGGAGGATTATTTCTGTTCCTCTATCCTCTTTATCTGAAGGTTCAATCTCAAACTCAGGATCACCCGTGCACGACCATAAGACGGCTGGCGTTTCTTTGAAAGACTTTGTTTTCACTTCTACCTTAGTTGCAACCATAAAGGCTGAATAAAACCCAAGCCCAAAATGACCAATGATATTGGCCTCATCTTTATATTTCTCTAAAAATTCTGAGGCCGATGAGAAGGCTACTTGATTAAGGTAGCGATTTACCTCCTCTTCCGTCATGCCGATACCTCGATCTTTTATAATAAGCTTGCCATCTTCAATGGAAATATCAATGGTCAATTCGCCCAACTCATGGTTAAATTCGCCTTTAGAAGCAAGTGTTTTAAGTTTAGTGGTGGCATCTACCGCATTGGACACGAGTTCGCGCAAAAATATTTCTTGATCTGAGTATAGAAACTTTTTAATGATGGGAAAAATATTTTCCGTTTGTACTGAAATCTGACCTTTTGCCATGTTTTGCTATTTTTTTATGAATGTTTTATAACTGTTCAAAGGTTGTGCCACTAGAACCCAACTGACAAAATGGCGGCTGCCATTCAAATTTTAGGGGATTCTCTCATCATAGTATTACTTATTAATGAGGTATTCAATAGTCAAAATTTCTTGAGACATAATTAACCAAGATGACGGCTTAGCGTTAATCCTGCCACTCCCTGATTCTTATTTGTACACTTTACCGTGAATAATGAGTCATGATAGTCCATTTACGAATCAGTGTACAAAGGTGCTTTCACGTAAGTAAGGATTTAATAAATGAGGCTTTATGGCGTTAAGGCTTATAGGAATGAAATAAATCATAACAATCAGGAGTTATTGCAAGATGGATAAAATGCTATTCGGAAAGCTGAGGTACAGTTGGTTGATTAAGGTGTTGTGGGGCTCAGTTTTTGGGGCGATGTTGGTTGGATTCGCTATGTTTTTTTATGTAGCACGGACGAAAATGCCCGACACCTCTGATCTGGAGAATCCAAAATATGAAGAAGCAACAGTGGTCTATGATCAAAAAGGCTTGGAACTAGATCGTTACTTTAGAAAAAATCGCAGTTGGGTCAATTTTGTAGATTTATCTCCCCACTTAATCGATGCGCTGATTGCTACAGAGGATCATAGATTTTTTGAACATAGTGGTATAGATATGCGAGGCACAGGAAGAGCTGTAGCGTTCTTGGGTACACGCGGTGGCGCTAGCACAATTACACAACAGTTGGCGAAGCAGTTTTTTACTTCTGAACGATCAGGGAATACTATTAAGCGTATTTGGCAAAAGATGAAAGAATGGGTCATCGCCGTAGAATTCGAACGTAGATTCACAAAAGAGGAGATTCTTGCCATGTTTCTCAACAAGTTTGACTTCCTCTACAATGCCAATGGAGTCAATGCCGCAGCGCAAGTGTATTTTGGTAAAGAACAGTCAGAACTAAGTCAAGAAGAAGCAGCCGTACTCATTGGGATGCTCAAGAATCCGTATATCTACAATCCAAAAACAAAGTCGGAAAATGCCACGAATCGGCGCAATGTAGTGCTAAGACAAATGGCCAAACGTGATTTCATTTCACTTGATCAATACAAGGAATTGCGTGCCAAGTCAATAGATGTTAGTCGATTTAATCCAGGTCAAAACTATAACGGACTCGCCCCACACTTCATGTCAGAATTGAAAAAGCATGTACGTACTATCTTGAATGAAAACGGAATTACTAAATCAGGGGGCGATGATTATGATCTTGATGTCGATGGCCTCAGGATATATACGACGATTAATGCTCAATATCAGCGCCATGCAGAGGCTGCGGCCAAAGAGCACATGCGGACAATACAAAAACATTTCTTTGAATCGTGGAAAGGCAAGGATCCTTGGACCTATGATGCAGATAAGAAAGAACAAGCTTCAAGAAATGCAAAGCTTAGTGCCACGGTCGAAAATACCGACCGCTATGAGCGTTTAAGAAGGGCCTTTTTAGAGGATATTACCCAAAAAATACTGTCAGAAATCGATAACAGCCGCTTATGGAACGCGGATATCAGACGTCTATACAGAGCAGAGGCAGATAAAAACTATTTGGCCGAGCTATTAAAAAATGAACAAATCAATACCCAACAAAAAGAAGTGTATGATCGCGTGCTTTCCTCTTCGCAATGGCCACTTGTGAAGGAGCAATGGTCAAGGCTTGAGAAAGCGGTTCAAAGAGATTTTTCACAGCCCTACAAAATGAAACTTTACAGTTATGATGGCGTAATAGAGCGCATGTTGAGTCCGATCGATTCCATCAAATATATGTCTATGTTCCTTCAGATAGGATCCTTGGCTATAGAGCCTCAGACAGGATTCGTTCGAGCCTGGGTGGGCGGCAGTGATTTCCAAAAATGGAAGTACGACCATGTCACGAGCCATCGACAGATTGGTTCTACTTTCAAGCCATTCATCTATACAACGGCCGTGATGAATGGCTACTCACCTTGTTTTCCTGTCGATGATATACAATACACGATTTCTCCCGGTGAAGGAGATTTTGCCATTCATCAAAGTTATAGTCCGAAGAATACACGAGGATCTTTTAGCAATCAACCCGTAACCCTCAAAGAAGGACTTAAGCAATCACTGAACTCTGTGTCGATTTGGATAATAAAGCAACTTGGTAGTGTAAAAGAAGTCATTTCACTTGCCGAGGATATGGGTATTGAGAAAGGTAGAATTCCTGCATATCCCTCTATTGCTTTAGGCTCTCCAACATTGTCGGTATATGAGATGACTTCAGCTTACACCACTTTTGTCAACAAAGGGATTACTAATAGGCCGCAAGTGATAGAACGTATAGAAGATAAACATGGGCGTGTATTGTTTAATGGACAGGTAAGCCAAAAGCGCGTGTTGCCCGAAAATGTGAGCTATGTGATGATTGAAATGCTGAAGTATGTCACGAGTCATTTAAGTAACCAATTGAAGTCAGATTTTGGCGGCAAAACCGGTACGACGAATGATCATGTAGACGGTTGGTTTATGGGAATCACTCCGAATCTCGTTGTGGGGACGTGGGTTGGTGGAGAAAACTCTTGGATACGATTTCGTTCACTCGATTTAGGACAAGGAGCCGTTATGGCAAGACCTTTCTTTATGAGTTTTATCAAGCGATTAGAAGATGATAAAAGCTCGGGCTATGATTATCACTTGCGATTTGCGATTCCTGAAAATATTGGAATAGAGCTTGATTGCGAAACATATGCTTTGCCAAGCAAAAATGATCTCGAAGAATTTGATGATGAATGGTAGGGATAATGTTGGCTCCCAATAAGAATGACTGTTCAGGATCATTCGTTTAGTCTGTTGTATTGGCTTTTACCTTCAAACTGAGTGACCTCCATCCGCGAAAAATCAAGTCGTGAATGCATGCCAATGCCAAAGATGGTATCCTTTGTAGCGCTGCGAATGAGCTTAAAGAATTTGGTCGTGCTAATTTGATTGTTAGATTGATCCCAAATGATGCTGTTTGACTCGATTCGGTCTTGAGCCGTATTGACGAATACCACACTATCGCGCAGGTGCATGATGCCGTCAGCACCAATATGTTTGGCATAATTTGCATAGACGGATGAATTAACTTCTAAGTTCTCATCGTAAAACTCTATCAATAAGCCATTTGGGAACTCTTCTATTAGGCGATTGTCTTGTTCAATTTTTTTGAGCCATGGGCTATAAATCCTAAAACTGACACGGCCACTATCCGAAAACGTCATTACTATATCCGTTGCGGATTCTTGAGTACCATCGATAATTTCAGTGGCGAGATCATAAGGCGCGTCCTCTTTACATGCGATCAAGAGACTTAACAGCAATACAACTATAAAAATTGAACGTCTCATTAGTCAAATATCGTAAAGTCTCCAGAGTATACGGTCACTTCGTTATCTACAAATCTTACTTTGGCGACCCAAACATAAATGCCCGGATCTAATTCTTGGCCATTTATGGTGCCATCCCAACCTATATAAAAGGGTGAGTTAATATCGAAATTTTCTTCTTCATATAGCATATTGCCCCATCGATCATATACGACGATTTTTTCTACTTCGCTGACAGCAATATTCGAAAAAATCTTAAACCTGCCATTAGTGGTCGAGCCGCGATAGATGGCATTAGGGGCATAGAATGGTTTGTCATCAGTTGTAAAAATCGTTATGTCCGCACTAGTTGTACACCCATCTTGATCCACAATAGTAAGTGTATATGTAGTGGTGCCCGGTGGAGTAACATTAGGATCAGGACAATCCGTACAACTCAAAATCTCAATCGGTGTCCAAGTATACGTCACAATTCTATCTGATGGAGTATACTCTGAGGAAAGACTTGTGCCAAAACCGAGGGGCACAGTGTCTAACGCGCGCATCAGAAAAAGCATCATCTCTTCTGGCTCATTTATTTCAAATACTCGATTCAATTCGCAGCCTTTTCTGTCTTGAACGGTAATAGTATAATTACCAGCATCAAGCATTGTAAAACGGTCGTTAGGAGTAAAGTTCGCTCCGTTAATCGAGTACAAATACAATGGGCTACCACTACCAGCCCTGATCGTGAGGAAGCCATCGCCACTGTCATAACAAGTCAGATCACGTATGTCAGCCTCTAACGTTAAACTGTTATTTGCTTCATCACAACAGCTACCAATGTTAATTTCCTGTATTTGAGTGACTGAACATCCACGACTTGTGGTCACTGTAAGGGAAGCTATTTTTGTTCCTTGAGAGCTGTAACTTACTTGATGAGGCCCTTGTCCAGATGCAGTAGTTTGTGAAGCATCTTCGCCAAATGTCCATTGATAATCTGTTATAGGATCAGAGGCATTAATAGTTATATCAGTAAGTCGTAAAAGATTATCACAAGCTAATCCTGAACCTAATGATTGAACTTCAAAAGCCGGATTTGGCCCTTCAAAAGTGCCCGATCCTCCAAATGTAATGCTAAAGCCTTGACCACTATTACTAAAATTATTGATCATCAAAGCATAGCTCTCTCCTGCAATCATATCAAGCGGTGCTAAAAAATTATCATCTCCTGGGCTGCAGCCCGAAGTTTCAACGAAATCTCTGGCGCTATCTCTGAGGCCAGTAGGGCCAAAACAACGTGCATTTTGCGCGGCGCTTAGTCCAGCGGTTTCTCCAGAAGCCATGCAACGTAACACTTCTTTATTATTACAATTATCGATACCATTAGGAAGTCTGAAGACTACAAAATCCAAGTCCTCCTCTGGATCATTAAAATTATTTGGAGTCAATGTGAAGGTTAGTGACCCAGAGGTTCTTGCTGTCCATTTGTACCACGTCGAGCTTGATTCAGAAGCAAGGTTAGACTGAGGGTTACTAAGACACGTGCCAAACGCTTCGTCATCATCGCGACCACCGCCTAGCAATCTTTCTACATTAAAACTGCTCTTATCGCATAAAATGACGGCGTCTGGACAATCTTGCTCAGGATTAGGACGAGTAGTAAAAGTTGAGACACAAAGCTGAAATGTTCCCACCGAGGCCGCAGAGCTGCTCACGCGAATATAATATCGACTTCCGAGCTGTAGATTTGCTAAGGTTCGTTCGAGGAGGTCTTCTCGACCTACCGAAACATTTGTGCACAAGACCAATGTCAGATTAGCACAATTGCCGCTATAGATTGCAATTGCGGCATTATCGAGTGACTCGACCCCTCTGTCCGTTTCTCCAAATAATTGAATTAAAGCACCAGACTGTCGAGGCTTAAATGAATACCATACATCTCGATCACCGTCGTTCATATTCCAGCATGTCGGAATTGTCTGTACAGAGGCGGTTGCCATAATATTATTGAAGTCCCGTGGTGTCGAGCAAAAGGCTTGTTGTAAATCTAGCTCTATGGCAGATCCGCAGTCATCATTGGCTATTTGGGCCTGGATGCTGAGTGCAGGACTACATATCACCATACCAATGATCATTGATGTAAGAATAGTTGAATTGTTCATCGCTCAGAGTATTCAGTTATACCGTTACAAAAGTTATACCGTTAATGTTGACGATTCGTTGGGTTGCCCAAGAGTAAGTCTTATTTTAACGAATTCGGCTGATTTGGTTTTGTATTGAACGTGCCTCTATTAACGATAAAAGTGTGTTCATGCTTGTTGCGCTATGAGGAATAATTAGCTTTGAGATTAATATCTTGAATTAATAAGGAATGTTGTACCTAGTTCCCACGCCCATCGGCAACCTTAACGATATGACCCCACGAGCGATTGAAGTGCTAGGGATGGTAAGCTTTATTTTAGCTGAAGATACCCGTAATAGTGGCATCTTGTTGAAGCATTTTGGTATTCAAACTCCGATGCGCTCTTATCATGCTCACAATGAGCATCGCATTGTCGAAAAAATCATTGAAGAGCTACGTGCAGAAGAAAAGGATGTCGCCCTCATCACTGATGCGGGTACCCCTGCCATTTCAGATCCGGGCTTTTTACTCGTTCGCGCTTGCCATGATGCAGGTATTAAAGTATCATGTCTTCCTGGTGCTAGTGCAGTCATAGCCGCACTAGCTATGAGCGGATTACCCTCCGATCGCTTTTATTTTGAAGGATTTCTTCCGCAGAAAAAGGGGCGTCAGACGAGATGGAAGTATCTTTCGAAGATGGACTGTACTATTGTTTTGTATGAATCCCCACATAGAATACAGAAATGTGTAGAAGAAATATCGGAGTATTTAAACCCACAAAGGAAGGTAGTATTAGCAAAAGAGATCAGTAAATTATACGAAACCCTTCACCGAGGTAGTGCCGAAGAACTGGTTTTGTTGTTAAAAAGCGGCATTAGTCTTAAAGGAGAATGGGTCGTGGTTATTGGAGCTCAGGCCGAAGAATGAAAACCTTCGCTTTGTGTCTATACTCACGGAATGGTTTCATCTAGCGTTGTCGTCAATTTTCTTCTTGATACCAGCCAGCATATGTAACGTAGGCATTGGCAGTGCGGGTGATATGAAACTGAATCTGCTCTGGATTGAGTTCTTTGATGATTTTAGCGGGAGTGCCCCCATAGATAAATCCTGATTTCAGATGTGCTCCTTCTAAGACGACTGCCCCCGCTGCAACAAGAACATTGGGCTCTATGACGGCATGATCCATTATCACCGCGCGCATGCCAATAAGTACGCGATCGTTTATTGTGCATCCATGAATGATCGCCCCGTGCGCAATGGATACTTCATCGCCGATGTTTGTTTCTGACTTTTGATAGGTACCATGAATAATGACGCCATCTTGAATATTAGAGGTGGCGCCGATTCGAATTGGGCAAACATCGCCTCGAATAATAGCCTTAAACCAAACGGTTGAAAATTCTCCTATCTGGACATTCCCGATGATCGTTGCATCTGGTGCCAACCAGCAATTATCTGCAATCCCTGGCGTATGTCCATGTAATGAAATGATCTGCGCCATTATCCTTTATATGGGCTAACAATATATCCTTCCTTCTTAAGAAGAGAAATAACGCCATTGGGGCCACCAAGATGCCCTGCTCCCACTGCAAAAAATATGGGTTCTTGACTCATTTTTTCTTTCATAATGGGAATCCAATTTTGATTTCTTTTTGTCAATAGAGCATCCTCATGTGAAGCAATCTGTTCATCACCTTGTATTAGTCGATATAAACCTTCTACATCTTGAAGTTTATATTGATCAATCATTTTTTGAAAGGAGCCGTCTGTCATATCAGATGTCTTGATTGCCTCAACTAACATTTTCGCTTGATCCTGATAAGGAATATCATCAAATACCTTAATCTGATATTCGATGGTCTCAAGTCCGCTAATAGGCTTGCCAGCACTATTGGCCATTTCGGTAAATTCAAATTCATATGATTTAGCCTCGCCAGTTTTTAGATCGTCAGGATCAAAATCGGCACTCGCAAATACGGTCAAAAACATTGGCTTGATTCTCTCTAGCATAAAAAGTGGTAAGCCTTTTTTATCAAAATGCGTCTTTACCAATCCATATTCTTCGGTTGTCAATAGATCCTTTAGACTGAGATCATCTTTCATAAAGGCCATTTGCATCAGCGGCATAAGTTTCGAAATATCACTCATTTCATTCATGTCGAGCTCAAACATGACTGCCTTACTCTTATCGATAGCACTCAATGTGCCTTCGGGTAAGAAATAGTCATTGGCGGGTATTATATGAATGGTGCCAAAAAGATAAGATGGTTGCTCAAGCTTATTGCCTTCAATTTTCCATAGGAGACTTTTGGAGGAAATTATCTCTTGTTCTTTCACTATCTCGCTAGTCTTGGTCGATTTGCATGCGACATGTACAAGGATCAAAAGACAAAAAGCAAGTGCGCCATATTTTCTAAGTGGGTGCATAATCAGTTGTTTAACTATTTAAATGGTTAACGCTTTTAGAAGTTCTACCTTTCAGCAGCGTTCGATTAACTCTATAACGATTGAGGTGATTTTCTGTTCTGTTTGACTGGCTACTCTTATGACATCATCATGTGTAGTTTCTTTAATCGCGCTGATTGGGAAACATTTATTGGTGACTGCTGTCAGCACGCAAGATTCCATCCCCATGTGTTGTGCAACAATGATTTCAGGTACCGTAGACATGCCTACAACTGTAGCTCCAATGGTATGGAGGAAATTGTACTCTGCCTTTGTCTCAAGATTGGGGCCAGGCAATCCACCATATACGCTATCAAATAACTGAATTCCTTTTTCTAGGGCGATCTGATGACATAGTTGAATAAGTCGCTGACTGTACGCATGCATCATGTCTGGGAATCTGGGGCCCAGTCGCTCATCATTCGGCCCTGTCAATGGATGGCTATGATGAAGATTGATATGATCATTGACTACTGTAACATCACCCGCTTCATACGCTTCATGTATACCACCGGTAGCACTTGCAATAATTAATAGCTCCGCGCCAAGATACTTAAACACTCTAATCGGGAAGCAGACCTCCTTCATATCGTATCCTTCATAAGAGTGATATCGTCCGCTTTGCGCTACCACAGTTTGGCCTTGGATGGTGCCAAAAACTAACTCACCACTATGACCTTTGACGGTGACGGGTGGGAAATGTGGGATGTCACTATAGGGTACGCGAATAGGGTTTTCTATCTTTTTATCCAAACGCCCAAGGCCAGTGCCAAGGACAATAGCAATACGAGGCACAATCCCCACTCGCTTATGTAGGTAGCCTACAGTTTCTTGAATTTTATCGTAATAATCCATAAAAATCATTTGCTTAGCAATGATACAACTCCTCCCTGTCCTAAGACTAGAGATGAATAAAAAGTTCTTGAAGTCTTCCTGTAGGAATAGGGCATTGATCCATTCTACCAAACCATTTATATCTGTTGCGTGCTATAATGTCATAAATCTTGTTGAGCAGGCTCTTAGGGATAATAGTAATGACTCGAAATAAATGGTACCAACCGCCTAACATATCAATGAATTGCAGCCATACATCACTTCGCTCATACACTTTCCCTCTACGATATAATAGCACTGTATCGTAATCGCTAGCTTGCGGAAGGGCTTCTTGAAGGCTAACATATCTCAGCACTCGTTTTTTGTCGGTGGCGCTAATCATTCGTATAGATCGATCGCACAAGATGCAGTGTCCATCAAAAGCCAATATGGGGTATTGATGCGAAAGCTCGATCAAGCGTTCATGATTAGTGGCATTTAAGTTGACGAAGTTCAAAGTTGAGGAATATAATATTAAAGATTACTATGAAAAAATCAGTTCCAACATTTCAGCTACTTTTCCGACTGTCTTTACATCTATAGATTTGTTTTTTGGCAAGGCTTTTCCGTGATATTTAGACACAATTATTTGTTCGAAACCTAAACGATCCGCCTCGAGTATTCGTTGATCCATTCGGCTGACAGCTCTAACCTCTCCCGACAAACCAATTTCACCAGCATAGCAAATTTTTCTAGAAACGGAAATATCTTGAAGGGAGGATATTAAGGCAGACACTATGGCCAAGTCTATGGCTGGGTCAGTGACGCGAATGCCTCCGGCTATATTGAGAAAGACGTCTTGCTGACCAAAAAAGAGGCCACATTTTTTCTCAAGCACAGCTAATAACATGCTCAACCTGCGACTGTCAAAGCCTGTAGCGCTACGTTGAGGGGTACCGTAAATGGAGCTAGTGACAAGCGCTTGCGCTTCGATCATAAGTGGTCTTACACCTTCTAGTGTTGAGGCGATAGCGACTCCGCTTAGTTGTTCACTTGATTGAGACAAGAAAAGCTCTGAAGGATTTAATACAGGCCTTAAGCCATGCCCTTCCATTTCATAAATACCCAGTTCGTCAGTAGAGCCAAAACGATTTTTGATCGTACGCAAGATGCGATAGACGTGATGTTGGTCCCCTTCAAATTGTAAGACACAATCGACCATATGTTCTAATAATTTAGGCCCGGCAATGGAGCCATCCTTAGTTATATGTCCAATGATAAGCACGGGTACATCGCTCGTCTTAGCATATTCTTGCAGGAGAGCTGTACACTCTCTGATTTGGCTAATACTACCAGCCGTGCTATCTAAATCTGCCGTTTGTAAGGTTTGAATAGAATCTATAATCAGTATTTCTGGATTTAAGACTTTTGCTTGTTTTAGAATTAATTGGAGCTGTGTTTCACAATAGATGTAACAATCGCGACCAGCACCTCCCAATCTTTCTGCGCGCATCTTTACTTGATGCGCACTTTCTTCTCCTGAGACATAGAGGACCTTTTTGTTAATCTGGTTGGCCAATTGGAGTACCAGTGTCGATTTTCCGATGCCAGGTTGTCCACCAATAAGGAGTATAGAACCTGGTACAATACCCCCACCCAACACCCTATTCAATTCAGGATCACTAGGAATGGCAAGACGCCGCTGACGGCTACTTTGCACATCTGCAAGGCGCTCTACGGTAACATTGCGAGTTTTTTGGGTCAATGGTGCCGTCGACTTATCTACTACTTCCTCCACTAGTGTGTTCCATTCTGAACAAGACGGACATTTGCCTTCCCAGCGAATAGATTGTGAGCCACAGTTCGTACAGATAAATGCAATTTTTGCTTTAGCCATTAGTCAATAATTAGTGAAGATAGCGCTGTGCGCATATAGCTGTAATAAATATGTATTAATTACCAAAAAAAATATGTGGTTCTTTTTTTCACTGCCGTCTTAGGTGTGTATGTAGCGATGAGCTACTACACTATTGAAAAAGAATTTAAAACGATAGATTGTTTTCAATTGGTTTTTTGGGGTTATGCAGGGTACTGAAAGGTACCCTGTTTTTTTTTAATTATTACTCATCCTAAGCAAGACCCCTCTGTAAAGTTCATTCCAATTTTCTGATGCTCTATATCAAATGTCAAATAGTTTACAAAGGTAGTTTTATTCTAATTTGTAACTATTGAGCTATGATCAATTTTGGCCGCAAATGGCCTTTTTTACATCGCAATACAGCTATTTTTTCAACGATAACGCTGCTTTCCTCTCAAAAATGAGTTTTTCTTGACATTAAAATGTCTGATTTTTCATCCCCGAAGCATGGAGCTTAATAGCAACTCAAATTTTAATTGTCCTAACGCGAGAGATGTATTTCTCTGTAGAGTATAATAAAAAAGGAGCAGCACTTCTACCTTTGTTGACAAAATGATTGCTCATTTATGGCTTTATAAGGTTTTTATCTTGTGCAATTATCATCTAAGAGTCAATATGTAGTTGCCTTTTGGAACTACTAAAAGTCCAGCATTTACAATAAAGTAGCATGCCGTCTATTGTGCCTTATGCTGTAAAGCATTAACTTTCTATTTCTTAAACAATCTGATTATGAGCGAGAGAAGATGAACTTTCTATGACCCGCTTGAGGGCCAGCAATTTATAGGACTTTACCATGGTGAGCGCTCAGGCCACGTGATGGTATACCATAATCAAAAGGTTATTTTGATTGACTTTGGCATTCTTAATGACAAGCACTATTCTTTTTATATCAATCAGAAATTATTTCAAATGTCCATTCTAGCTCAAAATGGAAACTTTGCCTATGATTTGAAAGAACATCATACCACACCAATAACGCCTATGTCGCCATTAAGGCGATGGAAAGAAAGAATTTTAAACTTTATGGGGTACTAAAATTAACCCATTTCTGATACCACCTCTTTTACTTCGGGCACCATCCGCTTTAACATGCCTTCAATACCAGCTTTGAGTGTAACTGTTGACGAAGGACAACCGCTACAAGAACCTTGAAGCACAACAGTTACTACACCCTCGTCGTATGATTTAAATTCTATATTCCCCCCATCCATTTCGACAGCAGGTTTGACGTAAGTATCAATGAGTTCTTTAATTTTTTTGACTAATTCAGCCACATCTCCAGTATATTGATATCCTATACCATTTTGCTCTTCTATATCAAGCATGGCTTGTTCGAAACCCTCGCTTATGATGGTCTTCTCGTCAGAGACGTAGTTTTTGATGAAGTCTTTGAGCTTCAACATGATATCTTCCCAAGTGTAATTGAGCTCTTTTGTGATGGTAACAAAATTGTTGCAGACATAAACCCCCTTAACGTATGGCATTTCGAATAAGGCCGCAGCAATCGGAGACCATTTTTTGGCCAATTCTTCTTCGCGAAAATCCGCCGTTCCTTTATACAAAATCTTATTTGTGACAAATTTTAGTGATTCTGGATTGGGTGTTTGCTCGGTGTAGAGCATTACAGGACTTTGAGTTTGAGTAGTCATCAGCTTTCTTTATTTTCTTTAAGAAGTAAACAAATGTAGGTGTATTAGTTTACAAAGATCGAGAATTATGAGGGTAAATGCTCGCTTTTTTAACCCTTTTGCCTATTTCTTAATTCCTTGAGGTTCACTCGTTTTTCATAAGAAGTACATTGATGAAACTGTTCAACTTAATTTGGACATCCGTCGATCTAGGCTTCTTCAACGTTAAATATTAAGTGTCTGCATGAGATTCTGCAAATCGTAGTTTTAATATTTTGCTTTGATCAAATAAGGTCAATTCTGTCATTGCAAAAACCTTAAATTGAGTGCCCTGGCAAACTCAACGAACTTTCTGCTATAGGCTAATGGTTAAATCTATGCGTTTTACTTTCTGTATTCCATGGATATCAGGTTTTTGAACCTCGAAAACTCTAAGATACATCGGATTGATGGTTGATAGAGAAATGTCAAGCACGAATCTCGGCTTGATGAAGTCTAGTTAATTATTGTTCCAACTTCAATAAGGTGGTAGTCAGGTTATGCGCAAGTGAGACTAAGTCGATGTCCAACTCATCTTTACACACTCGTATCACACGTTCTTTATCTGGCGGCAGGTTTTTGAACCCAGCAAACGCGCCGAGAATGCCACCGGCAATAGCTGCAGAGGTATCATTGTCTCGACCGTAATTGACTAAAAATTGCATTGTTTGTAGAAAGTCAAAATCACTAAAAAGCATAGCTGTTAAAATCTGAAGATGCAGTTCGCCAGCATGAAACGGCATATCTTGAAGATTTTGGTCCAATAGGTCAAACGCTTTTTCTTGAGGGTTTTCTAATGACTTATTGGCTTCAGAGACGATGTAGAGGGCATTGCGTAGAATCCGATATGAGGTACGACCCACTAACCTACTATTAAAATATCCTTCTGGATCAACACTTCTGAGTACATCTAGTAGATCGTTTCGATTAGCGTCCTTTTTCATGCCCGCAGCAGTCATGGCAGCGGCAAGACCGCTAATATCGCGAGCGTAACCTTGGTCAAAAATACTGATTGCATACATTTGCTTATATGCCTCTAATGGATTGTTGGGATAAAATACTCCGACTGCAGGGGCATAGAGCAATCCCGCACAGACCATTTCACCACCATAAAACTTGCTTTTTGCTTTTTCGAAGGCTTCAAAATTCCCATCAACGAGGGGTTTTGAGACTTTTGCCCACTCTTGAAGCCAAGCCACCTTCAAGGTGTTTTGTTCGTAAGGTTCAGGCTCGAAAGATTGTATGTTGCTATATTGATCTATGGCAGTTTGATATTGAAGCAAAATGGCCTGAGCAAAATCTTTTGCAGAAAGATTCTTCGATTTTTGTTTGGTCAAGAATTCGAAGGTCAATTTTTTCCAACGTGTGTCATCAGTGGTACCACCGGCAGGGAGGTTAGCCTTCCAAATGCCTTCAGGGGACACTTCGCGCACCATTGAGTCCAGTCCCTGTACATAACCGTACTCTAGACGAATGCTATTTCTATCCCACATTTCTGTCGGTGCGCCCATGGCGTCGCCCATGGCCGAGCCTACCAGATTGCCAAGGACTTTGTCGTACAACTCTGCTTGTGTTAAGGCTAATTTTTTGATAGGTACATCGGTAAATGCCTCTCGTTTTCCAGTTTCTCTGCAAGACAGCACGAGGAATAGTGCTAAGATTGAGCCTATGAAAGGGGAGCGTATCATGGTATCATTTTTTCTATTAAAGCAAGAATCAAGGTTTGTCAGTCCAATATCCGCCATAAATGATGACTATTCCGATCTTCAGCTTTTTTTCTTAGACAAAGACGAATGGACTGTTTTAACATACGAACGTTGGATTTTTAAGAAAGGTAATGGTTTTTTATCGTTCTTAAGATTGCTCGTTAAGTAATCGTTGTCACGTTTAAACAGTCATATTGTTGCATGAGTTAATTGTATTTCGTTGCTCATGAACTACTTTTGTGCGACATTCTATGATCAACAATGTTTTACATAAAATCATTTTTTTTCAGAAAAGTATATTTTATAACCTAAACATCAAGCATAATGATAAGTTATGACCTAAAATACCTAAAAGGAGACTTCACAGGAGGACTGGTGACAGGCATTGTAGCTCTCCCTCTTGCCCTCGCCTTTGGTGTTCAATCGGGCATGGGTGCTTCAGCTGGACTCTATGGAGCAATCGCTGTGGGAATATTAGCTGCTCTTTTTGGTGGGACACCCACCCAAGCCAGCGGCCCTACTGGTCCGATGACCGTAGTGTCAGCGGCAATTATTGCCGAAACTATTGCTTTGACGGGCTCATTAGAAAATGCTATGGGCATTATTTTGGGAACCTTTGTTTTAGGAGGGGTGCTTCAAGTTTTTTTTGGACTTATAAATATAGCGGGCTATGTCAAGTACTTTCCGTATCCAGTCGTTTCTGGATTTATGAGTGGCGTCGGTTTGATCATTGTTATTTTACAGTTATTCCCATTTGTGGGTTTAATATCGCCAAAATCTACCTTGGCTGTGATCCAAGACCTGCCTAGACTTTTTTCGGAGGCCAATTGGCAGGCTCTTGCTTTAGGATGTCTCACTGTGTTGATTTACTATGTGTTTCCGAAAATAACTAAGGCGATACCTAGCGCTCTTGTTGCTTTAGTTGTTGCTACTATGATCGGCGTATTATTGCATTGGAATGTACCTATTATTGGCGACATACCATCTGGATTACCGACTATCCAATTAGGTGGATTGATGTCGATAGATCCAAGTAATTACAGATTTATGTTGGAGTATGGCATGGTACTAGCCGTGCTAGGCAGTATTGACTCTCTGTTGACGTCTGTCATTGCCGATAATATGACAAAAACCAAGCATAATAGCAATCGCGAGTTGATAGGCCAAGGTATTGGCAATATGGTTGCAGGTCTAATAGGAGGTATCCCTGGCGCTGGCGCGACTAAGGGTACGGTAGTAAATATTAACGCCGGAGGCAAGACACGACTTTCTGGTGCTATCCATGGACTTTTCTTGTTGGCTATTTTACTGGGATTAGGTGGATTAGCTAGCAAAATTCCATTAGCGGTGTTGGCGGGCTTATTAATTCCAATCGGATTTAAAATTATTGATTTCAAAGGACTAAAACATTTGGCGGCCGTGCCGCGTGCTGAAGCGGCTATACTGATAATCGTATTATTGATCACAACCTTTGGTAGCTTAATACAAGCTGTGGGTATTGGGGTGACATTGGCGGCATTTTTATTCATGAAAAAATCGGCAGAATTGAGTGAAACGGGTTTAGATGTACGCCCAATATCAGAATTTGATGGTGAAAAGCCTTGGCAAGATGAACAAGCTTTTTATGAGCAGTACAAGGATAAGGTATTTATTAAGCATCTCTATGGGCCTTTATTTTTTGGATTCACCTCATATTTTCGAGATCAGGTCACGGCGCTTGATAAGAATATAGAGGCGCTAATTATTCGGCTAGATAGAGTGCCGTATATGGATCAATCTGGACTCTATGCACTTGAAGAAGCGGTGCTCGAATTAGAGAAACAAGGCATTGATGTGATTCTTACAGGTGTGAAAAAGCAACCGCTCGATTTGCTGAAATCAATTAATTTGGTGGGCAACTTGATTCCTGAAGAAGAAGTATTTGATAATGTCCAAGATGCTTTTGCCTTCTTAAAAAATAAGTTTAATGCTGAGTCGCTAGGGTAGTAGAGCTCAAATTTATAAGTGCATATCGGTTTAGTGGAACTACAGTACGTAGCCGTGCAGACGTTTTCTTTGGGGATAATATTAATTAAAATTAGTGTGCCAGCGACGCTCATTCACCAGTCATTCACTGATAGCTTAGCTTCTCATAAGTGAGACGCAAGGTACAGACGTTCATTGTTGACTAGAACGAATCCAAATATCTCGCTGGGGGAATGGTATTTGAACCTTGTTTTCTTTAAATAATTTGTCAATTTTAAAACGTATTTCGCTTTTGACATCTTCTATTTGTATATAATGCCCACTAAAGAAGTATAAAGCAAACTCTAGAGCGCTATCACCAAAATTCACAAACCTAACGAAGGGTTTAGGATTGTTAACAACATATGGATGGTTGTCAAGAGACTGTAATAGAAGGATTCTTACTAATTCGAGATCTGAACCATACGCCACCCCTACTTTAATGTCAAAGCGTGCAATTTGGCGGGTCGTATTCCAATTGATAATGGTATCAGTGACTAATTTGGAGTTGGGGATTACTGTTTCTTTTCTCTCTAATGTTTCAATTATTGATGCGCGAATACCTATTTTTTTTATCGTCCCTGATACGCTACCAACGACGACAAAATCACCTACTTCAATGGTGCGCTCAAACAACAATACAATTCCACTAAAAAAATCGCTTATGGTCTGTTGTAGGGCTAACCCTACACCTACTAACAAGGCCGCTGCTCCACCCCAAATTAGCGTCATGTTGATACCCAAACTCTGTAGAGCAACTATAGCAGCAAGAAAATACACCACATACCCCAGCAACGTATTGTAAGAATATTGCTTGCCGACATCTATGGAGTTACGCTTGTAGACATTGTGTAAAACAAAATTGACCAATGTCCATAAGATGATGCGCGCCGCCAAGATAACCAATACAAGGCTGATGATATTGCTGATATGGATATTGACATCATTGCCTTTAATTTTAAAAAGATTTATACTCAAATCCACATTAAAGGTGCGAAGCCCTATGACGGCAATGACACCAAGAATGAAATAATCGAGATTGCGCGTAATGGATCTTGTTGACTTAGTTGGACTTGATTGCGCTTTATGAAAACTTGAAGAGTCTCTAGGACTCATTTCTTCTACAATGCGAGAAGAAATAATCATATCAAAAATTCTTGCAGCTAGGACAAATTCCAACAAAAACAAAACTGCCGTTAGCCTTACTTCATAATCCCCTAAAGTAAATAGGTTGAAACGAAGTTCGAATAACAACAATAAGCCTTGCACAAAAACAAACAAAAACATTAGGCTCTTGTAGTAAAAAATGCGGCGAACATAATGATCTGGGATACTGTGATCTTTCTGGTATTGATCAAACCATCGAGTCGATAAGATCCATAATCCGATGAGTATCGTCAAAAGGATCAACGTGAGAATCAAGGTGTGCACATCAACTAGAAAGTTGCCTATTTCAAATAACTCTTGTGCTAGTAGATCCCCCATAGTAGATTATAAAGGTAAGTATAATAAGTATTTGCCCTCAAATGAATCATCGAAGAAATATTCCTTGATGCCCACTATCTCAACAAAAGTTCCTTTTTTGAGTAATTTGGTTTCTAGTTTTGGGTCACCCCCTTTTAATGCAATGATGCCATTGGGCATGGCGTTGAGCTGTTTAGTCGAAATAAGATTACTACTCCACGCGACCAATTTATCAATTCCGGCTACCGCCCTAGAGACAACAAAGTCATATTTTGCTTTTAACTCTTCAGCTCTTTTGTGTTCGGCTACCACATTTTGTATGCCAATACTCGAGGCTACACCTTCAACAACTTTTATTTTTTTCCCCACACTATCGACCAAATGAAAACGTACTTCAGGAAAAAGAATAGCCAGCGGAATACCTGGAAACCCACCGCCCGTTCCTAGATCTAAAATATGGCTGCCAGCCCTAAAATCAATGAATCGCGCTATGGCTAAAGAGTGTAAAATATGTCTATGAGGTAAGGTGCTAATATCTTTACGAGAGATAACATTAATCTGAGCATTCCATTCGTCGTAAAGCTCAGGCAATGCGTCAAACTGTGCTGCTTGTAGAGCTGTGAGCCTAGGGAAATAGGGCTTTATCAAATTACTTACCATACATCTCGTTTAAGAGGCTTTGAAGCCGCTAAGATCACATAAAATATCAATAAGCCTATGTCCAAATAAATTGTCCTCCAAACCAACGTAGATAGTTGCCATTGGCGAAACGCCCGCCTGAGTAAGATACACTTTAGGGCGATAGCGATAAAAACGCAAAAAAGAATCCAAGCATTTGATAACAATATGGATAACATCGTCGGTAGTATATAAAAGGCGGCATATGAAAAATGCTGCGTCATTAACCTCAATTTCACCTCTAGGCCATATCTCCAAGAGGTAGTCATGTGTCTTTTCTTTTGTCTTAGATAGGAAGCGCAAGAGGTTTTAGGTTTGGACCAAACCAAGCTTTTTGTCTCCGAGGTAAATCCAATACGCGCAAGATCGCGAATAGATTGCACGAGCAAATCATCGCTCCCACTCGCCAAGTCTTCATGACGTGAAAAGCCATCAGACACAAGAAAGGTCTGGCGCCTTATGGCTAGATTACGCCCTACGGCCATATACGCCCTGCCTTCTTGAATAGCGATGAGATAGTCTAAAGCAATCAATACCCCTTCGTAAGTGATTAATGATGATAGAAGTGATTTTTTGTTTAAGCGGTAAGGACTGACTCCCACTACTACATCCAAGCGTTCATGTTGCACCATCATCGAACGAAGCCAAGTATTACTTTCCGGGAGACAGTCGGCATCCGTCATTAAAATCCAGTCGGACATACTTTTCAAGATACCAGCGGTCAGAGACGCTTTTTTACCCGTTTTAGCTGCGGGCAAGGAGATAGTGCTTACATTTTCATGTGTATAGGCTATCTCCTCACAAGTGCTCAGAGTTCTATCGCTAGAGTGATCATCTACTAGGATAATATCGAAAATAGGATAGTCTTGCTGAAGGATAGCTTCGACGCATTTTCTAATTTGTTTTTCTTCATTCTTAACTGATATAAGTACCGTGACGGTAGGAAGCTGTAGGGGATCTGATAGAGATTTGTCTTCTACTATAAGCCAGTATTTATACCATCTGAACAGACAAGTGATCAGAACCAAAAGATATAATATAGCTAGGGTAAATACGAGTATTATCAAAAATTAACTGATTAATTATTAGACAATTAGATTAACATATTGCAATTTTATATAATATGATTGTATCTTTGCGTTTCAGCTTATCATCCTAACCCACCTGATGATCCGAAAGTAGCTCCGGACAGCAATAATACTTACTAAAAGGTAATATGAAGCTTTTGAGGCATCTAAGACTAGTCATCGCCGTATTCTTTTCCTTTTCATTAACAGCTCAGGTAACTTTACCTAGTTCAGATGTTAGTGATTGGATGAAAGTGGGTCAAGAGTATTATCGCTGCGACATCAGTGAAGATGGCATTTACAAAATAGATTACAACCTTCTCATTTCTATTCTTGGGGATGTAGACCACATCGTCGGAAGTGATATTGCAATGTACTCTAATGGGAGTCAGGTGCGCATATGGGTGACAACAGACAGTATGCTTTCGAATCAAGACTATATCCTATTTTTCGCTGAAAAAAATCGTGGGGATGTAGATGCCCTACTGTACAATCGACCTGAGGATCAGCTAAATCCGAGGCATAGTCTTTATGCAGACGAGCGCGCCTACTATTTGACCATTGAAAAAGGAGCAAAAGCAAGATATATTCCGCGACCCAATGGCATTGTTAATACAGGCTTACCCATCCGAGAGGACTATTATATTCACCATGAGACGATAGAGTTCAACAACTTTCATTTTAAACCCACGCATAATGGTCGTGATTTTATCCGTTACTCAACCATGGATGTGGCGGAGGGCTTTGGTTCTACCTTAGAACATGATCGCACCCTTGATATTCCAGTGAATGACCTTTCGCCCTTTGGAGCTAACCCCAGAGTTGAAATCCGATTTGGCACTAACGTTGTTAGTCGTCAGTGGCAAGTTTCGATGAATGACTGGGTTATTGCAAATGTGTCTAGTCCATCATACGGCGTTGTTACGATACAGCCCTCTATTAACAAAGAGCTGTTAAGAGAGGGGTATGCTCGACTACGAATTCGCTCGTTAAATGACTCCAATGAAAGACATTCATTAGCGTATGTGACGCTCAAATATCCGAGGCAATATGATTTTCAGCGCAAAGCGGCTTTTGTTTATCATCAACAAGGTTCGATTATACCAAGATTGATAGAAATCAAAAACTTTAGCGGCAATCGTCCAGTGTTAATCAATCTTACCAAGGGATGGATTATGTCTCCAGAGGCAGCTTTCGGTACGATTCGTTATGTGAGCCCTGAAGGCTTTGAAGAATGGCAATGGGCTATAGCTGACATGATTCAGGGAGTTAAATCTATCCAGCGATTCACTAAAACTTCACGACCTGTATTGCCGCAAGCCAATTATTGGATATTGACTGGAAATCAATTAGCGCAAAGTCATGCGGTTACCTCATATGCGGATTATCGCCGCAGTACAGAGGGGGGGGCGTTTCACGTAGCCGTTGTCAACGTGGATGAATGGTACGACGCATTCAGTTTTGGGGTAAAAGGTCATCCGTTAGCCGTCAAAAATTTATTGGCTTCGGCTACTAAGGCAGGCCAAGATCCTGAGCATATTTTTATCATCGGGAAAGGTCGAGAATATCCCGACCAACGCAACATTCGTGAAAAATCAGTGGTACCTACCTTCGGCGCACCAGGTTCAGATCAAATGTTGGTGAGTCACTCGAATCGTCAAGAAAATAGGTTTGCCATCGGTCGTCTAGCAGCTAATACCCCCAAGGAGGTGGCCGAGTATTTGGATAAAATCAAACTACAAGAAAACCCAAAATCTGTCAATCAAACTTTAGAAGATCTCGCTTGGCGCAAAACCGTCTTGCACCTGAGCGGTGGATCTGCAGATATTCAAAATTTAATTTTCGGCTACCTCAATAACATGCAGAAAGTGATTAGCACCAATCACTTTGGGGGAGAAGTGAAGACTTTTCGCAAAACCAGTGCCGACCCCATTCAAAAAAGTCGCTCTGAAGAAATTATGCAGGTGATCAATCAAGGGGTATCCTTGTTAACTTTTTTTGGCCATTCAGCAGTAGGTACATTCGATTTTAGTCTAGAAAAACCATCAGAATACGACAATCAAGGGTCCAATCCCGTTATTCTATCTCTAGGTTGTCATTCTGGTAATATCTATACTCCTACTCCCGGCATTAGCGAAGAATTCGTTTTGTCTCCGCGCTCAGGCGCGATAGCCTTTGTTGCCTCATCCGGTACGGCTTATATTGAACCACAATATCAGCTTGGCAAAAGACTTTACGATATGCTGGGAACGGACGCTTATGGGTATACCATCGGCCAAGTAAATAGGATGGTGCTCGAAGAGTTTAAGGATAATAGTACCATTTCTTACTTGACGCTAAGGCAACAGCTTACACTCCATGGTGACCCAGCCTATCGCCTCAGCAGTTTTCAAGGGCCTGACCTGACAGTAGATCCAGCAAGTGTGCGAATAAAGCCTGATATTATAGATCAATCGACAGAAACGATTGATTTTAGTTTTGATGTGGTTAACTTAGGGGCGAGCATACAAAAGGAATTAGAAATTCAACTCTTTTATCGTCTTGAAGACGGTACTATTATCGACACGATTGATATAAAAATTGCCACCCCAAGTTTTAAAGAAACAGTTCATGTTTCTCTCCCTCAGCCTTCAACTCATCAAGTCGGCTTGAACAATATTTCTATCCTCCTTGATCCAAGCAATAAAATAGCTGAAGCACCCACCGAGCAAGCAGAATCAAATAATATATTGATCACCGATGGTGAGCGTATAGGCTTTGATTTTTATATATATGACAATGGCGCAAAACCTGTCTATCCCACAGATTTTTCAATAATCAACGACGAGGTAATATTATACGCTAGTATTGCTAATGCTATGTTACCTGGAGGTGAATTTATATTTCAAATTGATACCACAGAGACATTTGATAGTCCATTTCTCGCTGAAGAAATACAGTATAGTCATCAAAGTATTATTTCATGGCGACCACCAGTCGAATGGCAGGAGGCTAGGGTTTATTACTGGCGTGTAGCCCCCATGGGCATTGTGGACAGAAAGAGTTTTCAATGGAGATCTCAATCATTTCTCTATTTACCTTCGAGCACTGAGGGTTGGAATCAAAGTCATTATTTTCAGTGGCAAAAGAATCAGTTTTATAAGATGCACCTAGATACATCAAGAGCTTTTGACTTGGATAATCGTATTTGGGATATTAGAATCAAAAATAAACTTCGAGACATTCAAGACTTTTGGGTTTTTGTGAATAATACTGCATGGTCTTCGCTCAATCCCAAAGAATTAGCTCCAGCACTGAGTATTTTTATTTGGCACCCTGAAAGTTTTATTTTTCAAAACTCGGGCACCGATTTTGGCAGCATGCGTTATTCGAAGGACGGTTTTGTTTATCGGATGGATCGTCGAGCGGACAGAGTCAATGTCAAAAGACTATTGGAGGCTGCTCCCGAGGGAGCACGCGTATTTATTCATACTACTTTAGCGGACGATCAATCCAATTTATATGTGCAAGATTGGATTGCCGACAAGGCCGTTTTGGGATACGATTTGTTTGAAGTATTAGAGTCCTATGGTGCCAAAAAAATCAGAGGGATGCAGTTTAGGGGCACAGTCCCATATACTTTCATTTTTGATAAAGGCGTTGGCCCTGTGGTAGAAGACTTGGCGCAGAATATTTATGAAACCATCGATATTTCTAGCAAAGCTGAGGGCAAATGGGAATCAGGCACAATGAAAAGCACCCCCTTTGTTGGCAGTCAATACAAATTATTAGAATGGTCAGAAACCAAAGCGATAGAAGATAGCACTTGGATAGAAATTCATGGTTTGCGAACTAACGGTAAAACTGAAATTATCCGCAAGGTCAAAGATCAATATATTGTCGACCTCGCTTCCATTAATGCAAGTCAATACCGACAACTTTGGCTAGAATATCATGCGAAGGATGAGCTGCATAAAAGCTCGTCGCAACTTGATTTTTGGAGAGTAACCTTGTCCTCATTGCCAGATGCAGCCCTTCTGATTGCAGAGGGTGACGATATCGTCAAAGATACCTTGGACGAGGGTGAAACATTGTTGCTCAACTATAAGATAAAAAACCTGATCAATGTCTCGATGGAGCCGCTTTTAGTTCGATATAAACTCACCGGTGATGATGGCACTTCTCGCACAATCCTAAAACGAACAGTAGCCTTAAAGGGTAACGAAGAAATCATTGTCGCCCATGAAATATCTACGGATGGTCTTGGGGGGAAATACCGCTTGTCGCTTGAAATTAATGCGGACCAAGAGCAGGCGGAAATCACAGATTGCAATAATAGAGGTATTGGCACCATTTTTATTGTCCCTGATAGTAGAAACCCCATCTTGGATGTGACCTTTGACGGAAAACGAATTGCTGATGGGCATACTTTTTTTCAAGCTCCCATTATACATGTTCATTTGCGCGATCCATTTTCCAAGTCATTATTGACCAACCCCAATGATTTTGATATACGCATCCACTATCCTGGGGGATTATTGTATCGACCCAAAGTAGGGCTGAAAAATGTGGAATTTATTCCAGCGAACGATTTGAATAATAATATTGCCAGTTTTATCTTAACTCCGAACTTGCATTATATTGGAGAATATGTTCTCGAGGTGCAAGCAAAGGACATTGCAGGAAACCATTCTGGAGCAAATACATATAAGCTTAGCTTCAAAATTGCTAAGGGTAGTGATGATGTACTTTTTAGGGCTTTCCCTAACCCTGCCAGCGATTATATCGAATTTGAATACTTTTTGCCCAATGAGCGGATACCAACGGTGTTTAATTTGCAAATTTATGCCGCCGATGGTCGACTAGTAAATGTGGCCTATGCCGAAGATTTTGGGGGTATCGAAAAAGGAGTGAACCGATATAGATGGAATCTAAGAGATCAAAGTGGAGTGAAAGTACCTGTTGGAATCTATTTCTATCGCCTGATAAATGACATAGATACTAAAGATGAAGCAAAAAGAGGAAGCTTACTAATTAATGAACCTTAATAATGTTCATATCTTAAAATGATAAGGGTAAATCCTAGTTGTAGCATCCATTGATTTAGCATAATTTAGCGAAAATCTAGAGAATATCCCAATTAGAATGATATTTCAGGATAATGGTCTTTCATGTCCTGCATTTGTGAGATTCTTAGATTCACATTCCCTATTAACAACGCATGAAATGAGAGCCATATTTACGATTCTTCTACTTTGTCTATTGTATACGAACAACGGTACGGCACAGTGCATAGATCTCGAACAGCATAATACTGGTCTTTACAGCTCTTGGATGTCATGTGACCCCAAGGTCAATCCCTTTTTTGATCATGGCGAAGCATCACATTGGATAATTTATCAATTTCCAGAACTCGTTAATATCAACTCCATCACCCTTTGGAATCTTAATCACCCCGATCATCTGTCTTCAGGGGTGCGCGAAATCGAACTTGTTGGTTCACCTAACGGAGTAGAATGGAAGGTGATGGATACACTCATTTTTGATCAAGCTATTGGACATTTTTCTTATATGGGCCAAGAGATCCTTGATCTTACCAATTATGAAGCTAGATTTTTGATGATCAATATTCTCAGTAATCACGGCGGTTCCTGCTATGGATTTTCTGAAATAAAATTCACGCTTGGCAAGTTGACAACCTCGACAAAAAATGTACAAGAAATCAAGCTGTTGATTACGCCTAACCCTATGACACAACATTCAAATGTTACAATTGAAGGTTTGACTAGTGCTCGCCTGGATTATCGAGTTGTAGATATGGGGGGGAGAGTTTTGCTTTCGCGGCGAGAAAGTGTGGTAGGCCCTGAACACAGTTTTGATCTCTCCACTGTCAGTCTTGCAAGTGGGTATTATGTCTTACATATCATTACGGATCAAGGCTCCGTGGCGGAAAAACTCTTAGTAATACAAGATTAAATAGTATGGTAAATACTCAGAAAAATAACCAAGGATTAGGTCACTTTCGTACTTCTATAAACAATTGAAAATGAAGACAATCATACTGTTGGTAGCATCATTGGCAACTACATTTTGGCTTCAAGCCCAAGTATATACGGATTATATTGGTGCAGGACATTCAGAATATGTCAAAGTATTCACCAGTAGCAGTGTCGGGGAAGCAACAGGCATAAAGACGATCAATGGAGAAGGGCTCGACGCTAAAAAGATGGAGGCAAGTCGTTTTTTGGCGCAGGCCACTTTTGGCGGAAGTATCAGTGAAATTGAAGATTTAGTAGCGGAAAATAATAACTTCGAGGCATGGATTGATGATCAGTTTGTTATTCCTAGAACAGAGATGCTTCCAGCATTGTGGGCGACCACAGAAAGATCTAGGCAACTGTTTGAAGCAGAACGAACCAATCCTGATGATGACTTTTTTGGACCTTTTTATGTGCATTTTAATTATACTTGGTCAGATCAACTGCACCGTGCTGAAGATCAATTGCGCCATCGCATAGCCTACGCGCTGAGTCAGATTTTGGTCATATCCATTAATTCACAACTGAGAGATTATGGGGAAGGCTTGGCAAGTTATTACGACATTTTCTTGCGTAATGCTTTTGGTAATTATGAGACAATCTTAAATGACGTTACTACCCATCCAATGATGGGCTTCTATCTGAGTCACTTGAATAATCCTAAAGAGGATTCTCTAGCGGGTATCCATCCTGATGAAAATTATGCCCGAGAAATTATGCAACTATTCACGATTGGATTGTATGAACTTAATTTGGACGGCACAAGAAAAACAAACAATGGAGCATGGGTGGCCACCTATAACAATGACGATATTAAAGAGTTGGCAAAGGTTTTTACAGGTTTGGGTATAGGCGCGTTTATGCCGCAATTCTTGGCAGAGTATCCAAACGCCGAACTTCAATTTGGAGTTGATATTTATGCCATGGATAAGACTACCCCATTGGCTATGTATCAAGATTTTCATGATCCAAGATCGAAATATCTTTTAAACGGTAATACCATTCCAGCAGGTCAGTCAGGCATGAAGGATATTCAAGATGCCATTCGGTCTTTGTTTATGCACGAGAATGTTGGGCCATTTTTGGCCTTGCGATTGATACAGCAATTAGTCAAATCAAATCCTACCCCAGCGTATGTCTCCAGAGTGGCTTCGGCGTTTAATAATAATGGATCTGGACAGCGAGGTGATATGAAGGCAGTAATAAGGGCTATTTTACTGGACGAAGAGGCGCGTAGTTGTGATGCATTGCAAGATCCTCGAAGCGGAAAACTGAGAGAACCTATGCTACGTTTTGGTCATGTGTATAGAGCTCTCGATTTATCGAGTTGGTCTGGTTTTTATTGGGATGCTGGCGAGTCATACGAAGCGGACACGAAGCAACGGGTGCTTGGGGCGCCATCAGTATTTAATTTTTATCGACCAGATTTTCAGCCAGTTGGCGAATTTGCACAGCAAGATTTAGTAGGCCCCGAATATAAGATCCATGATTCGCAAACCTCCATTGGCTATCTTAATCAGGTACATAAATGGACTTCCTGGCAAACAATGTTTTGGGATTGGCATGACACTCACCCTGTAAGCGTGGACCCAAATAACGACCGTGATGAAGACGTTCGTATAGACTATAGCCGCTTTGCTGATTTGGCTCGCGAACCAGAGAGTCTCATCAACCATCTAGATATTGTTTTTACGCATGGGCGCATGTCAGATCAAACAAAACAGATTTTAAGGACAGCACTAAATTTTGAAAGTTGGGATGGATGGGAAATCGAATATGGCGATTTTTATAGATGGGCTGCTGAAATAGCGGTCTACATAACACTTATTTCACCAGACTACGTCGTGCTTAAATAAATAGAAATCATTATGGCAGATCATCATCATTTTTCAAAGTCGAGGAGAAAATTTATTCAGCAGACAGGATGTGCTGCGATGGGCTATACTACTTTATTGTCGTCCTTAATAAACCTTAAAGCAATGGGCGCTGCTGCGATGTCTGACAGTGACGTAATCGCTATGAATGACTATAAAGCCATCGTTTGCATCTCGCTAGATGGGGGTATCGATTCATACAATATGCTGATACCCCATACCTTGGATGAGCACAATCGATATGCACAAGCGCGCAGTGGTGTCTACAATCAAAATACGAATCCTCGAGGTATTGCGATTCCTCGAGGTAGTCTCCAGATATTGAATAGTCTGAATACACCAGGACGTACCTTTGGACTTCATCCCTCTATGCCCTTAATTCAAGGCTTATTCAATCAGGGAAAAGTAGCGTTCATTGGGAATATAGGTACCCTGATTGAGCCGATCTCTAGACAAGAGTTTTGGAGTGAAAGCAAACCCACTCCATTAGCTTTGTTGTCGCATGCAGATCAGCTACAACAATGGATGACAGGTTTGCCCAATTCAAGAAGCGGTATTGGATGGGGGGGGCGAATAGCTGACTTAGTGAATGATATGTACAATCCTGCAGGTAGTGGGCTTTCTATGAATATTTCGTTGAATGGTTCAAATATTTTCCAGACGGGAAACCAAACCATTGAGTATTCTGTATCTCCGGGACAAATTGGTGAAGGAGGCGCTAGAGAAATATGGGGATATGATTCGGACTGGTCTTATACAAGGATTCGCTCTAATGCCATTAATAGCTTGCTTGAGGCAAATTATTCTGACCTTTATGAGCGGACTTATCTCAATACCCTTCGCTCTTCAAAGGATGCGTATCAAGGCTTTAATTCGGCAGTAAATGATGTGGATTTGGAAACCAACTTTCCGAATTATAGCGATTATGGAGATATGAGCTTTGCAAATGGTCTCTATAAAATAGGTCAAACCATTTACGCCTCAAAGAATAATTTGGACTTAAAACGGCAAACTTTTTTTATCAATTACGGAGGCTGGGATCATCACGATGAAGTTAGAGATGCCATGACGCGGCAACTTAGTGTTGTAGACAATTCTTTAGCGGCATTTCAAGCTTCACTCGAGGCAAAGGGCTTGGCTAACGATGTTTTGACTATAGTTTTGTCAGATTTTTCTCGCACCCTCGGCTCTAACGGTAACGGCACGGATCATGCTTGGGGGGGGAATGTCTTCGTAATGGGAGCGCCACAAGCGACTGGTGGGCCACTCAGAGGTCAGCGTATCTATGGCAATTATCCAACGAGCCTATTATTTAATGACAATGGTATCGATATTGGTGGAGGAGTACTTATTCCAGGGATATCGACGGATGTTTATTTTGCCGAAGTCGCTAGATGGTTTGGGGTAAGCCCAACGGGTGTTGAAGATCTGTTTCCGAATCTGCGCAATTTTTATCGCCACGAAATAAATGGAGGCACTCCGATGAATATGTTAAATATTCCACCGGGGTAGTGACATGTAACTGGAAGTGACCAAATATTATTGGCTCGATATGCTTAAAAAAGACTATCTTGCGAGCTTAATTATTTTATGCATTTTACTTCTCTCGGGATCATTGATCCCATTTTGACAGCTTTATCCGATCAAGGATATACGATCCCCACACCTATTCAACAACAAACAATACCGCTACTCTTAGCCGGCAATGACTTGTTAGGCTGTGCACAGACAGGAACAGGAAAGACAGCGGCTTTTGCCATTCCCATTATTCAATTGTTGCAACAGAACAAAGTCCAGCAAAGAACGATCAGAGCTCTTGTTGTTACACCAACCCGCGAATTAGCTATTCAAATACACGATAGTTTTAGAGCATATGGAAAGCACACAAAAGTTAGTTCAGCCGTCATATTTGGTGGTGTGAAGCAAGGCGGGCAAGTCGCCACTTTACGACGTGGAACGGATGTACTAGTAGCGACTCCAGGAAGATTATTAGATCTTATTGGACAAGGCATCATTCATTTGCGCGATGTGGAGCATTTTGTCTTAGACGAGGCAGATCAAATGCTGGATATGGGATTTATCCACGATATCAAACGACTTCTCAAGCTATTACCACATAATAGACAATCTTTGTTTTTTTCAGCTACGATGCCAGAAAATATCGTTGATTTGGCCAACCAAATTCTGAAGAACCCCAAAAGCGTTACTATCAAACCGCAGCAGAAAACAGCTGAGCGCGTCGGGCAAACACTTTATTATGTCGAGAAACAAAACAAACCAAACCTTCTTGTTCTCTTATTGAGCGATCATCTAGAGGAGACGGTTTTAGTATTCTCCAAAACGAAGCACGGTGCTGACAAGATTGTCAAGCATTTGGAAAGAAATAATATTTCTGCTGCCGCAATACATGGTAATAAGTCTCAAGTAGCTCGCCAAAAGGCTCTAGGGGATTTTAAAAATGGCAGTTTAAAAGTGCTGATTGCCACAGATATTGCCGCTCGAGGTATTGATGTAGATGATCTTTCTTTGGTGATCAACTATAATCTTCCCAATGTGCCAGAAACCTATGTTCATAGAATCGGCCGCACTGGGCGAGCAGGTGCGAGTGGTGATGCCATCTCTTTTTGTGAAGAAGAGGAAAAAGTATGTCTTAAGGACATCGAACGATTGATAAAGCAATCGATTCCAGTTGTCGACGAGCACCCTTTTCATCAAGAATATCAACCAGCAACAAGAGTCGTTACTAAACCTGCTCATACTCCCACCCATACAAGAGTGCCGGCAACAAAAAGGAAGCGCTATTGGGGTAAGCCAAGAACAGTATAGGGCTGGAATAAGTTAAACTCTCTCAAAACAACTCATCCACAGGTCTCGGGCGGTAGTGTAGCTCATGCTGCAACAATTGTTTCTTGAGTGCTATCCCATAAGCGTAGCCAGTCATACTACCATCCGCACCAATTACTCGATGACAGGGGATCATAACAGCTAGTGGATTTTGACCATTAGCAGTACCCACAGCTCTTAAGGACAATGGGTCACCCAACTGTCTGGCGAGATGACTATAGCTGACGGTGGTGCCATAAGGCACTTTACCTAGCTCTGCCCAAACCCGCTTCTGAAATGTAGTTCCCTGAGGTGAAAGTGGCAAGTTAAAATCATGCAGCTTTCCGTCAAAGTAGGCATTAAGTTGCGCTTTGGCTTCTTGTAAGAGCGGATGCTCATCTGTACTTATCACTGATTTAATTGGATCGTATAGCTTTAGATGTAGCAGAGATATTCCATCGCTGGCTATTTCCCAATGACCAAAAGAGCTACTTATTTGTATGTGATACAGTTTTTTATCCATGGTATAAAGATATAATCATTGAATTACAGTCATTTAGATTTGGAGGATAGAAAAAAGAAGATAAATTTGCAGTCCTTTTACATCAGGAGGTACCGTAGCTCAGTTGGTAGAGCAATGGACTGAAAATCCATGTGTCGCTGGTTCGACTCCTGCCGGTACCACTTTATCACTAATGCCCTAGCTGCGTGCGGGGCATTTTTTTTTGCCCCTCTTGATCTACTGCAGTTAGACCGATAGTTATAACTCAGCCTTAAACTCACCACTTTTATACTCAATAGCGGTGTCAAATCACCTAAACACATTCGTAACCCGAGCTATTTGGTGCTTAAGGTTCACTTGTTATTGCAATTAAATTATTCTGTAAGGGCATCGAGTTGGTTTGTGCGATAGAATTTATATTTTGTATCCATAAATAAGAATGTCAAAAAATATATAACAAATGATAAGACTACTAGCCGCTGTTTGTGTAGCGATAATTACTTCACTCAACGGGCTTTATGCGCAAGCGCCTGTGGCAGAATCTCCCATTGTAAAAGAAGGAGATGGCCCGTTTAACCAGCTTATTATCCGAGGGGCTACCTTAATCAATAGTACTGGTGCGCCTCCGTTGGGGCCAGTTGACATCGTAATCGAAAATAATATCATCACTGATATTCAAACTGTGGGGTATCCTGGAGTGGAGATTAATGAACAGCGAAGACCCAAGTTAAAAGAAGGTGGTAGAGAGCTGGATGCTAAGGGTCAATTCGTACTACCAGGATTTGTAGATATGCATGGACATATTGGTGGGCGCTGGCAAGGTGCTGGGGGCGAATATGTGTTCAAGCTTTGGATGGCGCATGGAATCACTACGATCAGAGATCCTAGCTGTGGTAATGGCCTTGATTGGGTGCTAAAACATAAAGAATTGAGTGATCGCAATCTAATTACCGCACCACGTATTCAGGCGTATACGGCATTTGGGGCTGGTAATATGGATCCAATTAGCACAACGGATCAAGTACGTAAGTGGGTCAGGGATAACGCTGCCAAAGGTGCTGATGGCATAAAGTTTTTTGGCTTAGCTCCGAACTTGTTTGCGGCGGCTTTAGAAGAAAACAAAAAATTAGGAAAGCGCTCGGCTTGTCACCATGCTCAATTGGAAGTAGCAAGATGGAATGTTTTGCATTCTGCCAGAGCAGGGCTGACTACTATGGAGCATTGGTATGGCTTGCCAGAGGCATTATTTGCGGATCGCACCATACAAGATTATCCAAGCGATTACAATTATCAAAATGAGCAAGATCGTTTTGGACAAGCGGGTAAGCTGTGGAAGCAAGCAGCAAAGCCCAATTCTGATCATTGGAATAAAGTAATGGATGAACTAATTTCATTAGATTTTACCATAGATCCTACCTTTAATATTTATGAAGCTAACCGTGATCTTCATCGTGCCAGAAGGGCGGAGTGGCATGAAGATTATACGTTGCCGAGTTTGTGGAGATTTTATCAGCCGAGTAAAATTTCTCATGGCTCATATTGGCATTTTTGGGGTACTGAAGAAGAGGTAGACTGGCGGCAAAACTATAATCTATGGATGACATTTATTAATGAATATAAAAATAGAGGAGGCAGGGTTACTGCTGGTTCAGATAGTGGATTTATTTTTCAGCTCTATGGATTTGCCTACATAAGGGAGTTAGAATTGCTCCGCGAATCGGGATTTCACCCTTTAGAAGTTATACGAGCGGCAACATTATCAGGAGCTGAGACGCTGGGGATGGACGACATGATCGGGAGTGTAGAGGTTGGTAAACGGGCCGATTTGATCATCATTGAAGAAAACCCCCTAGCCAATTTTCAAGTACTTTACGGCACAGGCGCCATTAAGTTGACTGACGACAATGAGGTGGTTAGAGTAGGAGGCGTGAAGTATACTGTTAAGGACGGTATTATTTATGATGCCAAAAAGCTTTTAGCGGATGTCAAAGAAATGGTTGATCAAGCCAAAAGTGATGAAGGGTTTGAAATTTTGCAGCCAGGCATAAAAAGTGTTAAGCCATAATACATAAAGCAATATGTCTTCCAAATTAAGAACAGATTTTATTAAAAATCTTCTCCAAGATTTTTCAGCATTTGAATATATGTTGGACAATGATTGGTTTGAACATGATATAGTCCGCATAGGGGCGGAGCAAGAAGTGGTACTTATCGACAAGGATACGATGAAGCCACGGATGGTAGGGCCAGAAATAAAACAACAACATGGCCATCATCAATGGCTCGTAGGAGAATTAGCTCGATTTAACCTAGAACTCAATCTGGAGCCGAGGGTATTTAAGGAAGACTGCCTCGCTTTAATGGAGAACGAACTGGTTGTCAACTTAGGCCACGTTAGGGATTTTGCCGCAGAATATAATGCAGACTATCTTCTGACAGGAATTCTTCCTACCCTAAAAAAATATCACCTTTCTTTAGATAATCTCACTCCGCATCCAAGATATTTTGAGTTGATGAGTGCCTTATCTAAAGATTTGAAGCGCAGCGGATTTGAACTCAGATTAACGGGTATTGACGAATTGTTGGTCAGGCACGATTCACCCTTATTAGAAGCGTGTAATACTAGTTTTCAAGTACATCTTCAAGTAGCGCCTGACGACTTTGTACAATATTATAATTTTGCCCTAGCCTTGACCGCCCCTTGTATAGCTATGTCTGCCAACTCACCCGTTGTGTTTGGTAAGAGATTATGGCATGAATCGAGAATAGCCCTATTTCAACAAGCCATAGACACACGTAAGACCTATGATCACATGCGACAAATGAGCCCAAGGGTGACCTTAGGCGATATGTGGCTTACCGAGAATATTACCAAAATATTTAAAGATGATTTGGCTCGGTTTAGAGTGCTTATGCCCTCAAAGGTAGAAGAGAATCCTTGGGATAGAATAAACGAGGGGCTTGCTCCTCGACTCAAGTCGTTGCAGATGCACAATTCGACAGTTTATAGATGGAATCGCCCATGTTACGGAATTAGTGATACAGGCAAGCCTCATTTACGTATTGAAAACAGAATCTTTCCTGCTGGTCCGACTATCTTAGATGAGGTGGCCAATGCTGCACTTTGGCTAGGCGCTATGAAAGGTATGGGGGCACGTTATAGTGATATTACAGAGCAGATGAGCTATGATGATGTCCGCGATAATTTTGGAAAAGCAGCGAGATATGGTATTGATTCAAAATTTACATGGATCAAAGACAGAAAGATAACGGCTAAGGACCTAATGATCGAAGAATTGTTGCCCATGGCAAGAGAAGGACTTACTAGTATGAATGTCGATCAAGAGAGTATTTCAAGATATCTCGATGTCATTGAAGAACGGGTCGAAAAACATATGAATGGGGCGCGATGGATTCTTCGTTCGTTCACGCGACTTTCTCATGAATGCAGTAGTCAAGATGAAGCGCTGACTAATTTGACAACAGCCATTTATCGTAATCAAAATCTGCCCAATCACCCCGTTCATAAATGGAAGGAGCCAGTCCTCGAAGATTTACAAGAGTACCGCACGTCGGAACTGCGGATTTCAGAATTTATGGTGACCGAATTATTTACGGCGCAAAAGGGTGATTTGGCAGATTTGGTGGCGCAATTAATGACTTGGAAGGATATTTCTTATATGCCCGTAGAAGACAAGCACGGTACGCTAAAGGGTCTTGTCAGTCTTGAATATACCCTTAAACACCTTAAGTTAGAAAAAGATAGAGGCAAAACCAAAGATTTATTAGTCAAGGACGTCATGTTTGCCAATCCTATGGTCATAGGTCCGGACGAATCAGTAGAGAGTGCATTGGCAAAAATGAAAACCAACGAGCTCAAATGTCTGCCAGTGGTCAAAGGGAAAGAGCTTATAGGCTTGTTGACGGAAAGAAGTTTTGAAAACATTTCAAAACGTATTAAACACAATTTACAATGACCTGTTGCAAAATAGACACAACTCAATTGACTGCCAATATTTTTGCGTCAAGCATTTATATTTGTAGCCAGAGACGACCTAACACAAACTATATATTATTTAACTAAAAAAAATCATAATGCCATTTGATATAGATTTAATAAGGGCAAAGTATGCCGAGATCGCCGAAAAGGTTTCTGAAGCAAGAAAAGCATTGGGAAAACCTCTGACCTTATCAGAGAAGATATTGTATACACACCTACATATAGACAGTCGTCTGCAGCCTTACACTAGAGGTAAGGACTATGTATTTTTTGCTCCCGATCGTGTGGCTATGCAAGATGCCACAGCGCAAATGGCGTTATTACAATTTATGATGGCAGGCAAAAGTAAAGTGGCCGTGCCGTCAACGGTACATTGTGATCACTTAATTCAAGCGAAAGTAGACGCATATGTCGATTTAAAGGGATCATTGGATATTAACTCGGAAGTATTTGGATTCTTAGAGTCCATTTCAAATAAGTATGGTATTGGATTTTGGAAACCCGGCGCTGGCATCATACATCAAGTAGTGCTTGAAAATTATGCTTTTCCTGGGGGAATGATGATTGGTACTGATTCACATACGCCAAATGCAGGTGGCCTCGGAATGGTGGCAATCGGTGTAGGCGGGGCGGATGCCGTGGATGTTATGGCTGGAATGGCTTGGGAGCTTAAAATGCCAAAGCTGATCGGAGTGCGGTTAACAGGAAAACTTAATGGTTGGTCATCACCCAAAGATGTGATCTTAAAAGTGGCCGGCATCCTCACGGTAAAAGGTGGTACTGGTGCAATTGTAGAATATTTTGGGGAAGGAGCACGTAGCCTGAGTTGTACGGGTAAAGGAACGATATGTAATATGGGAGCAGAAATAGGCGCTACAACATCTACCTTTGGGTACGACCCTTCTATGTCTAGATATCTTAGATCTACTGGCCGCGCCGAGATAGCAGACATGGCAGATGGTATCGCGGAGCATTTAACCGGAGACGACGAATGCTACACCAACCCAGAAAAGTATTTTGACCAAGTAATTGATATTCATCTTTCGACGCTTGAACCCCACATTAATGGGCCTTTTACACCTGATTTAGCTACACCTATTTCCAAACTTAAAGAACTAGCCGAAGAAAATGGATGGCCGATGGATTTAGAATATTGCTTAATAGGATCATGCACCAACTCTTCATATGAAGATATTAGTCGTGCTGCCTCTATAGCAAAACAAGCCGTGGATTTTGGCATAAAGCCAGGTTCACAGTTGACGATCACACCAGGATCTGAGCAAGTTCGATTTACTATAGAGCGTGATGGTTTTATCGATATTTTCGATAAGATGGGGGCGAAAGTATTTGCCAACGCTTGCGGCCCTTGTATTGGCCAATGGGATAGGGCAGGGGCTGATAAAAAAGAGAAGAACAGTATCCTTCACTCATTTAATCGAAACTTTAGTAAGCGTGCTGATGGTAATCCCAATACCCATGCATTTGTAGCATCGCCTGAAATTGTTACAGCGGTAGCCTTGTCTGGCAAACTAGGATTCAATCCTATAACAGACAAACTAACAACCGCCGACGGTCGCGAAGTTTATTTAGAACCCCCAGTTGGATTTGAACTTCCACCTAAAGGGTTTGATGTGGAAGATGCTGGATTTATTGCGCCTGCAGAAGATGGAAGTACAGTTGAAGTAAAAGTGCATCCGTCATCAGATCGATTACAATTATTGACCCCCTTTACACCGATAACAAAAGAAGACCTAGCCAATATGCGAGTACTCTTAAAGGCAAAGGGCAAGTGCACTACGGATCATATCTCTATGGCCGGTCCATGGTTAACCTACCGAGGACATTTAGAAAACATTGCTAATAACACGTTCATAGGCGCTATCAATGCCTTTAATGATAAGGCCAATTCTGTTGCAAATTATGTTGATGATATTTCGGTTGCAGAATTTTTGACGGTGCCAGATAGTGCTAGAAAATACAAAGCGGCCAATATCGGCACCATCGTGTTTGGTGAAGAAAACTATGGCGAAGGATCCTCTAGAGAACATGCTGCGATGCAGCCTAGATTTTTAGGTGTTAAGGCGGTGGTCGTGAAGTCCTTTGCACGAATTCATGAGACAAATCTAAAAAAACAGGGCATGTTGGGGCTTACTTTTAGTAATCCCGCCGACTTCGATAAGATTCGTCAGGACGATGTTGTAAGTATTTCCGGATTCGAAAGCATGAAATCTGGTGTTCCATTGACCATACATCTTCAACACAGTGATGGCGCTATTGATAGTTTTGAAGTAAATCATACTTATAACGATTCACAAATAAATTGGGTTCGTTTTGGATCCGCATTGAATGAAATAAGATCAAAGGCGAATAAATAGTATTATTAGTATCTGGATCGCAGAATCCGTGATTGACATAGCAGCTAGGAGAAGAGGTTCGTAATATGTTAAGTAGAAGGGAATATATATACGCGATTAGAGCAATGTTGTAACTTGCTTCCTTATTTAAACGTATTTCATTCGATAATTTTAAAAAACAAAACGATGCTTAAAGAATTCATGAATTTTATTAAAACTGGTAACGTAATTGATCTTGCAGTTGCCGTTATCCTTGCCGGTGCTGTAGGTCTAGTCGTCAATGGATTTGTCGAAGACATTATGATGCCAATTATCGGTCAACTGGCTGGAGGTGTCGACTTTTCAGAATTTAAGTTTGTATTGTCATCTGCTGAGCTAGGGGTTGACGGTGCAGTCGTAAAACCTGAAAATGCAATACGATATGGTAGCTGGATTAGTTCCGTTATCAATCTAGTCATTGTCGGTTTTGTATTGTTTAGTATCATCAAGGCTTACAACAAGACTAAAACACCTCCTGCACCTCCTGCACCTGCAGGGCCTACTCAAGAAGAGTTGCTCATGCAAATCAGAGATTTGCTAAAAAAATAGGACGTTAATATCACTCAAATATGGGTGACTAAACCATGAAATCTAACGAGAGGGTATATGCTATATCCTCTCGTTTTTATTTATGCGTAGTAGTATCTTGAGGTCAGGGCTGGGGCGGCTAGGATTTTTATCGAATGTAAGACCAGAAAAAGGGAGCGTCATTTTTTTTTTGACATAGCGAAATTTTGATAGGCCCAGAATAGAAAATGGCGTGACACCTTCTTTTTTTTATTCATCAATAGTTGCATTCTAAGCCTTTCACTTCACGGTTGATTGCTCGCATTAAACGTGGGCACTGTGTGTATAAATGCACCTGTCCCATCAGGTCTACGAGCTGTACTCACTCCTTTTTCAAGCTTTTCATACTTTACCAGATCGATGAGTGTCATATCCTCATAAGTCAAAAGGAGCTCGCCTCCATCTTTGTTCAATTTGAATCCCGTGTGAAGTCCATTTTTACTGACCTTGTCATCAGCCCAAATCACTATATATCCTTTCGCCGGGATTGTCACTTCATCTTTAAAACTCCATTTCTTTGGAATGCTTCTTTCATTGCTCAAATAATAATGTTCGTTGAGCTCAATATTGGTATTTGATTGATTGTAAAGTTCAATCCATCCGGATGACTCCGTTTTGGTACCGCTTACTTTCTTTTCTCCTCTTACCATGATCTCATTGATCACTAGGGCATTGGCGCCAAGTGGATAAGCAATAGTCTTACATGATACCCCAAGCATCTGGAGAGTATCAATAAGCCAAACCTTTCTACTCAGAATGGAATCAATTAAGGGTTCAGGAGAATTAGCTTTCCAGCCATTTTGATTGGACGTGATGATATGATAATTGGCCATCGCCTGATGAGTAATATAGCTTGAGTCAACTAGAAAGCTGAGAAGCTCACACAAGGTTTGTTGGTATTTACTTATTAACTCTGGATACTCTATCAGATTGTCTATTGACGGGAAGGTCGCTTTAGGATAGGGATCAAAGGTCTGTTTTTCGGACGAAAAGGCAAAATTGTGATCCCAATTGATCAAGTGCATTTTTAGTGATTTCGGCTCGTAATAAAAATAAAAATTATGTCGGCCATAAGAATAGCTGTCCCAGTCACCAATGATAATATCCGTAGAAAGGTGTTTTAAATAATTGCTGAGTTCAACAAAATCATCCAAATTATGAGCTCGAAGCGACCTTCTGAAATGATCCAATTCAGTCATTGTGCCTTGCTTTACTTCTACGGTTAAACCTTTAAAACCAGCCTTCCCTTTGTATAAGCTACCATTAACACTAGGAAAATGATCTTCTAAAAATCGCTTGTCTATGCCCTCAACCATCGAATATACTCCTCTAGATGTGCCATTGACAAAAACTTCTGCATAGGCACAACGAGGTGTCGGCAGCCCTGCCCTTCGATACAAATCATATGACAGATTTTCCCTTTGAAGAAACAAATCCAAGTAATTATTGCGTAAATTAAACTTCTTGTATCCATCATAGTGCTTACCCCGAATATACTTATTTAGATCTACTTCTAATGGAGTTTGGTCAGAACTAGCAGAGGTAGCACCTCTTAATTTGAGACCGACCGAATCCAATCTATTACCATCAATGATCAAATTGACCATCAAAAAATCACGTGAAATGGAATCCCATAAATTGGACACTTGAGCCGACTCTATCTCCACGATATGTAAGATCGTTGGATCAAAAAGTGACTTTTGCGCTGTTTGGGCAAATATGAAAATCGAAAAGGCAAATAGACCAGTAGTGGTTAAGTATCTTTTTAGGGTGGTCGAGCAGTTACAGTGAATCATATTTCTTATTTGGTCAAGAATGATGCGTCCCCAATTTCGTCTAAAAAATGCAAAGATTAAGGTTTATGTTAGCTTTTCTCGCGTCTTAATTTTGGCTATGAGCTCTAATAAGATAGTAGGTTCTAAAGAATTGGTGGATTATTTCAATTTTAAAATTGAAATTCTAGAAAGTTATAAGTGCAAATTCAGAAGTATATCCTTTTTTTTCTCCAAAAGTTTCATGTATGACTTGAATGTAAGATTTCGTTCACCACGACGTTGTCATAAGCGGTGTTCTGTATTGTCTGATGGATTGCTGCTATTAAACAGACGTCGTGCTTGTTATTCTGCAATGTTTACTGAAATCTTTCCTCCTGTTGTGTTGAAGCTTCCACCTTTATAAAGATTGTCTCTGGTATATATGGTAAGTGAGTTGACACTATTGTTCAAACCTGTACCGTCAGTATATCGAAAACATTGCCAGGAATACCTTCGTTGGCGCTCTAAATACTTTGAAGATGAGGCGAATTCTGATGCAAAGGATGTCGATGATTATGCGGTTGCGGAAATTTTGACCGTGCAATCTTAACGCCCGAAAATGCAGTACGATATGGTAGATGGATTAGTTTCATTATCAATCTAGTCATTGTTGGTTTGGTATTGTTTAGTATCTTCAAGAGCTACAACAAAACTAAAACGCCTCCTGTATATTGAGGTTCTACCAAGAGAAACTACTTATGCAGATCACAGTCCTATTATAGAAATCAGGTATCTAGGATTTGAGAAAGGGGATGTAATGGTCTCCCAATTTTTATTTAGGTGGATAATATCAGTGTTTAATAAGGTATTCTGCTAACGAATGGGATATTTATTGGGTGGATGATGGGAGATCATTATCTTCACCTCATGAAAAAGGCTTAAATAGAACAGCCATCACAGCTAACCCATATCCGTTGCTTATGATCATTGGTTTTTTAAGGGATAAGAATAGTGCGGTCAGTCCAATTGTTCCAGCTAATATTGTCAAGTTTGCCAAGCTTTTTGATCAAGTAAAGATAGAATCGGGCATAGGAACAGGCGCATTTTTTATGGATAAAGACTATGAGGGTGCTCAAATGAGTACACGTAGTGAAATTATTAAGGCAAGTGATGTTATTGTGCAAATTACACCAAATATCACTAACGCTGAATATACTTCAACAAAGGAAAGTGTCATATTCATCGGGCAATATGCCCCTTTTGCTGATGCAGATATTGTCAAAACACTTGAGGTGGCTGGTATCAATGCGTTTAGCTTGGATATGATACCTCGCACCTCCTTGGCGCAAGCCATGGATATTTTATCATCTATGGCATCTATCGCTGGGTACTATGCTGTATTATTGGCTTCTACACATTTGCCAAGGTATATGCCCATGATGATCACCGCAGCAGGGAGCATTAAGCCGTCAAAAGTATTGATATTAGGGGCAGGAGTTGCGGGCCTTCAAGCAGTAGCGACAGCGAGGCGTCTTGGGGCAATTGTGGAAGTATTTGATACACGAACTGCGGTACGTGAAGAAGTACAATCCTTGGGGGCAAAATTTGTGGAAGTCGAGGGAGCTAAAGATGATAAAGCGGCAGGAGGATATGCTGTCGAACAGACAGATGAATACAAGGCAAAGCAAGCTGCACTTATTCAAAAGCATGCTACTTCGGCTGATATCGTCATCACCACCGCTCAACTTCGGGGTAAGCGTGCTCCGCTCTTGATAACAGATGCCACTGTTCAAGCCATGAAAAAGGGCTCGGTGATCGTTGACCTTGCATCATCAACTGGGGGTAATTGTGAGGGTACGATTGATCAACAAGTGATCCAATCGTATGGCGTCACCATTATTGGTGATTCTGCGCTCCATAATCGCATGCCGCAAGATGCAAGCACGTTGTACAGCAATAATTTATTCAACTTTCTCAATCATATCGTCAAAGACAAGACCATAGATTTGGCCTCAAGTGATGAAATACTGAGTAAGTCATTAATAGCAAAAAAATAATTTATGCAGCCGTTTATCGACTTTGTCAGCAACAATATCTTGATGATATACCTATTGCTATTTACGGTGATTTTAGGATTTGAGGTGATATCTAAAGTGCCCACAGTCCTACATACACCACTCATGTCGGGCGCCAACGCCATCAGTGGAGTCGTGATTATTGGGGCGATTATTTTGATTCGACGTTCTGCCCCAGATGATTATTTTTCATTATCGCTCGGTGCAATTGGCATCATGTTAGGAATGATCAATGTGGTCGGAGGTTTTGCAGTAACTGATCGAATGTTGGAGATGTTTAAAAAGAAAAAGAAGAATTAGACTTTACCTAGAAAGTAGATACAATGGAAATGCTAGCAACAATTGTCACGATCACCTATTTGATAGGTACGGTTCTATTTGTCTGGGGATTAAGATTACTTAGTTCGCCCGACACCGCCCGTAAAGGCAATATTTATGCGGCCATTGGTATGGGTTTGGGGATACTCGCGAGTATTTTAGATCCTACGGTAATTGGTGGTGGTAATTATTTGTGGATTGTCGGAGGATCTATCGTAGGTGGACTCATCGGATGGGTTGCTGCTAAGCGAATTGCCATGACTGATATGCCCCAAATGGTCTCGATCTTTAATGGATTAGGAGGTGCTTGTGCTACTGTATTGTCGATGGTAGAGCTCATGACACAAGAATTATCCACTAGCGGCAAGGCGATTTCCCTATTTGCCCTGTTGATTGGTACTGTGGCCTTCACGGGGAGTTTGCTAGCCTATTTAAAACTGGATGGCAGGGTCAATGATCATCAAGTGACATGGCCTAAACACAGTCTGATAAATCAAATAATGCTTTTTGTCGTTTTAGCCTTTTGTATCTACTTGATTGTCGGTGATGCGAGTGCGGGTCTACTTATAGGATTTTTAATGTTGTCTCTTATTTATGGATGGTCGTTTGTGGCTCCTATTGGTGGTGCTGATATGCCTGTAGTTATTTCTTTGCTCAATTCATTTACTGGCTTGTCTGCTGCTGCAGCTGGACTTATATACAATAATCAATTAATGATCGTAGGGGGTATTTTAGTAGGAGCTTCCGGTACTATTCTGACGGTACTCATGTGTCAAGCAATGAATCGATCATTATTTAATGTACTGGTAGGTGGTTTTTCGGCGAGCGGTGGGGGCGCTTCTCAAAGTGGCGATCAGATGGCAAAGGAAATCAATATGACAGATGCCTCTATTTTACTCTGCTATTCTGGTTCAGCGATGTTCGTTCCTGGTTATGGCCTTGCCGTTGCTCAAGCACAGAAAGTCCTTAAAGAATTAGACGATTTACTGAGCAATAACAACGTGGACGTCAAATATGCCATTCATCCAGTAGCGGGAAGAATGCCTGGACACATGAATGTACTTCTAGCGGAGGCGGATGTGCCCTATCCAAAATTATTAGACTTAGATGAAGCGAATGACGCTATCGCCAATACAGATGTAGTGGTAATCGTCGGTGCGAATGATGTTGTAAATCCGGCGGCTGTAGATGATCCATCGAGTTCTATTTTTGGCATGCCTGTATTGAGAGTATGGGAGGCGAAGCACGTTATCGTCCTGAAGCGAGGTATGAGTGCTGGTTATGCGGGTATTCAGAATCAATTATTCTTTCACGAAAGGACAAAAATGTTGTTTGGAGATGCAAAGGATTCTATTCAAAAATTGGTGAGTGAAGTCAAAAACCTCTAACCCTTAACTCTTAGTTTGACCTCCGATAGCATTCTAATTTTTATCGTCACGTATAATGCGGAGAAGCATATTAAGCATGTACTTTCTAGAATACCTCAACGACTACTTAGTCAATACCCTATCGATATTCTTATTATCGATGATCACTCTGAGGATCAAACAACGCTAGCTGTTAAAAAATTTGCTCAAGAGAACCCCTCGTATCGTATTTCCTGTATTGTAAATCATACAAACCTGGGTTACGGGGGCAATCAAAAACTAGGCTACCAGCATGCCATTCAGCAAGGCTATTCTGTCGTGGCATTGTTGCATGGAGATGGACAATATGCACCAGAGTTTTTAGAGGCGATGATCTTACCTATTTTATCTAAAAAGGCAGACGTTGTTTTAGGATCACGAATGATAAACAAATGGGCTGCCTTACAGGGGAATATGCCATTTTATAAATGGCTTGGAAATATCACTTTGACGATTTTACAAAACGCAATTCTAAGAACCTCATTTGCAGAGTTCCATACGGGCTATAGGGCATACGACGTCGCCTCTCTCAAAAGAATTCCACTAAAGTGCAATTCAGATTATTTTGACTTTGATACCGAAATTATAATTCAGTTCTTAGATACCAAACAAAGATTTGTGGAAATAAGCATACCCACCTTTTATGGTGACGAAGTATCCTATGTCAATGGTTTGAAGTATGCCTTGTTAATACTTTGGACTACGGTAAAATCGAGATTAGTGTCGGCTGGGTTTTTAAAGGATCCGAGGTTTGAGTATTCTTCTGAACAAGGCTCGTCAATTTAATTTATTGGTGCAATACGCTGATACATTTCGGACATTTGTTTGCTCGCCTGCTCCGCACCATAACGTTGATGGGCATCTTTGCTGATGCTCATTCTATCGTATGATGTATATTCTTTTGCCATATATAGCATAGTCTCTACTAGAATGGGTATGTTATCGTTTATTAGAAGGATGCCATTTTTAGGTTCAATAATGTCTTGCGCGCCTCCATTCGCAAATGCAATCACGGGTACGCCGCTAGCCAGCGCTTCAATCATGACAATGCCGAAAGACTCCACTTTGCTCGTATGTATTAGAACCTGAGCAAAGGAAAGTAAATGAGCTATTTCTGTCTCACTTTTTTGACCAACAAATAATACGTTTTCATTGATTTTAAGGGATTGGGATAGTTCTGCTAATGAGCTCATTAAAGGCCCATCTCCAACGATGGTGAGACTAAATGCTTGGTCAACAGATTTAACGACTTGGGCAAAAGCTTTTAATAGTAGATCAATGCGTTTGCGCTCGATAAGATCACCAATGGCAATGATTTGAAAAACATCTGGCGACTCATTATCTCGAAAGCAAAATAAATCAGTGTCCACAAAATTAGGCGTGACACCGACATTTCGTGTTACAGCATTGGACAATATGCTGGCCAACTGGCTTCCCACTGCATTAAGTTCATCCGCAAGTGCATAAGCCTCTAGTCCTAAGATTCGGTGTGCACGAGGGATAGAATTGTCCATCCATCCGGTGTAGTGTTCGGTCAAAATAACAGGTGTATTCCAAACGTATTTTAGTTGGTTAGCTACGATTGCACCAATATAGGTATGTGCGTGTATCACATCGGGTTTTTGATCTTTGTAGCGGCTTAAAACATGTCGAGTAAAACACTGAATGTATCGGTTGAACCCCCAAGAAGAATTTCGAGGCCAAAATGGGCCGGTCAGCATGGTATCATTACCCGTAGCTTGATAAACGATAGTCTTTTGCCGAAACCATTCATTTCGAGTCAAATAGCGAAATGATAAATCGCAATAGCACACGTCCATGAGCAATCCTTGAGCTCTAAGCAATGCCACTTGACGATAAATAAAATTACCATTCGCGGGCGATCTTCGCGAAGGATACCATCCTGGGATAACGAGTACTCTACCTTTATAAATGGATTAGTGATTTTACGCCTGACACATCATCTTTTCCTTCATATAGAACTCTTTGAACGATATCATCTTTTTGCACTCTTCATCCCAGAGTTTTAAAGACGTCGTCTTTAGGCTCTCTATAAAACTTAAAGTATTGACATATTGGTTGAACAAGGGGTTTTCGCGCATACATTCGTCAAGACGATAATTTGGTATCAACGCACTGAGGTGGTGTATATGATGTAAACCAATATTGCCCGTGAACCATTGCATCCACTTAGGTAGCTTATAATATGATGAACCCCTAATGGCGGCTAAAAGGAAATCCCAATTTTGTCTCCAACGCATATAGCCCGCTTCATGTTGATGTTGAACGTAGAAAAACCAAAAAGCCACGCAAAAGAACCCTACGACCGTAAATAATTGAATAAACAAAAACTTTTGCCATCCTAATAGCCAACCCATGAACAGGTAAAAGCCTAAAATCATGACATTGTTGATCACTTGTGTTCGCCGTATTTTATACCAACCTTTGAGTTTGAAATAAGGGATTCTGTTCGAGACAGAAAAATAGTAGATAGGTGCAATAAAAAACAATATCAACGGCATTCTGAAGACCCTATATTTAAAACGTCCCCACTTGGATCGACTGCGGAATTCTTCTACGGTCATAAAATCGATGTCCCCGATATCGCGTTCTTCGAGCTGACCTGTATGACCATGATGATGATTGTGCACCCTCGCCCAATACTTATAAGGTATTGTGCTAAATAAACTACATATCCAACCGATGGTATTGTTGAGATTCTTATTACTCATGAATGATTGATGCCCACAATCGTGTTGGATGATGAATATTCGTACTAGGAAAAACACATTAACTATGCCTATTGGAACAGCCAACCACAGCGACCAGTTGAGACTAAAATACATCAAAGTCCACAAGCCTAGAAAGGGCAAAAATGTCGTCAAAATTTGAAGAATCGCTTTTTTGTTATCAGGCACTTGATATTTAGCGATGATTTCTCTCCAATTATTTAATTTTTCCTTGATTTCTCGCTCTAGGCGGTCTTTGTCCAATTGAATATTCATAATTCGTGTAATTTCCTAACGCAGCTATAAAAATACGTCACTTTACCCAAAAAGCTTAATTAAATCAATGGTTATTTCAGCTATAAGTTGTCATGAAAGCATATGTTTCGCCTATTAGAATATAATGAAAGAAGATCAATGGTGGGCTTGTACCAATAAAAAATTCATTACCTGTTGTACTTTCTCAAAGAATAAGATAAATTTGCGCACTCTTTAAAATGCCTCCTTAGCTCAGCTGGTTAGAGCGGCGGACTGTTAATCCGTAGGTCCAAGGTTCAAGTCCTTGAGGGGGCGCAAAGGGGGGTTATCTATAGATAGCGCCCCTTTTTTATTGTTGGGCTATGCTATGAGCCTCGTGATTTATGATTTTTATGTAGCATAACGTGGTTGAAGCTTTTACACGAGATCTTCAAAGACCGTAAGTAAACCAAGGGCTAAAATCAACGATTGGGAGTTGAGGTTTTAAGAATAATACCGATTGAAATCATTGCTGCAAGACTAATCAAGGTATAGCCCATCACAAGAAGGGGCGGTTGTTTAAACGTGGGACAAGAGTAAATACAATTCCTTGCACTGCGGTTTTTAGAGTTTATATGTTGTAGGCGAACATATAATACCTTAATATGTGCAGATGTAGTTTTCTCCCCTTCAGCGCTTGTGCTTATTGCCTTCTATGTATTCATGCAACCTTAATGATAAGAACGACTATCAAGATAAACAGTCTATGTTTTTAACCGTCGAAAAATATGTTCAGAAACGTTACTTTAGAAATTTATTTGCTGTAGTTGATAGTCGTCTTAAAATTTTGATCATGTGATATATCATGTGTTTTTAAGGATTATGATATGTAATAATAACCTTCGAGTTGTAGGTGTTTGATCAAAAAATTTATCTTGTAACCAGCCCTAAAAGAGTGACATATTTTGTGATTGGTGTTCAGTAAATTTTTTATAGAATTGAAATTTTTGCAGAAGGTCTGAGATTCATCGACTCTTCACAGTATTTTATAAGGCGATAAAAAAATGATTTAACAATTTTGCCTAGACCATTAGGCTCTGAACTTACCAATCCACCGTAACTCAAAGCCCTTAAAATCTAATATTTCATAGCAAACGCCTGCAGCGCATTGTGGACCACCCCGCCGCTCACCTAAGAATAATTGAAACGTATGCTTATAATTGGGTTGGTAACGCAGAGTGCCACCAAGATACATCCGATCAGCTTGATCATCTTTGATGATAAAAGGATCGTTTGTCCATTCACTTAAGACAGAGACAAAGAGCTTTGAATCATAATTGAGTCCCATCAGCATATTAAAATTGTAAAGGCCGTTATCGCCTCGATCAAAGGCTTGGTATTCAACTTCAGGAGTAATGCGCAATTTTGGATTCACTTCAATGTCCGTATAAAGGCCGGCAGAATATCGATTGGGTTCGCCCTTGAATGGATCTTTGCTATAATCTACAAATAGCTTATAATCTATTTTTTCACCGATGGACGATTGTACTTCTATAAAATACTGAAAGAAGGTAGTATTGATTGCGCCAAATTGGTTATTGGCCAAAGAATGGTTGAGGTTAAATACGGTTCCATCTTCTAAGCGATAAAAAAGATCCACTTGATACCCTTGTTCGTTGAGGGGATTGGGTACATGGATACTTCTATTGAGCACTCGATAGGTTTGTTGCTTTACGCCTGCTGGTGGTTCATTTATGCCCGCCCCTATGATGAAATTTTGGTATTTTTTATATTCCAAACTCGCGCTGAAGGCGCCTTTTGAAGCGGTCAAACCCGCGTAAAGGGCATGTCTATTGTTTTCAATATTAGACGAATATTCAACATAATAATCTAAGCCATCGATAATGCGGCCATCCAAGGTTGCGCTAAGATAATGCGCTGCATCAGATCCTTCAATTTCATGGCGCATTGCAATTAAACCGGCTTCGTGCCCCTTATTGTATTTGTACTTTGCTTTTGTTACCGTCACAATATCCACACGTCGATCCGCGCGCTCAAATGTAGGCGGCAAGACATTATTTAATACCCCACCACTCAAGATTTGAATGTTTACTTTCTTTGAGGTGTATGAGGCAGATCCTCCAAGGATATCACGATGAAAGTAGTTTCGAGATCTAAAGCCAATGTCTTCTAGCAATGCCCCAGGTATTTCGAAGGAGCGCAAAAGAGCTCCTCTTCCAAGGGTTTCATAAAAATTTCCTAACTTAAAGTCCCAACTTTTCTTCTTGTATCCAAGTGTAAATTGTGATAGATCGGTATAACTCCTTCCCTCGAAGGCCGTATGATATTGTTCGATTGTGGCCGAGACGCTCAGACCTTTTTTGCGAAAATCTACTTCTGTACGATCATAAAAGGATAGGAAAAAGTCAGCTGTCTCATTAGGCAATTTCCCATACTGTGTTTCCATCAGATTGGTAATTGTGATTTGACCCAAGATAATACCATCAGTACCTAGGGCAAGGAGTATGCAGAGTAAGATGTTTTTCATTTGAGATACTTGAGGATTTTCTCCTCTATTTCCTTTTCGTCCCCAGAGGCAAAGCCTTCATGAACATAGATAATCTCATTTTTAGTATTCAGCATAATCAAGGTAGGAAAGGCCTGAAGTTGAAGTGTATTCATCACTTCGCAGTTGATATCTTTTAGTATCTCATAGTCAATTTTTAGGCTACTTGCTACAGCTCCCACTTGCGAAATGCTTCGCGGTCCATCACAACTTATGCCGATAAAGCTCACCCCCTTTTGCTCATATTTATGGTGAAGATCATTGAGCTTGGGCATCGCCTTAGTGCAAGGTTTGCACCACGTCGCCCAAAAATCTATAATGGTCAAGGAGGTACCTTTTATTTCATCGAGGCTTAGACGCTCATTGCTTAAGTTGTCTAGAGAAAAATTATCGACTACTTGAGCTGATATGGAAGAAACAAACAATAAAAGGCCAATCGACAACCCAAGTCGATGCAAAAAATCTACCATGATTCTATTATTTAGTTTCTTTCTTAATGATTTCTATAACTTCATTCAAGTTGTTAGAAGCCACACTATTTCCTCTAAACAATAACTTACCATCAGCATTAACGACGACAAGACGATCGAATGTCGTGCCATAATTACGAGCCATAGCTGAGCCTTTTACGCCAAGCGGAAAAGTAACTCCAGTGTCGGCCTTAAATCGATCTACTCCAGCGTTGTTACCATCCCATTGATCCGCTCCGATAATCGCAAATTTCTCATTATCCTTAAATTCTTTATTCAATTTGGACTCTATATTGGGCGCTACACCCTTACAAGGAGGGCAGTTAAACCCGAAAAAGAATATAACCAAAGTTTTTCCTTTAAAACTAGCCTTAGTCAGTGACTCACCACCTGTTGTTAATAGGCTAAAGTCGGGCGCGTCGGGCAAATCAACTACTGGTTTGTCATCAACCATCGGCAGATCATCTTCTTTGGGGTCATTTTCGAGAGAGGGTTCATCGCTAGAACAAGAACTAAAAACCAAGCATGAGACAAGAATCATGTAGCTAAAGAGATGTTGTAGTTTCATAAGAATTTCGTTTTAATTATTGTCAATGAATAGCCTTAACGAAGGTAGGGTACTAATTGATTAAGAAACAACGGTTTTACTATCTAAATTGTCATTAGACTGACCCTTTTGTTTATAATTCGCTTTTTTTGGTCTCGTCACGCAGCCTTTTTGACCTAGGTTTTTGAGTATATACGATAAAATATGGATAATCATTAGAATATCATGACCATCTTACGCAAGAATTATACCTAAGCCGCGCCAGGAATACTACCCCCATCCACCCGAATGATGGCGCCATTGGTAGCGGCCGATAGCGGGCTCGCTAGGTAACAAGCGAGCGATGCAATTTCATCCACTGTTGCGAATCGCTGCAATAATGAAGTTGTGCGCACCTGGGAAAAAAAATTAGCTTCTATCTGTCCTACACTTTGCTTGCTTTTAGTTGCGGCCACTTGAAGAAACTCTTCCGCACCCTTAGACATAGTAGAACCTGGCACGATAGTATTTACCGTGATGGCTGTACCTTTAGTCAATTGTGCTAATCCCCTTGATAGGGCATGAATCATTTTTTTAGAAGCGCTATAGGCTATAAGATCTTCTGGAACTAATTCGGCACATTCGCTAGAAATGAATAATATGCGCCCCGAGCCTCTTTCCAGCATTTTCGATAAACAAGCTCTACTCAGTCGCACACCGCTCATGACATTCACTTCAAATAACAGTGACCAATCTTCATCGGGAGTATCAAAATATGATTGTGCGGTATAAGTGCCAACATTATTGACCAAAATATCAATCGGTGGCAAATGCTTTATCAAATTTTCAACGTCTTCCCTTTCTGAAAAGTCAGCAGCAAAGCCAGTTAAAATTGCACTAGGAAATTCATCGCGTAGGCGACTTATCGTCTCCTCTACACTTGAGGTGCTGCGGCCATTAATGATAACTTCGACTCCCTCTTGTAACAGGCGTCTAGCGATTCCGAGACCTATGCCTGCAGTAGAGCCCGAGATGAAGGCCACTTGTCCAGTTAGATGTAAATCCATATTAATCCCAACTTTCAGATCCTAATAGTTTGCGCCCCAATGACGATAGTTCGGCAGTCGTGTATTTGGTTTGTTCCCATTTTCTTGGATCGCCTGGGAAGGCGTACCCTTCTGGTGCAACTCGGTTTTTCCATGAGTTAATACGCCAACTTCTTAATGCATCATCATCTTCTTGAGCGGGCATCATGGCAATGTACTGAGCTATTCGTACCTTGTCTACCGATTTATTTGCGCGAATGCCGTGTGGCTGAAGGCTATTAAAAATCAGTAGATCTCCGGCTTCTAGTTTTACTTTGACAATATGTTGTTCTAAACCGGCGATATCTGGTTGAAAGCGATTGCGGTTCTCTGGTTGTTTTAGCTTCCATTCATCATAATGGCGATACAACCAAGGAATACACTGAAAACCACCCATTTCTTCATCTGTTTGGTCGGCTAGTGCCAAGACGCCTTGCACGTTAATAGGCTTCGTTTCTGGATCATAATCCCAATGAATAAATGCTTTGTAATCAAAGCCTGGACGTATAGGAAAATTTAGGTTGGCTCGATCAATGGTTACCCAAAGTTTTTCGGTGCCCCAAATATCAACAAAGGCATTATATACTTTAGGCTCTTGTCGGTTATTCCACAATTGTTGATGGTTATATACTTCGACCATGCCTGTGCCCGCTAATTCTTTCATTTGCATTTCGGCTCTGGGGGCGGTATACCAGGTCGATTTGTCGTCGGGGATTTTATCTTCAAATGACCATAAAAAGGCAGCCGTTTCGCTTGCTCTTTGTTTGGATATTGCGTTTTTAATCACGATATAGCCATTGTACAACCAAAATTGCCAATCATCTTCAGTCAATACTCGTAGAGCTTGCCCATTCGATCGATCATTGAATTGGTGTATGCTCGATTTAGCCGTGCTAGGATTTCCTGGAATATCTTTATGAAACGTGGCCATCGTAGGGATCATGTTTTTCATAGCTAAGGTCATTTAGGTGAAATAAGGAAAGTGGATGTTTTCTCAACCAAAGGTACTTGGCGAAGTAATGAGGTTGGCTATAGGATATACACCAATATTTGTACTATATTGACATATTTTTGTTAAAACATGGAGAATGATGGGAGGATATAAGCACAATCGAGCTAAAATTGAAACCATTGGCAATTCGTTGGGGAATGGTCTGCAACGATCTGTTCGCTTACTGCATCATCCTAGATTGAGCGATGTCTATTATTGGCATTTTCATCCAGAATATGAATTAGTCTATATCCAAGGAACCGATGGTATGCGCCATGTTGGCAATCATTATGCACCGTATGTTGATGGAGATTTGGTACTTATTGGCAGTTATATTCCCCATCTAAATTTTGATTACGGCGTCAAAGGGGAGTATCAAAAGGAGGTCGTTCATTTCAGATTAGCCTTTGTGGAAGATTGTATACATCAATTACCTGAATTTGAACATTTGCGACCTTTGTTTGAGCGAGCCCGGTATGGAGTAGCTTTTCAGGGGGATACCAAAAAAGTAGTTGGGGCACAAATGAACGAGCTGCATTTGCTCTCAGCTTTCGATCAATTCATGGCCATCTTAGTTATTTTAGACCGCCTCAGTCACTCAGAAGAATATGAACTCTTGCACACGATGCCAGCCAATATAGTGAATAGCTCGAAAGACCGCGACAGATTGAGTGCCATTTATCAATATGTAGATGAACACTATGAGCATAAAATATCCTTGGATCAAATAGCGCGGTATTGTCATTTGACGCGCTCAGCATTTTGTCGTTATTTCAAAAAATCAACAGGCAATACTTTTGTGCATTACCTGAATGAATACAGGATCAGCCAAGCTAAAAAACTTTTGCTTCAAAATGCGACCGTAGGCGAAGCTTGTTTCTCTGTAGGGTTTGAAAGTTTGTCTTATTTCAATCGAATTTTTGCCAGACTTAATAAAATGAATCCTAGCCAATTCAAACGATTCTATCATACCGAAGTATTGAAAAGCGCAAACCAACGAAACTAAAACGATACAATAGGTCAATACATCTTCTTTTACCAGCCAGGAATGAAGTTTAACCCAAAGGTCACTCGACTGTCTTTTTGTAGCGGATATGCCCAAAAGGGTTCTAGGATCATCGCTCCGAACAAATTAACACGAACCGCCAATCCGACCGACATAAGCAACTCTGGCTTCAAAAATATGGTCTGTCCGCCCACATTGTAGGGTCGACCTTCGCTGATGTGCGAAAATTCGTCAAATGCCATTCCAGCATCAAAGAACAATGCAAGATCGGTAAATAAAAATTGTGACCCTATGAGCGACAATTGCTTAGGGCCCGTAAAAGGCATACGAATTTCTGCGCTGAACATACCCATCTTTGAACCAAAGGTTTGTTCTAATCGGAGGCCATTACCAATGTTTTCAAAATTGCCGTTAAACAAAAAATCATACCCTCTAACAAAACCCATCTGCCCAATAAAAAAGGGGTAAAGGGATCGTACGTCTTCGTCAAAGCGTACATAACTCATGCCGCGAACGGCAAAAGAAAATGGCTTAGTCCAAATGTATTTTCGGTAATCACCTAATACAGCAAAATAATCATTGAGCCCTGCACTTTTCTCCAATGACACCCTAAATCGTTGTCCTGAAAGCGGTGAAGTTAGGCCAAAATAGGTGTTGTCTCCGACCAGTGCAATATTAGCTCCTGCGGTATAGCCTTTTTCTAAGGTATAAAATTGATTGAACTGTATTTGGTCGCCAAGATCGAGTTTTTCGCGTTCGCGATCGTAGGTTATGTTGCGGACAAATTGACCGCCGCCGACATCAAGAGCCGTAGAATAGGTGCTTACTACATCCCAGCGAAATCCGCGATGTCCTCCTTCTATACCTCCTTCTAGACGTAAGGTGCTGGAGAAGGGTAAATGCGCGAATAAGCTCAGCGTTTGATCAAAAACCCTAAGAATGTTGAGTTCATCTTTTATCGCCAAAAAATTCTGCCCATCAACGTTATCTTCTATCAGGGAAGATGTAAAATAACCCGTTCTCAACGGCACATGAGCAAAGCCAATGCCCCATGCAATTTTGTTGGCACGATTGATATAAGAAGTCTGCGCACCAAAATCGAGAATCTCCCCATTTAGCGCTAGTCGCGAGAACAATTGATTGTTTCCGAGCATATCACCAAATAGTAGGTCTATACCACCTTGCATACCCGAGAAAGTCCCAAAATTGGTATTGGATACGCCAACGCCTGCGCCACCACCTACATAATCGAGATTGAATCTAGGCTTATACTTTTTTACACTAAAACTATCTACAGACATATATGTATCATCGCGCACGAGATATTCTTTGACAATACTCTTGCGATTAAGTCCCACAACAGGCAAAGTGCCGGCATCAAAATTTACATCGTAGGGGTCAACAAGTTTATTCAACAGGCGATCTGATGAGGCTTCTTTGACGATATATTCATCACCAAAATAATGGGTGAAAAGGACTCTGTCGCGATTCACGGAGGTTGTTAGAACAGGTGAATATCTAGAAATGCCGCTCAATCCAGTCAAGAAATCCGTCATTTGAAATGTCTCACCTGTGGCCGTTATATATCGATACATATTGCGATAGCCATCACGATCTGATAAGAAGTAAATGTTGTCTTCGTGATCAAAATTTGGATTGATATTATCGGCATCGGGAAAGATATCCAAGATGCTTATTTCGCCACTTTTGTAGTCCATGATGGCTACATCATATGTCCACCTACCATTGATTTTGCCTTTATCGAGACTTTTTTTATCATAACTGAACACTAACCTTGTGCCGTCTTTTGAAAAATGCGCTTGGATTTCAGAGTAATGATCATTGGTCAATTGACGAACTTTTTTCGTCCGCAGGTTGACAGCAAACAAATCTGACTGAGCCTCGACAGAGCCTGTAAAAACAATTTCTTTGCCGTCGGGAGACCAAGTGGGATTAGTTATTGCTGGCACCTCCTTGATATCAAAGGTTTCTTCTTTGACCTTTCCTTCGATGGTCTTAATGACAATGACATTTCGTCCCTTTTTTACTCCGACAAAGGCAAACTGTTTGCCATCGGGAGACCACGTGCCCGCAGATTCTAAAAAGTTGAAGTTGTCTAAATCGGAATCTTTAATGAGACTGCTTATTTTACGCTCTATTTTACCAGTGCGCGCATCTGCCATAAAGATGTCCGTGGAGAATAGATCTTTTTCAGATAGGAATACCACCCATCGACCATTGGGGCTCAATGAAGGGGAGACGTTCATACGCCCGGCATTTTCTCTTGACAATAGAGTTTTTCCAATTTTACTTTCTTTCATGTCTCCTAAGTAGGGTGCATAATAATCCCTCATGGCCTTTTGCCAGTTATTACTCAGTGTCTCAAGGCTGATCTCAAAAGTGACTGGGGCCGAAAAATCTAAACCATATAGAGCCGTATTGTAAAAGAAAGGTTTGATCACATCATCACCATAAGTACCAGCTAAAAATGACCAAGCCGCCTGTCCATAGCGGTAGGGAAAGTATTTGGGATTATTCATTTTGTCAAGCGAAGGCAAATCGTCATTTAACATAGCATTGCGCATCCACATAGCGGTAAACGGATCCATGCGTCCAAGGGTCATATATTCCGCCATACCTTCTACTATCCACAAGGGCAAGTTGCCGAGACTCTGCATATTGGTAGAGTCGCTGTTAAGAATCATATTAAATTGAAAGGCGTGTACTAATTCGTGGCCAAGTACTTGACTCGTCTGTTGATTGCTAAAAGTCACTGGCATGATCACACGGTTTTTTAGACTTTCTGTTACGCCGCCCGTTCCGATACCTATGCCACCCGTGATGGCATTTGTCTGCTGAAACTCCGCATGATTATTATAAAATAACAAAGGATTTCTAAAAGGGATAGTATGGTCAATGGTAGTGCTAATATTCTCATACCATCGCTCTGTGTCTTGACTTAACCAATTGAGCGCTTGCTCATTATTGAGGTAATAGTGGATGTCAAAATTGGGAGTTTCTTTTACTTTGAAGTGAAAGCTTCGATAGCGAGGTTTATTTCGACCAAAATATTGAGCTTGAATCGTAGAACTGGCCACCAATCCCACGATAAGGATAATAAGGAGACGCATAATATATATTTTAGTATCTGTACATTCAAACTTTAACGTCCAATGGTTTGGTATAAAAGAAAGAATTCTTGAAGGTTAAATTAGATTTAAAAGTGGAGAAAAAGCTCATTTAAATCAATATTTTGACGTAAGTCTTGACATTTTGTCAGAAAAATAAGTAAACCATATGCCAGTTTGACGCCATAACAAACTATGCTTGTTATGGAATAGGATTTGATAATAGTAGTAAGGATAAAAGCACAAAAATCGATTACATATGACATACGATAATTTCACTATAAAGGCTCAAGAGCTCATTTTAAAGGCACAACAAATGGCCGGTGGTCTTGATCAGCAAACAGTTGATACGGTACATTTGGTCAAAGCACTCTTTGAGGTGGACGACCAAATGGCGCAATTTCTTTTCAATAAAATGGACGTAGGGATTGTTCCTCTAAAAAGAGACCTCAGCAAGGCCATAGAATCATTCCCAAAGGTGCAAGGTGGGAATGATAAACAGTACCTCACGAATGACGCCAACAAAGCCCTAGCAGCTGCCAAGAAGTTGATGAAGGACTTTGGCGATGAGTATATTTCTGCAGAACTCATCTTATTGGGCATCATCAAAGGAAATGACAAGGCCTCGTCAATATTAAAATCGCAGGGGGCAACAGAAGAAAAGCTCCGCGAAGCAATTTTAGAGTTGCGCAAAGGTCGAAAAGTAACTGACCCAAGCACAGATAGCAATTTTCAAGCACTTAAAAAGTATGCGGTCAACCTCAATGAACGAGCCGAATCAGGAAAGCTAGACCCCATCATAGGTCGTGACGAGGAGATCAGGCGCATGCTACACATCCTCTCGCGCCGGAAAAAGAATAATCCGATACTCATCGGTGATGCCGGAGTCGGAAAAACTGCAATTGTTGAAGGGATAGCCTGGAGAATTGTCAATCAAGACGTGCCAGAAAATCTCTTGAGCAAGATCATTTATACGCTAGATATTGCAGCCTTAATTGCAGGAGCAAAATTCAAAGGCGAATTTGAAGAGCGGCTAAAGGCTGTTATTCAGGAGGTGGATACCTCCAATGGGGAGGTTATATTGTTTATTGACGAAATCCATACGCTCATTGGCGCAGGTGGGGGCAACGGAGCCATGGATGCTGCTAATATTTTAAAACCAGCCCTAGCCCGTGGAGAACTCCGGACTATTGGCGCGACCACTTTTGATGAGTATCAAAAGTATTTTGAAAAAGATAAAGCGCTGGTGAGAAGATTTCAAACCATATTTGTCGATGAGCCAAGTGTAGAAGATACGATTTCCATCTTGAGGGGTATCCAAGATAAGTATGAGGTTTATCATAAAATAGATATTCTTGATGAAGCACTTATCGCGGCAGCAGAATTGTCGCACCGGTATCTTTCGGAGCGTAAACTGCCTGACAAGGCCATCGACTTAATTGATGAAGCGGCAGCAAAACTGAGACTCGAACTAGATAGTGTCCCCGAAGAAATCGATGAATTGCAGCGCAAACTTCGGCAACTAGAAATAGAACGAGAAGGTATCAAGCGTGAAAAGGATGACAAAAAGCTAAAGCGCATAAATGATGAGATAGCCTTGGCACAAGAAACCCTTACCACACGCACCGCTACATGGCAAAACGAAAAGGAGATCGTAGAAACCATTCAGAATATTAAAGAGCAAATCGAATCACTCGAGCAGAAGGCAGCCAAAGCAGAAAGAGAAAGTGACTATGAAACAGTGGCTAAGATTCGCTACGGCGAACTGAAGGAAAAGGAAGCCATGCTCCAAGTCTCCGAAGAAAAGTTGCACGCCCTGCCCGAAGAAGGTCGATTTACGAATGAAGAAGTCACCGCAAATGATATCGCCGAAGTCATCTCTAAATGGACAGGCATACCTGTTGCTAAAATGTTGCAAAGCGAGAAGGACAAATTATTAAACCTGGAGGAAGAGATTGGCAAAAAGTTGATAGGACAAAAGGATGCTGTAGTGGCCGTGTCTGATGCAGTAAGACGCAGCAGAGCTGGGTTGCAAGATGAAAACAGACCCATAGGCTCTTTTTTGTTCTTGGGACCCACGGGGGTAGGTAAAACAGAGCTGGCAAAATCCCTTGCTAAGGTGCTGTTTGATGACAAAAATGCTATCACTCGAATAGACATGAGCGAATATCAAGAAAAGCATACTGTGTCAAGGCTCGTCGGTGCCCCTCCTGGCTATGTGGGTTATGATGAAGGAGGACAGCTCACAGAAGCAGTAAGAAGGAAGCCATATAGCATTATCCTGCTAGATGAGATAGAAAAAGCGCATCCCGATGTTTTCAACATACTCCTACAAGTCTTGGATGATGGGCGTCTTACAGACAATAAAGGTAGGGTCGCTAACTTCAAAAACACCATAGTCATCATGACCTCTAATATGGGTTCACAGATTATATTGGATAATTTCGAAGACCTCGATGAGGTGGGCGAAGAGCATCGCACTGATATAATTGAAACGACAAAAGTAGAAGTGTTTGAATTGTTGAAAGAAAGTCTGCGACCTGAATTTTTGAACCGAATAGATGAGAAGATCATGTTTCTCCCGTTGACGAAGGGAGAAATAAAGCAGATAGCGCAGCTATTACTTGGGGAATTACGCGAAATGCTCAACAAGCGTAACATAAGCCTTGAGCTAGACGATGCCGCTTTGAGCTTTATTGCTGATCTTGGATACGAACCACAGTTTGGTGCCAGACCACTAAAACGAGTGATACAGCAAGAGTTAGTCAATGAATTGTCAAAAATTCTTTTGGCGGGTAAAATTTCAGACGGAGATTTGGTGCGTGTCGGATCAAATGCTAAAGGCCTAACCTATGATATTTTTGATGTAGCTGATATTAAAGTATAGAGTGTCGAAAAGGTGTAGTTACTGATTTTCTATAATGTAAAACATCTGTGTTCACAACCATCGTCAGAAGAAGAATATATTTCCTTCGACAATGAAGGTCGATTAGCAGGAAGAAGGGTATATTTCGCAAGATGTGCGCAAAAGCTAGCATCTTTGAACCTCGGCTAATGAAGAGATAAGTATTTAAACACATGAAAGAAATTGTTAATAGAAGGGCGACGTATGAGTTTCAGTTTATTCAAGAATATGATGCAGGTATTATGCTCATGGGCACTGAGATAAAGGCATTGCGACTCGGCAATGCCAATCTAAGTGACGCATATTGTGTGTTTAAGGGCAGTGACCTATATGTACGGAGTATTTTTATAGCTGAATATGAATTTGGTAATGTCAACAATCATGAAGAGCGTCGCGAACGAAAACTTTTATTGCGAAAATCGGAGCTAGCAAAACTGCAAAAGGCGGTGAAAGAGAAGGGTCTTACCATCATCCCATATAAAATATTTTTTTCAGACCGAGGAATTGCCAAAGTAAGAATAGCTTTAGCGCAAGGCAAAAAGACATATGACAAGCGTAGCACATTAAAAGAAAAGGACGTCCAACGCGAAATGGATCGGGTTAAGAAAACCTATTCGTAGGGACGTTTTGCCTTTTTCTGCGGTAGTTGATATGCGATAGCTGATAATGGATGCAATCAAATACAAAGGTTAAGGTGAATTTGATAAGATGATGTATTCGTTGAACCTCAGATTTTTTAAAACGACGAAATAAATTCGGAGTTATAAAATGGGGAATATCTGTGCAGTAAAGTGCAAATATGATTTTTGAAAAGGATTTTCAAGGACTGTGAGCTCATAAATCCTGGATACAACCAATATTATGTACAGAATATGGGGATGATTATAACACGTAGAGTATCCTTCTTAAAGGATGAGTTACGTACTAAATTGACAATTAAGACAACATTTCATGGAGAGCATTTTTACGGTTACTTTATTTTCTATCCCATGCTAAAGCGTATTTCTTATACTATTAATCTGTTGAAGTACCATAAGAGAGACTATCAGACCGCACCCACGAAGTCTTATATATTTGAATTTACACAATAATTATCCTTCTTATTCTGCTCGGGCATGAAGATTGGACTACTTATCTTATGACGAACATAGTCGGAGTAGAAATAATAGATATATTTTTGAGCCCGTTATGCGCTCATTCGTTTTGATTTCTAGCATATTATTCTTCTGCGCGAGTCTTCTCTTGGCTCAGCGTTCTAACCCTTTTGACATTCCGCAGCGCTTGTTGACGGTGCAAGAGCTTAGCCCTACTGCTGACAAGATTGCAATATTGGTCGACACCGTTTCAGTGACAATGGATTCTTCTGTGAGCCAACATTCCATCGAAGGGCTCGATTCTCTCATAGCGGGTTCGCTGGACACTTTGGTAGAAGACGTGTTTACTGACAACAGGGCGTTTGATACAATACCGCTCATCCATCCTAGCGACAATCCCTTTGAATTGGCTGATAGGCTATCGAGCAACACAAAAGTTGGCCAGGGAATGTCCGACAATTCTATTGAGGCCTCAGAAGCGCACGAAACACTAGACCCGACTGCTAGCGACGACATTAAGGGATGGCTCATTTTGATAGGTAGCTTAGTATCCTTGATCATGCTTGCTTTTGGCATCAGCCTAGATCGAGCTAGATTTCAGAATATGGCTTCCGCCCTTTTTAATTCTAACCAGATTCGCGTATTGTATAAAGACAAGGGTGGCATGTTTGATGTGCAGTTTGTCGTCCTATATCTATTATTTTTTCTAAATACAGCGGTATTTCTGTACCTATCGATGCAAAATGGTCTGATGCCTCATTATCTAGACTGGTCGTGGATTAAGCTTATATTAATTTTGCTAAGTATGTACGCGGTTAGACATTTCGTTTTATGGTCTATCGAGAGAAGTTTTCCTATTGGTATTGAAGTCAACCTGTTTAACTATTCAATTGCCGTGCATAATAGCGTCTACGGTTCTTTATTGCTGCCCTTTATCATGGGGATTGTTTTCGCCCCAGAGGGTGTGCGGTCTTTAATGTTTTATATTGGCATAGGGATAGGCATCATTATATACGCCTTGCGCCAGATAAAAGGCTTATTCATGGCATTGAGTATAAGGGGTGTAAATATGATCTATTTTTTTATTTATCTTTGCAGCGTGGAAATAGCGCCTTTCTTGGTTGGATGGCGTCTATTGTTCCCCTAAGTGTAGCTAAATTAGTAAAAGGTATGTCAGAAGGAACTGGTCAATATAAAGATAGCTACAAGGCTGTGCGTACAGTCTTAATCTCTCAACCTGAACCTGCTAGATCTCCGTATTTTGAGCTAGCACAAAAATGGGGTCTGCAAATTGATTGGCGTCAATTCATCCATGTCGAGGCGGTGTCTGAAAAGGAATTCAGACGCAATCGCATAAGACCCGATGATTTTACAGCTATCATATTTACAAGCAAAAATTCTGTCGATCACTTCTTTAGTATATGTGAAGTCATGCGCAGCAAGATGTCTCAAGATACTAAGTATTTTTGTTTGACCAAGGCAATTGCAGATTATCTTCAAAAATTCATTATTTATCGCAAAAGGAAGGTATTCGTTGGGGTAAGAAATATTGAAGATCTTGAAAGTTACTTTATTAAACACCGAGAAAAGGAAAAATTCTTATTGCCGTGTTCTAATCTTGGAGCTATCGAAGTGGTAGAGTACCTTGAAAAAATGAAGGTCAACTTTAAGGATGTCATGATGTATAAGACTGTCAGTAGTGATTTGACTGATTTAAGCGACGTAACTTATGATATCTTGGTTTTTTTTAGCCCGCTAGGCATTGAGTCATTGTTTGAGAACTTTATGGACTTCAAGCAAAATGATACTAGAATAGCCGTTTTTGGCGAGACGACAGCCAAAGCCGCTTTAGATAGAAATCTGAACATTAACATATATCCGAGTAAGGACAATCCTTCAATGGCAGGCGCCATCGAGGAATATCTGAAAAAATCTAATAAACCAGTCATTCAAGATTGATGTCTGATTGATCTAAATGGATATTACACAAAAACTTCAGCAATTATTAAACGAGCCGTTACCTGGTCTAAGAGCCCAAATTGATTTATCACCCGTTCGATCGGAGGCTCTGCGATATTACTCCGCCCCAGCTCAGGCTAAGGCGGCCGCTGTGATGTGCTTGCTGCACCTTAAGGAAAATCGATGGCACTTAACCTATATTCAACGATCGTTGCACGAAGCTGATTACCACTCAGGTCAAATAAGTTTCCCTGGAGGCAAGCAAGAAGATCATGATCAAAGTCTATTGGATTGTGCCGTGCGCGAGACCTATGAAGAAATTGGTGTTCCCCGCAATCAAATAAAAGTGCTGGGATCGTTGTCGCCCATCTACGTATATGCTAGCCAATTCTTGGTACATCCTTTTGTTGGAATGATTAGCGAAATCCCGTCCTATGTCAGGCAGACGAATGAGGTGGCCAAAGTTTTAGAAGCACCGATAGATCTATTTCGCTCGCCAGACGTTATTAAATACAAGGATTTGAATATTCGGGGACATTTACTCAAAGACGTACCTTATTTTGATTTAGAAGGTCAAGTACTATGGGGTGCAACCGCGATGATAACAAGAGAATTAACAAACATATGGGATCAATTAATAGATTAGGTTTCTTACTGTGCTTTACATTTATTATTAGCACGATATATGCTCAAGAATGGGAGCTCAAAAAAGATGAGCAAGGAATAAAGGCGTTTACCCGTGATTATCCTTCGCTTAAATTTAACGAATACCTTGTGACAACTACCATCAACGCAGAATTGAAATCAGTTATAGCGGCCTTTACTGATTTTAGTAAGTATGATCTAATCTATCCAGAAACCAAAAATTTTAAAGTCTTAAAGGAGGCAGACAATGTTTTGATTAGTTATTTGCGCATCAAGACACCTTTTCCTGCAAAGGACCGAGATGGAATTTTTAAGAATGTCTTTACATTTGATAAAGCCAACAACAAAATTCATGTCGATGTATCCTGTATTACTGATGAGTATGAGACAGAAAAGGGACTTGTTAGAATACCCTTTTGCAAAGGATCTTGGGATTTTGTAGAAGTATCACCTGGGAAAGTGGACGTCAGGCATCAGTTTATTACGGATCCGGGTGGCTTCGCACCTGCCTTTATCGTCAATGCCAAGACGGTCAATAATCCATTTATGACCTTACAAGTGCTCCGTGAGCTTTCTGTACAAAAAGAATATAATCAGGTAGACTCAAAATATACTAAGAACCTTAGTGCCCAGTAAAATAAGCCGCCACCATATAGATTTCTAAATACTGTGGATCAATCTTCATTATCTATCTTTGCGTTTCTACACAAAGACTACTGACGATAACGAATTGTGATCACCTTATTATTAGATTAACTTTAAGCCATGAAAAAACTCTTCCCCTTATTTGTAGCTGTAGTCTTATACAGTGCTTGCCAAAACAGTGTTAATCCCCCTGCAGAAACTTCTCAGACCATCGTTTCGGATCTTCCATTAGACAAACTCAATATGCCCGAAGGTTGGCAAGTCGCCATTTATGCGGATAGTGTCGAAAATGCGCGATCAATGGCATTGAGTCCAGAAGGAACCTTGTTTGTCGGCACTCGTTCAGATGGTCGTGTTTATGCTCTTCGCGACAATAATAAAGATAACGTTGCCGATCAGATGTTTACTATTATGGAAGGTGGGAATATGCCAAATGGTGTGGCGGTCAAAGATGGTGACCTATACGTAGCAGAGGTCAATCGAATATTGCGATGGAAGAATATTGAATCAAAATTGGACAATCCCGGCGAGCCAGAAGTGATTTATGATCAATATCCGACCGAAAAACACCATGGCTGGAAGTATATCAGCTTTGGCCCTGATGGGAAACTTTATGTGCCAGTAGGGGCTCCTTGTAATATTTGTGAGTCGAAAGAAAGAATCTTTAATACCATTACTCGCATTAACCCAGATGGCACGGATATGGAGATTGTCCAAGAAGGCGTCAGAAACACAGTTGGATTTGCTTGGCATCCTGTCACTAATGAGCTTTGGTTTACCGATAACAATAGAGACATGATGGGCGACGACTTGCCTGCCTGCGAGCTCAATCGCGCAGAGAAGGACTTTATGCATTTTGGTTATCCTTATTGTCATCAAGGAGATTTGCCTGATCCTGAATTTGGCAAGAAAAGGGCGTGTGCTGAGTTTGTCGCACCTTTTCAAAATCTTGGGCCGCACACAGCGCCACTAGGAATGGAGTTTTACACAGGGGCTCATTTTCCTGCATCAACATTGCAAGATAAAGCCATTGTAGCTGAGCACGGGTCGTGGAATCGCAAAAAGAAAATAGGATATCGAATTACCACAGTGGGGTATGATGCTAATTTTCAATCTACCGGATACGAAGTGCTCATCGACGGCTGGCTCGACGAACAGACAGATGAGGTATGGGGTCGACCCGTGGATATCGAATTCTTGCCTGACGGAAGCATGTTGATTAGTGATGATTTTGCCAATGTCATTTATAGAATAAGTTATAAAGCTTAAATTTTAATTAAACAGAGTCTAAATAGATTTGTTATTAATCATAATGTAGCTCTACATAGTTCAATGAATAAAGACTTCTATCTTTGCACCAATTTTGAATAATTCATCCGGATATGACTGGAATTTCTAAGAAATTTTTGCTCTTGATATGGGTTGTAGGGTTTGTTTCCTTACCTCAATTTGTCTCAGCTCAAGATACCGGCTCATCCGGAAACGTCTATGTGCTTGCCCTGTTAATCATCATTGGAACACTTATTTTGGTGAGTGTATTGCTCCTACTGAGTGAGCATTTCATGGCGATGGAAGGAAAAAAATATGGAATTAAGGAAAGTAAGGGGTTAAACCTTTTAATCCAAGGAAGCTTGCCCTCCTATATTGATGATAATCCTATTGTGACCTTGACCAAAGGACATGATATTCTATTAAACGGCGACGCTAATAATGCGCCTATTGTTCCATCCTCAGGAGTGAAGCGCTTCGCTATCCGACCGCAAGATTTTAGAATCCTTGCGCCGATACCAAAGGTAATTGTAAATGTTGGTGACGAGGTGAAGGCTGGAGATGTTATTTTTCATGACAAGAGGTTAGAGAGAATTAAATTTGTCGCTCCTGTCAGCGGAGAAGTCGTAGAGGTGAGAAGGGGAGAAAAGCGATCGATTACAGAAGTGGTTATATTAGCCGATAAAGAGATTCGATTCAAACAAATGGATCCGCCGAGTATTATAGAATCTAGCCGCGAGGATATCGTTGAGTTCTTATTGGGGAGTGGCGCATGGCCTTTAATTAATCAGCGTCCATTTGATCTTACACCTGATCCGGATCAAATACCTGAAAATATTTTTATAAGTACATTTGATACAGCTCCTCTAGCGCCAGATTTAAATAAAGTGGTAGACGGAAAAGAACAATTTTTTCAACAGGGGCTCAATACCCTTGCTCGTTTGACTTCTGGCGCAGTTCATCTAGGATTAAGTGCCAACGGAGCCGCTCCACATGCAGCCTATAGAGAGGCCACCGGTGTCAAGAAAACCTACTTTAAAGGAAAGCATCCTAGTGGCAATGTTGGCGTACAAATTCATCATACGAGCCCAATAAAAAATGGAACAACCGTATGGACACTTGCAGTGCAAGATGTAATTACGATTGGCGAACTTATGTACAAGGGTATTTTTAACGCCAGCAGGGTTATTGCTGTTACAGGGGCAAATGTTAAAAACCCATCCTTAGTACGGACTTATTTGGGAGCAAGTGTTACTGAACTAATTGGTGAAAATCTAACCGAGGGCAAAAGCAGAGTAATTGCTGGCGATGTATTATCGGGAGAGGCCGTGCAGGGGGATCGCTTTATGCCGATGAATGCTGATCAAATCACTGTAATTACAGAAGGAGATTATTATGAAATGTTTGGTTGGTTGCTTCCATTAGCTCCTCGCCCAACGATTTCAAAGACTTTCCCAAATTTCCTTTATCCCAATCACACGTTTGATGGGGATACTAATACCCATGGAGAAAAGCGAGCCTTTGTCGTAAGTGGCGAATATGAAAAGGTTTTACCAATGAATATATATCCGCAGCATTTGATGAAAGCGATCATGACAGGTGATTTTGAGCAGATGGAAGGATTAGGCATTTATGAGTTGTCAGAAGAGGACGTGGCTTTGTGCGAATTTGTGTGCACATCAAAAATGCCCCTACAGAACATTTTAAGGGATGGCTTGGAAATGATACGAGAACAAGGTTAAAGATTATCAAATTAAGATATAAGTTGAGATGGGTCTTTTAGATACTTTTAAAAAAATTGAACCGGACAAGAAAAAGAGTCCGCTCATACATACGGCATATGATGCCTTCTTCACTTTTCTATTTACGCCCAATACCACTACTAAGGGTGGAGTGCATATCCGCGATGGTATGGATCTCAAGCGTACGATGGTGCATGTAGTTTTGGCGATGCAATTGTGTTATCTGTTTGGCACCTATAATGTGGGTCATCAGCATTTTATAGCACTGGGCAAGTATATAGGCTTTTTAGAAGGCTTTCATTTGAAGCTTACTCACGGCCTCATCGAAATGTTGCCCCTGTTTATTGTAGCGCATGTCGTCGGACTAGGCATTGAGTTTCTCTATGCCGCCAAAAAAGGACATGCTGTCGAAGAAGGCTTCCTAGTATCTGGGGCACTTATACCCCTTATAATGCCGGCAGGTCTGCCGTTATGGATTTTAGCTTTATCTGTTGCATTTGCAGTGATCTTAGTAAAGGAGGCATTTGGGGGCACTGGAATGAACATTTGGAATGTAGCTCTAATGGCTAGAATGTTCGTTTTCTTTGCCTATCCTACGTCTATTTCTGGCGACGAAGTCTGGATTTCTGGATTTGAGTCCTTGCGAAGTGGCGCAGCCACTGACTACGGTTGGGCTCATTCGCTATTCAATGGTCTATTTGGGTGGATGGATCTACCTAAATTTGCCGCTGGTACCGTCGTCGACGGCTTTACAGGAGCCACCCCCTTAGGCTTAGCGGCACAAGGTGGATGGGCAGCAGTTACTGAAGTTTACAGTGTCGGACAAATGTGGTGGGGTACAATTCCTGGATCTATCGGCGAAACATCTAAGCCATTAATACTATTAGGAGCTTTCTTTTTGATTGCTACAGGCATTGCTAGTTGGCGTATCATGCTAAGTATGGTGGTAGGCGCAGCGTTTATGGCAATGTTGCTAAATGCATGGGATGCGTCACCGTTTATGACAGTGCCTTGGTATTATCAGTTTTATATGGGAAGCTTTTTCTTTGCCATGGCCTATATGGCTACAGATCCGGTGACCGCAGCAAGCACCAACAGAGGGAAGATTGCCTATGGTTTTTTGATTGGTTTTATTGGAATGATTGTTCGTGTGCTTAACCCAGCCTATCCCGAAGGATGGATGTTAGCGATCATCTTCATGAATACCTTTGCGCCTTTACTAGATAGAATCGTCCTCAATTCTCACATTTCAAAAAGATTAGCACGTGCGTAGTCAAAGATATATCTACACTTTCGTGGCCATGATGACTGTCATAGTGGCTCTAGTATTGTCTGTGATGTCAACAGCTTTAAAGCCTGTACATCAACTCAATGAATCGATTTTTAATAAAAAGGCAGTTTTAGCAGCAATTCAATCTAAACTGGGAGATAACGTCAAAGCTAGTAAATTGCCGAGCAATGATGTCTTGAGAATTTTTGACGAGAGTATCGAACAAAAGGTCATCAACGATAAGGGGGTTGAACTTTCGCCGGAGGAGGTGGAAAAGCGCGGTTATAAAGGAGGATTGGCAGAAAATGTCGATATGGCGAAGGATAAAAAGAAACCTGCTGCGGATCGTATTTATCCGCTCTATGTTTTTGATTATAATGGAGAAAAAATCTATGTCGTTACGGTCAGAGGATCAGGCCTATGGGATGAAATATGGGGAAACATTGCCTTAGCTAGTGATTTTAAAACAGTTGTAGGCGCATCGTTTGATCACAAAGGAGAAACACCTGGCTTAGGTGCTGAGATAAAGGATAATCCTTCATTTAGTGCGCAATTTACAGGTAAAAAAATACGCTCAGAGGCAGGTGAGTACACATCGATTGTCGTTAGAAAGGGAGGGGCGCGCAATCCAGTGAATGAAGTAGATGGCATCAGTGGTGCTACTGTAACGGCTGATGGAGTAGGCGATATGTTGTACGATGGAATAAAATCCTACTTACCTTATTTTGAAAACTTAAAATCCTAGTTGCTCATGGCTCAAACAGCTGTTGAAAAAAAAGAAGGAGTCTTTCCTTTCGGAAAAAAAGAAAGGAAATTACTTACTGATCCACTAAATGATAGCAATCCAATTACTGTTCAAGTATTGGGAATCTGTAGTGCGCTTGCGGTGACCACTTTGGTATTTCCATCGATTATTATGTCCATTGCCGTTGTATTAGTCACTGGATTTTCGAGTTTGTCGATTTCACTTCTTCGCAATGCTATACCAAAGCAAGTTAGGATGATTGTGATGTTAGTGGTGGTAGCCACACTGGTAACTGTAGTAGAGCTTACATTGAAGGCCTTAGACTATCCTACTTACAAACAATTAGCCGTATTTATCGGATTGATTATTACTAACTGTATTGTGATGGGGCGTCTTGAAGCATTTGCAATGGCAAATGGTCCTTGGAAATCATTTTTAGATGGTATTGGTAATGGTGTGGGCTATGGAGTAATTTTGATTATAGTGGCCGTCGTACGAGAATTGTTTGGTAAAGGAAGTCTTTTGGCTGGTACACCTTGGGAAATGAAAATAATTGGAGCTACGGATGAATATTTAATAAACACAACAGGTAGTTTTCTCTTTGGCTGGTATCAAAATAACAACTTAATGGTTTTGCCCGCGGCTGCGATGTTTATTATCGCTATCCTAATATGGGTGCAAAGAAGTCGTAATCCGAAATTAGTTGACATTTCCTAATCTCCAATAACATATAACGCAAAGAAACAATCATGGATTTAATAAATGTATTCATAAAAGCGGCCTTTATAGAAAACCTGATTCTATCTTATTTCTTAGGTATGTGCTCCTTTTTGGCGGTATCTAAGACAGTAAAGACTGCATTTGGTCTAGGTCTCGCCGTCATATTTGTATTGGGGATCACGATGCCTATCAATTGGTTGATTAATACCTACTTACTTTCTGAAGGGGGGCTTTTTGGACTAGATTTGACCTTTTTGCGATTCATATTGTTCATAGCTATTATAGCATCAATGGTGCAGTTAGTGGAGATGATCATAGAGAAATTTTCACCAGCATTGTACAATTCTTTAGGGATATTCTTGCCTCTCATTACAGTGAATTGCGCGATCTTAGGTGGTTCGCTTTTTATGGTGTCGCGCGAATATACGTTCGGTGAATCAGTAGCTTTTGGTTTAGGTGGAGGGTTTGGTTGGTTTTTAGCCATTGTTGCCTTAGCTGCGATACGAGAGAAGATGAAATATTCGGCAGTCCCTGCTCCGATGAGAGGATTAGGCATGGCCTTTTTGTTGACAGGACTTATGGGTATGGCTTTTTTGAGTCTACTTGGTATAGATCCTGCGGCCTTAAGTGGTAAGTAAATTTCGTTTAAAGAAGAAATCAAGGTAAAATGACACTATTTAATATGTTCATACTAGCGCTAGATATACAGACGATCATTTATGCACTCATTGTGTTTACTGGTATTATTATGGCGCTCGCTTATATCTTGCTTTATGCCAATAAGCGGTTAGTGCCTCAGGGTGATGTGAAAATTGTGATCAATGGTGACAGGGATCATCCCTTGTTGGTAAAACCAGGCACCTCCCTTCTATCTGCATTGTCTGACAGGAATGTCTTTTTACCATCAGCATGCGGTGGTGGTGGTACATGCGCCATGTGCGAATGCCATGTGGACTCAGGCGGGGGCGATGTCTTGCCTACGGAAATGAACCACTTGTCGCGTAAAGAAGCCGCAGAACACAAGCGGCTAGCGTGTCAAGTGAAGGTAAGAGAAGATATGGAGGTTAGGGTGCCAGAAGAAGTCTTTGGCATAAAAAAATGGGAGTGCGAAGTTGTCTCTAATAATAATGTTGCTTCATTTATCAAGGAATTCGTGGTAAAATTGCCCGATGGTGAAACATTAGATTTTCAATCTGGGGGATATATACAAATTGATGTGCCGCAAATAGAGGTAGATTTCAAAAACATGGACATAACTGCCCATCCAGAGTTTCATGAAACGCCAGATAAATTTCAATCTGAGTGGGACAATTATAATCTGTGGAGTCTTAAAATGAAAAATGAGGAGCCGCAATTTAGAGCCTACTCTATGGCCAATCACCCCGCGGAAGGCAATATCGTGATGCTTAATATTCGTATTGCTACTCCGCCGTGGGACCGAGCTAAGAATGGCTGGATGGATGTGAATCCTGGAGTTTGTTCTTCTTACGTGTTTAATCTTAAGCCGGGAGATAAGTGTACGATTTCGGGCCCTTATGGTGAGTTCTTTATCAAAGAGACTAAGAATGAAATGGTGTATATCGGTGGTGGAGCAGGTATGGCACCGTTGAGATCACATTTATTCCACTTATTTCATACGCTTAAAACCACCGATCGTAAGGTATCTTTTTGGTACGGGGGACGTACCAAGCGAGAGTTATTTTATATCGAACAGTTTAGAGAGATTGAACGCCAGTTTCCAAATTTTAAATTTTACGTAGCATTAGACAACCCTCTAGAAGAAGATAACTGGAAAGTAAAATCTTCATGTGAAGATCCAGGGGATGGATTCAAGGGATACATCATGCAAGTATGTTATGAGCAATATCTAAAAAACCACCCTGAACCAGAGGAGATAGAGTACTACTTCTGTGGCCCTCCAGCGATGAATTCTTCTGTCATTAGTACATTAGACAAATTAGGTGTGCCGGAGAGCAATATTGCTTTCGATGATTTTGGCGGATAAGGGAAGTAAGACCGTTATTAACTATATAATAAATAATGGCTGACCTTTTATGGGTCAGCCATCTTTGTTGATAGATACCTCATTGGTATGGATTTTTTTAGCAACGTCAGAAGTGATTGAGATTTTCAAATCACGTCATTTTTTGAAATCTCACTCTGATCTCAATGGCAAACGATATAAATTTTTCAATGTAGAAGGAGATAGTATAGGCTTTTGCTTTTCAAGGGCGTTTCCAATTATTACTCTATATTTAGCCAAACTAATGTGAGAGTTCGGAGTCATGCTGTCATAGCTGGTAAAATAGCAGCAGAACAAAGCACGAAAATAGGACGAAGAAATGTAGAAAAGAATGGATGCTGATGTTGTCATTATAGGAAGTGGATTTGGAGGTACTATGGCCGCCAAAAAAATTGTGGATGCAGGATTAAGAGTAATCATTTTAGAAAGAGGAGATTGGGTCAAAAGAGGCCCACATAATTGGGCCAATAATGCCTCTGTTGACATGACCCCGCAATATGACAAATCGCTGCCATACGAGATATTGATGGGAGGGAATAAACCACGAATGGGCGTCTATGCTGCTGTAGGTGGACCATCCTTGTTTTATGGTGGTGTATCTTTTCGGTTTAGAGAAAATGATTTTAGGCCTCCCAATGACATAGTGGCAGACTCAGGCGCAGAATGGCCGATATCATATGACACGCTAGAAACATTTTATTCAGAGGCAGAATCCCTTCTCAATATCGCTGGCGATGATCGAGCGGATCCTACCGCTCCGCGTCGCTCTACGGATTATCCACAGAAACCACCACACTATGCTGATATCAGTCAAAAAATAATTACAGCAGCGAGCTCCATTGGATGTCATCCTTTTCATCTGCCGCTTGCCATCAACTATGACGATAGCACGAGGCCTTTATGCCAATTGTGTATAACTTGCGATACTTTCGCTTGCGCCATTAAGGCAAAAAATGATCTAGATGTTATGATGTTGCGAGGGATGTCCGAAGGGCAATTGCAAATAATCCCCAATGCTGTGGTCGGTCATATTGAGCAATCTAATGGCCGATTTACTTCCCTAAGTTATTATGATAAAATTAGTGGTCACTACAAAAAAATAACAGCAAAGACGTGTATCGTAAGTGCCGGCGCGCTCGCCTCGCCTCATATCATCCTCAATAGTGAACTTGATCGCGTCAATCCTGCGGGCAAGCACATCGGTCGATACTTAATGCGACATGCCAACACGATCATTTTTGGAATTTTCCCCTCTGCCCCAGACAAGCAAAAGCGATTTCACAAGGAGCTTGCCATACTCGATTACTATTTTGGACATGAGAGTATTGAGTTTCCAAAAAATAAAATCGGCAGTTTACAACAGGTGCCAACACCCCCTCCTGGGCTTGTGCAAAATGAAGTCCCTAAAATCATCGGCCCGATTGCCAGAAATGGGATTAGTTTGTTGACGGGTTTATTAGCTATCGCCGAAGATCAGCCGCAATTTTCTAATTATATTACCATAGATAAAACTAGGAAGGAAAGGTACAATATGAGCCCAGCCTTAGTGTCGCACGCTTATTCTAAAAGAGACCTTTGCGCAGTTAAGGAGCTTGTAAAGGTTGGAAAGCGAATTATGAAAAAATCAGGGGCTTTATTGAGCTATGTGCATGACATCCGAACTTTCTCGCACAGCGCCGGCACGATACGGATGGGTATTAATCCACAAACATCGCCGCTAGATGCTGATTGTCGTTTTCGTGGAGTAGATAATCTTTATATCGTTGATGCGAGTTTTATGCCAACATCAGCGGCAGTTAACCCTTCACTGACGATTAGTGCCAATGCGCTTCGGGTGGGCGAAATAATTGGTGCTTCGCATAACATCACTTAGATTTGCGCCAAACTAAATATCAAAACACTGAAACTCTGTTTTTTAGGTTGTGGCAATATAACGGCGAAGCATGTCAAGTCCATTCGTTCAGTAGAAAAGAGTGTGGATCTATCTTTTGCGAGTAGATCATTAGAGAAAGCTGAAGCATATAAGGATAAATATCGTGGATACAAAGCCTACGGATCCTATGATGATGCAATAGATGCAGCCGAGCATCAAATATTCATGATCAATACACCACCTGACAGCCATTTCGCATTAGCGAAAAAGGCCATTGACGCAGGCAAACATGTCATTGTTGAAAAACCACCCTTTTTATCATCAAAGGACTTTGATGTATTGGGGCCATTGGCGGACACTAAGGGGGTGCAACTTATGATTGCCGAAAACTACTATTATAAACCGCTTAGGCCAAAACTACAAACTTTGTTAGCATCCGGGCTTATTGGTACGCCGTTGTTTATGAACATTAATGCGACCAAAATGCAAATTTCAAAAAATGACTGGCGAGAAAATGAAGCCATCGTTGGATTTGGTGCTCTCTATGAAGGAGGGATTCACTGGATTAGTTTGATCAATAATTTGGGATTTGAGACTACGGCATTCTTAGGGCATAACCCGATACCTCAGCGGTCCCTGGATCGAAGTATGCAACTCACCTCTAGAACTAAAGAGGGATTGATCATTAACCTTTTTTATAGTTGGGAAGTGGATACCATGTTCAAAGGTTTGAGGTTGTCAAGAATATTTGGTACCGAAGGTTCTATTACGTTTGAGACAAACGGCATTTTTATTTTGGTCAGAGGTCAGAAAACACGCTTAATGTGGCCAGGACTAAGTGATATCCAAGGGGTTAAGGGGATGTTTTCGGACTTTTTTCAAGCGATTCAACATAATAAGGCTCCGTTATATACTTGGCGAATGGCTCAACGAGATCTTTTTACTGTTGAGGAAGCGTATCGCACGGCAAGTTTATGATGACTTCTACTGCTAAACCTTATATTTGCGATCTTAGCTAATCCGTGTTTATGACAATTTTATCTGCTTTGGTTGGCCTAATGGTCGGAATACATAATGCTACTTGGGGAATGTACAAAGATGCTCCTCACGAAGGCTTTACTTGGTCGACATACATGAGAAGTGTGATGGCTGGTGTATTATTTGGCCCATTAGTGGCGTATTATTTTGGGCTAGATTTGATGCATCCAGCCAATATGTTTCTCTTATTTGGGGCTACATATAGTTTGGAGCGTATCACGATGGAAGTGTATAAGACATTTATTAGACGCGAAGATCAAAGCAAGTATTTTATTCCCATGCAGTTGTCTGCTTTTGGAAAACCAGTTGAAAGTTATCCTGCAAGACTCTTGTTTGGGTTTTTGTATATATGCGTACTATTGTTGATTACTATAGGCATTCTTTGGTTGCATACTACATTTGCAAATGTTGATCTACAAGCGAAAGCCTTTTTGTTGTTACTTCCGTGTTCGGTATTTGGTTGGGTGTCTGCGTTTGGAGGTGCATGGAAAGATGCTCCTTTAGAGGGTTTCGAAACATTCAAATTTTTTCGTTCTCCAGCTGTCGCTTATTTCTTTGCCTTTATAGCTAGTCTCTTTACATCTCACTTATTGTTGATCACCATGTGTAGTATTGGTTTTACGATAGCAAGCATTGAGACCTACAAGACGTTTTTCTTTTTAGATCGCCCGAGAGGTAAGTTTCAAGGAAAGCCAATCTCTCATCCAGAAATGCTCATGTTTAGAAAAAAGTTTGTACCCGCTTATATTGGTATCTGGGTATTTGTGTTGGCTTGTTTCTTTTTAGGTTTAACAGATAGACCAGATACATTATTACCATTTTAATGACGCCATTGCGTTCAATCTATTAAAGTTCTTATTTTTCTACTTTCCTATTGGCATCAATACACCGATCATTTTCTAATAATATCTATCTTACTCATAAATGGACTAAAAAAAGTTGGGACATATGATAGAGTGGGTGAGTATGCGAAGATTAGGAAATCTTCTATTGGTAGTGGTCTATTTAATCGCTGTGGTCTTGCCGCATAAGCGATTTGGGACTTTTCTGAATACTGTGGTATTCAAGGGTATAACAAGAGATCAGTATAACCTACGAGTGCTCGTGGCTTCGCTTCTCGTTCTCTGTTTGGTTACAGGCTTTTACTGCTATCATTCGGCGCGACGAACATACCCAATAACGCATATCATGGGACTTGTTATTAACACCCTATTTGCAGGGCTGATCATTAAGTATTTGTTCGTGATTAACATAGAGGTTATTCATTTTCCGCAGTATGCTATATTGGCCTTTATCTTGTTTGCCATGATCAAAAATTATCAACAGACGCTAGTCGTGGCCACAATGATGGGCATACTAGACGAAGGATATCAATACTTTTATCTAGCCCCAAAAGATACCAGTTATTACGATTTGAATGATATCCTCACTAATATTACAGGGGTTGTTTTCGGCTTACTTTTATTAAAAGTAGTAGGTATCAGCGGTGAGAAGGAGTACAACATAAAAACTTCACCAGCTACGATTTCGATGTTTCTCATCATTATCGCTGTCATAATCGCCCATGTTTCTGGATTATTGAGTATTTATCCTAACGCCGATAGACCGTACCATATATTGCGTACGTGGCCGCCAGGATTTTGGTCGACGGTGCCGCCTAAAGTGACCTATCATGTGACAAGACCTTTAGAAGGTTTGGTCTTATGCGTGCTCTTATCTTGTTTTTGGTGGCAATATCTCAAGAGGATATAATCGGATATAGATCACAAAATTACGGATCGCATATCTACGTGGCGAAAAATATTTCTCTCTATTAAGCTCAATCTAGCTTGCTACGCTCCGCCTAATAAAAGGATTACCGGAACGTCGAAAGTTATAAGGTCATGCCCTATCCATTTCCTCGATATGACATTTTTAAATTCTCGCCGTGAGTGATAAAATGAAATTTCTACCACTACCTGAAATACCCGAACTATACATTCTATACCGTTGATCAGAGATGTTTTCGATACCCGTGCTAATGCTCCAATGTTTGCTCAAGTCATACATCGCTTTTAGATTAAGTGTATACCAAGCTGGGGCAAAATTATTTCCGTCAACATCTTTTGCGTAAATTTCATCCTTACTTCTTTCCTCCTGTGCTAACTGCTCAAAACTCCGACCTCCCTGATAAAAGCTATTGAGTTCTATAGTCAAGGCATTTTTTTTATAACGTAGGCGACTATTGCCAAACAAAGGTGCTGCATGTCTTGAAGGACTCTTCGTGCCATCATCCAGCTCCTCTTCGCCGACTTGATAATTCAAATCTGACAAAAAGCTGACTCCTCCGCCCAGATTTAACTCTACCCCGAGTTGAAATCCATAAACATTGGCAACAGCGGCATTTTGAACCGCTTGCACTTGGCTTAATTCGCCTTGATACAATACGCTGTTTTGGCCATTTAGTTGAAAGTTACGACGTACAAGGGCATTGTCAAGCTCCGTATAATAAGCACTAAAATCAATCTTGGCTACTTCTCCAAATAATTTGGCTAGACTAATATCCACATTGAATGCTTCTTCTGCGGCTAAGTCGGGATTTGGTACAGTAAGCGCCCCTGGCTCAGAGTCGAATACTTTACCAATGTCATCCACATTTGGAGCTCGAAATGCAGTACTCAGGTTGGTCTTTATAATCCAGCTATCTGAAGGGCGATATACAGCTCCTATACTTAAGGAGAAAAAAGGTCCTCCTAGCGAAGCCGAGCTGAAAGGAAATGGGTAAAAGGATTTGTTGTTTGAAAAATCAGCATTAAGCGAATAGTAGTTGAGTCGAACTCCGTTTTGCAGCGATAGCTTTTCTAACAATTTGTATTGTTGATTAATAAATAGCGCCAATGAACTCCATGTAGCTAGCGGATATCGTGAAGGGCCTAGGCTTTTCGCCCCTGTAGAAATGTCCGTCAGCAAGCCGTCGGAGCGTACATCATTCATTACATATTCGAATCCATATTGATAGGTATTTCGTGGGCTAAAGGATTTTTTCATATCCAGATTTATCGAATATGCCTCGACACCTTCTGTCTGTGTGGTGCGAATCGGCTCGTTAAGTGTTCGATCTATTCTACTCTCGCCAAAGGACTGATGTGCAAAGCGAAGGGAAAGCTCATCATAGATACCAGACTCGTTGCGATGGTTTACGCTCAGATTGTTCATCATCCACCGTTGCGATCCATAATCCCACTCTGCATAGCGCAATGTGCCGCGGCTAAATCGATTGTGCCGATCATAACGCCCATAAGGCGTGGTTTGTGAAAAGTGAAATCCATATTGAATATCCCAATGCTCATTAGGGCTAAAGCGCAATTTATGCATCATATTAATTTGTGAATAAGCCGATGGAATTTGTAACAGAGGATCATCTTGTGTAATAATGCGATCGATATTGTCGATTCTTTGCACATGAATTGGTTTTATATAATCATCTGGCCCATGGCTTCCTTGTCTCAAGTGATCAAAATCCCACGTACTAAAACTACTGACCATCGCCCATTTTTTCCAACCTAGATTAACATCAAAGTGACCCGTCTTTTCATTATTGGTCGAGGAATATCTAGCAATGGCTTTACCTGTTACTAGGGGTTTGTCTCCTTTGGATAGCTCGGCGGTTAGTGTCTGAAAGCTCATGACTCCGCCGATGGCATCGCTCCCATACATTACTGACCCAGGCCCAAAAAAAACTTCAGAATTTTGTACAGCGAAGGGATCCAAATTAATCACGTTTTGTAAATTGCCACCTCTGAAAATTGCTGTATTCATTCGAATGCCATCAATGGTATAAATGAGCCTATTCGTAGCAAAACCGCGTATCATAGGACTTCCACCACCTTGCTGACTTTTTTGTACATAGACCTGCCCAGATATGGCAAGCAAGTCAGCAGCGGTCTGTGGGTTTTGGAGAGCGACTTCTTGAGGAGTGATGGTTACGATTTTAGATGGAACATTGCCAGAGCTTTGCCTCCATCGGGTGGCGGAGATGACAATATCTTCTAGATTTAAGATGGACTGTTCAAGCGCTATTCTATTCTTAAGCTTCAGCAATTCTGTCACATTAGTCAACATTGTTTTATAGCCAAGACTCCTAATTTCGATTTCTTCAGCAGCAAGGAGGGGACTGATATCAGCTTGACCTTTTTCATTGGTGACGACATATGTCTGATTTGCTTTGTCTAACAAAACCACCCCTTCTAATGCTTGCTGGCTTTTCTGATCAACAACTATGATCACTTGTGCTTTTATCATTGATGACCATAGGATAATTAGCCAAGCAAAATAGATACATTTCATTGTATTCTGAATTTAACTAAGTATAAAATGACAAAGACTTCTATACGATGTAAAGAAGAACTTGCAATAAAAAATGAGAAGGTGACTTAGCTAAGTTGCGGTGGCGGAACAGAAGGAAATTCACAGTAGGAATCATAGCACCTTGAGGGTCTAATAAAGCCTTTTTGAGTGCGAATAGTAGAATGTGTTATTGCCTTGGGGCTTGCTAAAAAAAGTTTATCATAAAACTCGATAAGTTTTAAATTGCTGTCTTTTGAGATGGGCGTTTGAGACCATAGTTTTTTGACAAGACTTTTCAGTTGAAGGTTGAGGGCAGTTTCCTCATGATCCCACCAGCACCAATAAGATAAGGAATCTGTGGTTTCCACCACATATACCACATCATACATTTGATCTTGATACTCAAATTCTCTTGAATGTTCCCATTTCAACAGTTTTGATTGGTCGTCACGGCTAAACTTTAGAAATACAAGTTCGTCTCGATCCAGCCCCGCGATGATGCTTTGCTTTACTTGATTTTTGACTATCCATTTTTGATGACATAAATAGCCGTATGTCATTAACACAGGTACAGTGAGAGATAACAATAAATATATACCCGCATGTCTCGGTTTCACCTCTAAAGGAATTTATATAGCTAAGGTAGCCAATATTTTAAGGCGAAGGGTATAATGTGCATTTCGTCCTCAAGGTTCATTTGAGTTTTTCACGCAAGTCCAAAGAGGTGCAATCTTGGCTTAGAAAGATCAACTGTGGTTTTCATCTAATCGACTTTATTAAACAATAGAGAGGTTCCTAGCCCATGAATATTGAGCGAATGGGGTATTTCCTAGATTCTAATTGTTTTAATTGTTTCAGAAAGTAACCCTTAGCTAGTGCAATTGCCTTAATTTTGAATATTAAACCGAACCTCTTTATGAGTCGAACCAACCGAATTATTGCACTAAGCTTTCTTGGCTTATTGTTTTGTTTTCTAATGGCGTGTGTTCCGCCAAGCGAAGTAAATGATCTAGACATTAAGGTTGATTATTCACTTAAAGAACATCAAACCATAGGGGACCTTCAGGATAGGCGAGAGACTGTTGGACTTATAGAAAAGTTGAGTAGCCCTTTCGTCACTGAGCGATATTTAGCCATTCTGGGCTTGGCTAGTACCCAAGATTCCATTGCTGTAGACAGCCTAATTCGTGTGATGAATGTTGACTTATCGATGGATAATAGGGCTGCCGCCGCATATGCGCTTGGACAGATTGGCTCTAGCACAATTACTCCTTGGTTGGTGCGCTCCTTTGCTACCCAAGACACAGCTATGTTCAATACAAGTGTACATGCCAATATTCTTGAGGCTATAGGAAAAACAGGATCGATCGTTGAGCTTGAGCAAATAGCTAATGTCTCTACTTATCTGCCCGAGGATGATTGGCTTATTTGGGGGCAAATGTCTGCCATTTATCGGTTTGGTGTGCGCGGTATCTTTCATCCTAAGGCGACGTCCACCGTAGTTGATAAGCTAAAAGATGCTCAATATCCGGTGAGAGCGCGTAGAATAGCGGCAAGCTATCTTCAGCGACACGCCTCCCTTGACCTCAAAGAATATCTGTCCACTTTGCGAGCGGTTTTTACTTCCGAGAGTGATGTTTTTGTGAGAGCTGGGCTGGCTTCTGCCTTAGGGCGTCATTTCGATGTGGAACTAGATACAGAGGGATTAAAAAATGAAAAGGATTATCGCGTCAAAGTCAATGCCCTAAGAGGAATGAGAGATGTAGTGCCGCCTAGTCTTATGGATACCATATTGTTATTTCTCAAAGATGAGAACGTTCATGTCAGGCACACCGCAGCCGAACTATTGGCATTTGTATCTACACCAAATCGAATAAATGAATTATTAGAGCTCGCACGAAGTATTTCTGAACCTACACTCAAGGCTAATCTTCTAGGTGCTGCGTTAGGGAGTACCCCAATAGGCTTTGTCAACACTTCTAATGTGATTACAGCGGAAATAGTATCCTCCCTCAAGACAACTAACAATATCTATCACAGAGCACAATTCATTAAAGCACTTGGCAATGGTCCGGATAATTTCAATGAGCTAAAATCACTGCTTTTAACCTCTAATGAACCTATTATTCGGACCACTATTATAAGTGCAATAGGTCAAATTCTCGACAAAAATGTTTTTGGCCCGGGACCGAGAGCCACTATCTCTGCTAATGCCTTGCGTAAAGCTATCATCTTGGAGATGATAAATATTCTAAACGGAAATGACCCAGGCGCCATAGCGGTAGCTTGTAGTGTTATTAAACACAAAAATCTCAATGCAAAAGAATACCTAGAGCTAAAACCAGCTATTCGGCAAGCCGTAAAAAAGCTATCCTTGCCTAAAGAAAGTGAAACGAAGTATGAATTAGAATCGACGATAGCCTTCTTAAACGATTCTGTTGCTACTCCTCAAGCTCCTGTCTATAACCATCCTATTGATTGGAGCATTATGGCAGGGATTAATGATTCTTCAAGAGTGTACATTAATACGACCAAAGGTCAAATCGTTGCCAAGCTATTCGTCAACTATTCACCGGGCAGTATTTCTAATTTTATGCGCTTGGCTCAAGACAATTATTATGATGGCAAAGTAGTACATAGAGTTGTACCAAACTTCGTTGTCCAGACAGGCTGCGATCGTGGAGATGGTTATGGAAGTCTAGATTACTCTATCCGTTCCGAGTTAGGGCCAATTCACTATGACGACGAAGGGTATATCGGCATGGCCTCCGCTGGGAAGGATACCGAAGGCACACAATGGTTTATTACCCATTCGCCAACTCCTCATTTGGACGGACGATACACCATTTTTGCCAAAGTGGTAGAGGGAATGAATGTGGTACATACGATCACTGTAGGGGACTTGGTTCAAGATATTCGAATACTGAAGAATTAATTTTTTTTGATCCATTCGTGAACAAAACGGATTATTTACACTTGATACAACACGCGAGTGAAGAAAATTTTACTGCGTCGAGGAAAAGTTATGGAATTATCAAAAGCGAAACAAAAGTTTATTTGCGATTGGGGATGTTTAGCAACTCAATGGGGCATAAATCGCACTATGGGTCAGATCCACGCACTGCTTCTGATATCCAAAGATGAAATGTGTGCAGATATGATCATTGATGCCTTGGAGGTGAGTCGTGGAAGCACCAATATGAGCTTAAGATCGCTAGAAGATTGGGGCCTAATTCTTAAAGTGCATAAAACAGGAGATCGTAAAGATTATTATATCGCAGAGAAAGAGCCCGCCAAAATCCTAAAGATCATCGTCTCTATTCGCAAAAAGCGCGAGCTTGATCCTTTATTGCAATTGTTAGAGAGCGTTGATCAAGTTGTGCCAAGATGCCCAGATTCTGATGAATTTTGCCAAGTAACGCGTAATATCCGTAAATACGCCAAAAAGGCCGACTCAGCGCTCACAACTGTGTCAAACGGAGGAGTGGACTGGTTGAGTTTTGTTTTTATGAAATAGTGCCCGCATTAAAGCTCATGGTTTAGATGAAAAATTGGGCTTATTTTTGCCAATCTTTATTCATCTTTCAATTTTTATTGCAATGAAACCAATTGCCTCAATCGTCGCTATCGCATGTCTAATGAGTCAGATCGCCATTTCTCAACAAACTATTACACTCGAAGCCATCTGGAAGGATAACACCTTTGCTACAAAATCTGTCCCAGGATTTAATTTTCTAAAAGATGGTCGGCACTATACCCGTATCGTCGATAATGTGATCAAGAAATATGATATTACAACTGGTGCATCCGTCGCTGATTTATTTGATGCGACACAAATTAAAGGTCAGCTTGGCTTTGAAGGTAAGCTAGATGGCTACACTTTTAGCGAAGATGAAACTAAAATTCTTATTACTTCTGAAACTACGAGCATTTATCGTCGATCTTATAAGGCAAAATATCACATCTACGATTTGACCGCTAAAAAGCTTTACGCCATCTATGAAGAGGGCAAAGTAATGAATGCAACATTTTCTCCAGATGCCTCTAAAGTAGCCTATGTGTTGGAAAACAATTTATACTACTTAGACTTGGCTACGGGCATTACTCTACCGGTGACAGATGATGGAGAAAAGAACAGTATTATCAATGGTGTCAGTGACTGGGTGTATGAGGAGGAGTTTTCGATTGTTAAGACATTTTGGTGGTCACCAGATGGGCAGCGGATCGCATATCTTAAATTTGATGAAACCGAAGTGCCCGAATTTAGTATGACCTATTATAAGGATGAGGTTTATCCAGAATACTACACGTTTAAATATCCTAAAGTTGGGGAGAAAAATGCTGTAGTAAGTGCGCACATTTATGAGCTTGCTACCGAATCATCGCTCGAATTGGATTTAGGAGAATTGGATGAGATATATATTCCAAGAGTCTATTGGACGCAAGATCCTACTAAAGTTTGTTTAATCAAATTGAATAGACATCAAAATCACTTGCAACTTCTCTTATTGAATGCCAAATCGGGAATCTCCACCTTGCTCCTAGAGGAGAGAAATAAGTATTACATAGACATAACGGATGATTTGGTTTTTTTAAAGGATGGAAAACATTTTATATGGACGAGCGAAAAAAGTGGTTATCAGCATATCTACAAATATGACTTGTCTGGCAAGGAAAAATGTGCCATAACGCAAGGTGATTATGATGTAACGGCCTTCTATGGCATTGATGAACTCAACGGGAAAATATACTATCAAGCAGCAGAAGAATCGCCTTTATCGCGACACATATATGAAGTGGATGATAACGGAAAGAAAAAACAAAAATTAACACGCCAATCCGGCTGGAACGGAGCACAATGGAGTGGTACCTTTGACTATTTTACACTACAACACAGCGACGCCAATAAAGCCCCAAGCTATAGAGTTATGAATAGAGGAGGCCAGCTTATCAGAGAAATAGAAGGTAACGCCAAGAATGCCGATCTTCAAAAGACTTACGATGCACAGCCGCTTGAGTTTTTCGAATTTTCTACAAGTGAAGGTGTGCAGCTCAACGGATGGATGATCAAGCCAGCCAACTTTGACCCCACTAAAAAGCATCCTGTATTTATGACGCAGTATAGCGGGCCCGGTAGCCAACAAGTTACCGATAATTGGAAAGGGCCTAATTACTGGTGGTATCAAATGTTAGCGCAAAAGGGTTTTATTATCGCTTGCGTAGATCCTCGCGGGACAGGTGCTCGTGGTGAGGAATTTAAAAAAATGACCTACCTCCAACTTGGGAAATATGAAACTATTGATCAAATAGAAGCTGCCAAATATCTAACAAAACAACCCTATGTAGATCCTAACCGCATAGGTATTTATGGTTGGAGCTATGGAGGCTATATGTCATCTTTGTGTATTCTCAAGGGTAATGATGTTTTCAAAGCAGCTATAGCCGTGGCACCAGTGACGAATTGGAAATGGTATGATACGGTCTATACAGAGCGCTATATGCGCACGTCTAAAGAAAATGATCAAGGCTACAGAGACAATAGCCCTGTTTATTTTGCGGATCGCTTAAAAGGTAATTATCTGTTAATGCATGGTGTGACAGATGACAACGTGCATCTCCAAAATACGATGGAGATGACCAATGCGCTCATCAATGCAAATAAGCAGTTTGATACCTATGTTTATCCTAATCGAAATCACGGTATCTCAAGCGGCAATGCAAGATTGCATCTATACACCAAGATGAATACCTTTTTAATGGACAAGCTGATGAATGATCACAGCGATATAATTCGACCATAAATCTGTCAGTTATCCTTGAACTAGAAAGCTATGTTTCCAATTTATGATGTCATTGTAGTAGGGGCGGGTCACGCAGGGTGCGAGGCCGCCGTTGCAGCAGCCAATATGGGCAGTAAAGTACTTCTCGCTACGATGAATATGAATACGATTGCCCAAATGTCGTGCAATCCAGCCATGGGTGGGGTGGCCAAAGGCCAGATTGTGCGAGAAATAGATGCTATGGGAGGCTATTCGGGGATCGTCACAGATCATACCATGGTGCAGTTTAGAATGCTCAACAAGTCAAAAGGGCCGGCTATGTGGAGTCCAAGAGCACAGAGCGATCGAATGCTTTTTGCGGCTAAATGGCGCGAAATGCTCGAGGCTAATGAGAATATAGATTTTTGGCAAGAAATGATCCGAGGACTTATCATCAAAGAAGGGAGATGTGAAGGGGTTATCACTGGTATAGGGTTGGAGATAAAATCTAAGACAGTTGTATTAACGAATGGAACGTTCTTAAACGGATTAATCCATATCGGCGAAAAACAATTGGGGGGTGGTCGTGCAGGCGAAAAGGCGGCAACAGGTATTACGGAGCAATTGGTTTCCTTAGGTTTTGAGTCAGGACGGATGAAGACAGGTACTCCTCCAAGAGTAGATGGCCGAACCTTAGATTATTCCAAAATGGAACTCCAAGAAGGAGACGCCGAACCAGCAAAATTTTCCTATTTAGATACCCCGACACCCGATCGTCAACTCAGCTGTCATATTACCTATACCACCCCTGATGTGCATCAAACGCTGCAAGAAGGCTTTGATCGCTCGCCCATGTTCAACGGGCGGATCAGAGGACTAGGGCCTCGGTATTGTCCATCAATTGAGGATAAAATAAACCGCTTTTCAGATAGAGACCGACATCAGTTGTTCGTCGAACCAGAAGGATGGAATACCTGCGAGATTTATGTGAATGGTTTTTCTTCTTCACTTCCTGAAGACGTGCAATTTAAAGCTTTACGCAAAGTGCCAGGATTTGAAAAGATGAAAATGTTTCGGCCAGGCTATGCCATTGAGTACGATTACTTTCCGCCTACGCAGTTGGGCATGAACCTGGAAACGAAGTTGGTGAATGGTCTCTTTTTTGCAGGACAGATCAACGGCACGACCGGATATGAAGAGGCTGCATGTCAAGGCATGATGGCGGGCCTCAATGCGCACCTTCTCGCTGCTGAGCATGAGCCCTTTATATTAAAAAGATCCGATGCCTACATTGGCGTTTTGATCGATGACTTAGTGAATAAAGGTACAAAAGAGCCTTATCGAATGTTCACCTCAAGGGCAGAATATCGGATATTGATTCGTCAAGACAATGCGGACTTGCGTCTCACAGAGATGACCAAACAATTAGGTATGAACGGCATGGAGCAACGTATGTCGACATTACAAGACAAAAGAGCCGCCATAAAAGATATAGACGATTATATCAGCAACCGATCTGTGTCTGCCGACGAACTAAACGGATGGCTCGAAAGTTTTGGGTCGTCCCCACTTCGGCAGAATGTAAAGTTGCGCAGCGTCTTATCTAGACCAGGTGTCGATATAGAAGGATTATCTAGCGTTTTGCCAGATTTGAAAAAGTATATAGCTCGATATGATAAAACATTTGTAGAAAGTGCTGAAATAGCCATAAAATATGAAGGCTATCTCGCTAAAGAGCAAGAGCTTGTAGACAAGATGAATCGCTTAGAATCGGTGCATCTACATGCAGACTTTGACTATCGCGCCATCATTTCGTTGAGTGCTGAGGCGCGAGAAAAGCTTTCGTTCGTCAAACCACGAACCATTGGCCAAGCCAGTAGGATAAGTGGGGTCTCACCTTCTGACATATCCGTGTTATTGGTTCATGTGGGGCGATAAGCCTTTTTAAATTTTAATCGCACATGGCAGGATCGTGTACCACAAAATAGTCGCGATAATTTCTCGACTGAGCGTCCATACATCCCCTCAACTCTCGCAAGCGTATATTCTTAAAGTCAATAGGTTGCCCTTCGCTCTGTAGACCAATGTATCCTTGAGTTAGTGGTGTGCCATCAATTTTTAACAATGGATCATATCTATTTGTAACACCTCCTCCGATTTGTGGCTTAGAATATTGTAAGACTGTATCTCCATTGATCAGGTGTATCACTAACGAATCACCATACACGATTAGATCTGCATGCACCCATTGATCACCATAATAGGTCTCTGAAGTAGAATTGATACAATGACGCTCATCTATGCGACCTTCAAATACTACATCTGTCCCTGGAGAACACATATTGCCTGTCGGACGTGCAACACCGGGCTCTACTCCTGCTAGAAATTGAATTTCTACCGATAATGGCCAGTCCTGCTCTCGCAATATGGATTGAGGTGATTGCGAATGAAACATCACACCACTATTCAAAAGGGTATAGCTTGGTGCTCCAGGGTGCAACGTGCCCACGAACCTATAATCTAAAGAGAGCTGATAATGCGAATAAGGCTTGTCGTAAAATAGATGTGCATATCGATCCCTAAAGGGTCCAATATATTGATCATAACGAACTTTAATCATGCCTTCTTCGACGCGAAACGTCTCTCCATAATTCACGCCTGTATCATAATGATGCATTTTGCAAGTCCATCCACCAAGGTCGCGACCATTAAATAGTTCGATCCAACCGTCTGTTTCTTTAATATTTGCAACAGGAAGGCTCGACTGTGTCGTACTACATTGCACAAAGCACAAGACGAAAAGGAACATAGCGAAAGGAAAACGCACCTTGGAAATGATTCTTGTACCAGCAAAACTTGGAACGCTAATGATCCTTGACATGTGATTTATAAGGAGAATCATTTGACTTTTTCTGCCTTAAGCGGTATTTCAACACCTTCAACATAAATCGTGGCTACGTAGAAATTTCCTTCAAATTTTCCTTTGATGGTAGAGATGTATCCACTTACCGCTGTCTTAAAATGTAAAGCATCCTGCATGACGACAACATCTGTCATTTCAAATGTTTGCCCATAGGCAGATATGCTTCCTTCATAATCGCCTTTAGAATTTTTAGCTAGCATGATCTCGCCTGAGACTAAACCGTTTGGCGTATTTACCGTATACGCATACGTGCCTATAGGATCAGAAAGTGTTTCAGTAGTCAAGCCAAAGAGATAACTCACACAAAAAAGTAGAATTTTCATAGTTATTAGAATTTGATTGAATTTGATTAAGTACGTTGAATTGTCTCACCGAAGTGCATATACAGCGTGATATGTCAATATTACTATTTAAAGCGCTATTTTGCAAATCCAATAACAGGTCTATTTTAAACGAGCATCATAAATGATAAATTTTTGGTTTTGAGCGAGGATGGAAACATTAGGATAGATTTTAATCAGATGGGTCATGTAATTGAGGTGGCGGTTAGCCACAATGACAAGACTACCCTTCGGGCTGAGTTTACTTTTAGCAGCCGCAAACAGATCTATAGGAATACTGATATCAATCTCATATCCAAAATGAAACGGTGGATTCGTAACAATTAAATCAAACATACCATTTTCGAAATCATTTAGGTGATATGCTTCGTGAAAATGGATATTGTTAGTTTGTAGATTCATTCGCGCAGAGGCTATAGCCAAAAGACTATCATCTATTACATGTATTTGAGCCATCGGAAGTCTGCGAAGTATTTCGTAGGCAATGATGCCATTGCCGCAGCCCAAATCTAACACGCACTCAAGGTTTTCTGAAAGGATCAACTGCGACAACAAAAACTGAGTGGCCATGTCAATTCGATCTGAAGCAAAGCCACCTTTATACTGACGCAAGGTATGATCCTTCCATCGTATCTGAGTGATGGGCTCGAACACAACGTTATCCTTTTTGCCCCTCATAGTGATGACGCGAGATTTCTTTAGGGCTTTTGATTGAGTAATATAATCAAAATATTTGTGAGCTACATTGAGCCACTCTTTTGTAAAATGGCGCGTCATGAATCCTGCCAAACAAAAACCATCTCTGCTCAAGGCTCTATGAGCATGCCAGATATACCATTCAAACAAGTCAATGGATTTGGGAATGTGAATCAATGCAGTTTCGAGCAGATCCGATTCTATCGGGTCTAAAAGAGAATGGATAGTTGTATTGGTACGTCCGCTTGTGTGATGTTTTGCGGCAGCTATTTCAGAAGAATAGCTTGCAAAAACATGGGTATGAGAGGACGATACAAGCGCAGATAAAAACCCGAATCGATCATGATAGATGCCTACTACTTCATCATTACCCCTATCTTTTGCAGCAGCTAGAAGCCATTCGTCTGCCGTATTCCAAGCGCGAAGATTTCTGTCAGCCGAAGGCGGCCATCTGTCAAAGCTAAACCGAGGGCCTTCATCATCAAGGTTATTGCTCATTAACGTAAAGAACTGTTGTTGGCAGGAGAGCTCAAAAGTTTTTCGACAAAATAATTCAGCATCAACTCTACCTCCTCAAAATCTTGCCCCTCTGTCTTAATATCCGTAAGCCTAGGTAGGTGCTTAGCAAAATGAATTTGCGTATTAGACATCTCAAACAAATTCGACGCCAAGACTTGAGGATATTTGAACGTGGGATCTACTTCTGAGATGACTCGTGACACCAATGAAATCAAATCTTTGTAGTTCTTAAAATAACCTTTAGAATTTTGGTTGTCCACATCCTTGGTATGATACACTTTTGAGCCTTCGGCAATAACAATTTCATTTAGTTTGCTTTCGTCGACGTAATCCACCAAAGGATTTTGTTCTGAAGCCGTCAAGAAGGATTTGATTATGACCTTCAATTTTCTTTGAGGATCTTCGAGGTTGGTCAAGTTAACGGAGATAAGATAGTTTACCCATTCCCAATACCACGCCATAAGGTAGGTAAGCAACATATGTTTGTTTTCGAAATACCGATAAATAGATGCTTCTGTTGATTCAATACGTTCGGCTAACTTCTTGAAGGTGAAACTCTCAAAGCCAAGCGAGTAAATCAGCTCAATACCATGCTCGATAATTTTTCGACCCAAAGCGGAATCCTGAGGATCCTTTAAATAAATATTTGGGTTCAAGTCAATTTTTAGCGAAATACTCATGACAATTATATTGGATATAGCGGCGAGAAAAAGGCATTGTTACGATTACATACCGAGATAATATTAATGCTTTAATATCAAAAGTATTACTATCATTGTTAATAAAAAGTTTAATTTTGTAATAAAACAAAACTCATGAGCTCAAATAAACTGTTCGCCACCTTAAATAAGGATTTGCCTGCGAGCATAGTTGTCTTTTTTGTGGCGTTGCCATTGTGTTTAGGAATAGCCTTGGCAAGCGGCGCTCCTTTGTTTTCTGGCGTGATTGCTGGAATTGTGGGCGGTATCGTAGTTGGAGCGATCAGTGGATCCAAGATCGGCGTGAGTGGCCCTGCGGCGGGATTGGCAGCAATCGTTTTAGCAGCGATCAGTACATTGGGTAGTTATCAAGATCTATTAGTAGCAGTTGTACTCGGCGGTGTGCTTCAGATTTTATTTGCCATTGCTAAGGCAGGTGTCATTGGATATTATTTTCCCTCATCGGTCATCAAAGGGATGCTTTCGGGCATTGGTATCATTATCATCCTCAAACAAATACCACATTTTTTCGGATACGATGCAGATCCAGAAGGTGATATGGATTTTAATCAAATAGATGGTGAAAACACCTTTAGCGAGTTAGCAAACATGTTAGACTATATACATCCCAGCTCTGCAATCATCGGGTTTATTGCATTAGGCATTCTGTTGTTGTGGGATAAAGTCTTGTTAAAAAAGGGTAAAATTTTTGAACTTGTTCAGGGGCCTTTGGTAGCCGTAGTAGCGGGTATAGTGTTTTATGTTTTGACCAAATCAAATACTTCGCTTAGTATAGAAAATTCGCATTTAGTGAATGTGCCAGTGCCAGAAGATATGAGTTCGTTTTTGGGACAGATCAGTTTTCCTAATTTTGCAGCGATCACTAATCCACAAGTATGGGTCATAGCATTTACTCTAGGTCTTGTGGCAAGCTTGGAGACGCTGTTATGCGTTGAAGCAACCGACAAATTAGACCCAGATAAAAATGTTACTCCTACCAATAGAGAACTCTTTGCTCAAGGCACAGGGAATATAATCTCTGGCTTAATCGGAGGTCTTCCTATCTCGCAAGTAATCGTTAGAAGTTCAGCTAACATACAATCAGGCGGCAAATCCAAAATGTCAGCCATCTTTCACGGATTTTTGCTCTTAATATCCGTTATTTTTATCCCGACCCTACTCAACATGATCCCACTTTCGGTGCTAGCGGCCATTCTCTTAATAGTCGGATATAAACTGGCCAAACCAGCTTTGTTTAAGCAGATGTATGACTATGGGTGGAAACAGTTTTTACCCTTTATGATTACGCTTCTCGGAATTGTATTTACCGACCTTCTTACAGGCATTGGGATGGGGCTAGCGGTGGGGATTTTCATTGTATTGCTCAAGAGCTATCAAAACTCCTTCTTCCTACATAAAGAAGGGGAAGATGTCGATGATAATAAATTAAAACTAACATTGGCTGAAGAGGTCACCTTCCTAAATAAGGGTGCCATACTAAATGAATTAGACAAGATTCCAGCAAATTCATATTTAGAATTGGACGTCCGCAAGACTAGGTTTCTTGATCATGATGTCATAGAGATTCTTGATGATTTTGCAATCAAAGCGAGAAATAGGAACATTCATATTCATCTTATATCCGAACGTGGTGAGATAGATAATCCAAAGAGTTTTTTAGAGTTTTTTAAGCTCAGACCTAAGATAAATATTTATCGGCCTAATAATTAATATTAAACATGAAAGCACACACTAAAGAAACACAATCAATGCTGACCCCAGCAAAGGCTTTACAATTTCTAAAGGAAGGAAACCTTCGCTTTCAAAACAATTTGAAAGCGAATCGCAATCTTCTCGAGCAAGTCAACGATACGCGCTATGGTCAGTTTCCATTTGCTACCATTTTAAGCTGTATCGACTCAAGAGCTTCAGCCGAAATCATATTTGATCAAGGATTAGGAGATATTTTTAGTATCCGTATCGCGGGAAATTTTGTTAATGAAGATATATTAGGAAGTATGGAGTTTGCCTCTAAACTTGCGGGCACTAAATTAATACTTGTGCTAGGGCATACTAGTTGTGGTGCGATTAAGGGGGCGTGTGATGATGCAAAAATGGGCAATCTTACCGCGTTAATTAGCAAAATCAAGCCTGCAGTTGAAGCGGTTGAATCACCCAAAGAGGCTTCAAAAAGAAATTCTGCCAACACGAAATTTGTGGATGATGTCGCTGCAAAAAATGTCCTTATGACTATAGACAATATCCATAATCGAAGCGCTATCCTAAATCAAATGGAGCAGGACGGTGAAATATTAATCGTCGGTGGTATGTACGATATATCCACTGGTGCTGTCGAGTTTTTTGATATGAGTAGTGCTCAATTAAATTAATAATCTCCCTATTATGACTGACTAGCATTAGAGCAATTTCATTTTGACATTTAGAGGTAAGTCTTGTATTCTCTAAAGAGATTAAATATTTATCAGTATCCATGAAAGATTGTATGGACGCTTTTTAAATAAAGACGTCATCTTTGGGTATACGTGTGGCTCATGTTCAGAGCTAGCTCATCTGTAATACTTCAGCCTCTATACATTTCACGGGTTGACATGGTCAAAAGTCGCAATGTATGCGAATAATTGTGTTAGAACGTACCATCACAATATTGCAAACTGAGCTAAGAACTAGCAGATCATATCATTAAGACCTCTAGGAATACTTGGAATAATGCTAGATCGAGCAGTCCTTTTTCTGAAAATGATTACATTTAGTGTTAACGAAAAAAACTTGATGAGTTATGAAATATTTACTACCTGCACTATTATGGATAGGATCAATGTACTCTCCATGCTATGGTCAAGAAAAATCTATCGAAAAGCCCATACCCGAAGCTCAAGTTTTTGAATCCGTTCAGTCCGTATCAATTGAGGGTGTCACACATCAATTAAAAACTAGGGCTGGCACGTTTCGTTTGCGGGATGAAAACAATGAGACTATCGCCCTCCACGGGTTTACCGCTTACTTTAAGGAGGATGGTCCTTCTAATCGACCTATCATATTTTCATTCAATGGAGGCCCCGGCTCGTCGTCCTATTGGCTCCACATGGGTGTTATGGGGCCAAAAAGGATCGTAGTCAACGATCCAAGCTATACGCCAGCAGCGCCCTATCAAGTAGTCAATAACGATTACTCCATTTTGGATATAGCGGATGTGGTCATGATGGATCCCATAGGCACTGGGCTAAGTCATGCTGTTGGGAAAGCAGAGGGGAAGGATTTCTGGGGAGTCGATCAAGACATCCGTGCAACGAGTTTATTTATCATCCAGTTCTTAAAACAATATGACCGTCTTCAGTCACCGAAGTATTTGCTCGGCGAGAGTTATGGTACTTTTAGAAATGCTGGGGTTATGCGTTATTTGCTCGAAAATGGTTTTGCCTTAAACGGGGTGGTGATGGTCTCTGCTGTTTTTGACCTGAATACGCTCACGTTCCCGGTTGGTTCGGATATTCCTTATTTATCTCATTTCCCAAGCTACGCGGCAGCCGCATGGTATCATAATCGTCTGAAAGATATGCCTAATAACTTATCGGTTTTTCTTACGGAAATTAGGCAGTTTAACGAAAGGGAATATTTGCCGGCCTTATTCAAAGGAACTCGTATTGAGGCAGAAGAAAAATTGAAAGTTGCAGAAAAATTGTCTCAATACACAGGGATCAGCAATGAAATTTGGATCCGTGCCAACTTGCGTTTAAAAGCCTCAGAATTCTTCAATGAATTGATGCGTGATAGTGGCAAAACAATTGGGCGTCTTGACGCACGTTTCGTGGGCATCAATCAACAACTACTTAACCAGAATGCATCTACTGATCCGCAAAGTGATGCGATATCTCCCGCGTATACAACAGGGTTTCTCGATTACCTATATCGTGACTTAGGCGTGAGTAAAGAATTACATTACAAAACCTCCGCCTATGGCACACCGGGCTTCAAGTGGGACTGGTCTCATCAAGGGAATATGGGTTGGGGCACTCAGACGGCTATTCATACTGCCATAGACATGGCAGAGGCAATGAATAAAGATCCGCACTTAAAAGTCCTTATTATGAATGGATATTATGACCTAGCCACACCCTTTTATGGTGTCGAATATACTTTGGATCATATGGCTTTAACACCTGAAATAAGAAATAACATTATCATGACCTATTATGAAGCCGGGCATATGATGTATACTCATGAACCATCTTTGATTAAGTTTAAAAAGGATTTGGCTGATTTTATAGCCTATAGTAGAAAATAATGGTTTTTCGATCAAGCGAAGGCTTATTATGCAATATTCTTGCATAATCTGCTCAAAATATGTACCTAACTATTCAGTTAAATTCTTTTGGATTTAACATCAGTTAATTCATTAGGCAAGGCTATTTTTTAGTATTAGCAGCTCAGATTCAAAATAAAAGCAGCAACATCCTAAGAAATAGCATTTTTCGGTCAGTATTTTTTTAGCTTAAAAGTTACATTTTTACTTTAGAGAGCTTATTCCGTTTTACTTATTTGCAGAAATGTTTCGATCTGTTCGAGTCGTTTTTCGAGTTGGACATTGTTGCTGTGTAGTTCTTTTATGGCCTCCAAAAGAATGGGAGTCAATTTGACATAATCTATACTTTTAAACCCATCTGGCGATGTTTGAACAAGTTCAGGATAGATCAATTCTACCTCTTGTGCGATTAAGCCTATCTGGCTTTCGGCGGTAAATTCGCGTTGCGGAAATGCTTGCTTATTCCAATAATACCGAACTCCACGGAGTCGGGTTATGCCATCCAGCGACTTGAGAAGTGGCGTAATATGCTGTTTAAATCTGACATCAGAAGAATGCGATAGTGTACCGTTGTAGACGATATTACCATGAACATAGAGTCCATTGTCTGGTGTCATGGCAGAGGCATTCGTCCCAATGCTGACGCCCCCATTTTTTTGGACAATTAGTTTAACACCCGTCTCCATCTCAACCATTAGAGGTGCTTGATTATCAGGAACTTTGATACTTAGTTTTGCCAAGGGGTTCTTGTCGCCAATGCCGACATTCTTATTCTTTGTTAATAGCAAACTGTCTAAAACGGCAATATTGCCAGTGGCACTAAAGTCGGCGTTGGCAATTAAGTCATTAGATTGAAAATCACCCCAAATTAAAGGGCGAATTGTGTCAGAATTGTCTATAAACAGCAGATTACTTTGGCCTGTGGTGGGGTAGCCAGCTCTATGTCCAATAAACACATTACTAGTCCCTGTTACATTATTCCCACCCGTATCCGAGCCGATCATGGTATTATTGCTGCCGGTATTCGAAATACCAGCAGCAGACCCTATAATCGTATTATTATGGCCTGATATAGAAGCTACACCTGCACTAGCTCCAATAAAGACATTGTTATTGCCATCTAAGTTGTTTTGTCCAGAGTTAGTTCCGAAAAATGAGTTAGAGGCTCCCGATGTATTGGATGTGCCGGCTAGAATGCCATAAAATGCATTGTCTTCGCCTATATTATTGGCAAAACCACTGGAAAAACCAAAGAATGTGTTGTTTCGACCGGTTGTGTTATTAAAGCCTGCAGATCGTCCAAAAAAGGAATTATTGTCTCCACTGGTATTTCGATTTCCAGCGGTGGTGCCGAAGAATGAATTGTTTTTACCAGTCGTATTTCCCCCTCCGGCTTCCCGTCCAAAAAAGGCGTTTTGGCTTCCTGTAGTATTAGCACTTCCAGCAGACCGTCCAAAGAAGGAATTATCATTACCGGTATTATTTCGTCCGGCCGATGTTCCAAAAAATGAATTATCGTGTGCCATTATATTATTTCGTCCGGCTTCAAATCCAAAAAACGAATTGTTCGTCCCGCTTGTGTTACTTTGCCCTGAACCAGCACCAAAGAAAGAATTCGCACCTGCCGTTGTGTTTGCTTGACCACTAAGCGAGCCAAAGAATGAGTTGGCTTGACCAGAAGTGTTAGCGTTTCCTGCAGATCTGCCGAAGAATGAATTGTTGAGTCCGTCCACATTTGAACTACCGGAGAAGCTACCAAAAAAGGAATTGGCGTCCCCTGTCACATTGCTTTTTCCGGCTTCAAATCCAAAAAACGAATTAGAAGCGCCAATGGTATTGTTGTTACCAGATGTCGAGCCTATGAAAGTATTGCCTTTTAAACCAGCAGATTGGTTGATTCCGGAATGTGAGCCTAAATGAATTGAGGTCGTATCGCTTTGAAGAGCCATATCAAATCTTCCTCTTAGTTTGCCATCTCCTGTTACATCTAAATGTTGACTTATTAGAAATGGAGTTACCGCTAAGGAAAAGACTACGTTTAATAAAATATATTTCATAATAGAGATTTGCATAGGTTGATATTTGAGCTATTATATAGATCCACAAACCCGTGTTTTTTACCACGAATTATTCATTTTTTTATATTAATATTTATTGTAATACATAATTGGCACATTTTGTGATACTTGATAGATGTGATTAGTCTTTTAGCCCAATTAAATTGATGACAACACGTCTTGCTTATATCATCTACTTACTCTTTACCATAGGCTGCTTGGACGCTCAACAGATGAGATGTCCAATCAATAGATGGGCAGTTTCGAACAGAGGGGCTGTATACATTGATGATATAGGTAACAAAGCTATTTATGGCAATTTTACCAATTTTGCTAGTAGCGAGTATGTCAATGATGGCAATTTATATCTCTTTGGCAATTTAGAGAATAGAGGTTTTATAGGGGATGGAGAGGGTAGTGAGCATATAATGCACTGCGATACGGCCGAGACACAACTGCTAGGCTCAGGTACGACTGAGTTTAACAAGTTGTTTGTTAATAACAGGTTTGGTGTCAATTTAGAGACGGACATGCGTATCAAGACCTCTCTTACTTTTCAGGATGGTATAATAAGGACGAATCGAACAATAGCTGCACACCGAGTAACATTTAGAGTGGGTAGTTCTTATCAAGCCGCTAATGATCAGCGTCATATCAATGGCACTGTCCGCAAGCAAGGTTCAGGCCCGTTTACCTTTCCGACCGGTGATGGAGATCATATGGCTCGGGTAGGGGTGGTAGGTGAAAATAATTTTGATCTGTTTGTAGCTACGTATTATTCGCAAAATCTAGATAGTTCGGTGTGGGCGAGGCCAGGGAATTTTTTAGTAACGAATAAGGCGTTCAATGTTTTCAAAGTACAAGACAAGGAGTTTTGGACCTTGACTGGTGGCCAGTCCACAAGAATTACATTGCATTGGAATCGGTATAGTGATGTAGCCCGACTAACTAGTAATTTTAGAGACATCATAGTGGTAGGCTGGGATGGCACAAAATGGGTCAATCTGGGTCAGACGAGTGTTCAAGAGGCATTCGGATCTGGTTCTGTTAGTTCTAATCGAGTTATCCCCAATAATTATAAGGCCTTTACCTTAGGGGTAGCGGATACAGATGGTGATCTCTATGTTGATTCTAGAGATCCTGCACCTTTAGATCCTTGTATTCCTGACCCACAATCAGAAGCGTGTCTAACGCGAATGTGCCTAGCTTTAGATATTTCAGTTTACTTAGAAGGCCCTATGACGCAGATAGGAAATGCGAATAAGGATCAAATGCAGCAGCGACTATATAATTTTGGTTATCTGCCGGGGATGAAACCTAAAACCGTATTTGGAGTTGCTACTAAATCTGGTCACCCATACGGCGGAGTGCCATGGATTTATGATGGTCGTGAGGGGCAAAATATTAATGAATTTCAGCCGGCAAATAGTGACAATCGATATATAGATGAAGTCATCGATTGGGTTATGGTTAGTCTGCGTACTTCAATAGACGCATCTACTACGGTATGTCGTAAACCGGCCTTATTAACCAATTCGGGTAAGGTGGTTTTCACTGAATTTTTTGCGTGCTGTGATTTGATGAATACGAACTATTACATTGTGGTAGAGCATCGAAATCATTTGCCGATCATGACACCTCAGCCCGTTTCAGTAGTAAACGGGGTGTTAAGTTTCGACTTTAGAGCGAATCAGTCCTACGTAAGATTATTAGGTAGTGGCCAAAAACTTGTTGCCCCAGGCGTCTATGCAATGTATGCAGGAAATGGAGATCAACACCTAGCTTTAGAATCTCCTAAAGATATTAATGCCAATGACATTGCATTTTGGAATGCAGATAATGGTAAGCATTCAGGGTACTACTTCCAAGATTATGACTTAAATGGAGACGTCAATGTGCAAGACAAAACATTATGGCTCATTAATAATGGAATATTTTCGGATGTCGACATTCGATAAGCTCTGCGCACATTCCTAAATAAAAGTACAAGGGCAATTATTTTGGATAGTCTCAATCAGTCGAACCAAGAAAATCATCTTCATAGGGAGCTTTACTTTGATATTAATACACGCAAAGAGTAAACCGGAAGCTAGATGTTTTATTTGTTCTTCGTAGTTTAGTGGTAAATAAGAATGACGGACTTAGTTATTATAAGTGGGATAAAAGTCACTTACTAATTTCGGCAAATAACCATGGGCCAATTATATCTATTTTTTCTATCTGTCAAGAGACCATTTTGATGACCGTCGTGGAGTTGAAGTGGGTGTCAACAGCACATAATAACTTTCTTGACACAAAGCCAAAGCTTCAATCTTGATTTCTGAGAAACAAACAAAATTTTCATAATTCTTTATTCCCTATGTACGTGTGGAAATAGAAAGGATTGGTGGACTTTGACGGCAACCAGGTTGTGACACAACCGATATAAGACTATCGAAACCTCACAAAAACTCTCTGTCATAATTAATCAATAAATGTACAAATATTTGCAACAAAGTTGCATTTAATATATCTTTGCGCCCTAAACAAACATAATATCATGACTAAGATTATTCGATTACTTGCAATTTTGTTCATCAGTTCTCTAGCCTTCACAGCATGTGATAAAGACGATCCAGAGATCCCCAATGAAGAAGAACTCATCACTACCTTGTTCTATATCTTAGTGCCTGAAGGAGGCGGCACGACTGTAACACTTACATTTAGAGACTTAGATGGGGATGGGGGCAATGCACCAACCATCACAGGGGGCACGCTTCAGGCCAACAAAACATATGCAGGTGCAATTCGACTATTAAATGAGCAAGAAAGCCCAGCAGAGGAGATCACCGAGGAGATCGAAGAGGAAGATGCTGAACATCAGTTTTTCTTTACCAGTTCGGTGAGCGGGCTCACCATAAGTTATGACGATAGCGATGGAGGCGGCAACCCAGTTGGACTAAAGACAAAACTTACCACCACTACGGCTGGCAGTGGTAATATAACCATTATATTGAGGCACGAACCTAATAAAACGGCCTCAGGTGTTTCGGCTGGCAACATTGCAAATGCAGGTGGCGAGACGGATATTGAAGTCACCTTTAATGTAAATGTTCAATAAACTATATCTCTTACTTGTCATTGTTGTAGGACCCGTACTTGCATTTGCTCAGACATGCGAATATTCGATTCGAGGTGAAGTGTCAGATGCCAGTACGGGTTTTCCGTTAGTTTATGTCAATATTTTTGTCCAGGAGCAGCAGTCGGGTGTCACCACGGATACATCGGGATGGTTTCAACTTACGGAACTTTGCGCTGGATCTTATCACCTTACCTTTAGCCACTTAGGCTGCACCCCTCAGAATCTCCACATTTTATTAGAGAGAGATACTACGCTGCGCATTCGCATGGATCATCATGCCACCCAAATAGAAGGTATTTTGGTAAAAGGACAGCCCAGCACAGCCACTATTCAGAGCACACAATCCATTGTAAAAGAACTGATTGCTGACAATCTTGACCAAAACTTATCTACCTTACTTGAAAATATATCAGGAGTACAGTCATTAAAAAATGGAGCCGGTATTGCTAAGCCCGTAGTGCATGGTTTATATGGTAATCGCCTTGCCATCCTCAACAATGGAATAGCCCAAAGCGGACAACAATGGGGCAATGATCATAGTCCAGAAATCGATCCGCTAGTGGCTAATCGCATTCGGGTCATAAAATCTGTCAGTGCATTGGCGTATCCAGGTGCTAATCTAGGCAGCGTCATCCTTGTGGAGCCGGGCAAAATTGACAAAGAGCCCCATCTGCACGGTAAAGCAAGTTACTTTTTTGAGTCAAACGGCAGGAGTCATGGATTAAACCTTCAAATGCAAAAATACTCACCAGAACTAGCTTGGAAAATCAATGGTACGCTTAAGAAAACAGGCGACAGGTCGGCTCCTGAGTATTTCTTACGAAACACAGGCAGTAGTGAAAGAAATCTCGCATTGCAATTAGAAAAAACGTTTGCCAATAAATGGTTTTCAGAATTATATGCCAGCAGTTTTAACACCAGCCTTGGCGTGCTGCGCGGTGGACATGTGGGAAATCTGACAGATCTTGAGAATGCCTTTGTTAGAGAGCAACCTTTTTTTACGGAAGAAGATTTTTCATATCGCCTAGAGTCACCACGACAAGAGGTCAATCATCATTTGCTAAAGTTAGCTACTAAGTATTTTAAGCATGAAAATACTTGGTTCGAAATCATCATGGCTGGACAAATCAATACTCGTAAAGAGTTTGACGTCCGCAGATCTGGGCGTAGCGAAGTGCCAGCGCTAAGTTTACAACAATACTCAGCCTATTTAGAGACTAAGTGGCATCAAGAGACGGATAAAGATTGGAAGATAGATATAGGCGTACAGATGAATGCCGTTGACAATACCAATAATCCTGAGACCGGAATCTTGCCATTGATCCCAGACTACGTTTCGCTAGAATCAGGGACGTACTTCTTGGCACATAAACGTCACAAAAAATGGCAATGGGAAGGAGGTTTACGATATGATTATTTCCATCAGCAAGCAGTAACAATCACAAATACAACGCCCCGAACGATAGCACGATTGAACAACAATTTTCACAATATTAGTGGATCCGTCGGCACGAACTTCGCGCTGAGCGAACAACTCAGTCTCACCTATAATTTGGGCTATGCCACTCGAAACCCCGCCATCAATGAACTGTATAGTGGCGGTTTACATCAAGGAGTGAGTGGCATCGAAGAAGGAAACCCAAACTTGCAGCGCGAAGAATCGATAAAGTCCACCCTGAGTCTCCAAGGTAAAATCAAACAACGCTTGAGTTTTGAGGCGCTTCTTTATCATCAGATTATTGCGGATTATATCTATTTACAACCACAACGCGAACTTCGGCTAACCATCCGTGGGGCCTTTCCATTATTTGCATATCAACAGACCAATGCGACTATCTCTGGGATAGATTTATCAGGGCAGTATATTATATCAGATCGCTTTTCATCGCGCTTCAATTATAGTTTTATCCGAGGCAGAGATCGTTCACAGCAATTGCCATTAATCAATATTCCTTCTAACAATATAGCCGCAAGTTTAAAATACGAATGGCCGCCATCGATGAAAAGAGGAAATGTCTTTTTTAATCATTCTGCGTTGCAATTAAATTATAAATATGTCTTCAATCAAGGGTCAATTTTGGAGGAGCAGGATTTCCTTTTACCTCCACCAGCCTATGGTTTAATGGGGTTAAAATATTCTACGGATATTCAACTTTCTACCTTCAATTCGCGTCTATTTATTCGGGTTGATAACGTATTAAATGTTTCATTTCGTGAATATCTCAATAGACAACGATATTTTGCCAATGATCTTGGTCGCAATATTGTGATCGGAATTAGTGTGAATATATAGAGAAAATAATGGTGAAAATTTTTGACTTCTTATTTACAGAAAAGGAGACAAGGTCAAATTAGCAAACCTGTTTTTTTAATAATATTTCTATCTACCCCCTCAGAATAGAAGGAAAGTGATGTAAAATTTAAAATTTCGAAATGATAAAATAATGGCAATAATGCATGGAGGATTTTAATTGGGCTTATCCAAAAATTCAACTTCATCATTCTAACCCATTCAAAACCGATAATAAAAATTTACCCGACAAGCGAGTGGTATAATCTGGATTGATGAAGCTGAATTGCACTTTAGCCTCTTGGTCAACGATCAACACTGTAGGTACCGGTAATAGCTCTGCGACCGTGCCCAAGCTTTTTTTGATCATATGGCCTAGTGTTCGGTCGTTTGGAGTAAAGGCAATGCCGAGAGCTTTGATTAGGTTGCCATGTTTGTCAGCGTATACTTTTATTTTTTGTTGCAATGGTGCCTCTACATTTTCAATATTGGGGACATCCTCAGGACTAATGGCTATTACTTGATAACCGAGGGAGGCTATTTTGTCTTCTATTTCGACGAGTTCAGAGAGATGTCTTGTGCAATACGGACACCAGCCTCCACGATAGAAAATTAAAACAGTCGGCTGCGTGATCAATTTTCTTATGTCGTGCGCTTTATTGTCTTTCGCATATACTTCTATAGACGGTAACGTCTCACTGATGAGTATGGGGCAAATGTTTTCGGGAGTATCCGCCACTTGGGCGTTTACTTGGAAGCTAAGTAAGACTATGAACATCGCCAGAAGTCTATGGGGCATTTGTGGAGTCATTTGTTTGAACATCATTCAATATTTATTTACGTGAAGATACGTCGGTTAAAGAAGGTTTATGTTTTATCCGTCCTATCTCTCTATTTTGTGCGCAATACTCTCGGTATTGTCTGTGGTATGACAATTGATGAGACCAATCGGTGATACTCGAACTCAAGTATACGAACATTATGAGGATACTTTGCGGTCGACTATTTTTTGGGATGGCACTAAAGGCTAAATTATCAAGGTATGGCACTATTATCTACCAGCAATCCCTCAGTGGGAAAGAGTAAAACACTCTGGATTATCGTATTCGCTCAGTTCTTGGGCACCTCTCTATGGTTTGCAGGCAACGCGGTCATCACGGATATCGTCCAAGGCTTTCAAAATGTTACACAAATCATCGGTCATTCTAGTAGCGCTGTTCAACTTGGTTTCGTTGTGGGCACATGGATAGTTGCTATTTTTAAGCTTGCTGACAGACATAGCTCAACGGATGTATTTATGTGGAGTTGTTGTTTTGGCTCTGCGTTCAATGTGCTCTTGCTTATTCCAGACTTGAATTTGCTGAGTATCCTCGGAGCGCGATTTTTTACAGGATTTGCGCTAGCGGGTATTTATCCTGTAGGTATCAGAATAGTGGCTGACGAAAGTAAAACTGGTCTTGGCAGTGCAATGGGTTACTTGGTTGGGGCATTAGTGCTAGGAACAGCTGCGCCACATTTATTAAAGGCCATAGGCGTTCAATGGCCTTGGCAGTTCGTGATCATTGCTACTTCCTTCTTCGCAATGATCGGAGGGATTATGGTCAAATTGCTAGTGTTGCCTTCGACAAAGAATACCTCTCCCGCGCCATTTAGTTTGCATGGCATTGGCTTTGCTGATCGTCAATTTCGCAATGCTGCCTTGGGCTATTTTGGCCATATGTGGGAGCTTTATGCATTTTGGGCCTTTGTACCATTACTGATTTCTAGCTATGTAGAGTATCATCACATGGCGGCAGTGAACGTCTCCTTTCTTTCTTTTCTCGTGTTGTTTGTTGGCAGCATTTCTTGCGTTTTGGGCGGTTACCTATCGCTTCGGCGTGGCGCAAAGACAGTTGCTTATTCATCGCTTTTGGTTTCATGCTTTTGTTGTTGTGTGGTAGCGCTTATATTTCTTCAAAACTCTTTCTTTTTGTTTTATGCATTTTTATTGGTGTGGGGCTTTTTTGTTATTCCTGATTCTCCCCAGTTTGCGACTATCGTAGCGCAAACTGCACAAGCAGAGAGTAAAGGAAGTGCGATTGTTTTTGTCAATTGTGTCGGTTTCTTTGTCACCTTTCTTTGTATCGAATTGGTCTCATTCTTAAATCATTGGAAAGAGATACAGTATGTCATGATGATCTTGGCCATAGGGCCATTATTAGCGCTTTGGGCAAATGCTAGAAAGCGCCAATGACATACTTTGTAAAAATCTCGATATTCAAGAAATGAGGCTATATCTCAGCATTCAGCTCAATGCGATGTGCGGATACGCGGATTTGTATTGATCAACGTTTTTTTAATTCGCTTGATCAACATTGGCCCCTCATAGATAAAGCCACTGTACACCTGAATGAGCTCCGCACCAGCTTTCATTTTCTCCAGTGCCTGCTCAGCCGATGAAATGCCTCCAACCCCTATGATGCCCAGGCCGGCACGGTTTAGCAAGCTGATTTGTTGAAGAATTTGAGTAGAAAGCTCAAAAAGAGGATCACCGCTCAGCCCACCCATGCCGATTTGATGCACTTGTGTGGCGTCTGTTCGAAGTCCTTCTCGAGACAGAGTCGTATTCGTAGCAATCAGCCCGTCGAGTTGAAGTTCGCTGGCGATTTCTATAACATCTATGAGCTGCGAAGAGGATAAATCTGGTGCTATTTTGAGCAAAAGTGGGCGTCTTACACTTTGTTGATTGCGATAATGGATCAAAAGGGTCAAGAGTTTTTTGAGGGGCTCTTTTTCCTGCAATTCTCTAAGGCCGGGTGTATTGGGCGAACTCAGATTTATCACGAAATAATCTACATGATCATAGAGCTTCTCTAAACAGATGATATAATCTTCGTGCGCGCGTTCATTTGGGGTTTGTTTATTCTTGCCAATATTTCCTCCGATGATGATTTCGCCGCGCTTGATTTGTTGGAGTCTCGAGACGAGTGCATCTACACCATGATTGTTAAAACCCATTCGATTGATAATCGCGCGATCCTTTTTTAATCGAAAGAGTCTCGGCTTCGAGTTGCCTTCTTGGGCTAGGGGGGTGACCGTGCCCACTTCTATAAATCCAAAACCCATAGAAGCTAATTCGGCTATGTATTCGCCATTTTTGTCAAATCCTGCCGCTACCCCAATCGGATTCTTAAGGTGTAGGCCTAGAAATTTGGTTTCCAATAACGGATGATCGAATTGCCAAAGAGTACGTAGAGTATGGCTTAGGATGGGAATTCGCAGCGCCAAGCGCAGCATATTCATGGAGAAATAATGTGCCGTCTCCGCAGGCAATAGAAACAACATTGAGCTAATGAGTCGGTACATACGCTTATGATTCCTTGCTGTCTAATTGATTTCTTAATGCCTCTAAGTCACGGATCAATAATCGACGTCGGTCGAATGTGAGAATGTTTTTTGTGCGAAGATCATTGAGTAGGGTAGTGACTGTTTGGCGGCTAGTGGCTGTTAAGTTGGCGATTTCTTGGTGGGTAATAAAGCTACGCACCACCCATTCGTAGCCTACGCGCTGTCCTTTTTTATCGGCCAAATCGATGATATACTCTAATATTCTACTTTTCGAATCTTTGAACACCAAAGACTCAAGGCGTTTTTCCATCTCTATAGCACGATTGCCAATCAATTTATACAGCACTTTAACGAATGGATGACGGTCGACATACAATTGATTCATTACTTCACGTGTCATCGTACAGATCTCCGTATCGATGAGGGCTTGCGCATAGTCGCGATGTGTAAGCTCTCCGATCACAGCTAGTTCGCCAAAGATTTCTCCCTCTTGAAGAATTGCCTTGGTCATACTCTTATCCCCATCACTTTCATTGCCGATTTTAACACGACCTGAGGCTATATAGTAGATATGATTGGCAGCCTCACTAGGTTGAAAAATGTACTCCCCTTTTTTGAACTTGAGCATGGAGTGTCCTTTTCCGCTTTCACCCATCTTATTAGGACAAAACAGTCCTTCTGCATCAATATTCTCGAGATACCAAATATTACTTGCTCCCATTGGATGTAAATTACTCAACATTGAAGAGGCTAAGGTAAATATTTGTTCGCGAATCCATATTAATTCGTCTTCAATGCAATATCTCCCAACGGGCACGAGCAATTAAGCCATTTAATAATAAGGAATAACGGCGATCTTCGTAATTTCGCATCTTGTTATGAGTTATATCGTATCCGCGCGAAAGTACAGACCGCAGACATTTGAGAGTGTCTTAGGGCAAGAGCATGTCACCTCTACGCTTAAGAATGCCTTGATGGCTGACAAGCTGGCACATGCATTTTTATTTTGCGGACCTCGTGGGGTAGGCAAAACGACTTGTGCAAGGCTTTTGGCAAAGGTCATCAATATGGATGATCCAAAAGCGGCCCTCCAAGATGGCAGTTATGCTAAAACAGATATTGACGTAGCCCTCAATATTTTTGAGCTCGATGGTGCCTCCAATAACAAAGTAGAAGATATCCGCTATCTTATCGAGCAAGTGCGTTTCCCGCCACAAAAGGGCAAGTACAAAGTATTTATCATCGATGAGGTGCATATGTTGAGTTCATCGGCCTTTAACGCTTTTTTGAAAACCCTCGAAGAGCCGCCACCATATGCCATCTTCATATTAGCCACCACTGAAAAGCACAAATTACTCCCCACCATTCTAAGCCGCTGTCAGATTTACGACTTTAAGCGTATCGGCATTAAGGATATTGTGGCACAATTAGTCGATATTGCCCACCATGAGTCTATACAAGTAGAGGAAGAAGGCCTGTTGGTTATTGCTGAGAAGGCAGATGGCGCGATGAGAGATGCACTGTCGCTATTCGATAGAATTGCTAGTTCAACGCAAAATCAAATTACCTATGAGTCGGTCATTCAAACGCTGAATGTTTTAGATTATGAGCATTATTTTAAGGCAGTAGAATTTTTGATGACCGAAGATGGTCCTAGTATGCTCTTGCTATTAGAAGATATTATGTCAAAAGGCTTTGACGCCGATATCTTCATGAGCGGATTATCAGCTCATCTGCGCAATCTGATGTATTGCAAGCAAGACAGTACGATAAAGCTTTTACAGGTAAGCGGACGCTTAAAGGAAAAATATTTGGCGCAAGCGTCGTCGATTGATTACGGCACTATCTTGACGTGCATCAATGTGTTGAACGAGGCCGATATTCATTATAGCCGCGCAAAAGACCAACGTTTGCATACGGAAATTGCCTTACTCAAAACATGTTATGCCAATCGAGCCATGCGAGGTGCGGATTTTATAGAAAAAAAAACTCCTGAGCTAAGCCAAGCTTCTAGTTCGCCCTCTCTCGTTCAAAAAGCTACAGCACCAATTCCCGTATCAGGTAGCGTAGCACCACCCAGAGCAGCAGATCCAACAATCACACCCACAGCAGAACAACAGGCCATCGCTGAACCATGGCGGGCCGCATATACCGCACCAGAGGCCAAGGACGTAGAGGAGCCAAAAAAAATAAGTCCATTACCCAAATCAACTGTCAAGCCCGAAGGCGGACTGAGCGCATTGAGTTCATTAGATGATCTGATCAAGTCAACAGAATCGAAATTAGCGGCAAATAAAATAGAAGCCAAAGAGCTCAACCAAATCGATCTGCAGAAAGTTTGGGACGATTATACACAGCAAGTAGAATCCATTACGACGAAAAATATTATAGCCAATGTCGCTATAGAAATAATTGACGGGACAATAGAAATATTTGTGCCCACCACAGTGGCAAAAGAAGAGATTCATCAAGAAGTGGGATTGTTTAGCGAGGTGCGAACATTTTTTGGACGAAATGATTTGCAAATGACGGTTAAAGTGGATCGCGACAAATTTCCGGATCAACAGGTAGAGATGTCTAAACAATTATATACCACCAAGGAGAAGTATGAGTTTCTAGTGGCTAAAAATCCACTCTTGCTTGACTTTATTAAAACCTTAAATTTGAAAGCTGACCAAGGCTAGTTTTACTTATTTCAAAAGCCCATATTCTCTGCACTTTTTTCGATGCATATATAGGCTGACCCCTATATACATCAGCGAAATAACGACCCCGATCAAGATATTTATGAGCGCAGTAAATTGTAAAATATAGGGGGCAATAAACAAAAGAATACCTATGAATAACAGCTGCATGCAGATAGCTCCAGTCTGATATTGAATACGAAAATATCGCTGACCTAGCACATAAGCGATGGTTACCATTGCGCTATAACACAACAGCGCCACCCACGCCGAGGCAGCCACGCCCATAATACTCAGAAGAAGTATATTTCCAAAAAGGGTAATCAGCATTCCAATAAGGGCAATGATGGCACCAAAGTGTGTTTTATCGCTCAGCTTATACCAAATAGAGACATTATAATACACCCCTAAGAATAAATAGGCCATCAACAATATAGGAACGATACTCAATCCTTCTCTGAAGTTGCTGCCGATGATATATTGAACAATATCCATGCTATACAGCAAGCCAACAGAAAGAAGACCTGCGGCAATGATAAAAAAGAGCGTTACATCGCCATAAAGTTTTCGCGATTCATCCGCCTCACTATTTTTAAAAAAGAAGGGCTCAGCAGCATAATTGTAGGCCGTTGTAAATATCGCCAAGAGGGCAGGAATCTTCTGTGCTGCACCATATAAGGCTGCTTGATCCATATTCTGTTCGAAGTTTTCTCCTAAGAACCATTTTTGCAAAGGCACACCAAAGAATTGATTGATGCTTCCGGCTACCCCGACTATGACCAACGGCCAGCCGTAAGCGACCATTCTGCGCAGCAGCGCTTTATCAGGCAACCATTCTGTAGGTCTATATCGAAAAAGAAATAACACGAATAGCACCGCACTCGCTATCAAATTAGACAAAAAAACATAGCTAATATCATCTGTATAGGGTTCGATACCTAGATGTTGTAACCATTGAATATCAAGCCGAGGCGTCAATTCTAAAAAAAACATGACCAAGACAATCGTCAACAAAATATTGAGCACTTTGTAAAAGACAAAAGTTTTGGGTTTTGACTGAAGTCGCATCTTGGCAAATGGTAATAACAGCATAACGTCCAAAGCAATAATCCATGAGAAATAGCGAACATAATAGGCTTTATCAGAATAGCCCAATATTTCTGCAATAGCCTGAGCAAAAAAATGACCCAGACCAATCAGCAGCAGCGCCATAAAAACCATAGGCACAAAGGCTGTCAAATAACTCCGCTCAAACGGATAATCTCGACTCGCAAAGCGGAAAAATGAAGTATCTAAGCGCAAGGAAAATATGACAATAAGCACAGAGGCATAAGCATACAGATCGGTATAAATGGCATATTCTATGCGCGATTCGTTCAGGCGATAAGTGAGATAAGTGCTGAATACGATGTAATGTAAAATGCGTGGTAGGATTTGCCCAATCCCATAGATCGCCGTCTCTCCAGCTAATTTTTTTATTAAAGACAATCTTTTTAATTCTAAGTACAATATTAGGATTAACTACCGCTATTTAAGAATTCCCAAAGAGTATTTATTATCTCAATCTAATGAGCTAAGTGCTGTACTATTGTAGTCGTTGGCAAATTTGAGGCAACCAGCGTAGGCATTTTCGATCAGACTCGAATAGGTAAATCCAACGAAATACGTCAAATCACGCATCTCTATATTCACCGAATAATGCCCATTTTACATCATAACAGGAGGTGGCAGATAGAAGTCAATCCAATCATTTGTTCAATTCAAGCCGTCAATGACAATATTTACGTTGCAATCATTGGATATGGGGAATAGCCCTCCCTGTCGAATATGTATTTTATGTTATTATTGTGTTTCCTTGCAGTTGGCATATGCGGCTGCGATTTAAGTGTAAAAGCATTTTTTTGTGAGATGATAAATATCAATATTCCATTGTTAGCTGAGTTGTGCCGAACTCCTGGGGCGCCAGGCTATGAACATCCGATCCGCAAGAAGGTTATGGATTTGCTCAAAGATGTCGTCGATGAAATGAGTGTGGATGCAATGGGTAATCTTTGGGCGATCAAAAAGGGGCGGAGTACAAAACGGGTCATGGTTGCTGCGCATCTTGACGAAATTAGTTTTATCGTCACACATGTTTGCGACAAAGGTTTTGTCAGATTTCAACCTCTAGGTGGTTTCGATCCCAAGACATTGACGGCACAGCGCGTGATCATCCATGGAAGAAAGGATGTCATTGGCGTTATGGGTACAAAACCTATACATGTTCTTAAGCCTGAAGAGCGAAAGCGTACGGCTGAACTTGAAGATTATTTTATTGACACTGGCCTACCTCCTGATCAAGTCAAAGAATTTATTCATATTGGCCATGTGATAACGCGCGAACGCGAATTGATAGAGATGGGTGATTGTGTGAATGCCAAATCATTGGATAATAGAGTAAGTGTTTTTATTTTAATCGAGGTACTCAAGGAACTTCAAACAAAGACTCCCCCTCACGATATTTACGCTGTTTTCACCGTGCAAGAGGAGGTTGGACTTAGAGGAGCAATGGCAGCGGCCTCTGGAGTGAACCCAGATATGAGTATCGTATTAGATGTGACGTTAGCCTATGATCTTCCTGGAGCTCAAGCCTTTGAGCAAGTCACAAAACTGAAGGAAGGTGCGGCTATCAAAGTAATGGATGGTTCCACCATTTGCGACGCTCGGATGGTCAACTATATGAAAGAACTCGCCGAGCGACATAACATTCCCTACCAAATGGAAATATTGCCGGCTGGCGGCACGGATGCCGCAGCCATGCAGCGATACGCTCGTGGTGGATCTATCACAGGAGGTATTTCTATCCCAACCAGATATCTTCACCAAGTAATAGAAATGGCGCACAAAAGCGATATTTATCATTGTATTCAATTACTAGATGCCTGCCTTATGGAGATAGATCAATACGATTGGAATTTCAAATAAACAACTATGTGGAGAGAACAGGACAATACCTTAAAGCGCGAATTTATTTTCAAAAACTTTGTTGAAGCATGGGGCTTTATGACAAAAATTGCGCTGCTGGCTGAAAAAATGGATCATCATCCTAATTGGTCGAATGTATATAATCGAGTCATCATCGAATTGACCACGCACGACGCTGGTAATACGGTCACAGATAAAGATCGAAAATTAGCGAAGGCCATTGACTATTACTTTGAGGCATAATATTTACGGAGCAGTAAAGCAACTACCTGTAGGGTGTTTTAACCTTTAAAATGCTTAAGCATAAGGACTTCTTTGGGAGTCAAATGTCTGAACCAACCTCGGGGTAAGTCCTTTTTTGTCAGGCCACCATAATACACTCTATCCAATTTTTGTACGACATAGCCGAGGTGCTCAAATATGCGGCGAACGATTCTATTTCTGCCCATATGAATTTCTATACCGATCTCGGATTGATCTGAGCCTATGATCCAATCCAAATCATCAACGTTTGCTACGCCGTCTTCGAGTTCTAATCCTTTGCGTATTTGCTCCACATGATCTGCTGTAACGGGTCTGTCTAGTACGACGTGGTATTGTTTCTTGACACCATGTCGGGGGTGAGTCAGTCGTTCTGCCAAATCACCATCGTTTGTCAATAATAAGAGTCCAGTTGTCATTCGATCTAACCTACCGACAGGATAGACACGTTCTTTGACCTTAGGCTGGATAATATCGAGAACGGTTTTGCGTGATTTTTCATCAGATGTAGTGGTCACTACGTTTTTGGGCTTATTCATCAGGATATAGATAAAATTGCGCGTAGCTCTTAACGGGCGACCATTATACTCAATCTTGTCACTAAGCTGCACTTCGTAGGCAGGATTAGCTTCGACCTTACCATTAACGAATATCTTGCCTGCCTTTACAAGCTCTGCTGCTTGTCGGCGAGAACAGACACCGCTATGCGCCACATATTTGTTTAGTCGCATGATCATAGCTAGAAGGGTATATCGTCTTCTTCGAGGTTCATACGGCTTGGGCGTAAGATAGTAGCCGGAGCAGTAGGATCTCTAAATCCGCCCTCTGTCGGCATCTTAAAGCCAGTGCTGCCTAAATTCTCAAACCTGACAAATTGTGGCACAAATCGGAGGTTGACGGTCTCCAAAGAGCCATTACGATGCTTAGCTATAATGATTTCGGCAAGATCTTTTGGAGTATCTAGTTCATCATTTTCATAATAATCCGGACGATATATAAAGGTCACTATATCTGCATCTTGTTCGATAGCGCCCGATTCCCGAAGATCCGATAGCACGGGGCGCTTGCTGCCACCTCTGGTCTCGACGGATCTGCTCAATTGCGACAAGGCAATAACGGGCACATTGAGCTCTTTGGCCAAACTCTTTAGGGCACGTGATATCGAACTTATCTCCTGTTCGCGGTTACCTTTTTTCTGGTTAGGTGCCGCTGTCATAAGTTGCAAGTAGTCGATGATGATCAGCTCTATGTCATGATTTTGTTTGAGGCGTCGACATTTAGCGCGTAGTTCAAAAATATTGATAGCAGGTGTGTCATCTATGTAGATGGGCACTTCGGCCATGTTATCTACTGTTTGATTGAGTCGTTTCCATTCATCGGTACTCAATTGACCATTCCGCAGTTTCCGGCTATCAATGCTAGAATCCATCGCAATAAGACGCTGGACGAGCTGCGTATTGGCCATTTCTAGTGAAAATACAGCGACCGCCTTTTTGGTCAGCGCGGCATTTCTGGCGAGCGAAAGCGTAAACGCCGTCTTGCCCATACCCGGTCGAGCGGCGATGATGATAAGGTCAGAATTTTGCCATCCTGAGGTCACTCGATCTAATTCACCAAATCCTGTCGGTACTCCTGTGATGGCTTCTTCCTTTTTAGAAACGGCTTCTATTTCTTTTCGCGTCTTGACGGCAAGAGAGCTGAGGCGCTCGTAGCCTGTATTAAGGTTATGGTCGGTAATCTCATAGAGATTGCGTTCTGCATCGTCAAGGAGTTCGAAGACATCTTTTTCGTCCTCAAAAGATCCTTTGATGGTCTCGTTAGAGACTCTGATCAATTCTCGTTGAATGTATTTTTGCGATACAATACGGGCGTGATATTCGATATTGGCCGAAGAGGCAACTCTGTTGGTAAGCTCAATAAGGTAATTTAAGCCGCCGACATCTTCTAGTCGTTTAGACTTCTTGAGCGCTTCATGTACGGTGAGCAGGTCGATTGGCTGCGAGCGCTCAAAAAGTTCGAGCATAGACGCATAAATGATATTGTGTGCCGATTTGTAAAAGGTTTCGGGCTTTAATATTTCTATGACAGAAGGAAGGCCATCTCTATCGACGAGCATGGCACCGAGTACGGCTTCTTCAAGATCGAGTGCTTGGGGCATGACCCGTCCGTAAATGAGTGCGTTGGCATCACTTTCCGTTTTCATCGCTCTCATTTTTGACCCTTCTATGGGCTTTAACGGGGTACCTTCTGCCATCCTTGTATTTATGGTTTAGTGATTTTAATATCTCAGCGGCGAATCTAAGGGATATGTACTGAATCAGAAAATGGACTTAACATGCGCACAAACCCACACCGTTAATAACTACCGCAAATTATGTGGATAAACCCTTCGCCCTGTTAGTAACCCAAATACAAACACTCTAGATTATTGAAACTCAATAGAAACAAACTTAGTTCGAATAGTTGATAATAAATATTAATGTGAGTAAATTGATGAAAGGAGATTTTCTAGCTATTCATTTTTACCAAACAACTCTTCTTGAGCCTATAATACATAACAGCCATTTGAAGGCCATGGACACAAATACGCAAAGACTTTGGGTCAGTTTGATTTCTTGGCCTATAATCCGTTGATTTCGTTTGAGTTATAAATAAATATTTTTCTCTTCGTGCTAGGACTCTTTGATAGCTGCTTTTTTTCAATACGTCTCGCTTTCAGCCGCGCCATCTTACATTATATTGATTTTGCTCGAGTTAATAGCTGCCAATGCTTTTATGGCATTCTTTCGCAATTGCTCTAATCAAATTAGGGCCGTACCTTATGCCAAGGAAAATAAAGACGTCAACCAACAAGGCAGAAGGCAAGGAGGTTTTTAACAGTTTAAGCATTGAAAAGCTTGTCTACGTACGCTTTGCTAAAACCCTTCTTGCAAAAAGTAGTCTCGTAACTAAAACTCAACTTTAGACAGGGAGAAGGTTTGTAGACGTATGAAAGGCCGAAATTTGTCGCTTGACCGATCCACCCTGCCTATTCAACAATAGACTTTTGGATCAAAGAGTCGATCAGAAGTGAAGCACATCAATACGCCTCATGATGCAAATTAAATAAAGCTGGCGAGGCTAACTGATAAATGAAGGCAAAAGACAGCTCCCCCTGACTTGTGAAGTAGCTACTTCTGACGACCTCTGTTTTGTATGGCTGGCGAACGAGGATCATTATTTTAGTTTATCATTGTATAACTGAAACTTATAAAATGAGTCTTGAGTATGACGCAATCACGGCCTTTCATTATGCCACATATCGACCGCCACTGCACGCTCATATTCTAGCTAAATGCTCGCTGGCACATTCATTTTTAGTCGGTTTGGATATCGGCTGCGGAACGGGTCATTCTAGTCAGGCCCTCAAGCATTATTGTCAATATGTCTATGGGCTTGAACCCAGCTCAGTAATGTTGGCAGTCGCATTGTCGTATAATGGGGTAGAGTACCGACTCATGAACAATGCGTCATTACAATTGCTAGATAAATCAGTAGGGATCATTACGTTTGCTGGATCTCTCAATTATGTTAATTCTGAAGATCTTCTGTCCGAAATAAGCAGGGTGAGTGTCGTTGGCGCTACGATAGTGGTCTATGATTTTAAAATTTTGCTAGACAATATCATTGAAATGCTCATAGGCAAGAACGATAGCTTTGACGGCACGAACTATGACCACCAGATTAATTTTGATGCTATTCATCAAGGGTTGCTGATAAAGACTCATCAACACGAAGAGGCCCTTCGGACGACAATGACAATCGAGCAGATAGCTCATGTTTTATTGGCTTCAAAGAGTGTTTATACTTTGATGAGTACTCTATTTGGATCAGAGCGATTGCACCATACCATCAGCGCTAGTATGCGCCGAAAATTGAAGAAAGATCAACTGCCGATCGATACTCACACATTTGCTACTGTATATAAAACAGTACAAATTAATGCGAAGTAGGAGGCTGGCATACCAGTGAGGCAGGGTATATATCAACGCGGCCCTGAAGGAGGTATTTTTTTGAAGACCAGCGAGTGAAATGTTAAAATCCCCATTTTATCAAAAAAAAGTTTATTCTTTCTTTCTTTCTTTCTACTATATTCGTTTTTACGAGTAGAGATCAAAATAT